>OMIN01000113.1 GCA_900299145.1 Betaproteobacteria bacterium | reverse complement strand
TCCGGGAACTGGTGAACTACGCCAAAGCCAATCCCGACAAATTGACCTACGGCTCGGCGGGCGTGGGTTCGTCGGTGCAAATGTTCGCGGTGCTGCTGGAAATGCGCACGGGCGCCAAAATGCGCCATGTGCCCTATAAGGGCTCGGCGCCGGCGCTGGCCGATGTGGTGGGCGGGCACATCGACATGCTGATGGATTCGGTGCCGACCTCGCTGCCGCAAATCGAAGCGGGCAAGACGCGCGCGCTTGCCGTGACCAGCGGCACGCGCAACAAGCGGCTGCCCAACATTCCGACGATGATGGAAGCCGGCATTCGCGATTACGATACTTCTGCGTGGGGCGCGTTGATGGCGCCCGCCGGCACGCCGCCGGATGTTGTCAAGAGACTGAGCGCAGCAGTGCAGGAAGCCTACAAGAAGCCGCAGGTGCAAACGATGTTTGCCGAGCGCGGCGTGGATGCTGTCTCGTCGACGCCGGAACAGTTGAGCACGCTGATCCGGCGCGATACCGACCTGTGGGGGCAAGTGGTCAAGGCGGGGAAGGTGACTCTGAACTGAGCGTCCGCCTTGTTTCTTGGTCTTGGTTGTCCCAATGTGTTGTAACTATATGTTTTTATTGAATAATTTTATTCTCTGATTGAGCCCGTTTTGGAGATTTGAAATGGACAAGGGATTTCTGCTGGTATTAATGCAGCCGCCGCCCGCGCTGGAGGAAGAATTTAACGCGTGGTACGACACCGAGCACATTCCCGAACGGCTGTCGGTGCCCGGCTTCGAGACCGCGCTGCGCTATGTGTGCACCGATGGCGCGCCGCGCTATCTGGCGATGTACGACCTTGCCAGCCCCGGCGTGCTGGATTCACCGGCGTATCTGAAAGTCGGCTTTGACAACGCCAGCCCGTGGACCAAGCGCGTCACCAGCCGGGTACGCATCTACCGCTCGTTCGGTTTCCAGATTTATCCCGGCACAGCCATAACCGGGCGTGCAGCGCGCATTCAGTTGCTGCGGTTCCGCGCTTTACCCTCGGCGGCGCGCGACAAGATTGTTGCCGGTATGCGCGCGACTTTTGAGTCGCGGCCGAATACGTTGCGGGTGCGCGTGCTCGCCTACGATGCCGGCGCGGGGTTTGATTTTCTCGGCTTGGTCGAAGCCCGCGCGCCGATGAGCATGAACAGCGAACTCAACCTCGATGCGTTTGGTGAATACGGCGACGCCCTCGATCTGGTGAACACCTATGTGCCGTATACCTGAACTGGTAAATTGTTAGAACATCGGCACGCCATCACAAACCACTGCGTGGCGTTTCCCGGGGGAAACGGGCACGCGCGGACGGACAGCCACTCTGCTTCTGGCAGAATCAGGCCTTTGCCAGCCAGTCCGCCAGTTCGTCGAATGTGCCGGCGTAGCCCTGTTCCAGCGACCCGGAAGAACACAGCTCGTTGAAGAATTGACGTTCCGCGGCGGTTTCACCGAATGGCTCAGCCTGCAATGACACAGTGGTGGCTCCGGCGCGCTCAGTGAACGTCACGGTGTTTTCGATTTCGAACGGACACACATCGCTGAAAGGCGCGCGCGCGATTCCGCAGTTTTCGTTGGAGAACGAATTGAGCCAGACAATGCGCTCCAGGGTGGCGATCTGGCGATAGTTAAAACGCCCCCATGTCGCCGGGGCGCCGTCGAAATGCATCGCGTAATGGAAAAAGCCGCCGGGGGTAAATTCCAGACGGGCAACAGTGACGGTGCACCCCCTGGGCCCCCACCACTGTTGCAGCTGGCCTGCCTCGCTCCAGGCCTTCCACAGCCGTTCGCGTGGCGTGTTAAACACGCGCGTCATTTGAAACGCCATGGCGCGCGACTTACCGCTGTTTGCCGTCATGTCAGTTTCCTTTTGCTGTGCCGGGCTGCGTTGTTTGCAGAAAGGCGTCGAGTTTGTCGAAGCTGTCTTCCCACAAGTTGCGATACGCCACGACCCAATTCGCAACGGCCTTGAGCGGCGCGGCTTCAATGCGGCAAGGCCGGGTTTGCGCAACGCGGCTGCGAGAGATCAGCCCCGCGCGTTCCAGCACTTTCAGGTGCTTTGAAATCGCGGGTTGGGTGAGCGCGAACGGTTGCGCCAGTTCATTTACAGTGGCCTCGCCGGAGGCAAGCCGCGCAATGATGGCGCGGCGCGTGGGGTCAGCCAGCGCAGCGAACGCCTGATTGAGGGTTTCTGGGATCATATATTTCCATTTATTTATATTACTAATTAGAAATATATTAAGCTGGAAGAGAGAAGTCAATGCAGAATCGCGGCATTACAACGGTATCGACTGAAGAGTTGCTGTGCATGGCATCGATATAACTATATGAATCTATTGTATAAATTTAGAAATAATAGGTTGCAGAAAAGGCGGCTAAAATAGTTTGCTAATTAGAAAACTATTGTGCTATAGTTTGCTAAATGGAAAACTATTCTGCAACGCTTGATCTGGCATTTCACGCGCTGGCCGATCCCACCCGGCGGTCGGTCATTGCCCGTCTGTGCAGCGGTTCGGCATCGATCAAAGAGCTGGCGGAGCCGTTCCAATTGGGCCTGCCGGCGTTTCTGAAACACATCAAGGTGCTTGAAAGCAGCGGCCTCATTGTTTCGGAAAAGGCGGGGCGTGTGCGCACCTGCAAACTAAGGCCCGAAAACCTGGCCGCTGTCGAAAAATGGTTCGACGAACAACGGGCAGCGTGGCAAAGCCGCTATGAAAATCTGGACAACCTGTTAATCAATCTCCAAGGACAAGTAGATGAAACCTGACCTGCAATTCGACTTTACTGCTGATAAGGCAAAACACACGCTCACCATCGCGCGCGAATTCGCCGCCGGCAGGCAAATGGTTTGGGATTGCCATACCAAGCGAGAGCTGCTTGACCAGTGGTTTGCGCCAAAGCCCTTCACCACGAAAACCAAGTCCATGGATTTCCGCCCGGGCGGGCATTGGCATTACGCAATGATTGATCCCAATGGTCCCGAATACTGGGGACGCTTGGATTATGTGACGATCCAGCCGATCGACGGCTACACGGCGCTCGATGGCTTTAGCGATGCATCAGGCGCGCTGAATCCCAACCTGCCCCGCGCGCAATGGAACGTCACGTTTTCGGAGCGCGCAAAACACACGCTCGTGCGCACGGTGGTTTCCTACCAGTCCGCCGAAGCCATGCAACAGGTTATCGACATGGGTATGAAGGAAGGCATGACTTCCACCATGGAACGCCTCGACGAACTGCTGCTGACGCTAAACGGCTCCCGTTAAAGCATCGGCACGCCATCACGATCCACCGCGAAGCGTTCTCCAGCGGGAATCGGCACGCGCAAGCGGTTTTCCATTGGCGGAATCGGGCAGTTCCACGCCCGGCTGAAAGAACATGGCAGCAGTGTCGCGTAATTAAAATCAATGGTCACCTCGCCCTCGTGATCCGCCGGGATGCGCACGGTGCGGCCGGAGCCATAGCTCGCGTGGCCGCTGGTACCGTCGGTGAAGTGAAAGTTCAGTTTGTCCTGATAGCGTGTTGCCAGCAGCGTCTGCTCGCCATCTGCCGTGTTGAAGGTCATTTTTGCGATCACCGGCCGGTCGACCGGAATCGGATTGCGGTGATGCGCGACGCCGACCACCTTGCCGTTGGTCACCGGCTCAATGTGCGCCTTGACGATCCAGTCAGCGGACCAATCGTAAGCCTCGATATGACTGAACTGCTGCGCCCACACGCTCTTCGGGTTCCACACCTGCAGTGCGTAGCGCTTGCTGTCGTAGGTGAATATGCAGCCCTCGGCGCCGTTGGGAAAGTATGTCACCGAGGCTGGGTGCTTCGGATCAGCCATGAGTTTCGCGCTGCCATCCACCGTGCGGCCATCAATTACAATGCCTTCGCTCGCCTTCGCTTCAACCAGCAGACCGGCCTCGCCCGAGGGTAGCGGCGACCACAACCCCGGCGCGCCTGGCACGCGCTGGCCGGCTTTCTCCACGTGATTGCCCCATACAAACGACACTGGTCCGCGCTTGCCGCGGACGGCTTCGGTGCGTTGCTGGATATGTTCGCGGTGCGCCGCGCGCGGATCAATGCGATCATTCATTTGGGCCTCCTGCGGAGATCGGGTTTAGAATTTCGGCCATGTTGAACACGTGCATACCAATGCACACCAATGTATTCCTCGCGCTGCGCGCCGTCAAACCGGGGCGTGGCAAGCCGGGCTAATCTACATTCAACACAAGGGCGCCCAAATGAAGTGCTTCAAAATAGCCATAATCCTGTTGACGATTGTTTTACCGGGCCTGCTTGCAGGCCACGCCGCAGCCCAGTCATACCCGAATAAACCCATCCGTTTTGTCACGCCCTACCCGCCGGGCGGCGGCACTTCGGTGGTGGCGCGTTTGATTGGACAAAAACTGACCGAAAGCTGGGGCCAGCAGGTGCTGGTTGACAACCGCGGCGGCGGCAACACCATCATCGGCACCGAGATCGGCGCCAAGGCTGCGCGCGATGGTTACACACTGTTGTTTGTGGACAGCACGCTGGCGATTCTGCCGAATTTGTACGCGACGCTGCCCTACGACACGCAGCGCGACTTCGCACCTGTTGCCACATTCACGCGCATTCCTTTCATGCTGGTGCTGCACACCTCGCTGCCGGCCAGCACCTTGCAGGAGCTGATCACACTCGCGAAGAGCAAACCGGGGCAATATGCGTACGCCTCTTCCGGCAGTGGCGGACAGGGGCATTTGGGCATGGAAGTGTTCAGCCAGATCACCGGCGTCAAGTTGCAACACGTGCCCTACAAAGGCGGCGGCCCGGCGCTCACCGATCTGCTGGGCGGCCACGTGCAACTGCATCTTAACGTGCCAATAAACCTGATCGGCCCCGTGAAAGCCGGTCGACTCAAGGCCATGGCGATCACGGGTGAATCGCGGCTGGCGGCATTACCGCAATTACCCACGTTCGCCGAAGCTGGCGTGCCGAATTTCGACGTGAGCTACTGGCACGGCGTTGTGGTTCCGTCGGGCACGTCCAAAACCATCGTTGACAAATTGTCGGCGGAAATTACAAGAATTCTGGCAATGCCCGATGTAAAGGAACGGTTGACCACCCAGGGCGCTGACCCATTTGTCTCCACGCCGCAGCAGTTTGCCGCGATGATCCGCGCGGAGACGGCGAGATACGGTAAAGTCATCAAGGCCTCGAACATCAAGCTGGAATAGCCGCCGTGGCGGTAACGACCATGCAATCAACTGCGGAGGGGATATGCACTTGCGCTCGACATTTCGCGTAGTCCTGTTTGTGCTGGGTGTGTTATGTGCTCCGCTTGCCTTTGCCCAGGCCTATCCCAGCCGCCCCATTCGAGTGATCGTGCCGCTGCCGCCGGCCGGCGCGATGGACAACATCGTGCGAGCAGTCACGCAGCGTCTCGCGCAAACATTGGCGCAGAACTTCATCATTGACAACCGCCCCGGCGCGGGCGGCAATGTCTCGCTGGAGCTTGCTGCGGCGGCCGCGCCGGACGGTTACACGCTGGTAGCCATCGCCCCGTCGAGCATTGTTTACCCGATGGTGTTCAAATCGCGCATCGATATTCTGCGTGATCTGGAGCCCTTGTCGCAGATTTCCGCTCAGGGCTACGTGGTGGTCGTGCATCCCTCGGTGCCCGCGCGTTCGGCACAGGAACTGGTTGCTGTGCTCAAGGCCAACCCCGGCAAATACAATTTTGCGTCGTCGGGTGTGGCGGGGCCGATCCATCTTACCGGCGAGCTTTTCATGGCGGCCACGGGAACCAAAATGATCCACGTACCCTACAAGGGCACGGCGCTCGCCTACACTGATATGGTGGCCGGCAGCATACAGGTGGGGTTTCCCACCATTTACTCGGCATTGCCGTATATGCGCAGCAACCGTCTTCGCGGGCTTGCCGTGACTACGCCGGCGGTCTCGGCGGCGATTCCGGAATTGCCCACCATGGCGCAGGCTGGCGTGCGCGGTGTCGAGGTGGTGTCGTGGTACGCGCTGGCCGCGCCAGCAGCGACGCCACGCGCACTCGTTGAACGGCTTTCCAATGAAATTGGCGTCGCTGTGCGCCATCCCGAATTGGCCAACCGGCTGCACACCGAAGGCTCGGAGGCCGTCGCCAGTTCACCAGCCCAGTTGCGCGCCATTATTGTTGCCGATCGCGAGAAGTGGTCGCGCGTCATCAAGGTGGCGGGAATAAAACTGGAATGAGGGGCTGGCACGAGAATTCGGAACAAGAAGGCGGAACGGGAGGGCTGTAACTTCTACAAACCGGCCCGCCCGCTCACCGTAGTGCTTACCCGACCACGCCCGCGTAATGCGCATACGCGCGGGTCACTTTTCCGGCCTCGTTGAAATGAAATACTTCCGCCGACAGCCCGCGCACGCCGTTGTAATAAAGCGTGATGCTGTTCACGCCCAACAGCGTGCTGATCAACTCAAAATGCAGATGCGGCGCGCGCTGCAAGGCTTTCGTCCAATATGCGCCGATGGCGGACTTGCCTTTCAGCGTGCCTGAAAGCTCTCCGGTGACTTTCGGGATCACCGGCGACGTCATTTCAAAATCCTCGGTGTAATGCGCGAGGATGTGCTCCAGATCGTGCGCGTTCCATGCGGCGATCCAGTCGGCGGCAAAGTGCTCGGCAAACGTCTGGTCGATCATTGGCGGTTCTCTCCGTCTTACCGCGCGGCCTCAAATTCCGCGCCGTCATCCACGTCGTACAGGCCGCTGATCTTCACATCAAAGCCGATTTTCTCCCACTCGCGGATTTCTTCGTGCAGCACGGTGTTGGTCAGCGGGTTGCGCAACAGCCACGCCGGGTCTATCGCCAGCCGGAACTTTTTGTCACCGGCGCGCGCCGACAGAATGCGCGGATTGTTACTGGTGCGCCGCTGGCACAACAGCACTGCGACGCGCAGCGCGAACACACTCGGCCAGCCGATGCTTTCATCCAGTTCCGGCAACAGCTTTTTCAGCGACCGCCGGTGGGCAAGCAGCAGTTGCGCAATGCGGCGCTGTTCCTCGCGCGTAAAGCCCGGCATGTCGGCATGGTTGACGATATACGCCGAGTGCCGGTGATAGCCGCCGTAGGCGACCGATATGCCGATTTCGTGCAATTGCGCGGCCCATGCGAGATATTGCGCGGCGCGCTCGTCGCTTGTCCCCAGTTGCTCGTGCAGGCTCGCCGCGAGTTGGCCGACGCGCTGCGCTTGCAGCGCATCGACGTGGTAACGCTGCATGAATTGCGCGACCGTGGCATCGCGCGTGTCGTGATGATGCGCGCGGCCCAGCATGTCGATGAGAATGCCTTCGCGCATCGCGCCGTCGGCCACCGTCATGCGTTCGATGGAAAGTTCATCGAGCACCGCGCCCATGATGGCAAGGCCGCCGGGCAGCACGCCCGCGCGATCATCGTGCAGACCTTCGAGCCCGGCGCTGGACGCATTGCCCGCCTTGATGAGCTGCGCGCGCAAGGCGTCCAGCCCCTGCGGCGTGATGCCGCTCTCGCCGGGCTTGTTCAGGCCGTTCAGTTGCAGCACCTGCGCCAGCGCGCGTGCTGTGCCGCTGGAGCCGACCGCGTGCGCCCAGTTGCCCCGCGATAAGCCGGCGACAATGTGCTGCATTTCCGCGCGCGCGGCGAGTTCGGCCGCCTTGAATGCGGCTTTGGTCAATCGGCCCTCCTTGAAATAGCGCCGCGTAAACGACACGCAGCCCATGTGCAAGCTGTCGAGCCGCAACGGCCTACAGCCTTCGCCGACGATGAATTCCGTGGAGCCACCGCCGATGTCCACCACCAGCCGCCGCTCATTCGTTACCGGCAGGCTGTGCGACACGCCCAGATAAATCAGCCGCGCTTCCTCACGCCCGGCAATGACTTCTATTGGAAAACCCAGCGCGGCTTCGGCTTTTTTCAGAAAGGCCGCGGCGTTTTTTGCGACACGCAGTGTGTTGGTGCCCAGCGCACGCACGGCGCCCGGCTGAAAACCGCGCAGCCGCTCGCCGAAACGTTGCAAAGCGGCAATCGCGCGCGCCTGCGAGGTTTCGTCGAGAACCTTGTTCTCGTCCAGCCCCTCGCCCAAGCGCACCGCCTCGCGCAGGCCATCGAGCGGATAGGTTCGTTCGCCTTCCACGCGCGCCACCTGGCAATAGAAAGAGTTGGAGCCGAGGTCAACCGCCGCTATCGTGGTGTATTCGGCCACTACTATAACTATTTGTTTTTATTGAATTTTTTGACGCCTTCGGCCGTGCCCAGCAGCAACACGTCGGCGCCCCGCCGCGCGAAAAGCCCGTTGGTTACCACGCCGGTAATTTGATTGAGCGCGGCTTCGAGTTCCACCGGGTTGGTGATGGTCATGTTGTGCACATCGAGGATCCAGTTGCCGTTGTCGGTGGTGAAACCCTGCCGCCATGCGGGCTGGCCGCCGAGCTTGACGATCTCGCGGCCCACGTAGGAACGCGCCATGGGAATCACTTCGACGGGCAACGGGAATTTACCCAGCACATCGACGAGCTTGGATTGATCGGCAATGCAAATAAACTTGCGTGCCACCGCCGCGACGATTTTCTCGCGCGTGAGCGCACCGCCGCCGCCTTTCACCATCGCCAGATGCGGGGTCACTTCATCGGCGCCGTCGACGTAAACCGGCATGTCCTTCACGCTGTTCAGATCGTACACCGCGATGCCCAGCGCTTTTAACTTGTTGGCGGTGCCCTCAGAGCTCGCCACCGCGCCGTCGATGCGATGCTTGATTTTGCCCAGCGCGGCGATAAAAAAATCCGCTGTCGAGCCGGTGCCCACGCCCACCACGCTGCCGTCCTCGACATACGCGATGGCGGCCTCGGCGGCGGCCTGTTTCATTTCGGTTTGTGTCAACGAGTTCATGCCGCCATGATAGTCTGCCAAGGCTGTGCTGTACAGTGTGCGCCAGTGTGCACTCGGGCGGAAACTGCTAATCTTGGCCTCATGAAAGTTTCCGACAAAGCCCCTGACTACCTGCAGCGCATCCTCGGCGCGCGTGTTTACGATGTAGCCATCGAATCGCCGCTGGATTTCGCGCCGAATCTGTCGGCCCGGCTGAAGAACCGCGTGCTGATCAAGCGCGAGGATTTGCAGCCGGTGTTCTCGTTCAAGCTGCGCGGCGCCTACAACAAGATGGTGCGCCTGCCCAAGGCCGCGCGCGACCGCGGCGTGATTGCGGCTTCCGCCGGCAACCATGCGCAGGGCGTGGCGCTGGCTGCGCAAACGCTGCGCTGCAAGGCCACCATCGTGATGCCGGTGACCACGCCGCAAATCAAGATCGACGCCGTACGCGCGCGCGGCGCACGCGTGGTACTGCATGGCGATTCCTACGACGCTGCCTACGCGTACGCGAAAATTCTTGCATTAAAACAAAAACTTACGTTTGTTCACCCCTACGATGACCCGGACGTGATTGCGGGCCAGGGCACCATTGGCATGGAAATCCTGCGTCAACACGCCGAGCCAATACACGCCATCTTCGTACCAGTGGGCGGCGGCGGCTTGATCGCGGGCATCGCGGCATACGTGAAGCGTTTGCGGCCGGAAATCAAAATCATCGGCGTCGAGCCGGACGATGCCGACGCGATGGCGCAGTCGCTGAAAGCGGGCCGCCGCGTGAAGCTGGATCAGGTCGGGTTGTTCGCTGACGGCGTGGCGGTCAAGCATGTCGGCGCGGAAACGTTTCGCCTGTGCCGCGCGCTTGTGGATGATGTGATCCGTGTCAATACCGACGCGATGTGCGCGGCGATCAAGGACGTGTTCACCGACACGCGCGTGATCCTTGAGCCGGCGGGTGCGCTGGCGATTGCCGGAGCCAAGGCCTATGTGCAAAAAGGTTCGGAGAAATCCGGCGCGCGCGGCCAAACGCTGGTGGCGGTGGCGAGCGGCGCCAACATGAATTTCGACCGGCTGCGCTTCGTCGCCGAAGAAGCCGAGCTCGGCGAACACCGCGAAGCCATTCTTGCCGTGACCATCCCCGAAAAACCCGGCAGCTTCAAAACGTTTTGTGAACTGCTCGGCCCGCGTAACGTCACCGAATTCAACTACCGCTACGACGATCCGGCGGCGGCGCAGGTGTTTGTCGGCGTGCAAGTCAAAAATCGCGACGAAACCGCGCGTCTCACCCGCGCGCTGCGCCGTGCGGGGCTGAAAACGCACGACCTCTCCAACAACGATCTCGCCAAACTGCACGTGCGCCACACCGTCGGCGGTCACGCGCCGCTGGTGAAAGATGAAATTCTCTACCGCTTCGAGTTCCCCGAACGGCCCGGCGCGCTAATCCGCTTTTTAACCAGCATGAGCCACGGCTGGAATATCAGCCTGTTTCACTACCGCAACCACGGCGCCGATTACGGCCGCGTGCTCGTCGGCATGCAGGTGCCGCCGCGCGACAAGCAAAAGTTTCAGGCATTTCTCGGCAAGGTGGGATATCCGTACTGCGATGAGACGCGGAATCCGGCTTATCGACTGTTTTTAGGGTGATTGGCGTTAGAATGACTGGCATGAAAACGTTAGTCGGTATGGGATTGCTGCTAGCAGCATTTGCCAGCAGTGGTACTCACGCCGCCCCCGGCGACGACGACTTCATGGCCATGCGCGAAGCGTTTCGCGTCAACGATGCGCGCAAACTCGACGCACTCGCGCCGCGTCTCAAGGGCCATGTGCTGGAGCCTTACGCGGCGTATTGGCAATTGCGCGTGCGGTTAGATGATGCCGAGCCGCAGGCGGTGCGTGCGTTCCTCGCCGACTACAAGGACACTTTCGTCGCGGAGCGCATGCGCGCGGACTGGCTAAAACGTCTGGGCAAAAACCAGCAGTGGGATGTGTTCGAGGCCGAGCGCCCGCAGTTGGTGGAAGACGATGTTGAAATCACCTGTTACGCGCTGCAATCGCGCGCGCGTACCGACGCCACTGCCGTGCGCGAAGCGCGCTCACTGTGGTTCACCGAAAAAGACACGCCCGCGAGTTGCACGCCGCTGTTTGCGCAACTCGCTGCCTCCAATCAGCTTTCCGTGCAAGACATCTGGGCGCGCGTGCGGCTGGCGCTGGGCGCTGGGCAAGTGGGTGTGGCGACGCGCGCGGCGGCATTGCTGCCGCTGGGGCAGGGGCCGAACCCGACCGTGCTATCGGCGGTGTCGCAAAACCCGGCGGGGCATTTGGCGCGGCCTTTTGATGCGACGAACCGCGCCGCGCGCGAGACCACCATGTTCGCGGCCTATCGCCTCGCGCGCAGCTCACCACAGCAGGCGGCGATGCACTGGTCGGGCATGGAGTCGCGCTTTACCGAGGACGAGCGCGGCTTCGTATGGGGGCATATCGGTTTGCAGGGCGCGCTGCGGCATGATCCGCAATCGTTGCAATGGTACGCGCGCGCGGGCAATGCCGATATGTCGGACTACCAGCTTGAGTGGCAGGCACGCGCGGCCCTGCGCGCGGGCGACTGGAAGACGCTGATCGCGGCGGTGGACAGGATGGTGGTCGAAGGCAAAGATTCGCCGTGGCGCTACTGGAAGGCGCGTGCGTTAAAGGCGCTCGGGCGCGACGCGGAGGCGCTGGCGCTGTTAAAGCCGTTGTCGCAGGAGTACATTTTTTACGGCCAGCTCGCGCTGGAGGAATTGGGCGGCAAAGTCAGCGCGCCGCCGCCCGTCTACACGCCCACGGCCAACGAAGTTCAGGCCATGTCCCAGACGCCGGGTCTGCGCCGCGCGTTGGCGCTCTACGCGCTGGGCCTGCGTGTCGAGGCAAACCGTGAGTGGGCGTGGACGCTGCACGGCATGGACGATAAGAAACTCATCGCCGCCGCCGAAGTCGCCAAGCGCAACGACCTGCCCGACCGCGTTATCAACACGGCCGACAAGACCGCCAGCGTGCACGACTTCCGGCTGCGCTATTACGCGCCGTATCGTGACGTGTTGAAAGCCCACGCCGCCCGCAATGGCCTTGATGAGGCGTGGGTGCTGGGCTTGATCCGGCAGGAAAGCCGCTTCATGGCGGAGGTGCGCTCCAGCGCCGGGGCGATGGGCCTGATGCAGTTGATGCCCGGCACCGCACAATGGGTCGCCGGGAAAATGGGCCTGAAAAACTGGCGCTGGGGCAATGTTACCGACCCTGATACCAACATCAGTCTGGGCACCTATTACCTGCGCCACGTTTACGATTTTCTGGACGGCAACGCCCCGCTCGCCACCGCCGCCTATAACGCCGGGCCGGGCCGCGCCCGCACTTGGCGGCCTGACCGCCCGATGGAAGCCGCCGCGTGGGCCGAAACCATTCCGTTTAACGAAACGCGGCACTACGTCAAGCTGGTGATGGCCAACGCCAGCTACTACGCCAGCCTGTTCACGCAGCAGGCGCAGTCACTCAAGGCGCGCATCGGCGAAGTGGGGCCGGCGCGGCCCTCGGAGAAATCACTGGGCGACACGCCCTGACACGGCTGCTCCGTGCGGAATTACCGCGCCGGCACGTGTGCAGCTTGATAATGCTGCCGCAGTAGATCCTTGCCGTAGTCGTTGCCGTTGGGCGTGCGCACCACCGTGTGAATGTGATCAATGCGCGGCTGTTTCGGGTTGGCATACAGGTAGCGCAGCGTGGCGGGCGTCTGGTGATCGAATTCGATCAGTATCACCGGGCTGTGGATGCGGTAATAGAACACTTCGTTGGCGCCAGTGCCACCCATCCACGCAAACCACGTGCGATCCAGATGCTTGCGCACGTCATTCATTTTCACGCGCGCGTGGCCTTCCGCCATGTTGTCGACATAGAGCGCCACGAGGTCAAGCAGTTGCTGGCGTTGCGCGGTGCTCATGTCCTTCGCGTTAAGCCCTGCGTAGTCGAGCACTACGTTGTCGCGCCACGCTTCGGTGAGCACCTCGTTGCCGGTTTTGGACACCTTGAGAATCGCCTTGCCGCGCTGCCCGGGGTCGAGCGCGTTGATCATCGCCAGGCCCCGATTCTGTTCGTCCTGCAGCACGGTGGTGCCTTTGTATTTGCCGGCGGCGGCAAATACCGGTTCCGAGCCGGCAAAGGTGGGTGTCATCACCACCTGATCGCCGAGCACAAAATAGTTAATGATCGCGTGGTGGCCATCAAGCTGCCAGCCCCAAGGCTGTGTCGCCGAAGGTTCGCCCATCACGGTGATGTGGTAGCGCCATTCGCCGTGCTCTTCGCGGTGGTTGGTGATTTCGGCGAGGTTTTCGTTCAGCCGCATGATGTCGCGCGTGAGTTGCAAGCCTTTGGCGCTGAGCCCCGCGCGCATGAGATTGTACGCAGCTTCGCGCTGACGGTCGTTCATTTCATGAAAGCTCACCCCCTGCCGCACGTAGAAACTCTGGTTCATCCACTTGCGCCATTCGTCGTCATCCACGGCAAATTTAGTGCGCGCGCGCTGCGCTTCGTCAAGGCTGGCCAAAAACGCGGCGGCGGCGGCGCGCACCGGCTCGGTGGATACGCCCGTTGAGCGCACGGGAAACAATCCCGCTTCAATCTTCCCGTTGGTGGTGATGCCGCGAAACGGGTCGGCGAGGCCCGGCTTTTCGGCAGCCTGCGACATGCGCAACATTTCGGCGTGGGTGCGCGGCGGGGGCGGCTTGGGCGACTCCACCAACTGCGTAAAACCCGGCGGCTGAAACACGACCACCAGTCCCAACGCGGCGACAAACCAGCTGATGAGCAGGGCAAAGCGGGGCATGGTGGCTCCTTGGCGCGTGGGGGTATTGAGGCTTATATGCCGCCATCTTATACCGGCGGGTGGGCGGAGGCCAGCGGCGGTGGGCCGGCTTTGCCCGCGAGTACCGTGCGGCGGATGAAGCGTGTCTGCTGATCGGTTAAACTGCGCGTCTTGAACTGCGCGTTCGTAGGGTCTGCGCAAATGCGCGGGAACGAAAATCAGGGGCGATAGAATCATGAGCTTGTCGGCTACTTCCACCATTTGCGTTTTGGGCGGGTCCGGGTTTGTCGGCCGCCACGTGTGCGCGGCGCTGGCGGCGCGCGGATTGCGGTTGCGCGTACCAACGCGCGACAGAGACCGCGCGAAGCATCTGACCATGCTGCCGACGGTGGATTTGCTGGCGGCGGACGTGCATGACCCGGCAACGCTCTCGCGTCTCCTGCAAGGCTGCGACGCGGTGATCAATCTGGTGGGCGTGTTGCACGGCGGGCGCGGCAATGCGAGCTTTGCCGCCGGCCACCTGGCGCTTGCGAAGAAGCTGGTGGCGGCGTGCCGTGACACCGGCGTGCGCCGCCTGTTGCACATGAGCTCGTTGAACGCGGCGCCCGGCGCCCCCAGCGAATACCTGCGCACCAAGGGCGAAGCGGAAGCCGTGGTGCGCGAATCAGGCCTTGATTACACGCTATTCCGTCCGTCGATTGTATTTGGCCGCGAGGACAATTTTCTGAATCTGTTCGCGCAAATGCTCAAGCAATTTCCGCTGCTGATCGTGCCCTCGGCCGCCGCGCGCTTTCAGCCGGTGTTCGTGGGCGACGTGGCGCGCGTGTTTGCCGATGCGCTGCAGCAATTGGACAGCATCGGGCAATCGTACGATCTGTGCGGCCCGAAGGCCTACACGATGCTGGAGCTGGCGCAGTTCGTGGCGCGCACCACCGGGCATGACCGGTTGATATTCGGCGCCGATGAATTGCTCACCAACATCATGGCGGTTGCGATGGAATGCCTGCCGGGCAAGTTGATGAGCCTCGACAACGTGCGCTCGATGACGGTGGATAGCGTTTGCAGCGGCGGCTGCACGCTGCCGTTTGGCATTGCCGCCGCGAGCGTGGAAGCCACAGCGCCGGCGTGGCTGGGCAGCCACAGTCCGCGCGGTCGTTACGCGCTTTTCCGTGACCGAACCCGCCGCGCCGCATAGCCCGTGCGAAATTCGGCGCGGGCAATGTAAGTATTTGTTTTAAATGAACATTTTTTCCGTCGGCGGCGCGGTACGGGACGAGTTGTTGGGCCTGCCGGTGGCGGACCGCGATTACGTGGTGGTGGGCGCCACGCCCGATGAACTGATCGCGCAGGGCTACAAGCCTGTCGGCCGCGACTTCCCGGTGTTTCTGCATCCGCGAACGCACGAGGAATATGCGCTCGCCCGTACCGAACGTAAAACCGCACGCGGCTATCATGGCTTTGCGTTCCATGCGGCGCCGGATGTCACGCTGGAGCAGGACCTCGCCCGGCGCGATCTCACCATCAACGCCATGGCGCGCGATGCGTCGGGCAAGCTGATCGACCCTTATGGCGGCGAACGTGATTTGAAGGCGCGCGTGGTGCGCCATGTCAGCCCCGCATTTGCCGAAGACCCCGTGCGCATATTGCGCGTGGCACGCTTCGCGGCGCGATATGAAGAACTGGGATTCACCATCGCGCCGGAAACACTGGAACTCATGCGCAGCATGGTGCGGGCGGGCGAGGCCGACGCGCTGGTGGCCGAGCGCGTATGGCAGGAACTTGCCAAGGGGCTGATGGAACAAAAGCCTTCGCGCATGTTCGAGGCCTTGCGTGCGTGCGGGGCGCTGGCGCGCGTGCTGCCGGAAATCGATGCGTTATGGGGCGTGCCGCAGCGCCCCGAACACCACCCGGAAATCGACACCGGTGTGCACGTCATGATGGTGGTCGATTATGCGGCGAGCCAAAACCATCCGCTGGATGTGCGCTTTGCCGCGCTGACGCATGACCTGGGCAAGGCTGCCACACCCAAAGAAGAGTTGCCGCGCCACCATGGTCATGAAGAACGCAGTGTCGGGTTGGTAAAAGCGCTGTGCGAACGGTTGCGCGTGCCCACCGAATGCCGCGATTTGGCGCTGGTCATGGCGCGTGAGCATGGCAACATTCATCGCACCGCGGAACTGCGCGCGAACACCATCGTGAAGCTGCTGCAAAGCGTCGATGCCTTTCGCAAGCCGGAACGATTCGCGCGCCTGCTGCTGGCATGTGAAAGCGACAAGCGCGGCCGGCTGGGAGGCATTGATCGCCCGTATCCACCGGCGGCTCGCATGGCGGCGGCGTTGCAGGCGGCGGCAAGCGTGGATGCCGGCGTGATCGCGAAGCAGGTGGTGGAGCCCGAAGCCATCAAGGAAAAAATTTATCAGGCGCGCGTAGCCGCAGTCAAAACGGCATTGCGTGAACAGGATGAATAACCCGATGTTTCAAATATTTCAGGAACAACCATGATCGAACTCTACACCTGGACCACACCCAACGGCCGCAAGGTTTCCATCATGCTGGAGGAATGCGGCCTGCCCTACACCACGCACGCCATCCACATCGGCAAGGACGAACAATTCACGCCGCAATTCGTGGCCATCAACCCCAACAGCAAGATACCGGCGATTATCGACAGGGATGGCCCTGACGGCCAGCCGCTGACCGTGTTTGAGTCAGGCGCTATCCTGATTTATCTGGCTGAGAAAACCGGAAAATTTCTGGCCACCCGAGGGAAAGCCCGTAGCGACGCCCTGCAATGGCTGATGTTCCAGATGGGTGGTGTCGGCCCGATCTTCGGCCAGGTGCACCATTTTCTGCGCGCCGCCAAGGAGCCCGTGCCGTATGCCATTGAACGCTATGGCAAAGAGAAGGATCGGCTTTACGGCGTGCTGGACAAGCACCTCAAAGACCATCAATATCTCGCCGGAGAGTATTCGATAGCCGACATGGCGACCTACCCGTGGGTGGCGCGTTACGAGTGGCACAAGATGGATCTGTCTACCGTGCCCAACGTCAAGCGCTGGTACGATGCGATTTCAGCGCGACCGGCAGTGCAACGCGGCATGGCGGTGCCAGCGGTTTAATGTCATCCATGCCCATTGATACGCATTGATGCCCATTCATTCAGGAGATCAGACATGAAACCAACCTTCTCCCAACGCCGCAGACAAGTCTTGATGGCCAGCGCAGCTGGCGCAGGTGCCGTGGCCGCGCCCGTGATGGCCATGCCCGTCATCGAGGCTACCGCTCAGGGCGACGCCGTGGTGTCAGGACGCGTGGTGAGCGCGGCCGATGGCAAGCCACTCGCGGGCGCGCAAATCGAAATCTGGAACGATGCGGTGCGCGCGCACGCGACAGCGGATGGCGATGGACGGTATTTTGTAGCGGTCGGCAGGCACGAAGGCAAACTCAATTATCGTGTGACGCACCAAAGCCACACCACGCAGATAACCCAACTACGCTTGGCGGGCACACCACAGCGCAGCGTTGCGCGCGTCCGTGATGACGCAGGCGCCACGCGCGCGTCGTTTGAAGTGGCGATGTCGCATGGGACGTCTTTCACACCCCAGGCCGTAACCCTGTAAGTGACTGCGCTCACGCGGCGCCGCCTGTTTGCGGCCGGGCTTGCGCTGGGTGCATGGCCCGCCGCCGTATTGCCTGCCCAGCAGTGCCGGCCGACGCCGCGCGACCAATTGGGCCCGTTTTACTCGAAGAACGCCCCGGAACAAACCGAGCTTTGCACCAGCGGCTCCGGTGGCAAGGAACGCCTGATCGTCACGGGCCGTGTGCTGGGCGCGGACTGCAAGCCCCTCGCCGGTGCGCTCGTTGAAGTGTGGCACGCCGACGCCAGCGGCGATTACAGCCAGTTTACGCGTGGCAAAAAGGACGACCCGGCCTGCCTGCTGCGGGCGAGCCTCAAGACAGACGCCGAAGGCCGTTATCAGTTCACCAGCATCGTGCCTGCCGAATACCCGGGCCGCCCGCGCCACATCCACTATCGCGTGAGCCATGCCACGCACGCGACGCTGGTGACGCAACTTTACTTCACCGGCGATCGCGGGGCGTTGGAGGGGCTGACTGCGCAGCTGCAACGCGATGCGCAGGGCGCGGCACGCGCCAGCTTTGACATTGCGTTAAATCGCACCTGAGTCGAGAGGTAGCGCCAGCGCTCCGGCGTGCAGCTTCAATCCGCACTCAACTTCAAGTCCCGCACTATCCGGCCCCACGCATCGATCTCCGAGCGGAAGTAGGCGGAAAAATCCTCCGGCGAATTGCCGATCAGCACAAAGCCCAGGTCCTGCAGGCGCTTGCCAATGGCGGCGCTGTTGAGCACGGTGACCGACGTCTTATGCACGCGCTCGACGATGTCACGTGGCGTTTTCGCGGGAAACACCACGCCGTACCAGTTGCCCGACTCAAACTTTGGATAGCCGCTTTCCGCGACGGTGGGCAGCTCAGGCATCAACGCGATGCGCTTCAGGCTGGTCACCGCCAGTGGACGCAGGCGGCCTTGCCGAACTTGCGGCAACGCGCCCGCCGCTGGTGAAAAATACACCGACGTCTCGCCCGCGATCACTGCAGTCAGCGCTTCGCCGCCCGCCCGGTACGGCACGTGCAACATGTCGATACCGGCTTGCTGCTTGAACATCTCGGCGGCAAGAAACGTGAAGGTGCCTACGCCCGCTGAGGAATGATTGATCGCGCCGGGCCGTGCCTTGGCGAGCGCGACCAGTTCTTTCACCGATTTCGCCGGCAAAGAGGGGTGCGTGACCAATATCGCCGGGCCGGTGGCGAGCAGGCTCACCGGCGTGAAATCACGCGTGGGGTCATAGGCCAGCTTGCGGTACATAGTGACATTGACTGCGTGCGCCATGTTGACCATAAGAAGCGTGTAGCCATCTGCCGGCGCGCGCGCGGCGATCTCCGCGCCGATGTTGCCGGCGGCGCCGGCGCGGTTCTCGACGATCATCTGCTGGCCCAGCGCTTCGGCCATGCCGCCAGCGTAGATGCGGCCGATGGTGTCTGAGCCGCTGCCCGCCGAAAAAGGAATCAGCAGGCGCACGGGTTTCGCGGGGTAAGCCGGTCCTGCCCCGGTCGATGCGGTTTGCGCGGCGGCGCCTGCGGCGACCATCAGCATGGCAAAGCCAAATTTCAATTTCAATAAGCGAGGGCCCAAGGTTGGCATATTGTAAGTATTTGTTTTCATTGATATTTTTTAGCGAATAAAATACCGCCCGCCCTGCCAAATCAAAAGCGCGGCCACGGCAAACAGGATGGTACGCAGCAGCCGCTGATACGTCTCGACGCGCATGGCGCGCTGCAGGCGCTGCCCGGCCCACATGCCCGCGAGCGCCACCAGCGTCAGCGGAATATTTGCCGCCGCCGCGCGCAAACTCAGTTCGCCCGCCCCGGCGAGGGTTGCTGCCTGCACGATTTTGCCGCCGAGAAAACACAGGTTGAGCATCTGCGTCATGATGGTGGCCTCGACGCCGAGCAGCATGAAGTAAATCAGCAATGGCGGCAGCGAGTTGTTGACCGCGCCAGAAAAGAAGCCGCCGGTCAGACCAAACGCCGCTTGTGCCGCGCGCGGACGGCGCATCAGCACGTTCCAGTCAAGCAGCGCAATTTGTTTTTGATACAGGTAGATCAGAATAATCGCCGCCAGCAGCAGGCGCAGCGGTTCCTGTGGCGCAACGATCAGCACGCTGGCGCCGATGAACGAACCGATCAGCGCATACACCGCCAGCGGCCAGTGCACACCGAGGCTCGCGCGCCAGTTGCCGCCCTGCACCACGCTGATGATGTTGACCGTCATGTTCGGCAGCAGATTGAGCAGCACCGCGGTTTTGATATCAGTCATCAACGCCAATATCGGCGTCGAAATCGCCGGAAAGCCGAAGCCCATCGCGCCCTGCGACAGGCCGGCGGCGAAAATCGTCAATGCAATCGCCACCCACAGCTCATTGGAGAAATCGAGGCCCATTAAACTATTGCACCGTCACAGCGTGTGCGACTTGTCGCCGCGCGCAAAACCCAGCAGCGGCGCATCAACGTTTTTGGCAAGCGCGATCACCTTGAACAACTCGCCCATCTCGGCCGGCGACAGCAGTTTTTGCGCTTGTGCAACGAGCGGTGCGTAGGCGCGCGCGTCGCTGGCGGGCGTTTGCGCAAGCAGTTCGGTAATGCCGCAGTTAATCAGAAAATTCGCCTGCGACGCGTAACCCGCCAGCGTTGCGCCGCCTTCACGGGCCGCTGCGGCCACCGCGCTGAAGTCGACATGGGTGGTGATGTCCTGCAAACCGACGAAGGCAAAAGGGTCGTCGTGCGCATGATGGCGGTAGTGGCACATCAGCGTGCCGCGTGTACGCTGCGGGTGATAGAACTCGTGCGCCGGAAAGCCGTAGTCGATGAACAGCAGAACGCCGCGTGTAAGCAGGCGCGCAAAGCTGGTGGCGAGGGCGCGGGCGGTCAGGTTGATTTCGGATTGATAGCCATTGGCCGGCAGTTGCAGGGCTTCGGCTGCGTGACGAACTACATCCGATGCGCTGGTTTCAAACCAGTGAAACGTATTCTCAGCCGCGTCGCGCTTTACGAAAGACTCCAACAGCTTTCCGCCACGGGTTGTTACAACGTGCGCTGGTGTCGCATCCAGCACCTCATTCGCCAACACCACGCCTTCAAACTGCGCTGGCAAAGCATCAAGCCATTGCATACGCCCGACCAACGCGGGCGCGAGGCGCGTGATGCACTCGCGCTGCCGCTCCCGCAAATCCGCGCTCAGCTCCAGAATGCAATACGCCTCTGGCAAACAATTCAAGGTCTGCATTTCCAGCAGCACATCCGCCGCCAGCGCGCCGCTGCCCGCACCGATCTCCAGCACGTTGCGCAAGCCCTCGCCGTGCAATTGCGCCAGTTGCCGCGCGATGCAGCGTGCGAACAGCGGTGAGAGTTCCGGCGCGGTAACAAAATCGCCCGCCTCGCCCAACTTGCGGCTGCCCGCGCTGTAGTAGCCCAGGCCCGGCGCGTAAAGCGCCAGCTCCATGTACCGCGCAAAGCTGATCCAGCCGCCTGCAGCGTCTATTTCGCGCGCAATTAACGCCGACAGCTCGTCGCTTAACGCCTGCGCTTCGGGCGATGGCGCGGGCAAATGCGCAAGATGTGGCGGGATATTCACGCGGGGATGATCGTTGAATACGCTAAAATAAACAATACGTTATGCAACTTCCCCTCGACAAAAAAACAGTGTTGGTCACCGCCGGTGCGCGGCGCGTGGGCGCGGCGATTTGCCGGCGGCTGCATGCGGCCGGCGCAAACGTGATGGTGAATTATTTGCGCTCCGGCAAGGCCGCGCGCGGACTGGTGGCCGAGTTCAACGCGCAGCGCGCAAACTCGGCGGCGATGATCAAAGCCGATTTGCTGCACGCCGATGCGCCGGCGCGATTGATCAAAACCACGTTGCAGACCTTTGGCCGGCTGGACGTGGTGGTCAACAACGCTTCCAGTTTTTACCCAACGCCGGTGGGCCAATTGAACGAAGCCGCCTGGCACGATTTGATCGGCACCAACCTCAAGGCGCCGTTGTTCGTCGCGCAGGCGGCGGCGGCAGAACTGAAAAAGCGCCGGGGCTGCATCGTCAACATCGTCGATATCCACGCCGAATTTCCCCTGAAGGATTACGTGATTTACACTATTGCCAAAGGCGGCCTTGCCGCGCTGACACGTTCGCTCGCAAGCGAACTCGCCCCGGCGGTGCGTGTGAACGGCGTGTCACCAGGGCCGATTCTGTGGCCCGACAGCAGCATCTGGAAAAGCCCGAAAACCCGCAGCGCAATTCTCGACCGCACGCTGCTCAAGCGCACCGGCGAGCCGGATGACATCGCGCGCGCGGTGGAATATTTGGTGGTTGATGCGCCGTATGTGACGGGGCAGATACTCGCCGTGGATGGCGGACGCAGCATATCCCTATGAACAAGCTCGTGGACACGCAAGTTATTCACCCGATTCACTTTGCGCCGCGCAGCAACAAAGAGCGCAAGCAGGGCTACGAGTCGAACAAGCTCGCCAAGCGCCTGCGGCGGCTGGCGGGGCAGGCCATCGCCGATTTCGACATGATCCGCGACGGCGACAAGGGGATGGTGTGCCTGTCGGGCGGCAAGGACAGCTATGCACTGCTGGATATTCTGCTGCATCTCAAGGAACACGCGCCGATACATTTCGACATTGTGGCGGTGAATCTCGATCAGAAGCAGCCGGGCTTTCCCGAACATGTGCTGCCCGATTACCTCAAGCAACTCGGTGTGCCGTTTCACATCGAGGAGCAGGACACCTACAGCATCGTCAAGCGCGTGATTCCCGAAGGCAAGACCATGTGCTCACTGTGCTCGCGGCTGCGGCGCGGGGTGCTGTATCGCGTGGCCACTGAGTTGGGCGCCACCAAAATCGCGCTCGGCCATCATCGCGACGACATCCTCGAAACGTTTTTACTGAATATGTTCTACGGCGGCAAACTGAAAACCATGCCGCCCAAGCTGATGTCCGACGACGGCAAACACATCGTGATCCGCCCGCTCGCCTACTGCGAAGAAAAAGACCTCGCCGAGTGGGCCGAGGTCAAACAGTTCCCGATCATCCCCTGCACCCTGTGCGGCTCGCAGGAAAACCTCAAACGCAAGGAAGCGAAAGCGCTGCTGCGTGAGTGGGAGAAGAAGTTTCCGGGGCGTGTGGAGACGATTTTGACGGCTTTGCAGAACATTACACCGTCACATATGCTGGATCGACAACTATTTGATTTTAAAGCGGTATTTGCCACGGGGATTGCTGATCCCGAGGGGGATAAGGCGTTTGATGCTGGGTGATTTTTGACCTGCTGTGACAGACACTGTTGGGAATACCTGTTGTCGAGTGGCGACTCTCGGCCATTTGTGGAATTTCATGGCAGTCTGCTAAGGAGTGAAGTGTTCATCAGTTTCAAAAAAAGCGAAAACTCTTGTCGAAATTGGCCTTTCCCATTCGACTAGAAGATGCAAACAATAATTATTTTCCCTTTAGGTATACATTCAAGGAACCACACCGTGAAAATCACCGTTGAAACTGTCGTCAATGCCCCTATTGCCAAGGTCTGGAACGCATACACAACTCCCGACGAAATCACAAAGTGGAATTTCGCAGTCGACGACTGGCACTGTCCGCGTGCATCAGGGGACTTGAGGGTTGGTGGCGCATTTTCTTCACGCATGGAAGCGAAAGATGGCAGTATGGGTTTTGACTTCGCAGGCACTTATACAAAAATTGTGGAGCACAAACTGATTGAGTATTCTTTTGGTGACCGTACTGCGCAGGTCGAGTTCGTGCCCACCGGCAACGCTGTCACGGTACGGGTGACATTCGACGCTGAATCAGAAAATCCTGTCGAAATGCAACGTGGTGGATGGCAGGCCATCCTAAATAATTTTAGCAAGCACGTTGAAGGTCGTCGGTAGAAGAAGCAGCAAAACCTGTGTGCTGAATCGTTCAGTGAACGGCAGCTTTTGGGCCGGTGCCTTTGATGGTCGTCTGGCAGGTTAGGGTCGATTTCGGCCAGTCACCTAAGCCATTTTCTATCGAGTAACCACCGTCCATTCACTTGATCAGTAGATTCACCAACACCTGCTTGTAAATCTTCTGCAGCGGCTCGATTTCTTCCACGCCTACGCATTCGTTGAGCTTGTGGATCGTCGCATTGGTCGGGCCGAACTCCACTACTTGCGGGCAGATGTCGGCGATGAAGCGGCCATCCGAGGTGCCGCCGGTGGTTGAAAGCTCGGTGTCGACGCCGGTGACCTGTTTGATCGCCTTCGCCAACGCGTCGACCAGATCGCCGCGCGGCGTGAGGAACGGCCGGCCGTCGACGCGCCACTCGATGTCGTAGTGCACGCCGTGTTTGTCGAGAATATTGACCACGCGCGTTTCCAGCGATTCGATGTTGCTCGCGGTGGAGTGGCGGAAGTTAAAGCGCACGGTGGCGGAGCCGGGAATGACGTTGTTCGCCCCCGTGCCCGAATTGAAATTGGAAATCTGCCAGGTGGTCGGCGGAAAATATTCGTTGCCGTTGTCCCACTTGGTTTGCGCAAGCTCCGCGATGGCGCCCGCGACTTCGTGGATCGGGTTACGCGCCATGTCGGGATAGGCCACGTGGCCCTGGATGCCCTTCACCGTCAGCACGCCGGTGAATGAGCCGCGGCGGCCGTTTTTGATCATGTCGCCGAGTTTTTTCACGCTGGTCGGTTCGCCGACAATGCAGTAATCGAGTTTTTCGCCGCGCTCGGCCAGCGCCTGCACCACGCGCACCGTGCCGTCGATGGCCGGGCCTTCTTCGTCGGAGGTGAACATTACCGCCAGCGAGCCGGGGTGATCCGGGTGTTCTTTGATGAATTCACGCAGCGCCACCACAAATGCGGCGAGCGAGGTTTTCATGTCGGCGGCGCCGCGCCCGTAAAGCCAGCCGTCCTTGATGGTGGGCGTAAACGGGTCGGTATGCCACTGATCGAGCGGGCCGGTGGGCACCACGTCGGTATGGCCGGCGAAGCACACCAGCGGCTTTGCCGTGCCGCGCCGGGCCCACAAATTGCTGACGCCGCCCATGTCGATACGTTCACACTTGAAGCCCAGCGGTTCGAGCAAAGGGATCAGAATGTCGAGGCAACCGGCGTCGTCCGGGAATTGCGACTTGCGGGTGATCAGTTGTTGGGTGAGTTCGAGGGTGGTGATGTCCACGGGAATGCGCTCCTTGATAAGCGGCGAATCTTATCAAAGTGCGGGTAAAATCCCCGCCCATTCACAAGCAATTTTCCATCCATTTCACCCCCCATCAAATCGCGTCCGCCATGTCCACCACATCCGCCCGCCCCGCATTGATCGTTTCCCACCGCTGCCACGCCGTTTTTGCGGCGGAACTCACGGCCCTCGTTGCCCGCCTGAATTTGCCGCACGAAGTGTTGGCGTTGCCGGAAGACAAGGATGGCCGGCTGCCGGAGGCCGACGTCGCGCGCGGCGAGATCGCGTTTTACTCGCAGGACCTGAACCCCTCGCATGCGCGGCAGTTTTTTTCGGCGGTGCGCAAGGGCCCCAACATCAAGTGGATCCATGTTTTCAACATTGGCGTCGATCATCCGATCTACACCGAAATGCTGGAGCGCGGCGTGCGCGTCACCACGTCCGCCGGCACCACCGCGCTGCCGATTTCGCAGACGGCAATTACCGGCATGCTGATGCTGTCGCGCGGCTTTCCGCTGTGGCTGCGCCAGCAGGCCGAGCGCCGCTGGCAGCAGGTGCGCCTGCAGGATTCGCCGCCCGATCTGCCGGGGCAGACCGTGGTGGTGTACGGCATGGGCGCGATTGGCACGGAGTTCGCGCGACTCGCCAAGGCACTCGGCATGCACGTCATCGGCGTGCGCCGCAGCCCGAAAAAGCCGGACGATCCGGTCGACGAAATGCACACGCCCGATCAGATCGATAAGTTGCTGCCGCGCGCGCAATGGCTGATGCTGTGCAGCCCGCTGACGGCGGAAACGCGCAAACTCCTAAACGCGCAGCGCCTGGCACTGTTGCCCAAGGGCGCGCATGTGATGAACGTGTCGCGCGGCGAGGTGATCGACGAAGCGGCGATGATCGAATCTTTAAAGAGCGGCCATCTCGCCGGCGCGTATCTGGACGTGTTCGAGCAGGAGCCTCTGCCCGCCGAGTCGCCGCTGTGGGGCTTGCCGAATGTTATCGTCACGCCGCACAACTCGACCAGCTCGCGCGGCAACGAGCGGCGTGTGTTCGACTGCTTCGCGCGCATTCTCGAACAGTATGCGAACGGCCAAAAGCCAATGACCAATGAAGTGTTGCGCACAGGCTAATAAATAATGCAATTAAAACAGATACTTACGGCGAGCCTCGCTATCGGGGCGGCGACGGCGCAGGCCCAAGGCTACCCCACGAAAACCGTGCGCATCGTGGTGCCCTTTGTCGCGGGTGGCAACACCGATTTCACCGGCCGCACCATCAGCGCCAAGCTCACCGAGGCGCTAGGCCAGCAGTTCATTGTCGATAACCGCCCCGGCGGTTACACCAACATAGGCGCCGACATGGTGGTGCGTTCCGCACCCGATGGTTACACGCTGCTGCTGGCCAGTGCGGCGAGCGCGATCAACGTTGCCGTCGTGGCGAAGATGCCGTTTGATCTGCAGCGCGATCTTGCGCCGGTGGTGTTGTGCGTGAAGGGCGCCAACGTGCTGGTTGTTCACCCGTCGCTGCCGGCGAAAACGCTGAAGGAACTGATCGCGCTCGCCAAATCCAAACCGGGTCAATTGAACTATGGCACCTCCGGCGTGGCCAGCTCCAATCACATGGCAGGCGAGCTGTTGAATCACATGGCGGGCATCAAGCTGAATCACGTGCCGTACAAGGGCAACGCGCCTGCAATCACCGATCTCATCGGCGGCCATCTGGAAATGAGCATCAGCGGTGTGCCGATACTCGTGCCACACATCAAGAGCCAGCGGCTACGCGCCATTGGCATCGGCAGCTTGAAGCGCTTCCCGGCGATTCCCGACGTGCCGACGTTTGACGAAAGCGGCCTCAAGGGCTACGAGGCGTCGACCTGGTTTGGCCTGCTGGCGCCCGCTAAAACGCCACGCGATATCGTCACCAAAGTCAACGTGGAAGTGGGCAAGGTGCTCGCCAGCAAGGATATCCGCGAGCGCTATCTCGTCGAGGGGCTGGAACCGCAAGGCGGCACGCCGGAGGCGTTCACGAAATTCATCCTTGCGGAAATCGAGCTGTACCGCAAGCTGGCTACGGCGGCGAATTTGCCGAAGCTGTGAGCAATTTTTGAGTTAAGCGCGGCTTAGCCGCGTCTCTACAATCCGCGCAAACACGCTTGCGCCAAGCGGCAGCGCTTCGTCATTGAAGTCGTAAGCCGGGTTGTGCACTTCGCACGCGCCTTCACCGGCGCCGTTGCCGATGTTGAAATAGCAGCCGGGGACTTTTTCCAGCATGAATGAAAAGTCTTCCGAGGCGGCGATCAGATTCGGGTTGCGGTGTACATTGCCCGCGCCGGCCACGTCCGCGCATACCGCAGCAGCGAATTCGGCCTCTTTCGCGTCGTTGACCGTTGGCGCGAAGGTCAGGCGAAAATCCAGTTCGGCTTTCGCGCCAAACGCCTGCGCGGTGGCCGTCACCACGCGCCGCATGGCGCTTTCAATGAGCGTCATGGACTCGTGCGTGAACGCGCGCACGGTGCCTGCGAGCTTCGCCGTTTGGGGAATCACGTTGTAGGCGTCGCCGCTGTGAATCATGGTCACCGACACCACTGCCGGGTCGACCGGCCGCACGTTACGCGAGACGATGCTTTGCAGCGCAACGACGATTTGCGACGCCACCAGCACGGGGTCGATGCCCGCTTCGGGCCGCGCGCCGTGCGCGCCCTTGCCGGTGATGGCAATATCAAAAAACGCGCCACCCGCCATCATCGGCCCCGCGCGCACCGCGAATTGCCCCACCGGCAGGCCGGGGCGGTTGTGCATGCCGAAGATGGCCTCACAGGGAAATTTGTCGAACAACCCGTCGGCGATCATCGCACGCGCGCCGCCGATGCCTTCCTCCGCCGGCTGAAAAATAAAATTCACCACGCCGTTGAATCGCTTTGTTTCTGCAAGATATTTCGCCGCGCCCAGCAGCATGGTGGTGTGCCCGTCGTGGCCGCAGGCGTGCATGCGTCCGGCGTGCGTGGAGCGGTGCTCGAAGCAGTTCGCCTCATCAATCGGCAGCGCGTCCATGTCCGCGCGCAGGCCCACAGCGCGCGTCGAATCACCCGCGCGCAGCACACCCACTACGCCGGTTTTGCCGATGCCGGTATGCACTTCCAGGCCGTACTCGCGCAGTTTCTGCGCAACGATGGCCGCCGTGCGGTTTTCCTCGAAGCCCAATTCGGGATGCGCGTGGATGTCGCGCCGCCAGCGCGTCATTTCGTCCCGCATGATTTCAATGGATTCGATGACTGCCATGACGTTGCCCTCCGGAAAGTTTGCGCCAGTGCTGGCGCATCGCGAACTGATTAGACCACGAGCCCCCGCGGAAGCCAATGTGGCGGGCGCTATAATGCCCGCTCACCACAGCCAACCCGGGAGACGTCATGCGCATCCACAACCTTTACACCGACGACAAAGGCGAATCGCATTTTCGTGATATCGAAGTCGATTGGGCCGAAGAACGGCGCGGCAGCCGCCTGTCCAAACGCCTGCCCGCCACCGGCATCATTTTTCGCGAGACCAAATCCGACAACACGGTGGATTGGCATACCGCGCCGCGCAAACAGTACATCGTCAACCTGCAATCGGGCGTGAAAATTACCGCCAGCGACGGCGAGTCCCGCATCATCGGCCAGGGCGAAGTTCTGCTGGTTGAGGACACGCACGGCAAGGGGCATTTGTCGGAAGGGTTGGAAGGACTGCGGCGCAGTTTGTTTATTCCCGTGGATTAGCGGTGCGGCTGCGGTTGCCTGACCTGCCTGCAGTAGACGACACAATAATGAATAAAAACAAACACTTACAGCAGTGCATCCTTGCGCTGATCTGCGTAATTTGTTTTTTGCAAATGGCCACGCCTTCCAGCGCGCAGCCTGCGGCCACGGGGGCAAGCGCGGCATGGTTGCCCACCAAAAACGTTGAAATCATCCACGGCTCCGCGCCCGGCGGCAGCAACGACAAACGCGCGCGCGAAGTTGAAAAAGCGCTGGCGGAAACAAAGTTGATCCCAACGTCGATGACGGTCGTCAGCAAGCCCGGCGGCGGCGGGTCGATTTCGATGGCGTATGCCAACACGCATCCGGGTGATGGGCATTTCTTGCTGCTCGGCGGTTCGACCATGATCAGCAATCACATCATCGGCGCCTCGAAAATGAGCTACACCGATTTCACGCCGATCGCGTCGCTGATGAACGATTACATCGTGTTTGCGGTGAACAGTGATTCGCCGCTGAAAACCGGCAAAGATTTGCTTGAACGATTGAAAACCAAGCCGCAGTCGCTGTCCATTGGCTTTGCCAGCGCGTTCGGGAACAGCCGCCATATCGGCGCGGGCATGCTGATGCGCGCCATCGGCGGCAATCCGCGCGACCTGAAAGTGGTGGTGTTCAAGGGCTCGGCCGAGGCGATCAGTTCGCTGCTCGGCGGACACATCGACGTGGCAATCCTCGGTGCGATCAACTCAGTGGTGCACTTGGGCGGTGGCAAAATGCGCGTGCTCGCCGCCGCCACGCCGCGGCGTTTTCACGGCGCGCTGGCGCATGTGCCGACGTGTAAGGAACTGGGCGTTGACGTGGTGTCGGGCAGTTGGGGCGGCGTGTTTGGCCCGCGCAATCTGCCCGCCGCGCAACTCGCGTTCTGGGAAGAGGCCATGCGGCGCGTGGCGCAAAACCCCGGCTGGAAAGCCGACCTCGAAAGAAATTACTGGCTGGATGATTTCACAGTGGGCGCACAGTTTCGCAAGGAACTGGAAAAAGACTACGCCGAGACACGTAAGGTGCTGGTGGATGTGGGGTTGGCGAAATAGCGCTTCGCAGGAAATCTCATGCTTGCTTCTCCGGTCAAGATGCCCGCACCCTACCACCACTGTCGTTCCCGCGAAGGCGGGAACCCATAACACAGTGTCCAAACAGTACTACGTATACATGCTCGCAAGTAGCCGTTACGGGACATTATACGTAGGCGTAACGTCAAACCTCATCAAACGCACGTGGCAACACCGTGAAGGGTTTGTTGACGGTTTCGCAAACAAACACAGCATCAAGCGTCTGGTGTGGTACGAGGCACACGACGACGCACACGCCGCTATTACCCGCGAGAAGCAGATCAAGAAGTGGGAGCGCGCATGGAAAATCCGGCTGATTCAAGAGCGCAATCCCCATTGGAGGGATTTGTTTGACGAGGTTGCAGGGTAAGTGTGTTATGGGTTCCCGCCTTCGCGGGAACGACACGGTGCTTTAGGTGGGTAAAGGAAAGTTCGGTGGCGGGAAAACGGTTAACATCAAGCGCGCATTTCCACTGCACCTTTGCTCGTAGATACCAACAAACCAGCAAATGAAATATATTTTTAAAAACAAATACTTACAACATGAGCTCTATGGTGCACTGTTTGGCGTGCTTAGCGTGTTTGGCAGCACGGCCACAGCCCAAACCTGGACCCCCACCAAAAACGTCGAAATCGTCGTCGGCTCCGCCCCCGGCGGCAGCAACGACAAAACCGGCCGCTCGATTGAAAAGCTGCTCAACGAACTGAAACTGGTGCCCACCTCGCTCACCGTGGTCAACAAGCCCGGCGGCGGCGGCAACATCATGTTCAGTTACGTCAATTCGCACGCGGGCGACGCGCACTATCTGATGGTGGGCACCACTGCGATGGTGACCAACCATATCGTCGGTTCCAGCAAGATCAGTTATCAGGATTTCACGCCGATTGCGTCGTTGTTCAACGACTACGTGGTGTTTGCGGTCAACGCCAATTCAGTCAGCAAAACGGGCAAGGACTTGCTTGAGCGCCTGAAAAAGGAGCCGCAAACCGTACCGCTCGGCTTCGCCACTTCGCTCGGCAGCCACAACCACATCGCGGCAGGCCTGCTGGTGAAAACCTTCGGCGGCAACGCGCGTGACCTCAAAGCCGTCGCTTTCAAAGGCTCGGCCGAAGCCGTCACCGGTTTGCTCGGCGGCCACTTGGAACTTGTCACCACGGCCGCAGGCAACGTCGCCGCGCATGTGCAGGCGGGCAAGTTGAGGGTGGTGGGCGTGTCGGCGGACCGGCGCCTGCCCGGCGTATTCGCCAACGTGCCGACGTGGAAAGAGCAGGGCGTCAACCTCATCTACGGCGGCTGGCGCTCCATCGTCGGCCCCAAGGGCTTGACCGCCGCGCAAGTCGCCTTCTGGGAAGGCGCACTGCGCCGCGCCTCGCAAAGCGCTGAGTGGAAAGCCGAACTCGAACGCAACTACTGGACGGATGATTTCGTCACCAGCGCCCAATTCCGCAAGGATTTGGACAAGGACTATGCCGACATGAAGGCGGTGTTGGTGGAGTTGGGGTTGGCGCGCTAAACAGACATTCACCACGGAACACACCACTGCAATTGATATGACTACATGAAAACCATCCTGATTACCGGCGCCGCCGGCCGCATCGGCACCTTCATGCGCGCCGAACTCTCGGGCAAATACAAGCTGCGCCTCTCCGACATTCAGCCCATCAGAAACCTCCAACCCGGCGAGACGTTCATCAAGGCTGACATCGCCAACATGAAGCACGCGCTGCGCATCACCAAGGGCGTGGATGCGGTGGTGCATTTTGGCGGGCAGTCCGGCGAGCACACTTGGGAGCAGATACTCAACGCCAACATCATCGGCTTTCGCAATACGCTGGAAGCGGCGCGCTTGAATGGTGTTAAGCGTTTTCTGGTGGCGACCTCCAATCACGCGGTCGGCTTTTACCCGATCACGCAGAAAGTGGATCACCGCGTTTATATCAAGCCCGATAGCCGCTATGGCGTGTCAAAGGTGTTCAACGAGGCGCTGGCGAGCCTTTACGCCGACCGCTACGGCATGGAAATGTTCTGCATGCGCATCGGCAACGTGAATCGCGAGCCCATCGACCGGCGGCGACTGGCGATCTGGATCAGCCCGCGCGACATGGCGCAGCTGGTGATGATCGGCATCGAAAAGCCGAAACTGAAATTTGAAATCGTCTACGGTATTTCGGACAACAAGGGCACGTGGTTCGACAACAGCAACGCGAGGCGGCTGGGCTACAAGCCGAAGGATCGCAGCGCCCTTTACGCAAAGGAAATCCTTGCTCGCGAAGGCCCTCCGGGGAAAGCCCCGGCGGATATTTATCAGGGCGGCGGGCATTGCATGTCGGAAGGCGGCACGCGCAGCCGGCTGGCGGGAGAGACAGCGCCTGCGGCCAAACGCAAGCGCGCGAAATCACGTGCCTAACCCATTGGAAACGATAGACGCCCACACTTGTTGCGCTGACCCAAAGTACCCGGTAACCGCTAAACTCTCCTCGTCGTTCCCGCGCAGGCGGGAACCCATAACACCGTTCCACTTGCGACGAGCTTATGGATTCCCGCCTACGCGAGAATGACAGTTGTGGTTTGTTGAATTTCGTGAAGCATGCTGTAGTTCCGACGCGCGATCCAGTTGCTCATTGTGTTGTAAACCAAAAATAAACATGGACGCCACCTGGGTCTGGATACCCCTGTCAATCTTCGCCGCGCTGATGCAAGCGGTGCGCACAGCCGCGCAGAAGCAACTCAATCAGCGCATGTCGACCATGGGCACTACGTACGTGCGCTCGCTGTTCGGCATTCCGTTCTTGCTGATTTTTCTCGGCGGCGCGATTGCCTACACGGGCCGCGGGCTGCCGGCTTTCACCTGGCCGTTCGTGCTCCACACCTTTGGCGGCGCGTTCACACAGGTGGTCGCCACGGCGCTCCTGATTTACCTGTTTCGGCTGAAGAATTTTGCCGTCGGCACCATGCTCACCAAAACCGACCTCATTTTGACGGCGATGATCGGCACGGTGCTCTTCACCGAGCTGGTGACGCCGCTGGGCTGGGTCGCAATTGTTGTCGTAATGTGCGGTGTCACGCTGATGCTGCTCGGCAAGACGGGCACGGGCCTGTTCAGGACACGCGGCGAGGCGCTGGCACACCTGCTGTTTGGGCGGCCGACGCTGGTGGCACTGGCGTGCGCGCTGATGTTTTCGTTTTCATATTTATTCCTGCGCGCGGCCACGCTGGCGCTGGGGCCGGACAATCACTTTCTGTGGCGCGCGGGCTGGACGGTGGTGCTCGCCAACACCATGCAGATCGTGTTTCTCGGCCTGTGGCTCGCGGCGAAGGAGCCGGCGGTGTTCCGCGAAATGTGGCCGCTGCGCGGCATCGCCAGTTTCATCGGCCTCACCAGCGCGCTCGGCTCCATCGGCTGGTACTCGGCGTTCGCGCTGCAGAATGCCTCGTATGTGCGCGCAGTGGGGCAGATTGAAGCCGTGTTTACGCTGGCGATTTCGTGGCTTTATTTTCGCGAAAAAATTACTGCGCTGGAGCTGGCCGGCATCGCCGTCACGGTAGCCGGGGTGTTGATGTTCCGGCTGGTGTAACGGGCTACTTCACCGGCGTCCTCTAAGCCGACTTGATCGGCGTACGCTTAGGCGGCGGCACGCCCACCACGGCAATGCGAATATTCTCCGTGCCGGTGGCGAGCAATTGATGTTCGATCACGCCCGGCGGCATGTGCATGGTGTCGCCGGGGCCGACCGCCTGCTCTTTCACTTCTCCCGATTCCGTCTTCCACTGAATCACGCCGGTGCCGCTTAGCACGTAATAAACTTCTTCAAACTCCGGCGGGTATTCGACCTTCACACCATCGTGCACGTACTGATCGTGGCGATGCCAGTGGTGCGGGCTGTGACCGGGCGCGATCTCATCAATGTTGAAGAAAAAATGTTCCGTATTGATGATGCGCGTGATCTGTCCCGCTTCCTTGGGCTTGCCGCGAATGTTCTGCGTTTTGACGGTGCCGGCCTTGACGATATTGAGTTGCGACATGACTTTGAATTTATCTTTGTAAAACAAATACTTAAATAATCCCTGCCGCCGCCGAGCGCAACAGCTTGCCGCCCAGCCAGCCGGTGTGCTCGCCGTTCTTGAATGACACGCGCCCGCCCATGAGGGTGGCAAGAATGCCGGTCGATTTCTGCTTCAGGCGCCGCGCGCCGGTGGGCAGATCGTTGACGATGGTCGGGATTTCCGGCGCGATCTTGTCGGGGTTGAACACATTAAGGTCGGCTATCGCGCCGGTGCGCACGATGCCACGGTCGGTAAAGCCCCACGCCATTGCGGGCGTCATGGTGATCATTTTCACGCCTTCCTCCAGCGTGAATGCGCCGCGCTCGCGCACCCAGTACGACAGCAGATGCGTGTGGATCGACGAATCCATGATCAGGCTCACGTGCGCGCCGGAATCAGAGAACGTCATCACGGTGCGCGGATGGCGCAGGGTAGCCAACGCCTCGGCTTCGTCCTTGGGCACAGTGGTGATGTCGAACTGCTGGAACAACTGATCGAAATTGGTTTCCAGCGCGAGGTTGATCATCAACTCCACCGGTTCGATGCCGCGCTTGGCGGCAAGTTCGTTGACCGTCGGGTTCTTCGACACCGCGCTTTGCACCACATACATGTTATCGAAGTTCGGCTTGCGCGGTTCGCCGCCGCCGGTGCGATACGTGCCCGTCTTGGTGGCCTCGATCAAACGCTTTTTGCGCTCCGGATCGCTGAATGCCACGCGCTGATCCTCGAACGGCATCGCGCGCACTTCCTTCCACTCGGGCAGATCGTCAAACTGCAGGCGCCCGCGGAACGACAGCACGTGCGAGACGCCGCGCGTATGTGTTTGTCCGAACATGCGCCCGCCGCGCGCCGCAGTGGTGTCCAGCATATTGAAGGCGTCTTTTGCGCCATTGCTGCCACCGGGCATGCCGAACGTCGTCGGCGCGCCACTCTTGACCGCCAGATCCACCAGCCGGTTGTTCACCGCCGCGCGCACCGCCGGGTCGGGCGAACGCGCATCGCGCTCGCGCGAGAGCTCGAATATGCCGCGCCCTGTTTTGCCCATGCTGCACACCAGGCGCTCCAGTTCTTCCCATGACGCGTTGTAGGACGCCACCGGCCGGTTATCCGGCTCCGGCAGTTTGTGACCGCTGGAACGCGAGGTGGTGAAGCCGATCGCGCCCGCGTCGAGCGCGTCCATCAGCTCGCGCTCCATGGCCGCGACGTCGTCATCCGTGGCCTTGACCTTGCCATCGAATGCGCGCTCGCCCATCACATAGGTGCGCAACGCCGAGTGGCCGATGTTGGCGGCGTAGTTGATCGACTTCGGCAGCTTGTCCACCACCTCCATGTATTCACGAAAGGTCGTCCACTGCCATTGTATGGCCGCGGCCATGGCATCGGCGGAAATGTCTTCCGCGCGGATAATGTTGGAGAGCACCATGTCGCGCTGCTTTTCCGCGCCGGGCGCGAGCGTGAAGCCGCAATTGCCCATCACAACCGAAGTCACGCCGTGCCAGCACGAGCAGCTGCCGATCGGATCCCAAAACACCTGCGCATCCATGTGCGTGTGGCCGTCGATAAAGCCTGGCGTCACCACGTGCCCGGTGGCGTCGAGTTCCTCTTTGCCCTTTTCAGGAATGCTGCGGCCGATGGCGGCGATGCGGTTGCCCTGAATGGCGACGTCGGCACGATAACGCGGCAGGCCGGTGCCGTCGACGATGGTACCGTTACGGATAACGAAATCATACATGGCGTTTTCTCCTTGAAGGAATGGCGTGAATGACGAACGGATGAAAGTCGGACGTGCCAGATGGTGGAAGCCTTGGCGTGACGAATTTCGAGACTATCTCACAGCGGGCGGCGCTTGGCGAAGTACGCGTGCAACGGGCGCGCCGCGCCCGGCCGGCCCGGGCGGCGGCACTTACGGCCGGGACACACAGAGAGTTAAAATTAATCAATAAAATCACATACTTATACATGCCTCGGCAAAGGCGCGCCGGCCCTTGGGAAAAGCACAACCCGCGGTTGCACCGGCCGCTACTGCGCGAGTTTGGCGCCGGTGTCCGCCGCCACCTTGCGCCAGCGGGCGGACTCCGTGGCGATACGCTGGCGAAACGCTTCCGGCGTACTGCCGACGATGATGGTGCCGTCGTCTTCCAGCTTCGAAAGGATGTCCGGTGATTTCGCCGCGCGCACAAATTCATGGTTAAGCCGCGTGATGAGCGCCGGCGGCGTCGCGGCGGCAACGCCCACGCCGATCCACTGCTCGTAATCGAACCCTGGGGCGCCCTGCTCGGCCATGGTCGGCACGTGTGGAATCGCCTTCGAGCGCTCAGCCGTGGTGACGCCGATCAACCGCACCTTGCCGGATTTGATGAACGGCGTGATTTGCGAAATGCCGCTTAACGCGATCTGCACTTCGCCCGACATCAGCGCGGCGCTTGCCGGCGCGCCGCCCTTGTAATTGATGATCGTGACCTTGATACCGGTGATGTTGTTGAACCACTGCCAGCCCAATTCAGCGAAGCTGCCCGCGCCCGCCGTGCCGACGTTGATTTTGCCCGGATGCGCTTTGGCATACGTGATGTATTCAGCGACTGATTTCACCGGCAGCGAAGGATGCACAATCACGATGCTGGGCCGGCGGCTCAGCAGCGATACCGGCGCGATGTCCTTCAACGGATCGTAGGGCAGGTTGGGATACGACAGATTGCTGAACGTAAATGTCGGCGCCAACACGATAATGTTGTGGCCGTCGGGCGCTGATTTCACCACGTAGTGCGTGGCAATGGTCGACCCCGCGCCGGGCTTGTAATCGACGATCACCGAGCGGCCAAGATTTTCCGTCATGCGCTGTGCGTACAGGCGCGCCTCGATATCCGTCGCCGCACCCGGCGTCACGCCGATAATAATGGCAACGGGTTTGGACGGCCATGCTGGCGCGGGCGTTTGCGCACGGGCCGGCAGCGCGGCGAACAAGGCGGCAAAGAAAATAGCGAAGTGGGCGGCATTCAACCGCGCTGCCTTCGGGTTGCCGGGCAAATGGGTTTTTGCGTTCATGCGCGTGTGACGGCGGGCGATGGAGTTATTCGAACATTGTAGCCCCGGCTGCGCTCCCGCCGCCAATCCTCGACCGTGCGTTGGCGGCTACAAGTCAAACGGGTATTCTTCGCCTGCGTTTCGCGATGGGCGATTCGCGATGCTTCGGGAGATACCATGAACAGCAACACCAATGAAGTGGCGCTGGCCCTGCTGAAAAAGCTCGGCAAGGGCTTTAACAACAACGACGCCAACGCCGTGATGGACTGTGTCACCGACGATTTCGAGTGGATACTCGCCACCGGCCCCGACGCGCCGCACGGCACGATCGTGCGCGGACGCGAGGCGGTGACCGCCACCATGGCCGCGCGTGCAAAGGAAATGCCGGAACTGCGTTTTTCCGAAACCGATTTGATATACGCGGGTGATCGTGTCATCGGCACCTATCGTGCCACGGGGCGCTTTGCCGACGGCCGTGCGCTGGATGTGCGCGGCTGCGACGTTTATGTGATCCGCGACGGCAAGATCGCGCGCAAGGACAGTTACTGGAAGCAGATCGGCGCCGGGTCGAAAGGTGGTTGACGCGGGCGCGGGCGCGAGCGCCAACGCCACGGAAGCCCGCGCCCGCTCACTGGCCCTGCTTGCGCTGTTCGCGGGCGCCACCTGCATCGGTACTTCCGCGCTGTGGGTGAAGGTCAGTGAAGCCGGGCCGGTGTCCACGGCGTTCTGGCGGGTGTTTCTCGCGCTGCCGTTTTTGTGGGCGTGGGCGCACGCAAGCCGGCCGCGCGGCAGCGCTGCCGCCCACGGCAATCCGCGCGGGCTGCTGTTTGCAGCGGGGTTTTTCTTTGCGGGCGATTTGGCGGTGTGGCATTGGTCGATTGTGCTCACCTCCGTGGCGAACGCCGTGCTGCTGGCAAACCTCGCGCCGATATTCGTGACGCTGGCGGCGTGGATTATCTGGCGCAGAAAGCCCGCGGCATTGTTTCTCGCGGGCCTCGCCGCGGCGTTAATCGGCGTGATGTTGATGGTCGGTGGCGATTTTTCGCACACGAGCGGCCATGCACTGCTTGGTGACGCGCTGGGCGTGGTCACCGCGATGTTTTACGCCGCCTATCAACTGACGGTAAAAAAGCTGCGCGGCAACGTCGGCACGGCGCGCATCATGGCGGTGAGTAGTGCCGTGACCGCAGTAATTCTGCTGCCGTTGGCGCTGCTGTCAGGCGAGGCGTTTTTGCCCGTCACGCCAACCGGCTGGGCGAAGCTGCTGGGCCTGGCGCTGGTGTCGCACGTCGCCGGGCAAAGTTTGATTGCCTACGCGCTGGCGCATTTGCCCGCTACACTGTCTTCCGTGGGCCTGCTGTTACAGCCGGTGATGGCGGGCCTCTTTGCTTGGGCGCTGCTGGGCGAAGTGTTGAGCGCGGCGGCCATCGCCGGCGCAGTGCTGGTGCTGATTGGCATACGCGTCGCCACGCAGTCAGAGCGGTCTTAAAATATTCAATAAAACAGATACTTACAATACCTCCGATTAATCCCTCGCTGGAGTAACCGATGAAAATCACCCGCGTTCGCGCCATCCCCATGTCCGACCCCGTGCCCAAGGCGCGTCAGCACCGTACCGACCTAGGCACCAAGGTCAAGAGTGACGCGACACTCATTCTGGTCGAAACCGACAAGGGGCTGACTGGCATGGGCGCGGCGCTCGGCACGCCGCCCGTGGTGGCGGCGATAGTCGAACATGAACTCGCGCCGGACGTGGTCGGCGAAGACCCGATGTTTTCCGAGCGCATATTCGAAAAAATGTACAACGGCTCGCGCGCCAAGCCCGCACTGGAACGCGGCGTCGCACAGGCCGAAACCAGCCGCCGCAACGGCATGGTGATGGAAGCGATCGCGGGCATCGATATCGCCATCTGGGATGTGAAAGCACAAGCGCTGGGCGTGCCGATTTATCAGGCGCTGGGGGCCGTGCGCGACAAAGTGCGCGGCTACGCCAGCGGCGGCTGGGCGCCGGGTAACGAAGCCGAAGCGGAACTGGGCGGCTACGCAGCCAAAGGCTTCACCGCCGCAAAAATGCGCGTGGTGGGCCGCGATGGATTCTCCATAGAAAACTGCGTGCGCCGCGTCGAGGCCGCGCGGCGCGGCATTGGCCCCAACGTCGAACTGATGGTCGATGCGCACGCTTCGCTCGAAACGCCGGTGGCCATTGCCATCGCCAAGGCGCTGGAGCCCTACAACATCGCGTGGTTCGAGGAACCGGTGTCACCCGACAATCACGCGGGCATGGCTGAAGTTCGCGCTTCCACACGCATTCCCATCGCCTCCGGCGAGCGGGAGTTTTCGCGCTACGGCTTCAAAAGCATGCTCGATCACAAAGCCATCGACATCGCGCAGCCGGATGTCGCGCGCGCGGGCGGCCTCACCGAAATCCGCCGCATCGCCGCGTTAACCCAAGCGCACGACATTCGTCTCGCGCCCCACGCGTGGGGGTCGGGCCTGCTGTTCGCTGCCAGTATCCACGTCGCGTTGTCGGCGGCCAACTGCCACATCCTTGAAGTAAGCCAGGGCTACATGCCGATGATGAACGAACTCTTCAACGAGCCGTACGACATCCGCGACGGCTATGTGCACGCGCCAGACAAACCGGGGCTGGGCTTTACCCTGCGCAAGGATGCACTGGAGCGATTCAAGTATGTCGATGGGCCGGAGTACGAGTTTTAGCGACGGCTATTGCTAAACGGCTTGGGGGCCGGGATCCGGCGAAACTTTATTCACTGCCCTGTCGGATGGGCCGGTAATGGCCGTGCAAATTCAGCGCGCGCGCCGCGCGCCGGTTCGAGCATGACTACCAGCGTACCTTGCGGCGAATACACTGACTCGACCCAAAATTGACGCACGGTTTGCCGCTTGCGCGAGACCAGACGCGTGATGCTTTCACCCGTGGGCGTAACGACAACCTCCAGCGCATCGGCGACGTACCGTTCATGACCAGGCTCGCCGGCTTGCGCCTGCGCAATCAGCGAAAAAGCCAGTACGGCTGCGGCCGCGCGTGTGTGCATGTGATGACTCCCGGTGCGTTGTGTCCATCAACGGCAGGAAGCGCGGTAACTTGAGGCGCGTTGTCATGGTTTCACACCGGGTTGTTAATGAAAAGACGTTGCCGCTGGCCACACGCGAACGACTCTCGGGCGCGGGCTCGTAGCGGGCTCGGCGGAGGCCATCGGCGAAATCGTCACCGGCGACAGCACCGGCACGGCTTCTTCCCTGCCGGCGCCAGCGTTGTCGGGCGCCGGGGCGGCGGCGTTGGGCGCCGCAGCGGCCACGCGTTGTGCGTTGTTGGACGCGGGCTCGATATTCGACGCAGCCCACAAACCCCAAAACAGCCCGCCGATCAGAAACCCCGGATGGGCCAGCCCGGCCAGCGCCGCCAGCGATTTGCCGGACATGGCCCCACTGGCCACGGCGTTGGTTCGTTGCAGGGTAACGCGTTCGCCGGCGTCCATCGGCACGGCGTCCAGCAGGTTGCCGACAATGCCCTTGTAAAGCGCCTGATCGAAGCGCTGCGCCGGACCGCCGCCGGTTGCCGGCCGCTCGCCAGGCGGTTGCTCCTGCGCCACGGCCGATGCCGCGGCCGCCAGCAGCAACGTCAACGCAAGAGGGGCATGAAATCGCAAGTATCGAGGCACGGCGCCAGTCTCCATGGGTTTCGGGACACGCGCATGATGCACGCTGACGCACTCGATCCAGCGCCGGAAAAGCAACGGAATTTCGGCGCTGCTTACGCTACACGGGCGCGGCGGGGCAACAGCGGCGCCGCATCTTCGTGAAGTCGCAAGTATTTGTTTTAACAGGATATTTTAGCAATACTCGCTTGGCCATTTACGCGCGCCCGGTTGGCGAAGCACGTTTCCTTGATTCGCGTGAACAATCGCGCGCAAAATCGGCCCCTCAACCGGTGTGACTGGCCGGATTCCGAACCGCCGCGCCAACTCATGCAAGCCCAAGCCACACCACCTCACGCAAACCGACGGAGAACCCCATGATCGAACTGCATTCAACCCCCACCCCCAACGGCCAGAAGGTCATGATCATGCTGGAAGAGCTGGGCATCGAATGGAAACACGTCGATGTCAACATTCGCCTTGGCGAGCAGTTCACGCCGGAATACTTAAAACTCTCGCCCAACAACCGCATTCCGACGATTGTCGATACCGACGGCCCCGGCGGCGGGCGTTACACGATGATGGAGTCGGGCGCAATTCTGTTTTACCTCGCGGAGAAAACCGGCAAGTTTTTGCCGAAGGACGCGAGGAAGCGCTACGACGTGATGCAGTGGCTGATTTTCCAGATGGCGCATGTGGGGCCGATGTTCGGCCAGGCGAATCACTTCAACAATTACGTCAAGGAAAACACCGCCACGCCACAGGATTACGCGCAGGCGCGCTACAACAATGAATCGCTGCGCCTGTATCGCGTGCTCGACAACCGCGCGCGTGACAGCGCATGGATGGGCTGCGACGAATACAGCATTGCCGACATGGCGATTTACCCGTGGACGAAAATGCACAAGGATCGGGGTATCACCGAAGCCGAGTATCCGAATTTCATGCGCTGGTACAAGGCAATGGAAGCGCGCCCCGCCGTGCAGCGCAACAACAAAATGGCGACCGAAATCCGCGAGCGCATGAACAAGTATGCCGAGGGTAAGCAGGCGATCAATCTCTACGACACCAAGGACAACGCCGCGCGGTTGGCGGGCGCGAGCAAGCGCTAACAGTCAGGTGCTCGTGAACGCGCGGCGTGCAAGCGTTGCCGGCAGACTGATGATCGGCGCGGTGGTTACAGCCATCGCCGCGGTTATAAGTATGCCGGCGCACGCGCAGGACTATCCCACGCAGCCCGTCCGCATGCTTGGCCCACTTGCCGGCGGCGGCAGCGATATGGTGATGCGCCTCATAGCGCCGGTGCTGCGTACGGCGCTGGGCCAGCCGGTGATTGTTGATAACCGGCCGTCGCTGCTGATTCCGGAAGTCGGCATGAAAGCGCCGCCCGATGGGCACACGCTGCTGGTGCTGGGCAGTTCGTTCATGATCGGGCACCTCATACGCGATACGCCTTGGGATCCGGTGCGTGATTTCGCGCCGGTGGTGCTGGCGGATACTGCGCCCAGCGTGCTGCTGACGCATCCCTCGCTGCCGGTGAAATCGGTGAAGGAACTGATCGCGCTGTCCAAGGCACGGCCCAATGATTTGAACTACGCCTCCGGTACGCCAGGCTCGTCGCCGCATCTGGCGACGGAGCTTTTCAAGAATGTATCCGGCGCGAAAATGACGCTGGTGGCGTACAAGAGTAACGGCCACGCCATGCTGTCACTGATCGGCGGCGAAACGCATGTGATGTTCAAGGATTCCGCCGGCGTCGACCAATTCATCAAGGCGCGCAGCGTGCGCGCGCTGGCGGTGACCACCGCTGCGCCGTCACCGCTGTTTCCGGATTTGCCTACGCTCGCGGCCTCGGGTGTGCCGGGTTACGAGGCGATTGCCATCGACGCGTTTTATGCGCCGGCGAAAACGCCACCGGCAATCATCAACCGCCTGAATCAGGAAATCGTGCGCGCACTGAATCAGCCCGACGTAAAACAGACGTTGTTTACGAGTGGCATGGTGGTGGCCGGCGGCACGCCGGAGCAGCTCGGCGCCTTCCTGAAATCCGAAATCGCCAAATGGGGTAAGGTGATCAGGGATGCCGGAATACGGATGAATTGAACGGCGCACGCAAGGCGTCAAAACATCAATTAAATCAAATAGTTATACAAAGGAGCGCATCATGCACATCGACGGCGGCTGTCATTGCGGCAACATCAAATACGAAGCGGAAGTGAATCCCGAAGCAGTCAGCGTGTGCCACTGCACCGATTGTCAGACCATGACTGGCACGGCGTATCGCGTGAACGTGCGCGTGAAGAAGGCGGATTTCAAACTGAGCGGCGGCAAGCTCAAGCTCTACGTGAAAACGGCCGAAAGCGGCAACAAGCGCGTACAGGCGTTTTGCCCCGAATGCGGCACGCCGATTTATTCGACTACCGCCGGCGATGATCCGCAGGAATTTGGTTTGCGGCTGGGCACCGCTCGGCAACGCGCGCTGCTGCCGCCGAAGAAACAGGGCTGGTGCCGTTCGGCGATGCCGTGGTCGGGCAACATTGAAGCGCTGCCGAAGACAGAAACGCAGTTGCAGCGGTGATGCACGATGAGTAACGAGATCGCATTGATCGTAGGCGCGGGCAGCGGTCTTTCCGCTGCCGTCGCGCGCGCCTTCACCCGCGCAGGAATGAAATGCGTACTCGCCGCGCGCAGCACCGAAAAACTCAAGGCGCTGTGCGAAGAAACCGGCGCCAGCGCCGTGGCGTGCGACGCCTCGCAGCCCGAACAAGTCGAAGCGCTCTACGCCGAAGTCGACAAACTGTGTGCCGCGCCCAGCGCCGTGGTGTTCAACGCCAGCGGCCGCGTGCGCGGGCCATTAGTCGAACTCGACCCGGCGCAGGTGGCGAATGCGATTGCGATCAGCGCCTACGGCGGTTTTCTCGTCGGGCAGGCGGCCGCCAGGCGCATGCTGAAAGCGGGCTCGGGCACGATTATTTTCACCGGTGCGTCGGCGAGCGTGAAAGGCTTTGCGCAATCCTCTGCGTTCACCATGGGCAAATTCGCGCTGCGTGGCCTCGCGCAAAGCATGGCGCGCGAATTGGCGCCGCAGAACGTTCACGTCGCGCATGTCGTCATCGATGGGGGCATCCGCTCGGCCGTACGGCCCGTGCCCGCGGACAAGCCCGACAGCCTGCTCGACCCCGATGCCATCGCACAGAGCTACTTGCATTTGTTGCAACAGCAACGCTCTTCCTGGACGTGGGAAATCGAAGTGCGGCCGTGGGTGGAGCGGTTTTAAAATAATAATAAAACAAACACTTATATTCGCCTTCGCAAGAAGAATCATCAGGCGAAACGGCGAATGTCCACGACATTCAATACCCGCAGGTGTTGCGGCGGTGATTCCACCGCGCTAACCAGTGCAGCGGTCATTTGCGCTAGCGTTACCGTACCCAGCCGCAACGCCATATCGCGTGTCGCGGGAATCTTTCCCATCAGCTTGTAGACCGGCAGCAGCGCATACACCCAGCGGTGGCCCGGCCCCAGCACGTACCACGGGCGCAGATAAGTCGCGGGGATGCCGCTGCTGCTCACCAGCGCCTCGCCTTCGCGCCGCACATCAATGTAGGCGTGCATCACCGGCGCGGGATGCGCGACGCTGAGATAAATAAAATGCCGCACGCGGGCTTCCTGGGCCGCAGCCACACTGGCGCGGATCGATGCCAGGTCAACGCGGCGAAATTCGGCAGCCTTGGCCGGGTTCGGGTGCGGCGTGCCGACCAGATGCACCAGCGTCGTCCCGGTGGGGATATAGCGCTCGAAGCTGGCGGCGTTTAGCGCATCGCCCAACACCGGGCGCGCGCCCGTAGGGACGCGGTGCGCCGATTTCTCGCGTGTAAGCACCTGTATTTGATAGCCTTTTTCGAGCAGTGCGCGGATCAGCGGCACACCCAGATAGCCGGTGCCGCCAGTGATGAAAACAGGGTTCATGTTGCGAAAATTTCCTTGCGGGTAGAGCGCGCCGTGGCGCGCCTTGATGGGCGTTGCGCAGGTTCTGTGCCATGATACGCGTGTCACGCGCACTTGATGGCCTGTCCGCCACGCACCCCAACGCAACCGAAAAGGAGACTGCCATGTCACCCGCATCCGCCGCCGTTCTGGAAAAAGCCGAAGCCGCCGACCTCGCCGCCGCCCGCGAGATGGACCGCTACGCCATTGTGAAATCGCACCTGTATACCTCCGGTGAACTGGATCACACCCAACCGCAGCCGCGCGACGACGCCAAGGGCAAGCTGCGGCTGATGGGGCACGACCCGCGTCTGCCCAAGATGCCCGAGAAGCCAACGCTGATCGATTTTTTCAAGCTGCGTTTCGGCCCCTGCGTGCACATGCTGCAAAGCGCGCGCCTCGCGCAAAAAAACGGTTGCAGCGAAAAAATCGTGCTGGCGTGCCTGGTGCACGATGCCGGCAACAACGGTTTCATCCGCGCCGATCACGGTTACTGGGCGGCTCAATTGTTTGAGCCCTATGTCGACGAAGAAACCACGTTCGCCATTCGCTACCATCAGGCGCTGCGGTTTTTCCCCGACGAAAAATACGGTTACGAATATCCGGAATCGTACGTGCGCATGTTCGGCAAGGATTTCGATCCGGGCAAACACATCGGCCGCGCGCATGAGTACGCGAAAAAGCACAAGTATTACGAAGCCGCGCGCCTGCTGACGGTGAACGATCTCTACGCGTTCGACCCGAACGTGCACGTCGAGCTGGAGGAATTCACCGATGTCATCGGCCGCAACTTTAAACAGCCGGAGGAAGGCCTGGGCTTTGACGACAGCCCAACCGCGCACATGTGGCGCACGATCAACTGGCCGACGCGGTATCTGTAACCGTTTCCCGCCGAGCTGGCGCTACTCCTGCGCCAGCTCGTGTATCTCCATCCCCAAATGCGGCGGCAGGGGTTTTAGCCAGCTCTTGTGGCGCAGCGCGCGCCCGGCGTCATGGCTACCGGCTTTCCAGCGCACGGCGATGGTCGAGCGGCTGAAATCAATGTCCTTGGTGTGATCGTCCGTCGGCATCGCCTTCATCACCATGCGCACAATGCGTATGGTGCTGTCGCAACCCAGATTCATCAGCGGTTTTAACGCTTTGGAGTTGCGCGACTTGGCTGGCAACTGTTGAGACAGTATGCGCACGGCGCGGCGTAGATTTTGTGCCCGCCGATGGTCCTCCAGATGCTCGCGCGTACGGCTCGCATACTGAATGTTTTTGTGGCGGTGAATCGCGGCGTTGATGGAGTTGGGCAGGCTCTCCGTCGGATCCCACAAGTCGATCATGAAGCACAGCGTGTCGCGGCGCTCGGCATCGTCCAGCACCACGTCGATTGGTGAGTTGGAGTAAATGCCGCCGTCCCAGTACACCGCGCCGTCGATTTCCACCGGCGGAAAGCCCGGCGGCAGCGCGCCGCTCGCCATTACGTGTTTGGGTGTAATGCGCGGTGTGTTGGTACCATTGTCGAAAATCGCGATTTCGCCGGTGGCAACATCCACCGCGCACACCGTAAAGCGCACGTGGCCGGCGTTGAGGTAATCAAAATCGACAAAGCGGTTGAGCGTGTCTTCCAGCGGCGAGGTGTCGTAAAAACTTGCCTCGGCGGTCAGCACGGTGCGTGTCATGTTCCACACGGCGCCGCGGCGCGGCTGAAAAAACCCGGGAATGCCGCGCGACAGCGTGTTGAAGGTTTTCATCGCATTGGTCCACGGCCGCATCCAGTCGGCGGTGCCCAAATGCGACAGATGCGGCAGATGTGACGTGAGCGACGGCTCGTCCTGCGCGACGTATTCCCAGAACGCCTTTAACTTTTCGACGCGCTCCTCGGGCCGATTGCCGGCGATGATGGCGCCGTTGATCGCACCGATGGAAGTGCCCACCACCCAGTCGATTTTGAACCCGTGCTCGGCGAGCCCCGTAAAAGCACCGCCCTGATACGCGCCCAGCGCGCCACCGCCCTGCAACACCAGTGCAACTTGCGCTTCAGCCATGGACGTGCTCCTGTATTCCTCGCGCTTATTTGTTGCCGGGTTCTCCAGCGACGACATAGGCCCACAACGCCTGAATATCGTCGGCCTTGATAACATCGCCCCACGGCGGCATGAGCTTGGTGCCGTTGGTCACCGACTCGGTAAAGCGCTTGGGGTTGTCGCGCGGAAACGTGGCGAGATCAATGCCCCACTGCGGGCCTTGCATGCGCACGCCGTGGCATGACTCGCAGTGGGTGGCATACACCTCGGCGCCTTTCTTAATTTGCGCCGGGGGAAAAGTTTGCTGCGCGGTGGCGGCGGCACTGCCCATCAGCAGCCCCACAGCAAGGCCGCGCCATAAGTATTTGTTTTTATTAAACATTTCCTAGTTCGGCATCAGCGCAAACGTCCACACCGAACTGCCCTGCGGCACCTTGCTGCCCACCTGCCCGCGCGGCAGGCTGCCGGCGAGACCCACGGCAACGCTGACGTACTGCACGCCTTTGTGGGTATAGGTTATGGGCGGCGAGTTGATGCTGGAACTGGTTTTGAACTGCCACAGCTGCTTGCCGGTTTCCTCGTCGAGCGCGATGAATTCGCCAGTGGGCTTGCCAGTAAACACCAGACCACCGTCCGTCACCAGGAGGCTCGACGAATTCGCCATGTCAGTGATTGGAATTTTCCACTTGAATTTGCCGGTGACGACATCCATCGCCGCGTGATAGCCCACCACGTCGCCCGGTTTGATCGCCGGCGCGCGGCCCGCCGTGGCGGTGTTCGGCTCACCCATTTTCTGGAATTTATACGGGACGAATTTCTGAATGCGCGGTAAATCCCAGGTGTTCAGATACGCCAGATTCGATTTTGGATTGAACGCAAACATGATGGCGTTGGTGCCGCGCTGCGGGAAAACCTCGACTTCTTCGCCCTTACGCAGCCTGTCGCCCACGTCGGTCAGCACCGGCCGGCCGGTTTTGAGATCGACGTGCGTGGACCAGTTGATGCGCGTCATCGGGTGCGCGGCGATCAACTTGCCATTGGTGCGGTCGATCACATAAAAGTAACCGTTCTTGTTGCCGTTCATCACCACTTTGCGCATCTGGCCGTCGATGCGCAACTCGGCCAGCACCAGTTCGTTGGTGGCGTCCACGTCATACAGATCGTTCGGCGTGTATTGATAGTGCCAGACGATTTCGCCGGTCTTCGGACGGATTGCCACAACGCAGTTGGTGTAGAGCGCATCGCCCTCGCCGCGATACTTCGGGTCATACGGCCCGGCGTTGCCCACGCCCCAGTAAACGAGATCGAGTTCAGGATCGTACGAACCATTCTGCCAGGTGGAAGCGCCGCCGATTTTCCAGGCATCGGGAATCGAATCCGCCGTCTTCGGCCACGTTTCGTGGCCGGGCTCGCCCGGCGCGGGGATCATGTGCTTGCGCCAAAGTTCGTTGCCAGTTTCCGGATCCCAGCCCACCAGAAAACCGCGCGTGGCATGCTCGCCGCCGCTGGTGCCGGTAATCATCACGCCATTGGCGATCAAGGGTGCGGAGACGCCCTTGTAGCCTTCCAGATGATTGGCGAACGGCTTTTTCCACAGTTGCTTGCCGGTTTTCATGTCGAGCGCGACGAGGTGTGCGTCCAACGTCAGGCGATACAACTTGCCGTTGTAAAGTGTCGGCGAGCCGCGATAAATCGCGCCCGAAGTCGAAATGCGTAGCACCGCGCGGTCATACTCCACCGGCGTGCGCCAGATCTGATGGCCGGTGGCGACGTCCAGCGCGAACGTCCAATGGCCATTGGTCACGTACATCACGCCGTTGTAGACGGCGGGCTGCGCGAGTTCGCCGGTTTCACTCATGGTGCTGGTGCTCCACACCGGCACCAGCCGTTTGACGTTGGCGGTGGTGATCTGCTTTAACGCACTATGCATTTGCAGCTTCGGCCCCATGCCGAAACGCAGCACGTTTTCGGTGTTTTTGCCGTCGTTGAGCAGCTCGTCGTAGGTTTGCGCCGTGGCGAATGACGCACCCGCCATCAGCATGGCCGCGATTAATTTTTTCATGGTTGTCCTCTGTTGAATTTATTTGGGCTGTGCGATTACGTCTTCGCGCCCAGCTTCTGATCCAGCCGTGCAAAGTATTTATCGAGATCGACAATAAAACGGTCGTGCTCCGATTCGCCCACCTGCTCGTCGCCCTCGAACACCTTCACCTTGAACGACATCTTGCGCCGGTCAACGGCAATGAGTTCCGCCTCGGCGCGCACTGTATGACCGATCGGTGTCGGCCCCATGTGGCGCACGGTGATGCCCACGCCGACCTGACCCTGGCCTTCTTTCAGATGCGGTGCAATCAGCCCGCTCGCGACGCTTTCCACCAGCCGCGTCATCGACCACGTCGCGAACACTTTGTACTTGCCGCGCTGTGTGGTGCGCTCTTCGGTGATCTCCCATTCTTCCGTGTGCTTCATGCCGGCTTTTAACGTGTCCATGTGCGTCCTGATGGCCTAGAGGGTAAAAGCAGCATTCTAAACGACAACGGCCACCTCCGAAGAGGCAGCCGTTGAGTACCGCAAAGCACCGGGGAGTTACTTGGTTTTTTGCTTATCGTGCTTTTCACGCGCGATTTTCTTACTTTGCTGGTCCTGCGCGTGTTCGATTTGGCGGGCTTCCTTTTTGGTGATTTTGCCGTCGGCGCGGGCCTTGTCCTCCATTTTCTGCACGCGCGCCTGTCCCTTTTGCAGGCGCTCCGCTTCTTTCGGGGTCAATTCTCCGGATTTGACGCCGGCGTCGATGCGCTTTTGCTGCTCCGCCTGACGCGCGTCGATGCGTGCGCCGGCTTTGTCACTGGGCGTAGGCGCGGGCTTCGTTGTGGGGACAGGTGTCGCGGCAGGCGCTGGTGCGGGCGCGGTGGTTTGCGCAAGCGCAAGACCGGGCAATAGGGCAAATGCAACGGCTATCAGGGTGGTTTTGAGTTTCATGGTAATGCTCCTTTTCGCTGTAGCAGTGGGCATGGGTGGATTCCCATACTGGATTAACGCCACGGGAAGGCACCCCGTGTACGACGGCGGCATGAGCGAGTTGTAAGAATCTGTAACCGCTGACCGAAAAAATATCATTTGAAAACAGATATTTACGTGGATTTCGTGACGCAAGTCACGTGCGGCTCGCAACGCCTACCAACAGGCTTCCAGCACCTCAAGCAGATAATCGCGTTCCTTGATGAATTCGCGCTTGGGGTCGGCGTTGAAATTGCGCATGGCGTTGTCGCAGATTTGCGGGAGTGTGTCGCGCGGGATATTGAGCTGCGACACGCGCGTCGGCGCGCCGATGTTGTTGAACAAGCGCTCCAGTTCAGCAGCGGCTTTTTCGGGCGCGCTGCTGATGTCGTCACCCTCTTTCCACACCCCCATGCCCTGCGCGATCAGTGCCATGGCTTCCGGATTGCGGTGGCCGAGTTTGCGCAGCACGGTGGGCGAGATCGCCGCACTGGCCTCGCCCTGGCCGACATGCACGTGCATCTGAAACAACGCCGTCGCGAACGCATACACCACGCGTTCCACCCAATGCTTGCCAGCGGCCATGCCGCCGTCGTCGGCATCGCGATTCTGCAAAAACGCCGCTGCGCACACCGCCACGCGCGCTGACACATCCGTGCCGTCGCCCAAGTGCTCCAGCGCATAACGCGACAGGCGAAACGCCTGCAAACGATCCCCCTCCGAAAGCGGAGCGACGCGCGTGGCGCCCAGATTCATGGTGGTGCGCCACACCGACGAAATCGTGGTGGTTTTCACCAGCGACAAGGGGGCCGTCATCAGCGCTTCGTTATCCCAGAACACCGCGACGGGCCGTGTCTTCGGATCGAAAAACTCCATGCGATGATTGCGGTTCGGGTCCTTCACTGCGGAGCCGGCACGATTTTGCGCCGAGGTGCCCGCCGTCAACACATTGAGTATCGGCACCTTGGGTTCGAGCAGCTTCGGGCTGATCGCGGCGCCATGCTCCGGATACTGCGTAATGAGTTCATCGACCGGACGCTTTTCCGCCATCAGAATCGCCACCACGCGCGTGCCTTGCGTGACACTGCCGGAGCCGACGCTGATCAGCATGTCCGCGTTGGCGGCCTTTGCCGCTGCTGCCGCCGCCGTGACGGTGGAGATCGACGTGTCCTTGTCCATCTCGTCATAGACGCCGGCGCAGTTGTCGCCGAGGATGCGGCGCATATGATTGATGAGATCGGTTTTGCGCGACACCGTGCGGCCACAGACGATGAACGCACGCGTGGCGCGGTTGCGTTTGAGTTCCGCGGGCAGGTTTTCCAGCGCCCCCTCGCCGCTGTAGAGGCGCACCGGGTAGGTGACCGCACGAAAGTTGGTGTTGTATTGGGCAGTGATGGTCATCTTCGATCTCCTGCGATCTCCTACGGAACGCCTGCGTTTACGCGCGGGCGCGTGTGTGCACAAACCGCTCATGCGCCGCCAGTGCCGCCAGCGCGTGGCCCACGTTGGTCATTTCGTCGTATACCGGCACGCCGCGCGCCACGGCCTTGGCGCGAAATTCGCGCTTGCGTTCTTCGAGTCTCGGTTCACCATCGGAGCGCAGCGCCAGCATGAAGTGCGCCTGCCCCGGATATTTCTGCTGCACGCGCAGCGCGGCGTCCATCAGGTTGTCGAGCACTTCGGGCTTGGCGCGCCCGACAAACGACGACAGATTCAGGTGCATGACCAGCGCGTCCGGCTTGCCGCTGGCGTAAATGATGTCGAGGATTTTTTCCGCAACGCGGCCGTCGTCCTGCTGCAACGTGCCGACGGGGCAATCCACCGGATTGGTGATGCTGGTGCCGGGTGGCAGTTTCAGGGCCGCCAGTTCGGCGATGGTGGTGTCCGCGAATGGCGTGACATCGAGACCCAGACGCGAGAAATAGTCGGTGGCCAGCACGCTGGTGCCGCCGCCGTTGCCGAACAGCGCAACGCGCTTCGTGGGATGCGCAACGTTCGGTTTGACCGATTGAAACAGCAGCAGCGTGTCGACGAACTGATCCAGCGTATCCACCATCACACAGCCGGTTTGCTTCGACAGCGCCACCCACACGCGGTCGTCGCCCGCGAGCGATCCCGTGTGCGAGGCCGCCGCCGCCAGCCCCTGTTGCGTGCGGCCACCCTTGAGGATGACCACCGGCTTGGCGGCTTTGTTTTGGCGCAGTAACTCGAACAGGCGCCGGCCATCTTTCGCCGTCTCAAGGTAAAGGCCTATCACATGGGTTTCTTCGTCGGCGAAAAAATATTCGACAAATTCCGTCGGCGTCACATCGGCACAATTGCCGGCCGTCACCAGCGCGGAAAACTGCACGCCGCGATTGCGCCCGCGACGAATGATGTCCGTGCCAAGGCCGCCACTTTGCGACACCACTCCAACGTGGCCCAGCTCCACCGGCCCCACTTCGGCAAACGTGATGCGTCCGCGCGGCGAATACAGCCCCATGCAGTTGGGGCCGACCAGCCGCATGCCGCCCGCGCGCGCGGCAGCGACGAGTTCGTCCTGCAACGCCCGGCCTTCGTCGACCTCGGCAAACCCGCTTGACACCACATGCGCAAATCGCACATGGCCCGGCTTTTTATCTCTTACGGCGTCGAACATGGCCGGGATTTGCCCGCCACCGACGCCGATGTAGGCGTAATCGACGGGCTTGGGCGTGTCCGCCAGCGACGGGTAACACTTGTGGCCCTCAAGTTCGGCGGCCGTGGGGTTGATCGGATAAATATCGCCAGTGAAGCCAAACTCGCGAATGCGCCGCATGAATACATTGGGCAGCGCATGCGGATTGCGCGTGGAAGCGCCTATGACCGCCACGGTGCGCGGCTGAAAAAAAGGCGTAAAATCCTGTAAGTATTTGTTTTTATTCATTATTTTTACAAGTGCTACAGAATAAAACGCGCATCGACGGCCACCGCCGCTGTTTCGGAGACGATCATCGGGTTGATATCAGCCTCTTTGATTTCTTCCGCGTGTGTCATCAGCAAGCCGCCTTCGCCACCGACTTTAAGCAGCGCATCGACAATCGCCGCACGCGACGCCGGCTGGCGGCCGCGTGCACCTGCGAGGATCGCCGCACCCTTTAAATCGTCGATCATTTCTTCCGCGTCGATCCGCGTGATGGGGCAAATGCGAAACGACACATCACGCAGCACTTCGACAAATATGCCGCCTAGGCCCACCATCACCAGCGGGCCGAAGTACGGATCGCGCAGCCCGCCGATGACAATTTCCTGTCCAGCGGGCGCCATTTCTTCGATCAGGTAACCGTCGATGCGTGCGGCCTTGATTTGCTTTGAGGCGGCCATGGTGTTGATCGCATCTTTGACTTCAGCCGCCGATTTGAGGCCCACCTTCACGCCGCCTGCATCGCTCTTGTGCAGGATGTCGGGGGACATGATTTTGACGACTACCGGCGGCTTGAGTTTGCCGAAGGCAGCGTCAACTTCGCCAGCGGTCTTTACCGTCAGCGATTGCGGCACGGTTATGCCGTAGGCGGCGAGCAGGGATTTGCCGGCCTGTTCGTCCAGCGATGTGCGCTGCTGTGCACGGGCTTTTGAGATCAATTCGTTCGCGCTCATTCCAATTCCATGAATTCAGGCCAACTCGGCAAACTACCTCCGTCGTTCCAGCGAAAGCTGGAACCCAGGTCGTATTGTGCGCCGAAGGCGCGAATCAGATGCTACGCATGATTTAAGTTCTGGATTCCAGCTTTCGCTGGAATGACGGGTACTGTGTATGCGTCGTTAGTTATAAATGACTAGTCGACGCAACTGTCGATCACACCGTAAACATCGGCACCTTAGGCTTCGCCTCTCGGAACGACGTGCCGCTCTCGGCCAGTTCCTTCAACAGCGCGGCCGGCTTCCAGCGCGCGCCATAACGCTGATGCCATTCCTCAATCTGCCGGTACACTTCCTTCACGCCAATGCCGTCGGCCCAGAACATCAGGCCGCCACGATAGCGCGGGAATCCAAAACCGTGCAGCCACATCACGTCCATGTCGCTGGCGCGCAGGCACTTGCCTTCTTCGAGAATCTTGCAGGTTTCGTTGACCGAGGCGAACAGCAGACGCTTCAAAATCTCGTCATCGGTGAACTGGCGCTGCTCGATGCCGAGTTCGCGCGCGACATCGGCGATCACGCTTTTCACCACTTCGTCGGGATGCGGCGTGCGGTCGCCTTTTTCATAGCGATACCAGCCCGCGCCACTCTTTTGGCCCTTGCGTCCCATTTCCACCAGACGGTCAGGCACCGGCAATTTGCGGAAATTGGGGTTCTCCGCCGCGCGGCGTTTGCGCGTGTCGTAGCCGATGTCCAGGCCCGACAGATCGCTCACTGCGAACGGCCCGATGGGGTAGCCAAAATCCACCATCACTTTGTCGATCTGCTCCGGCAACGCGCCTTCTTCGAGCATCAGCATCATCTCGGTCTGGAACGGCGCGCGGCTGCGATTGGCCGCAAAGCCGTCGCAGGTGCCGGCCAGCGCGCTGATTTTGCCGATGTCACGCCCGACCTGCATGGTGCGCACAATCGTTTCAACGGAAGTTTTACTGCCTACTACGACTTCAAACAGCTTCATCACATTGGCGGGGGCGAAGAAGTGCGCGCCGGCGACGTTACCCGGCCGCGTGGTCATGCCGGCCATGATGTCAGTGTTGATCGCTGATGAGTTGCTGAGCAGCAGCGCGCCCGGCTTCATCACGGCCTCGAGTTTGGCGAACACATCCTTCTTCACGTCGATGCGCTCGAACACGGCCTCGATCACCACGTCGCAGTCGGCGATGTCTTCGTAACGCTCGACCGGCGTGAAACGCTTTAACCGTTCATCCATTTCCGACTGCTTGAGGCTGCCGCGCTTCACGCTGGTGGCGTAGTTGTCACGCACGCGCTGCATGCCTTTTTCCAGCACGTCGCGCGAGACTTCGAGCACCTTCACCGGAATCCCGAAGTCGGCAAAACTCATGGCGATGCCGCCGCCCATGGTGCCTGCGCCCACCACCGCTGCGGTTTTGATCTTGCCGGGCTTGAAATCCTTGGGCGCACCGGGAACTTTCGCCACTTCGCGCTCGGCGAAAAAGGCATAGCGCAATGCCTTGGCCTCGTCGGCATTTTCCAGTTCGCTGAAGAGCCGCCGCTCGGTGGCGATGCCTTCGTCGAACGGCTGCGAAACTGCAGCTTCCACACACGCGATGCAGTGATAAGGCGCTTTCTGATTGCGCGCCTTGCGCGCAATCGATTTGCGCATGGCGTCGAACATGCCGGGCTCGGCGCTGGCATCCGCCTTGCGGTCGCGCACGCGCGAGAGCGGGCGCTTTTCCGCAATCACGGCTTTGGCATAGGCGATGGCTTCGGCGCGCAAATTCGTGCCCGGCGTAATGGCATCGACGATGCCCATCGTCTTCGCTTCATCGGCGGGCACATGGCGGCCCGTCACGATCATTTCCATCGCGGCCTTCGGCCCGATCAAACGCGGCAGGCGTTGCGTGCCGCCGCCGCCAGGCAGAATGCCTATCAGCACTTCGGGCAATCCCACTTTCGCCGTGGGCACGGCAATACGGAAATGACAGGCCAGCGCGTGCTCCAACCCGCCGCCGAGCGCGAAGCCGTGAATCGCCGCCACGGTGGGCTTGGTGGCGTCATCCAGCACTTCAACACTGGTTTTCTTGAACACCGGCCGCTTGGTGCCGAACTGGCGGATATCCGCACCGGCAATAAAGCTGCGTCCCGCGCCCAGCAGCACCATGGCTTTCACGTTCGGATCGGCATTGCCTTTTTCGACGGCGGCGATGATGCCCTCGCGCACGCCCGGCCCCAGCGCATTGACCGGCGGGTAATCAACGGTGATGACACCGATGCCGTCTTCGAAATCGAATCTGACTACTTCGGGTTCGCTCATGATTGGCTCCTAATTCTTGTGTAGAGGCCGGGCCTCCAAAGAAGCTCCTTCCCCTTCAGGGGGAAGGCTGGGATGGGGGTGGGGTCACCTCGACGCGTACCCTATCCCCACCCTAGCCCTCCCCTTGAAGGGGAGGGAACCGATTATTGTGACTCACGTTACTTCTTCTTCATCACTTCCGGTATCAAGCCCGTGTGCACCTGCCCGGCGCGAAACCGTTCGGATTTGAGTATCGTCAGCACCGCAGGAATATTGTGTTTCAAGCCCTGAATCTCGAACGCTTCAAGTGCAGCAATGAGTGTATCAATTGCCGCGCCGCGTGTGTCCGCGTGTACGATTACCTTGGCGATCATGGGATCATAATGTGGCGTTACGTCGCGGCCCTCGGCAAAGCCGGTTTCCACGCGCACCGATTTGTCCAAGGGCGGGCGAAACACATTCAACTTGCCCGGCGAAGGGAAGAAATTCTTCGGGTCTTCGGCATAGACGCGCGCCTGTATCGCGTGGCCTTTGACTTCAATCTTCGCTGGCAAAATGTCTGCCAGCCGCTCGCCCGCCGCCGAGCGTATCTGTGCCTTGACCAGATCGACGCCGGTCACTTCCTCGGTCACGCCATGCTCGACCTGCAGGCGCGTGTTCATTTCCAGAAAATTGAACGAGCCGTCGGCGCCCAGCAGCATTTCCACCGTGCCGATGTTGTCGTAGCCGAGCTTTCGCATGATGCCGGCGATGTGTTCGGCGGTTTTCGCGGCGTCCTCGCGTGCGATCAGCGGCCCCGGCGCTTCTTCGATCACTTTCTGGTTGCGGCGTTGTGTCGAACAATCGCGCTCGAACAGATGAGCGACGTTGCCGTGCTGATCGCCTAGCACCTGAAATTCCACATGGCGCGGGCGTTCGAACAAGTGCTCCAGATACACTTCCGCGTTGCCAAAACCGCGGCTTGCCATCGAGCGCGAACGCTCCACCGTTTCCAGCAACTGCGCTTCATCCTTAGCCGGCAGCATGCCGATGCCGCCCCCGCCGCCCGCGGGCTTGACCAGCACCGGGTAGCCGATCTCGCGTGCCGCCTTGAGTATGGCCTCGTTGTCCATCGGCAACACCGGGGAGCCTTGCGACATGGGCATGCCGTGCAGCGCCGCCAGTTCACGCGCGCGCGTCTTGTGGCCCATGGCGTCGATCCATTTCGGCGACGGGCCGATGAAGCGCGCGCCGGCATCAACCACTTTTTGTGCGAACGCGGCGTTCTCAGACAGAAAACCATATCCCGGATGCAATCCATCGGCGTGCGATTTTTTCAGAATCTCGAGAATCAAATCCTGATTGAGATAGCTCTCGCGCGCTGGTGCGGGGCCGATGGCGTACGTCTCACTCGCCATCGCCAGGTACGGCGCGCCGGCATCGGCTTCGGAATAAAGTGCGACGGAATGGATGCCCATTTCGTTCAGGGCACGCAGTACGCGAGAAGCGACTGCACCGCGATTGGCGACAATGACTTTGTTAAACATAGGGTTACTTGAAAAGTGAAATGTGAATCGTGAAAGACGTTCCCACCCTAACCCTCCCCCACTCGCGGGGGAGGGAACGTTTTACGAATTACGACTCACGGCAGTTAATAACTCGTCGGCCAAGTCCGCATCAAATGCTGCCCGACACCCTTAGTAATGCGCAACTTATACACGTCAAGCATGCGTATGAGGTAATCACGGGTATCTTTCGGGTGGATCACGGCCTGCGCGGCGTATACCGACGCGAGGCCCCACACGTCGATGCCCTTTTCGATTTTCTTCAGAGCGTCCTCATAGCCCGGCTCGCCGTAGCCTACGCCGTGCACAATCTTGGTGGCGAACTCCGGGCTCATGAAGCTGATCTCGGCGCTGGGCCACGCGGCGATGTCGTCCGAATGCCGCCCGCCACCCATGCACACGTAGGCGCGGCCATAGCTCTTGCGGATGATCACGGACAAATGCGGCACCGTCAGCAGGGTCATCGCGTTCATGAAATTCATGATGCGCCCCGGCGCACCGGCTTTCTCCGCCTCGGTGCCGATCTGGAAGCCCGGCGTGTCGACCAGCAACACAATCGGCACGTTAAACGAATCGCACATCACCAGAAAATCCACGATCTTGCGGCAGGCGTCTGCATCCAGCGCGCCGCCGCGATGCAGTGGGTTGTTGGCAACGATGCCCACTGTTTTGCCGCCCAGTCGAGCAAGCGTTGTTACCGCGCTTTTGCCAAACCGCGGCTTCAGCTCAAACATTGTGTCTTTATCGACCACGCAACGAATGATGCGCTTCATGTCGTACACCTGCGTGCGCTTTTCAGGCAGCAGGCCGAATACCTTGTCCATGTCGGCGCCCGAGCCCGCGGGAATCGGCGCATCAGGCGGGGCTTCGTTGTGGTGGCTCGGCATGTACGACAAATACTTTTTGATCGCCTCCAGCACTTCTTCCTCGGTATCGACCGCCTGATCGACGAGGCCGGTGATATCCGAATGCAGCCGCCAACCGCCCAGATCATCGGCGCTGACCTTCTCACCCAGCGCCATCGACACCAGGCCGGGGCTCGACACTGCCACCGTCGCGCCCTTGTGCATGACTGCGAAATCGCTGATGCACATCATCCACGTCGACGAACCGAACGATGGCCCGAAGGCCGCGGCCACCATCGGTGTCTCGCGCGTGCGCCGGAACTGCGTGTTGTCATTGCCCAGCAACATGCCCATGCCGTAGCCGCCCATCGCGTCCGGCAAGCGCGCGCCGGTGGATTCGCCCAGCGCAATCAGCGGCATGCCGCGTTCGGTGGCGGTGCGTTTCATGTGGCCGACCTTGCGGCCATTGGTATACGAAGTCGATGCGCCCTTGACGGTGAAATCGTTGACCACAATCGCCACGTCGCGCCCGCCGATTTTGGCGTAGCCCGCGATCTTGCCGTCAGTCTGCGTTTCATCCGCCAGATGCGGCTCGACCGCAGAAGTGCCGAACAAACCGGATTCGATGAACGATTCCGTATCCACTAGTTTGGCGATGCGCTCGCGCGCATTAAGGATTCCTTTCGCGCTGCGCCGCGCGTATTTGTCGGCGCCGCCGCCGGCGAGCGCCTTGGCGCGGCGGGCTTCGTATTCGGCGAGTAGTGCTTCTGATGCCATGTGAATCTCCAGAACAAATTCAAAACCTGAACGCGGAATTACGCAGTTGAACGCAGATTAAATCAACCGCGATTTTGTCTGCGAAAATCTGCGCTAGCCCGAGTAAAAATTGTTTTAAAACAGATGCTTACAAATCCTTCGGTAAAGCCCTTATAGCCGCTGTCAATGCCGGTACCACTTTAGCAAAATCTCCGGTTACGCCAAACCGCGCTTCACGAAAAATCGCCGCGTCCTTGTCGGTGTTGATGGCGATGATGGTCTTCGCATTGCCGCAGCCCGCGAGATGATGGCTCGCGCCGGAAATGCCGACGGCGATATAGAGCTCCGGCGTCACGGTTTTCCCGGTCAAGCCGATTTGCATCGCGTGTGAACACCAGTTCAGATCACACGGCACACGGCTCGCGCCCACCACGCCGCCCAAGGCATGCGCCAGCGGCTCCAGTACTTTGAACCCTTCCGCACCGCCGAGGCCACGGCCGCCGGCGACGATGACTTTGGCGTCTTCAAGACGCACGCCTTCAGCCGCATCACGTTTACGTTCGAGCACGCGGATGCGCGAGGGGGGCGGCTCAGTGAGGATGATGCCCTCGCCCTTGCGTGTAGTGTCGGCAGGCAGCGCGTCGTATACGCCCGCACGAAGCGTGGCCACGGTGACGCGGGCTTTCATTCGCAACACCTCACGCACATTGCCGCCGTGTGCCGCACGCGTGCAAAGCAACGCGCCATCTTGCCGGTCGATGCTGACGCAACCCGTCGCGCACGCAGCGTTCAGGCGAAACGCGAGCCTTGGCGCGATATCCGCGCCGAACGGCGTGTGCGGCGCCAGCACCAGCGTCGCCCCATGCTTGCGGGCAGCATCGGTGGCGCAGGTGGCCCACACATCGCTGTTGATGTCAGTAAAGGTTTCGCGCGCACCGAGCACGACTTTGTCTGCGCCGCGTGCGATGAGCGTTTCGGTGAGCCCCACATCCGCGCCGAGCGAAAGCGCGACCACGGGGTTGCCGTTGGCAAGCGTGCGCGCCAACGCCAGAAGTTCGAGGCTCGCATTCGACGGCTTTTCGCCAGTCAACTCGATTGCGATCAGCACACTCATAGCACTTTCGCCTCGCGCAAGCGCGCCGCCAGCCGCGCGCCTTGTTCTTCCGGCGTGGCCGCTTCGATAAATTCGCACTGCACCGCTTTCGACGGCACGAATATTCGCTCACGCGCCGTGCGCGCACCGGCCGCACCCAGCGTGGCCACATCCAATTCCAAATCAGCGGCCTTCCACACCACCATGGGCTTGCGCGCGGCGCGCATGGTTTCGCGCAGGCTCGGCGCGCGCGGTGCGCCGAGTTCATTCGACACCGTGACCAGCGCGGGCAAATCGGCCTCGACAATTTCAGTACCGTCATCCAGCACGCGCTCAACCCGAACGACGGACGCAGCGGCGCCTTCCATTACGACCGCTTTGGCAAATGTCAGCACCGGCAAGTTTAGCTCTTCGCCGATGCCCGCGCCGACGATGCCCGCGTCACCATCCGCGGCCTGCCGCCCGGTCAGCACCAGATCAACCGTGGCGAGCTTGCGGATCGCCGCCGACAACGCAAGCGTTGTGGTGTAACCATCTCCGTCATCGAATGCCGGATCCATCAGCAAGACGCCATCGTCCGCGCCCATTGCCAGCCCATGCTTTAACGCGTTGCGCGAGGCTTCGTTGCCCAGCGTGATGACTGTGATGCGCGCGCCCGCGTGCTGCTCACGTACTCGCAACGCCGCCTCAATCGCCTGTTCGTCGAAAGGGCTTACAACGTGCCTCAAGCCCGGCGCGGGAACCACCTTCTTCGCCTGCTCGTCAATGCTGAACTGGCTGAAGGCGGCTTCAGGGTCGGGGATGTATTTGATGCAGACGGCGATATGCATTTGCGACGTGAAACGTGAATGGTGAATCGTGAAACGCTGTTAGTGATGGGGGTTACGTTTCACATCTCACGATTTACGTTTTACGAAACAACCACGTCCGTCGGCACAATCCCGTCAAAATGCTTCCGCTGATAATTCCACGGTATCTGCGGCTGCACGCGCCCTGTCTCGTCCGTGGCGCGCGCCATGATTTGATAGGCTCCGGGCTTGTCCACTTCCCACAGCCACGACCAGCGCACCCACAGCCAGCGCTCGACGGGCTCTTCCAGATGCGCGTCGTGCCAGGTCTTGCCGCCATCCACGCTGACTTCGACGCGCTTGATCATGCCCATGCCGCTCCACGCGCGCCCCTGCACTTTGTGACTGCCGCGTTCGAGCGGTGAGTCTTCATCCAGCGGATTGAGGATGATGCAGCGTACACCCATCGCGGTGATCATTTCCTTCTTCGGGTCGTCGGGGCCTTCGCCATAGGTGAAATAGTGGTGCTGGTAATAGCACTGCGGAATGTGGTCGAGCACTTCGATCTGCTCAAGCCATTTCACCCACCAGTTGCCGCTCCAGCCCGGCGTCACCACGCGCACCGGCGCGCCGTGGATGTGCGTCAACCATTCGCCATTCATTGACCAAGCCAGCAGCGTGTCCGGATGCAGGGCCTTGGCGAGCGGCATGCCTTTTTCGTAATTGATCACGCCGGGATCAACCAGTTTGAAATCCGAGCGGCCCACCGAGCGGTACTGCACGGCCAGATCCGGCTGACCCCGATCAAACCCCTGAAAGCGTACCGACACCGCATTGCTTTTCAGCCCCGCTTTTTTCAGCACTTCCGCCAGAGGCACGCCGGTGAATTCGCCTGCGCTCACCGCGCATGTCGTCGTCGATTCGTTGCTGATGGCTTCGCTGCTCGGCACCGCGTTGGTTTCGCGCATGGCGGCACGCGCCTGCATGTCCTGCTGATTGATGCGCGAGGGCTTCTTGGCCTTGCGCGTCTGATAATCGAAAAACCCCGCGTCGTTACCCGCGCATTCAGTCACCGCACGCACCGTACGGCCGGGCAACTTCATCAAGTCCTTCAACGACATTTCAAACGGCTTTTCCACCAGCCCGCCGATCTGCAACACCCAGTCGTCGGGATGCATCGGCTCCGGCACTTCCAGTTGATTGACGATGTAGTAGGCGTCGGTCGGCGTCAGCAAGCCTTCCAGCTGCGTCACCGGCGAGCGGCCGTTGATAATGCGCCCCTGCGCATCCTTGCCCGCGCTGATGCCCGCGCGCTTGCGGTCGGGCCAGCCCATGACCCAATCGCCTTCAATTTCAGGACGTGCCATGAGCGTTACTCCTCGATTAATTATTTAATTAAATCAGATACTTATAGGCCCGGGCTGGTTGGAAGTGAAGAAGTTAACAGTGAACGGTGAACAGTAAATCCTTCTTGGCAAGCTACAAACCCCTGTTCACTGATTACGGTTCACTAGTGATTACCCCTCCAGCACCGCCACCACTTGCCCCTCGGCCACCGGGTCTTTTTCCTTGACGAGGATTTCTTTGACCACGCCGCCGTCTTCGGTGATGACGGGAATTTCCATTTTCATCGACTCGATCACGATCAGCGTGTCGCCCGATTCCACCGTGTCGCCGGCTTTGGATTTCACCTGCCATACCGTCCCGGTAATCTCGGATTTGACTTCGATGCGCGCCATGATGTCCCCGTCGTTTGCCGGCAGAGGCCTGCCGTCTGTATGTGATTTGTGTGCGATTTTTGGCAAAAATTATAGCATGCCCCGCCATTATCCCCTGTTCGCACCTGTTGTAAGCCACCGATGCTGCGCTTACCATTGACGCCTCGCTCTAACCTTGCTCAACCTTGGTAACCGCATGTTTGCACGCACTGCTTTCTGGTTTTTTTCCTGTATCGGCGCAGCGATATGGCTGATACCCGCGCACGCACAAACACCCGTGGCACAGGCCCCCGCCGCAGCGCCCGCGCCTGCGGCCAAGCCTGCCGCCAAGCCCATGCAACGCAAGATGCTGCCGGTGGATGAGGGCGGTGGCGACGCCACCTGGGTGCAGTTTCGCGGCTGGCTGCTGGAGGTCCTGCGGCGGGAAGACCGCCGCGCGCTGGCGGGGATTATCGATGGCAACGTGTTGAATCCGCTGGAAGCGCCGCGCGGGATCGCGGCCTTTCGCAAACTGTGGGACCTCGAGGGCACCGACAAGCGCCTGCTGCAGGATTTATCCGCCGCCCTGCAAATGGGCAGCGCGTGGTATCAGCCGAAGAAAAGCGTGCGCCTCCTGTGCGCGCCCTACGTGCCAATAAAATGGCCCCTTGACGATGTCGATCCGTACGATAGCGGCGCGATCACTGTCAAGGACGCGTTGGTCAAAGACGGGCCATCGCATATGGCCGGCACGCTGGGCAATCTGAGCTACGACATCATTGGCGTGCGCGATTGGGAGGTGGCCGACAAGGACACCCAATCCCAGCAACGCTGGGTGAAAGTGCGTTACGCGGGCGCCGCCGCCGCGCGCGATGGTTTTGTGCCTGCTGAACACATTCGCAGCGCCGTCGAATATCGCGCCTGCTTTGCGCGAACTACTGCGGGCTGGCGTTTGATGGAATACGTATTGGGCATCGAATATCTGGGCGGCGAGGATTAGCCGCCTGCCGGATTCAACTGCCTGACTCGGCCCACTGGAAGACCCCATGGCAGACGCCCCCGACAAAGCCCAGCAGCGTAAAACGCCGCGCATTACCGTCACGCCCAAGAGCGATATTTTTTACGAAGACAAGCTCTACCGCGCGCTGGTACAGGACCTGAGTGACGGCGGCATGCTGCTCTTGTGCACGCGCGAGTTCGCGCCCGGCACCATCATCGGCGTGCATCTGAATCTTGCGCCGGGCGTTGCCGTCGATTGCGAAGTGGAAGTGCGCCACTGTTCCGACGCAGGTATCGGCGTGAAAATCGATTACATGGATGACGCGAACCGCAAGGCGTATCAGGCGTATTTGCAGGAATTTTTTGCGCACGACAAGCTGGGTTAAGGCGTGCCAGACCACAAAAAACACAATGAAAACAAATAGTTACAATATCCACCCGATGGCCCAATTCATGCGCGCGTCGGCCGTCACTTGCATCGCACTGTGTTCACTCTTGGGCGTCAGTGTCGACGCCATGGCCCAGCGCGACTTCCCCACGCGGCCTGTGCGCATGGTCAATCCGTACACGCCCGGCGGCTCGGTGGATCTGGTGGCGCGCGCGCTGGCCGCCGGCCTGTCGGAGCTCTGGGGCCAGCAGGTTATCGTCGACAACCGGCCCGGCGCGGGCACGCAAATCGGCACCGAAGTGGTGGTTCGCGCCGAGCCCGACGGCTACACCATGCTGTGCACCAGCTCCGCCATCGCCATCCTGCCGGCCACTTACCGCAGCATGCGCTTTGACCCGGCGCGCGACTTGCTGCCGGTGGTGCTTGCCACCCACTCGGCATCGATGCTTGTAGTACATCCCGGCTTGTCCGCTAAATCGGTAAAAGAGTTGATTGCGCTCGCCCGGTCGCAGCCGGGGCAGTTGACCGCCGCCTCCAGCGGCGTGGGCAGCACCGTGCATCTGATCCTTGAAATGTTCAAGGCTTCCACCAAAACCGACATTCTGCACGTGCCTTACAAGGGCGGCGCGCCGGCCATCACCGATCTGATCGGCGGCCAGGTCAAATTGTTTTTCAACACGCCGGGCACGCTGCTACAACATGTCAAAAGCGGCCGCCTGCGCGCACTGGGCGTGACCAGCGCGCAGCGCGTCGACTACGCGCCCGATCTACCCACGCTCGCCGAAGCCGGCGTGCCGGATTTCGAGGCCAACATCTGGTACGCGATGTACGGCCCCAAGGCCTTGCCACCCGCGCTGGCGCAACGCTGGAACGACGTGACCAACCGCTATCTCAAGTCGCCGCAGGCGCAAGAGTATTTCCGGCAGTCGTACATGGCGCCCGTTGGCGGCACTTCCGCCGAGTTTGTCAAATATCACTTGTCAGAAATCAAACGCTGGAGTGCAGCGGTGGTAGCGGCGGGCATCAAGCCGCAGTAAGAAAATCGTCGAGGAAAATCACACCATGCACTGGCTGATCAAATGCCGCGCCAAATCCAATATCGATGCACTGCGCGAAGCCACGCTCCCGGCGCACCGCAATTTTCTGGACGGTTATGCGAAAGAGACCTGGTATTCCGGACCCCTGTTCACCGATGACAACAAAAACGCCATCGGCAGCCTGCGCCTGATTGAGTTCCCGGATCGCGCGGCAGCAACGGCCTACATCAACGCCGATCCGTATACCAAAGCCGGTCTCTTTGAATCCATCCTCATCGAAGGCTGGCGGCCGAGGCTGGACGTGCGCCAGCGCGACTACAAGCGCAAACCTGACACCATGCAGTTCGTCATCCACGCGCACGATAAATCCGACGGGGCCGCGCGCAGAGCGCCGCTGCGCGAGGCGCATCTCGCGTATCTCAACCAGCACCGCGCCATCACCATTGCGCGCGGGCCGCTGCTGGCCGACAGCGGTGAGCGCACCATCGGCAGCTTGCTAATGCTTGACGTCACCAACAAGGCCGAAGCCGAGGCGTTCTGGGCCAACGAGCCGTTCAACCGCGCGGGCGTTTTTGAAACCATGACCATCGAACGTTGGCGGTTTGGGCACGTATAAATTCCGGCTCGTATAAATTCATCCCTTTAACAAGGAACCATCATCATGCTGAAAATCTGGGGCCGCAACACGTCATCGAATGTACAGAAAGTCATCTGGGGGCTGGGCGAAATGAATCTGCCGTTCGACCGCATCGACGTTGGCGGCGCGTTCGGCAAGACCAAAGACGCCGCGTACCTGTCAATGAACCCGAACTCGCTGGTGCCCACACTCGAAGAAGAAGACGGCTTTACCCTGTGGGAATCGAATTCGATCCTGCGTTACCTTGCCGCCAAGCACGCGAACCGCACGCTGGAACCCGCCGACCTCAAGGCGCGCGCGCGGGCGCATATGTGGATGGATTGGCAATTGTCGGTAATGGCGCCCGCGATCACGCCCGTGTTCTGGGGCCTCATCCGCACGCCGCCGGAACAGCGCGACGCAAAAGCCATCGCCACCGGCAAGGAGAAAACCGTTGCCGCCGCGAAAATTATGGACGCGCAATTGGGCAAGACGGCCTATCTTGCGAGCGACGCGTTTTCTTACGGCGACATCCCCAACGGCATCATGATCTACCGCTACATGCAGTTGATACCTGAACGGCCGGCAACGCCGCATCTGGATCGCTGGTACGCCGCGATATCGTCGCGCGCCGCGTTCAAGGCGCAGGTGGCGGTGGTGCCGTTGACGTAGGGTTGTGATATTGAACCGTAGTCTCGTCAAGGGGTCACAAAGTAGTTGGCCAAGCACTCGAAAACGCTAAACACTAACACCGTCGTTCCATCGAAAGCTGGAACCCAGGTTGTTACCTGACGCGTAGCGTGAAAATTTAGGCCCTTCGGGCCGGGTACTTTTCTGGATTCCAGCTTACGCTGGAATGACGGTCTTGGTGATGACGCAATGGCGTGCAATGATAGAGTCGCAATAGGTCTCCAAAACCACGAAACCCATGCCCCCCACCATCTCCAGCCACTTCGATTCCGGCGCCATCGAAGTCCTCAACATCGCCCACACCAACTCCACCGCGGACATCAAACTCAACATCCGCAAGGATTCCCACGCCGATTTCCGCCAGTGGTTTCACTTTCGCCTCTCCGGCGCGCGTGGTCTCGCCTGCACGCTGCGCTTCGAGAACGCCGGCGCCTGCACCTACCCGAAAGGCTGGGAGGATTACCGCGCCGTCGCCTCGTACGACCGCACGCACTGGTTCCGGGTGCCCACGCGTTACAAGGGTAGCGTGATGACGGTGGAGCACACGCCTCAGCACGACGCTATCTGGTACGCCTACTTCGAGCCTTATTCGCTGGAACGCCATCAGGCGCTGATTGGCCGTGCGAGTGATTCGCCGCTGGCGCGCGTCGAACGGCTTGGCGCGTCGGTGGAGGGGCGCGACATTGACCTCATCACGATTGCCAACGAAGGCAACACCGGCGCAGCAAAGAAAACCATCTGGATCATCGCCCGCCAGCACCCCGGCGAATCCATGGCCGAGTGGTTTGTCGAAGGTATGATCGAACGCCTGCTGGATCGCGCCGATCCGGTGTCACGCAAACTGCTCGACACGGCGGTGGTTCACCTCGTGCCAAACATGAACCCGGATGGCAGCGTGCGCGGCAACCTGCGCACCAACGCCGCCGGCGCGAATCTCAATCGTGAATGGGCCAGCCCCAGCCTGGAAACCAGCCCAGAGGTTTATCTGGTGCGTGAGCGCATAAAACAAACTGGCGTGGATGCCTTCATCGACGTGCACGGCGACGAAGGACTGCCGTATGTGTTCGTCTCCGGCGGCGAAATGCTGCCGAGCTTCACGCCCGCACAAGCCGCCGCACAAAGCGCCTTCATCACCGACTTCAAACGCGCCAGCCCGGATTTTCAGGACGTGCACGGCTACGCCGCCGGCAAATACCGCGAACAAGCCCTGCAACTCGCATCAAAATGGGTAGGCCACACCTACGGCTGCTTGTCGCTCACACTGGAAATGCCGTTCAAGGACAACGCCAATCTGCCGGATGTTTATGTGGGGTGGAACGGCGAGCGTAGCCGGAAATTGGGGGCGGCTATGTTGGGGCCGTTGTTGGGGGCGATGGAGCGAGGTTAGCCGCCTGACGTTATGCTTGAAGTGGGCGCAGCATTTGCTTACTCCGCTTCAAGGGCCGGTTAGGTCTCACTGGTGCGACTTCTCGGTGGGAGCTGTCCTTGTAGGTAGAAAGACCTTGCGCCCAACAGTTCTTCGTGTTGTCTTTGAACGTCCGCTAACTTGGATTGCAACTTCTTCATTAAGGACAACCGACCTTCATTTGCTTCCATGGTTCGGATACGCTCAATTTCTTTCTCTAAGTCATGGAGCTTTCGTACATTCGCAGCTGACTTGCGAGTGAAGTAGCCCTTGCGGGCTTGCGCGTAGTATTCGGCAAGTTCTCGCCAAAGCTGCAGCTTTGACTTGGGGGGAACCGGAATCTTGTACCCAATGTTGTCGCATCGCTTACCACAAGACGGGCAGCGCACATTCTCGTCACTGCCGGGTCTTCGAACAGCTTCGCGGCAGACAAAACAAACCCAGTGATAGTTGCTCATCTACGTACAGCACGGCGTATGCGGCGTTACTAGTTTTGTATAACAAGCACGACTGATAACATTGGCGTGTGTCGGACAACATGCCGACCGAAATCTAAGTATATCTCATAAGAACAAGGGGTTGAAAACGTTGTCTGTAGCAAAAAGCTCCGACCATCAGTGAAACCACCCCTAGACATTCAAGCCCACCGAGGCGCACGCGGCCTGCTGCCGGAAAACACGCTGCCAGCATTTGTCCGCGCGCTGTCCATCGGCGTTAGCACGCTGGAACTCGATTGCGCGATCACGCGTGATGGCGTGGTGGTGGTGAGTCACGATGCCACGTTGAACCCGGAAATCACGCGCGGGCCTGACGGAAAATGGATCACGCGCAGTGATCTGGCGATCAATCAATTCACCTTTGACGAATTGCAGCGCTTCGACGTGGGCCGTATCAACCCGGCGTGCGAGTACGCGCAGCGCTTTCCTCGGCAGCAAGGCATTGACGGCACACGCATGCCGCAGCTCGAGGACGTGTTCGCGCTGGCGCGGCAAGCGGGCAACAACGCCGTGCGCTTTAACATCGAAACCAAGATTTCGCCGCTGCACCCCACGCGCACGGTGGCGCCGGAGGCTTTTGCGGCAGCGTTGATTTCGTTGATTAAAAACAATGGCTTGCAGCAGCGCGTTACCGTGCAATCGTTCGACTGGCGCACGCTGGCGGCGGTGCAGCGCGATGCGCCCGGCATTGCCACGTCGTATCTCACGGCGCAGCAGCCGTTTATGGATAACATTCTTGCGCACGAAAAAACTTCGCCGTGGAACGCCGGTTTGCATATCAGCCAGTTTGGCGGCTCGGTGCCGCGAATGGTGCGGGCAGCGGGGGGCGTGCCCGGCGTGATCTGGTCGCCGTGTTCCAATGATGTGGCGAACGAGGGTGGCACCTCCGCAATCGATGAAGCGCACGCGCTCGGATTGAAGGTGGTGGTGTGGACGGTGAATGCCGAGGCCGAGATGCGACGCATGATCGAGTTTGGCGTTGATGGCATCATCAGCGATTATCCGGATGTGTTGCGGCGGGTGGCGGGGGAGTGCGGGTTTGCGTTGCCGGGGGCGACGCCGATTGCCGTGTAGGCATAAGTATTTGTTTTTATTGATATTTTGTGGCCCCAGTTTCTCCAAATGCGTTCAAAACCTTCCCCGTCGTTCCCGCGCAGGCGGGAACCCATAACACACGTGCCATCGCTATCACCCTATGGGTTCCCGCCTGCGCGGGAACGACGCGCGGTGTAGTGGCGACGTCATCCAATGAAGCCAATGTGCCAACGCAATTTGGTAACTTCGTAATTCTTGTTATATGTCGAAGGACTCCCCGTGACTCACACCGAATTCAAAGACGTTTTACCCCTGATGGGCCGCGCCGCCGCCGGCCTGCGTTTTGACGATCTCCCGCCGCAGGTGGTAATGCGCGCGAAGCAACGTGTGATGGACACCATAGGTTGCCTGGTCGCTGGCTACAACGCAGGCATCGCCAGCGAGATTCGCGATTACGTGCTGTCTCAAGGTGGCGCGCAAGAGGCCACGCTGCTGCCCGGCGGGCAAAAAACCACCGTCTCGCACGTGTGCATGGCGCACGCCACGTACATGCACGGGCTGGAGCTGACTGACGCAGCACCTCGCGGCACGTGTCACCCCGGCAACGAGGTGGTACCGCCCGCGCTTGCCTACGCGGAAAAGTTGAACCGCTCCGGCGCGGAGGTGTTGGCGGCGGTGGTGGCAGGTTACGAAATGGAAATCCGCTTTGGCCGCTCGGTGTTCCCCAGCGCGTTTTATCGCGGCTGGTGGACGCCGGGGCTATGGGGCGGCATCGGCTCGGCTGCTGCTGCTGCGAGCTTGATGAAGCTCGATGCCACGCAAATGGACAACACGCTCGGCATTGCGGTGAACCTGCTGCCGACATGCATGATTCAAGCCAACGAGGAAGGCAACACCATCAAGTGGTTGCTCGGCGGGCAAGCGTGCGCGGCGGGGCTGGTGGCGGCGGAAATGGCGGCGCGTGGCGTGAAGGGCATGCGCAATGTCATCGGCGGGTTCTTGCCGGTGATCGCTGATAAAACGTTGGCGGAGCGCTTGACCGAGGGCATCAGCGAAGATGCAAAATTCACCTTCTGGGAAGTCGCCGAAGGCATCGTCACCAAACACTACGCCACGGTGGGGCCGCTGTTTGCGTCACTCGATGCCGCGTTTGACCTCATCACCGAACACAGCATTCAGGCCGGCGACATCGCCGAAATTCACGCCGACGTGATGAAGCGCACGGCGGTGTTCAACACCGTGCACCCTGAAAACGACGTCGCCGCGCGCGGCAGCCTGCCGTACTGCCTGGCGCTGGCGGTGTGCAAACGCGATCCGGCGTTGCTGCTGGGGCCGGGTTTTGCGGATGCACTGTTGCGCGATGCGTCGATTCGCGCGATGGCAAGCCGCGTAAAAATCACCGAGAACGAAGATTACGAAAATCAATATCCAGCGCGCAGCCTCGCACGCATCACGCTAAAGCTGCGCAACGGGCAGTCGCATACCACCGTGGTCGATCGCAGCGAACGCGGGCGCTATCTCACGCCTACCGATGCGGATATCGAGGGCAAGTTCCGGCTGCTGGTTGCGCCGGTGTTGGGGCCGGCGAAAACGGATAAGCTGGTGGGGTTGTGCGGGCGGTTTGAGGCGTTGGGGGATATGCGGGAGTTGATTGATACTTTGCGAGCGGAGTGAGCATGTGTCAACCATTGTAACTAATTGTTTTAGTTGATTATTTTTCCATCGCCAGCCCGCTGGCCTTGATCACCTTGTCGTACTTCGCCAGGTCCGCGCGAATCATGCCGGCCAACTGCTCCGGCGTGGAATACAGCGGGGCCACACCTTGCGCGGCGAGCCGTTCGCGCATGTCCGGCAGCGCCACCAACCGCGCAAATTCGCCGGACATTTTGTCGATCACGGCGCGCGGCGTGGCGGCGGGGGCGAGCAGCGCGTAGGTCACGCGCATTTCGTAGCCCGGCAATCCCGCTTCGGCAAACGTCGGCACCTCGGGCAGCGCCGGCGCGCGGCGCTCGCCGGAAATGGCCATGGCCTTAAGCCGGCGCGCACGCACGTATTGCATGCACGAGATGGGCGTGTAAAACCCCACCTGCAATTGCCCGCCGACAAGATCGACGATCGCCAGCGCCGAGCCTTTGTACGGCACGCGCTGCATTTTCACGCCGGTCATCACGCCGAAGAGTTCCGTGCCCAACTGGCTGATGCCAAGGCTGCCCCCCGAGCCGTAATTCAGTTGCCCCGGCCGCGCGCGCGCAAACGCGATGAATGCCTTCAGGTTATCCGCCGGGACCGAAGGGTGCAGCACCAGCATGTAATCGCTCGTTGCAAAGCTCGCCACCGGCGCGAAATCTTTCACCGAATCGTACGGCAGGTTGGGCATCATCAGCGCGTTGATGGTGTGATTCGGCACCGTCATCACCAGCAGCGTGTGGCCGTCGGGCGCGGCCTTTGCCACCAGTTCACTGCCGATCACTGTGTTGCCGCCGGGGCGCAAGTCGACAATCATCGGCTGGTTAAGGCTCTCGGTGAGCCGCACGGTAAAGAGCCGCGTCAGCGGATCGACACTGCCGCCCGCAGCGTAGGGCACGATGAAGCGGACGGGTTTGCTGGGGTATGTCGTTTGCGCATGGGCAGCAGCAACCAGCGCAATCCAAAGACCAACGATTAATCGTAGCCGCATATTTATCGTCTCGTTAGCACTTCTGCATTCACCACATTCACCGGCACGCCCGCCGCATAAGCCAACAGGTTATCGATGGCCGCGCCATACAAATTCTCAAACGTGCTGGTGACTGCATAACCCAAATGCGGCGTGCAAATCACGTTGGGCATTTTCAGTAGCGGATGATCGCCGTTTAATACCGGCTCGGTTTCATACACATCCACCGCCGCGCGGCCGGGGCGGCCCTGCTGGAGTGCTGTGAACAGCGCGCCGGGTTCGATGAGCCGCGCGCGGCTGGTGTTGACCAGCAGCGACGTGGGTTTCATCAGCGCGAGGTCAGCGGCGGTGACGATGCCGCGCGTTTCTTCGTTGGCAAAAATGTGCAGGCTGACGATATCCGCTTCACGGAAAAACGCCTCGCGCGTGGCGGGCATAGTGTAGCCGGCAGCGGCAATTCTGGCACGTGAGCTTTCACGTCCCCAGCAGGTGACGTTCATGTTGAACGCCTTGCCCACTTGCGCAACAGCGCTGCCGATGCCGCCAAGCCCGTAAACCCCCAGCGTCAGCCCGCGCAGCCCCGTGCCGAGCGTGGTTTGCCACGCGCCCTGTTTGAGTTGTTCAACTTCGCGCGGAATGTGGCGCAAGCTGGCGAGGATCAGCGCCCAGGTGAGTTCGGCGGTGGATACGCCCGAGCCGCCGCGGTTGTATGACGTGACGATGATGCCTTTTTCGGTGCACGCGTCAAAATCGATGTGATGGCGGTGGCTGCCCGTCTGCGCGACGATTTTTAGCGTGGTCAGGCGCTCGATCAGCTCGCGCGGGAAGGCGCTGCGTTCCTGCGTGAGGATAAGTGCTTCGTGGCCGTTGATACGTGCGGCGAGTTTGGCCGGGTCTTTTTCGGAGTCGCTGTAGACGGTGACTTCGTGGTCTTTCAACCTTGCATAACACGGCAGTGTCTTAAAACTGCCCGACCAGTCGTCGAGCACGATGATTTTCATTCGGTCACCCGGATATTTGCCTCACGAATCACGCGGCCCCAGCGCTCGAATTCTTCGCGCACAAAAGCGCCGGCCTGCTCCGGCGCGGTCACCGCCACGTTGCCGCCCAGCACGGCAAACTGCTTTTGCGTCTCCGCCAGTTGCATCACCTTGTTCACTTCGGTGTTAAGCCGCTCGATCACCGCGCGCGGCGTGCCGGCGGGCGCGGCCAGCACGAACCAGTTGACGATCAACAGGCGCGGCATCCCCGCCTCCGCCGCGAGCGGCACGCCGGGCAGCGCCGCCACCGGCCTAGTGTGCAGCACCGCCAGCGCGCGCATGCGCTTGTCTTTGACATACGGCTCGACGGCGGACGCCGCCGGAATCACAACGTCCACTTCGCCGCTCATCGCGCCCACCAGTGCAAAAGTCGCGCCCTTGTACGGCACCAGCAAAATGTTGATCCCGGCGAGCGATTTCAGCAGCTCGCCCGCCAGATGACTTGGCGAGCCGGGCGCGCCGGAGCCGTAGGTGAGTTTGCCAGGAGACTTTTTCGCCAGCGCCACCAGTTCCTGCACGCTGCGCGCGGGCACGGAAGGATGCACCGCCAGCACCGACGGAATGGCGCCAAGCATGGCGACCGGGGCGAACTCGTTCAATGCATCCATGCCGGGCTGTTTGCTCTGCGGATACAAATGGGGGTTGATGACCAGTGGCGGGGCGGCAAGCATCAGCGTGTAGCCGTCCGGCGCGGCGCGCGCGGCGAGTTCATGGCCGATTTTGCCGCCGGCGCCCAGCCGTGGATCGACCACCACCTGCTGGCCCAGCGCGGGCGAGAGCTTGGCGGCAATCCAGCGGCCGGCGAATTCGGTGCTGCCGGCGTAGGGCAATATCAGGCGCACGGCTTTTTGCGGATATGGTTGCGCGGCTGCCGGTAACACACTCGCCAGCACCGTTGCAAAGAACACCTGGGTTGCAGATGGTGCGCTTATTGCCGCCGTTCGCGCCAGTAACGATTTCATGCGGGGAATCTTATACTATTGCCGCTCTCGTCAGAAAGGATGACTCATGAAACTGCTCGGCTCCCACGGCAGCCCGTATGCGCGCAAGGCGCGCATCGCGATGCTGGAAAAAAATGTCCCTTGTGAATTCGTGCCCGCGCGCGCGGCTGACCCCGGATCATTGGTTCCGCAATACAACCCGCTGTCAAAAGTGCCGGTACTGGTGCTCGACAATAATAAAGGCATGATTGATTCGTCGGTGATTGTCGAATACTTCGACGGCATCGGCTCGGGCGCAAAGCTGATCCCCACGGAATTCAACGCGCGCATCGCGGTGCGCGAATGGGAAGCGCTGGGCGACGGCATCGTCGATTCCGTCGTTGCGCTGACGCACGACTCGCGTTACAGCGAAACCTGCGACACCAGTGCGGCGTGGTATCAAAAACAGTTGAAGAAAATCGAAGGCGGCCTCGCCAAGGCGCAGGCTGATATCGGCAGCAATGCGTTTTGCCATGGCAATGCATTCAGCCTAGGCGACATTTGCATCGGCATGGCGCTGGGATATCTTGATCGCGCTTACGCGAATTACGATTGGCGCAGCAAGTATCCGGGGTTGAAACGTTACGCCGACAGGCTCTTCGCGCGGGCGTCGTTTGCAGCGACGATGCCGCCGAAGGCGTAACGGCGCACAAATATAAGCATCTGAATTCATGAGGTTTTTTTGCGCGGGCGTGATGGTACTCTGCGCTGCGCAGGCAGCAGCGCAGAGCGACAGCTACCCCAACCGCCCGCTACGCTTCATCGTCCCCTATGCCGCCGGCGGCAACGGTGACATCGTGTCGCGCATCCTGGCGCAGAAACTCGTCGCGCAAATTGGCCAGCAGGTGGTGATCGACAATCGCGGCGGCGCCGGCGGCAACATCGGTGCGGAGATTGCCGCGCGCGCGGCGCCCGATGGTTACACCTTCATGCTGGGCACCAATACGCACGCGATCAACATGAGCTTGTTCACCAAACTGCCATACGATTTGCAGCGCGATTTCGCGCCGGTGTCGCGCACCACGTCAGCACCAATGGTGCTGATTGTGCATCCGTCGCTGCCGGTCAAAACGGTGAAGGAGTTTATTGCGTTCGCCAGGTCACAGCCCGGTAAGCTCAATTACGCCAGCGGCGGCAGCGGCAGCTCGGCGCATGTGATCAGCGAACTTTTTGCCGCCATGGCAGGTGTGCGCCTTACGCACGTGGCGTACAAGGGCGTGGCGCAGGCCACCACCGATTTGATCGCGGGGCAAATTCAGATGTCGTTCAATTCCACCGCCACGGCGCTCGCCCACATGCAGGCGGGCCGCGTGCGTGGGCTGGGCATATCCACCGCTGCGCGTTCGAGCGCTGCGCCGGGCGTGCCGACGATAGCGGAATCGGGCCTGCCGGGGTTTGATGCCAGCATCTGGCAGGGCGTCTTCGTGCCCGCGCGTACGCCGCCGTCGATCATCGAGCGGCTGAATCGCGAAATCACCACGGCGCTGGGCACGAGCGAGGTAAAGGATCAACTAGGCGTGCAGGGGCTCGACGCGCTGCCTTCGACGCCGCAGCAGTTCGCGGCCTTCGTCACGGAGGAAATCGCCAAGTGGGCAAAGGTGATCAAGGTGTCGGGGGCGAAGGTGGATTAGCCAGCGTGCAATCGGCGCGAACACCCAAAAAATAATCAATAAAAACAAATACTTAAAATGATTCCGCGATTTTCCGTTGCGCAAAAGAAAAACCGCGCTGGGAAGCCCAGCGCGGTGGAAACGCAACCTACTAAGGAGGAGGAGGGGTCGGTTGCGCAATTACAGTGTCTCACCGGGCGCGTTAAAAGTCTGTGAAGTACTTCACACTCTCAGCCCGTCCGCATACATTTCGCAAAGCCAGTGTGACAAAAGTCCGCAAAATTTGCCGGTCTCGCGTATTCTCCGGTTTCCATTCCATTTGCCTTAACGAAAAAGTCCCGCCATGAGCAAACTCATATCTGCCATTCACGATCGACGCAGCGACCGCCATTTCGCACCCAACAAGCCACTCGACGCCGAAACCGTCGAGGCATTGCTCGAAGCCTTTCGTTGGGCGCCGTCGTCCAACAACCGCCAGCCATGGCGCGTGTTGATCGCTTCCAGCGCCGAGGCGCAGCGCGCCTATGATGACGCACTGTCGGCGGGCAACAAGCAGTGGGCCACGGTCGCGCCGCTCAAGATGGCGATCATCGGTGTGCCGGAAGAACAGCCAGAGAAAAACGGCATGCAGAATTACCTGCTCGATCTGGGCATGGCAATGCAAAACATGATGGTGCAGGGCTACGCCATGGGCCTCACGGTTCACGCCATGGCGGGCCTGGATGGCGAGAAGATCGCCAAGGCGTTCAACGTGCCCGCCAATGCCAAGGTGGTGGCGGGCATGGTCGCAGGCCATCGCGGCCGCGTCGAAGATTTGATCGAAGAAGTGCGCGCTAAGGATTTAAAGCCGCGCACGCGTAAGGCGGTTGCAGAGTTTACCTTTCGTGACCAGTACGGCGCCGCGTTCAAGTAACTTCGGCCTGTTATCACGCGACGTCGAATACGCCTAAGTTCTTGAATTAATGTAAATATTTTGCTAAGGTGCGGCGGTGACTTCCGCACCAAACGCCACGCCCGGCTCTGCCCGGCCACCCCGTACCGTTTCCAGCCGTGAGTTGTACCTGCGCTTGCTGCGCCACGTTGCGCCGTATCGCGCCATTTTTTTGGCGGCGATTATCGGCACGATACTGGTGGCGCTGACCGAGGCAACGCTGCCGGCGGTGATGAAGCCACTGTTCGACGGCGTGTTTGTTGAACGCGACGCGGCGGCTATCCGCTGGATGCCACTGGTAATCATCGGCTTGTTCCTCGTGCGCGGGCTGGCGGAATACGCGGCCACCTATTGCATGGCGTGGGTGAGCAATCGGCTGGTGATGGATTTGCGCAAGCAAATGTTCGCGCGCCTGCTGGCGCTGCCGACGCCGTATTACGACGAACAGGCGTCGGGCAACCTGATTTCCAAACTGACGTTTGACGTGATGCAGGTCACGTATGCGGCCACCAGCGTGCTGGCGGCCATTTTCAAGGATGGCGTGGCAATTCTCGGTCTGCTGGCCTGGATGTTCTGGCTTAACTGGAAGCTGACGCTGTTTTCACTGCTGATGATGCCGCTGATCGTGCTGATTGTGCGGTTCGCCAGCATACGCTTGCGCAACACCAGCCGCGACGTGCAAAACTCGATGGGCGAAATGACGCAAGTGATACAGGAAGCCATCGAGGGCCATAAAGTCGTCAAGCTTTACGGCGGACAGGCGTACGAGGCCGGCCGCTTCGAGCACGAAGCCAATCGCGTCCGGCGTTTTTTGATGAAGCAGGTGGCCGCCACTGCGGCGAGCGTGCCGTTCGTGCAACTGGTAGCTGCAAGCGCGCTGGCAGCGATTATTTTTTTCGCCACGCGTGATACCTCGATCACCGTCGGCAGCTTTGTATCGTTTCTCACGGCGATGCTGATGCTGACCGCGCCGCTAAAGCGCATCACCAGCGTCAACGAGCCGCTACAGCGCGGGCTGGCGGCGGCGGAAAGCGTGTTCGCACTGCTCGATCAGCCGGGTGAACGCGATACCGGCAACGTGGAAATCCCTCGGGCGCGCGGTGAATTAGTGTTTAAAAACATATATTTACGATACGAAGGCGCAGAACGGCCCGCGCTCGACGGCATCAATTTGCATATCAATCCCGGCGAAACCTTGGCACTGGTCGGCGCATCCGGCGCGGGCAAAACCACGGTGGCGAATCTGGTACCGTGTTTTTACCGGCCCACTTCCGGGCGCATCACACTCGATGGCCATGATCTCGCCGAGCTCAAGCTCGCCAGCCTGCGTGCCAACATCGCGCTGGTGAGTCAGGACGTGGTGTTGTTCAACGACACGGTGTCGGCAAACATTGCCTACGGCGCGATGAAGGGCGCGAGCGAATCGGAAATTCACGCCGCCGCCGATGCCGCGCACGCCACAGAATTCATTCGCCAGATGCCGCAGGGCTTTGCCACGCTGGTCGGTGAAAATGGCGTGAAGCTTTCCGGCGGGCAGCGGCAGCGGCTGGCGATAGCACGCGCGCTGCTCAAGAACGCGCCGGTACTGGTGCTGGACGAGGCCACATCCGCGCTCGATTCCGAATCCGAGCGCCACGTGCAAGCCGCACTCGAAGCGCTGATGAAGGGCCGCACCACGCTGGTCATCGCGCATCGTCTCTCCACCGTGGAAAACGCGGACCGGATTGTCGTGCTGGATCAAGGGCGCATCGTAGAAGAGGGCACGCACCACGAATTGCTGGCGCGTGGCGGCGCTTACGCGCGGCTTTACCGGATTCAGTTTTCGGGGCAGGACGTTCAAGCCGCCCAAGTGACACCAGTGGCACCGGCGAAAAATGCTGCTGCGTGAGCTCGGCAAGGCGTGGGGCCTGCTGCGCGGCCTGCCGAATACACTGCTATTTAACTTTCGCTATTTTCCGTTGGCGAAAGCGTGCCGGCTGCCCGTGCTGGTGTCGCATCGCATGAAACTCGTGAAGTTGGGCGGCAAGGTGGAACTGGCGAATTATCAATTTGGCTCGGTGCGGCTGGGGCCGGCGGACGTGGACGTGTTCCCCGAAGGCGGCCGGCGCGGCGTGTGGCGGGTCGAAGGCCGTGTGAGGTTGGGCGATGGCGTGCGCATCGGCCCCGGCTCGAGCATTGTGTGCACCGGCGAACTTGATCTGGGCGACAACGTGCTGACCAATGCGCGCGTAGCAATTTACTGCGCAAAGCAAATCGTCATTGGGCGCGACGCACTGATATCGTGGGACGCGACGATTGTAGACAATGACTTTCACAAGCTATACGACGCGGACCACAACTGGATCAATCCGCCTGCACCCATTCTCATCGGCGAGCGCGTGTGGATCGGCTTTGGCGCAACCATCGCCAAAGACACGCGGCTGGCAACGGGCACGGTGATTGGCGCCGGCGCGCTGGTGCGCGGCGATTTTAGCGATCCGAATTGCGTGTTGAGCGGCAACCCGGCACGGCTGGTAAGGCGGGGCGTCACGCGCGACGCAGCCATTTAGCCCGACACCGCAAAAATTCATCGTATAATCAAATACCTACCGCACAGCCCCGCGATCACAAAGCACATCCACAGCACAGCACGCGCGCCCGTCTCGATGACGATCAGCCATTCCCTGATTATTCCGGTTTACCGCAACGAGTCGTTCTTGCCACGCGTACTGGAAGCAGTTCGCGGCATTGCGGCAGATAACGCGGGCACGCTGGAAGTGGTGTTTGTGATCGACGGCAGCCCGGACCGCTCCGAGGCGTGGTTGGCGGAGCATCTGCCGGCGTACGCATTGCCTTCCCAGCTCATCGCGCTATCTCGCAATTTTGGTTCGTTCACCGCCATCCGCACCGGGCTGGCCGCCGCGCGCGGGCGCTTTATCGCGGTGATGGCCGCAGATTTGCAGGAGCCGCCGTCGCTGGTGACGGACTTCTTTCGCGTACTGGGCGAAGGCCACGACGTTGCAGTAGGCACGCGCGCGGGGCGCGATGATGCCCTGCGGGAGCAGGTGCCGAGCCGCGTGTTCTGGGGGCTATATCGCGCTCTGATCAACCCGGAGATGCCGGCGGGCGGCGTCGACATGTTTGCCGTCACCGCGAAGGCCAGGGACGCGCTGCTGGCGCTGGATGAAGCACACAGCTCACTGGTGGCGCAACTCTACTGGATAGGCTTTCCGCGCGTGGAAGTGCCGTATCAGCGGCTCGCGCGCAAAGAAGGCAAAAGCGGCTGGACGCTGCGCAAGAAAATCAATTATCTCTTCGACAGCATTTTTTCGTTTACCGATATACCGATCACGTTGCTGACGCTGATGGGCTTTATCGGCACCGTAGTGTTTTTGCTGCTGGGTCTCGCGCTGATCGCGGCACGGCTGTTGGGCATGATCCCGGTGCAGGGCTATACGGCGATCATGGTGACCATTCTGTTTTCGGCGTCGCTGATTTTGTTTGGGCTGGGCATTGTCGGCAACTATGTGTGGCGAGCCTACGAAAACACCAAGCAACGGCCGCTGGGCATTGTTCGGGCGCGCACCCGGTTTGGCGGTGAAGGACACCATGAGTAACACAAGTAACGCAATGGCCGGGCACGAATCGCGGTTTGGCTCCGTGGCCCGCTACGTGGTGGCGGGCGCGATCAACACGCTTTTTTCTATCGCGGTATATCAAGCAGCGCTGTTTGTGATGCATCACACGTCCGCTTATGTACTGGCCTACGCCGCGGGCATCGTGTGGGGGTATTTTTCGTATGCGCGTCATGTGTTTAATGCCGCGTTATCATGGCGGCGCTTTGGCGTTTTCGCGCTGTTCGCCGGCATAAGCGGATTCGCGGGAACGTTGTTGAACAGCGCGTTGATCGAACACCTGGGGCTGCACGCGCGCGTGGCGATATTCATCACGGCCGCGCTGATGTTGCCGGTGAATTATCTGGGCTCGCGCTGGAGCATACGCCTTGCGGAGTCACCCCGTTCATGAGCATTGCGCGCATGATCGATTTTGACGAACGCGGTGACCATTTGGGCATGCTGGTCGCGCTGGAAGCGGGGCGCAACGTGCCGTTTCCCGTCAAGCGTGTTTACTATATCTACGGCACGCTGGCGGGGGCGCGGCGTGGCCGGCACGCGCACCACAAGCTGCGGCAACTGATGGTGTGCCTGTCGGGCACGTGCAAGGTATTGCTGGACGATGGACGCGCGCAGGAAACGGTCACGCTTTCACGTAACACGCAGGGCCTGTTGCTCGACCCCATGGTATGGCACGAGATGTTCGAGTTTTCCAAGGGCTGCGTGTTGCTGGTGTTGGCGGACGACTGGTATGACGAATCGGATTACATTCGTAACTACGACGCTTTCAAAGCCGCCAGCCGATGACGCCGACGAAGCATATCCACCCCACCGCCGAGGTGCAGACACCCCATGTCGGCGAGGGCACGCAAGTGTGGCAGCACACCGTGGTGCTGGCCGGCGCGAAAATCGGCCGCAATTGCAATCTCAATGCGCACTGCTTTGTCGAAAACGATGTGGTGATCGGCGACCGTGTGACGCTCAAATGCGGCGTGTATTTGTGGGACGGCATGCGCGTGGGTAACGACGTGTTCATCGGCCCCAACGCAACCTTCACCAACGATAAATATCCCCGCTCGAAACAGTATCCGGCAGCGTTTCAACCCATCGTGATCCGCAACGGTGCTTCCATCGGCGCCAACGCTACTGTGCTGGGCGGTGTCACCATAGGCGAAAATGCGCTGGTCGGCGCGGGGGCTGTGGTAACGCGCGACGTGCCGGCGGGAGCCACGGTGGTGGGCAATCCGGCGCGCGTTGTTGTTCGTGGCCAACCGTAAGTATCTGTTTTATTGAATAATTTGAATATCCCGTTTCTCGATCTCGGCGGCATCAACGCGCGTGACCGTGAAGCGCTGATCGCCGCTTTCACTCGCGTGCTCGACAGCGGCTGGTATGTGCTGGGCAGGGAAGTCGAAGCGTTTGAAGCGGAGTACGCGGCCTACTGCGGCACGCGTCATTGCATCGGCGTCGGCAACGGGCTGGAAGCGCTGGTGCTGGTGCTGCGGGCGTGGCTGGAGCTGGGCGCGCTGAAGCCGGGCGATGAAGTCATCGTGCCGGCCAACACGTATATCGCGACGATTCTCGCCATCACCGAAAACGGGTTGACGCCGGTGCTGGTGGAGCCGGATAAGACGTTCAATCTCGATGCGGCGCTCATCGAGAGCTATTTAAGCGGGCGCACGCGGGCCATTCTGCCGGTGCATCTTTACGGCCAGACCGTGAATATGACGGCGATCAACGCCGTGGCGCGCAAGCATGGTTTGAAGGTACTGGAAGACAGCGCGCAGGCGCAGGGCGCGCGGCATGCGGGCATTTGCGCTGGCGCGCTGGGGGATGCCAGCGGCCACAGCTTTTTCCCGAGCAAAAATTTCGGCGCGCTGGGTGACGCAGGCGCGGTGACCACCAACGACAGCGCACTGGCGGACACGTTACGTGCATTGCGCAATTACGGGTCACACAAGAAATACGAGAATCTCTACAAAGGGGTGAATAGCCGTCTTGATGAATTGCAGGCGGCACTGCTGCGCGTGAAACTCACGCGGCTTGATGCCGATAACCAGCGTCGGCGCGACATCGCCGCGCGCTATCTCAACGAGATCCGCCATCCGCAAATCACACTGCCTGTGACGGGCGAAGGCAACGAGCCGGTGTGGCATGTATTCGTGGTGCGCAGCCCGGCGCGCGACGCGCTGCAAAGGCACCTCGCCGGCGCCGGCATCGGCACGCTGATTCATTACCCGCTGCCGCCGCATCATCAGCAGGCGTATGGCGAATGGCGCGAGCGGTACTATCCGCTCACCGAAGCCATTCACCGTGAGGTGTTGAGCATTCCCGTGAGCCCGGTGATGCGCGAGGCCGAAGTGGACGCGGTGATCGCCGCGTGCAATGCGTGGCCAGGGCAGTAACGCCTGACGCCGGCAGCGGCTGTGATTCATGACGACCACAACGCCATCGTCAGGGTTTGCGGTTAGGCGCTATCTATCTGTTTTTATTGGGTTTTTTGCGGCCGTGCTGAGCGGGATTCTGGCGCTCAATCTAGCGCTGGGCGAGCGTGCGCTGGGCAGTCTGGACGTGCTGCAAAAGGCCAGCGCATGGCAGCAGACGACACGTGGCGTGACCTATGCACCGCCGATGACGAATTCCCGGCCGTTCAAGGCGCTGCGCCTCGCGGATCGCGCGGCAGAGATCGACACACTGGTACTGGGCGCATCGTCGTTAATGGGCGTAACCGACGCGATGTTTCCGCAGGGGCGCCGCCCGTATAACTTCACGCTTACCGCCAACAGCACGGCGGCGGTAATCGGTGAAGCGGAGTTTGTTGAAAAGCAATTTCACCACATTAAAAGTTTTTTGATCGGGCTGGATTGGGCCATCGGCGTGATTTATCAACCCGGTGACGCCGGGACCCTCGATTTAGCGCCCGCCCAACAACTGGAGGGCTATGGCGCGGCGGCGGTGCCGTTCGCCAGCAAAATCAAAGACGCCCTGTCCGCACCAAAAATCGCCGTGCTCGGCAAAGCGCTTTCCGGGGTGTTTCGCAGCAATGCGCCGTGGGCTGACTTCCGGCAAACGTTTTTTGAGGGGAGCAGTGCCGAATACCGTTGTCCAGACGGCATGCCCGCGCGCGATTTCGACGTGATCGGGCGCGGTACCTGCCTCGGTTTTCGATACGATGGCAGTTGGACTTTTGCCAGCGAAGAACATCTGAGCGAAGCGCGTGCCCGTGTGAAAGCACAAGCCATGGCCGCGCCCAGTTCGCAATTCGTGCGCTTTTTGTGCAGCACGCAGGGCGAACCCAACTCGCGCCATCTGCAACGGCTGGGCGAATTTGCACATCGGATGCGTGCGGCGGGCGGGCATGTGGTATTTGTGCTGCCGCCGCTGCTGCCGGGGTTGGAAGCCGAGATGTTCAAGGTGCCGGCCGTTGGCCGCTGCCTTGCGCGCACCAAGACCGCGTTGACGGCATGGGCGAAGGAATACAGCGTGACGGTGATCGACGCGGCGGCGTCCGAACATTTTGGCTGTGTGGCCGGCGAGTTTCTTGATGAAAATCACGCCTGGCCGGAATGTCATGCCCGGGTGCTGTCGCGTTATTGGCGGGATCGCGAGGCGGGTGTTGTGGCGTCTGGTTTGTACAGGCCGAGGTTATGAGCAAGTTTTGCGGAATGCGATAATGACTCATGCTGTTTAACTCCCACGCCTTCATTCTCCTGTTCCTGCCGGTCGCCTTTGCGCTGTTCTTCCTGTTCGCGCGCGTGAGCACCTTGCTGGCGGCGGGATGGCTGGCAGCAGCGTCATTATTTTTTTACGGCTGGGGGAACCCGGCCTATGTGGCGTTGCTGCTGGCGTCCATTGTCGGCAACTATTTCGCCGGCTTCGCCATGGCGCGCGCAGCAGATCCCGCCAGGAAGAAACGGCTGCTGATCGCGGCCATCACTATCAACATTGCGCTGCTGGCTTACTACAAGTACTGCAACTTCTTTCTGTCCAACATCGCCACCGCTTTCGGTACCGCACCGCCGCAGGTGGAAATCATTCTGCCGCTGGGGATTTCGTTTTTCACGTTCACGCAGATTGCTTTTCTGGTGGACACCTGGCAGGGCAAGGTGAAGGAATACAACTTCGTCCACTACTGTCTGTTCGTCACCTATTTTCCGCATCTCATCGCCGGGCCGATCTTGCATCACGCGGAAATGATGCCGCAGTTCGCGCGCGCCGAAACTTACCGTATTGACGCCGGCAATGTGGCGGCGGGGCTGACGATATTCTTTATTGGCCTCTTCAAGAAAGTCATGCTGGCCGACGGCATTGCGGTGTACGTATCCCCGCTATTCGGCCTGCCCGCGGCGGGCATTGCGCCGACGTTTCTGGAGGCGTGGGGTGGCGCGCTGGCGTATACGTTCCAGTTGTATTTCGATTTCTCGGGCTACTCCGACATGGCCGTGGGGCTGTCGCTGATTTTCGGCGTGCGTCTGCCGATCAATTTTCATTCGCCGTATAAAGCGCTCAACATCATCGATTTCTGGCGGCGCTGGCACATCACGCTGTCGCGCTTTTTGCGCGATTACCTGTATGTGCCGCTGGGCGGCAATCGTAGGGGGCCAGCGCGGCGCTACATCAATCTGTTGGTGACCATGCTGCTGGGCGGGCTGTGGCATGGTGCGGGCTGGACGTTCCTGGCGTGGGGTGCGCTGCACGGTTTCTATCTGTGCGTGAATCACGGCTGGCTTGCGTTGCGCGTAAGCATGGGTCATGATTTGACGCGGTCTACGCGTTGGGGCAATGCGCTGGCATGCATCATCACCTTCCTTGCGGTGGTCGCTGGCTGGGTGGTGTTTCGTGCCGACAGCATGGCCACAGCCACGGCGATGTTGAAGGGCATGGCAGGCTTGAACGGTTTTGCGCTGCCGGATCACTGGCTCCCGAAGTGGGGATTACTCGGACAATGGTTGTCAGGGTATGGTGTTGCCTTTACTGACTCGCGCGGCTTGGTGCCCGCCGGGCTGATTAACTGGATCGTGATTCTTCTCGCAGTGGTGTGGTTTGCGCCGAACACGCAGCAAATCATGGCGCGCGGCTTTCCGCTGATGGCGCTGCTGCTGCCGCCGGACATGCGGCCCGCGCGGCTTTTGGCATGGCGGCCAACGGTGGTGTTTGCGCTGATCGCGGCGTGTGTCGCACTGGCGTCGATTGTCAATCTGCATCGGCAGTCGGAATTTTTGTACTTCCAGTTTTGATGCGGCGCTATCTTTTCGTGCTGACGGGCGTGCTGGGGCTGACGCTGGCGTTGATCCTCGCGGCGAATCTGAAACTGGGCGACCGTGGCCTCGGCAATCTGGCGGTTACGCGTGCCGCCTCCGAATGGCAACAGGCCACGCGCGGTGTGACGTATGCGCCGCCGGTGGGCGGCAGCGGGCCGTTCAAGGTGCTGCGGCTGGCGGACCGGCTGCCGGACATCAACGCGCTGGTGCTGGGGTCGTCCACGTTGATGGGCGTGACGCCCGCCGTGCTGCCCGCGTCGTGGCGTGTTTACAACCTGACGGTAACCGGCAATCCGACGGGGGCGATAGCCGCCGAGGCTCGTTACGTCGAGCAGCATTTCGCCAGCGGCGTGCGCTGGATGCTGGCGGGGCTGGATTGGTCGGTGGGCAATCTGTATCAGCCGGGCGCGGTGGGCGAGGCTGATTTGTCGCCTGCGTCGGTGCCAAAAGCCTATGCCGCGGAAAAGGCCGTGCCGCTGGTGAAGCGGCTGGAAGACGCGTTGTCGTGGCCGCGTGTGTCGACGCTCGCGGGCGTGTTTTCCGGCGCACTAAAAAACGACAATAAAATCAGATACTTACAGCAATCCCTCTTTGAGGCCGGCGGCGCGGAATACCGCTGTGCCGATGGCGCAGCAGTGACCGTGGCTCGGGATTTCGACGTGATTAATCGCGGACTGTGCCGGGGCTATCGTTACGATGGCAGCTGGACATTCGCCAACGATAGCCGACTGTCCGCCGCGCAGGCGGCGACTTTGGCGGCCGCGGCGGCCGCGCCCAGTTCCAAATACACCAAGCTGCTGTGCGCAGCCGAGGGCCATCCTAACGCGGCTTATTTGCAGCACCTGGGCGAAAGCGCCGGGCGCTTCGCGGCCAAAGGCGGGCAAATGATTTTTGTGTTGCCAGCGCTCGCACCCGGCCTTGAGCGCGCGCTGATGGGTAACGCGCGCTGGCGTGAGTGCCTCGCGCGCACCAAGGCAACGCTGGACGCGTGGGCGAAACAGCATCGCGTGATGATTATCGATGCGGGTGCTGCGGAGTTGTACGGCTGCGTATCGACAGAATTTTCCGATGAACACCACGCCTATCCGGAGTGTTATCAGCGCGTTTTGCCACTATTTTTTCGTGAGCTGGAGGCGGGGCGGGTGACACCGGGGCTGTGGAAACCGGACCGGGCAGCGGCCACATGATGCCGCCGCAATCGTTAAGTCCGGGCATCGCGCGCCGCGCTTGGTGGCTGTTTGCCGCAGCCGTGGCCAGCTCGATCCCTACGCTGGGTTTTTATCTGGTCGGCGAGGAAGGCATCCTGATCAACTCGTCGCTGGAAATGTGGCAGCGCGGCGACTGGATGCGGCTGTGGATGTACGGGGTCGACGCCAAGCACGGCGTGTTTGCCAACTGGCTGGTGATTCTTCTCAGCAGCGCGGTGGGCTGGGAACATGCGCCAGCCGCCACGCGCGCGATCATGATTTTGTCCACCGCCGGCAGCGGGCTGCTGCTGGCGTTCTTGGTATTCCAGCTCTATCGCGATGCCGCGCTGGCGGCGCTGGCTGCGGCGATCTGCGTTACCTTTGCGGACATTTTGTTGTATCGCGGCTGGCTGGGTTACCGCGATCCGCTGCTGGCGATGCTGGTGTTCGGCGCGATTGCGGCGCTATGGCTGTCGGTGGCACAACGCCGCACGGCGTGGCTGACGGGTACGTTGCTGCTGACGGCTGCTGCATTTCTCACCAAGGGTATTATTGCGTATGCGTTTGTAGGCGCGGCGGCGCTGGTGTTTCTGTGCCAGCGCGAGGCGCGCGGCTTCTTGCTGCGGCCCGTACCTGTGCTGATCGCATTGGCTACATTGGCCGTGCCGTTTTTATGGGCGCAAGCGGCGGGCGGCGACCAATCGCACAACAGCCGTCTGGTGGCCGAAATCGGCGACAAGCTCGCGCCGCTGGGTGGGTGGGCTTATCTCAAGAATGTGGTGTCGTATCCGCTGGAAACGTTGCTACGGCTGTCGCCGGTGTCGTTGCTGGTGCTGTGGTGGCTCTGCTCGCTTTGGCGTGCTCGCCAGCTGGAGTCTCTGAAAACATGGCTGACGGAACCGCCGGTGCGCACGGCGCTAATTATTTTTTCCGTGGCCTACATCCCGTTTTGGTTAGCGCCGCAAAACCATTTTCGTTATGTGATGCCGGTTCTGCCGTTAGTGGCGGCAGTGTTCGCCGTCGTGATCGCTTGGCAAGGCGAGACCGGCGTGCGCACGGCGTTGCGCTGGTTGTGGGCAGCGGTGGCGATCAAATTAGTGCTGGCAACGGTGGCGTTTCCGATTTACCAACAAAAATTCCGTGGTGAAAATTATGCGCGGACCGCAAAGGCCGTTTTGCAACGAACCGTCGGGTTTCCGCTATACAGCAACGACACCACGGCGGCGGGTTTATCGGTGACAGCCTACATGAACCTCCAGCGCTTGCCGCTACCCGCGTTAACGTTTGCACCGGCGGCCTGGGACAACGGGTATGTGACTTCCTATTCGCCGGATGCGGCGGAGTTGCGACCAGCTAAAGTTGTGGCACAGTATCGGCTGGCGGGGGATACGCTTTATTTGTATTGCAAGGGAAAGGCCTGTTTAACCAAGACCCTCCCGTAGATACCATTTCTTCAAAATAGTGAATCGCTTGACGCTGAAGATGGCATCTAAGTTCGCTAGTGCTTGAGCCGATCCCTTGCCGCATTGATCTTAGCTTGTGCATCAGCAATAGATTTTGCCGCTGTTTCAGGAGTAAAGGCGCTCAGCCGCGCTGCTAGCGCTGGACAGTACCGTTGTGCGTCATGTGTGCGCACTGAAGCGATCAACAGTGCGGAAATCTCCCGAATTTTCGCTGACGCCTCTTTTAAGTCGTTAGCCGTCGGAGCCTTGGCTAGTTCCGCTTCACTGAGCGTCTGTATCCAAGTCTCTCTAGCGGTCTCCATAAGACGCGTATAGTTTACGTAGCCAGCGTCCAAGGCCTTCGCTGAGTCGGGCGCGTTATTTCGGCAATAGTCGACAATGGGTTGAGTGGTGCTGGCTTCTTGAATGCGCATCATCCATCGTAACTGATCCTTCTGCTTGTTGGTATCAGCCGAAAAAGCGACGTGTGAACTAAACGCGAAGCCAACTATCAGGGCGTGGAACACCCAACGAGACAGCGCCATAATTGAGTGTTCCGCCTAGCGTCAAATAGAAAAAATCGTCCTTTTTAACCCTCAAAGAGGGCATACAAAAATATCATCAATAACAACAATTAATTACTGGGCGTTGCTGTTTTGACCCTTCTTTGAACGGGTCGAAAAACGATGCTCTATCCGAGCACAATTCATACATCCAAATTCCGCACCCCCAACGCATTGGTCTCAATAAAATTCCGCCGCGGTTCCACTGCATCGCCCATCAGCGTATTGAAAATTTCATCCGCGCCAATGGCATCTTCGATCTGCGCCTTGAGCAGACGGCGGACTTTGGGATCCATGGTGGTTTCCCACAGTTGTTCGGGATTCATTTCACCCAGGCCTTTGTAGCGCTGCACGCTGACGCCGCGTTGCGCTTCGGCGAGGATCCAGTCGATGGCTTCGCGGAATTCTTTTACCGGCTGCTGGTGTTCACCGAATTTGACGTAAGCGCCTTCGGTTAGCAACCCTTGCAGTACCCCGGCGGTTTTTTTGATCTGGGCGTAGTCGCCGCTGTTGACAAAATCGGCATCGATGCGCGTGCGATGTTCGACGCCATGCTGTAACTTATTGATTTGTATGATGAATTGTTCGGTCTTTTCATCAAACGCCGGGGCTATCTTGATCTTGTCGTTGTTCACCAATCCAGCAACGGTTTTGGCGCTGCGGGTGGCCACGGCCTCGTTGGACAGATCCAGCTCCACCGGCTGTTGCAGCAATACGTGCAGCACGGCTTCGTCGGCAAGACGGCTGGCGCGGTCGATAACGGCTTCTGCCGACAGATAATCCTTGGCGATGCCTTCAAGCGCTTCTTTGGACAGCGCCTCGGCTTTGTCGGACGGGTGCAGTTGCGCACCAGCGAGGGCGAGTTTCAACAGATACTGTTTGTGCTCGTGTTCGTCCTTGAGATAACGCTCGGACTTGCCGTGCTTCATGCGATAAAGCGGCGGCTGCGCGATGTAAATATGGCCTCGCTCGACGAGTTCGGGCATTTGCCGATAGAAGAACGTCAGCAACAGGGTGCGGATGTGCGCGCCGTCGACATCGGCGTCGGTCATGATGATGATGCGGTGATAGCGCAACTTGTCAGCGTTGTATTCGTCCTTGCCGATGCCGGTGCCGAGCACGCTGATGAGCGTGGTGATTTCGGTGGAGGAAAGCAGCTTGTCGAAGCGCGCTTTTTCCACGTTGAGTATCTTGCCGCGCAGCGGCAGGATGGCCTGAAACTTGCGATCACGGCCCTGTTTGGCGGAGCCACCGGCGGAATCGCCCTCGACCAGATATAACTCACACAAACTGGGGTCTCGCTCCTGGCAATCCGCAAGTTTGCCCGACAAGCCAAACGAATCCATCACGCCTTTACGGCGGGTAAGTTCACGCGCCTTGCGGGCGGCTTCACGGGCACGTGCCGCGTCGACGATTTTGCCGCAGATGACTTTGGCGTCGTTGGGCTTTTCCAGCAGGAATTCCATCAACTTGGCAGCGACGATTTCATCGACGATCGGACGCACTTCTGACGACACCAACTTTTCCTTGGTTTGCGAAGAAAACTTGGGATCGGGCACTTTCACCGACAACACGCAGGTGAGGCCCTCTTTCATGTCGTCGCCTGTCGTTTCGACTTTGGCTTTTTTGGCAAGCTCGTTGTTGTCGATGTAGTTGTTAAGCGTGCGTGTCATTGCCGCACGCAGGCCAGTTAAGTGAGTGCCCCCGTCGCGCTGCGGAATGTTATTGGTGAAGCACTGCATGGATTCCTGATAGGAATCGTTCCATTGCATGGAGACTTCGACGGTAACGCCGTCTTTTTCGCCCATGGCGTGAAAAATGTTTTGGTGCAGAACTGATTTGCTGCGGTTCATGTACTCGACGAAACCCTTGATGCCACCACTGAAGGAAAAATTTTCTTCCTTGCCTGTACGCTGATCGGTGAGGACGATTTTCACGCCGTGATTCAGGAATGACAGTTCGCGCAAACGGCGGGCAAGAATTTCGTAGTGGTAGTCCACTTTGCCAAACGTTTCGGCGGAGGCCATGAAGTGCACCTCGGTGCCGCGGCGCTCGCTCTTGCCAGTGACTTTAAGCGGGACCGCAGTTTCACCGTGGCGAAACTCCATTTGATGCACTTTGCCGTCGCGGCGGATGGTGAGCTTTAGCCACTCCGACAATGCATTGACCACCGACACACCCACGCCGTGCAAACCGCCGGAGACCTTATAGGAATTGCTGTCGAATTTGCCACCGGCGTGCAGCACCGTCATAACCACTTCGGGCGTTGAACGTTTTTCGTCATCGTCCGGGTGAATGCCGGTCGGGATACCACGGCCGTTATCGGTTACGCTGACGGAATTGTCTGTGTGAATGACTATGTTGATTTCGTTGCAATACCCGGCAAGTGCTTCGTCAATGGCATTGTCGAGCACCTCGAACACCATGTGATGCAAGCCCGTGCCGTCGCTGGTGTCGCCGATATACATACCGGGGCGTTTGCGCACGGCCTCAAGGCCTTTCAACATTTTGATGCTGGATTCGTCGTAGTCGGCGGCTCCTTTTTGATCTTTACTGTCTTTGCTGTCGGCCATTGCTGATATTCTTTTCTCGGAGGTGTTTATATTAAGTATTTGTTTTAATGGTGTTTTTATATGCGCATGGGCATGACAACGTAACGGAAATCGTCGCGCTCGGGCAGTGTAATCAGCATGCTGCTGTTGGCGTCGCCAAACGAACACTGAATATTTTCAGTGCTGACGTGGGTCAGGACATCCAGCAGGTAAGTGATGTTGAAACCGACGTCGAGCGCGGCGCCAGCGTAGGCGACTTCCATTTCTTCCTGCGCTTCTTCCTGTTCGGTGTTGGTGCAGGAAATGCGCAGGCTGTTGTCCGTCAGCAGCCAGCGCACACCCCGGAATTTTTCGTTGGACAAAATCGCGGCACGTTGCAGGGATTGTTGCAGCGCCTGGCGATCCAGCGTAATGGTCTTATCGTAATTGACGGGAATCACACGTGTGTAATCGGGAAACTTGCCATCAATGATTTTGGTGACAAGCTCGCTGCTGCCATAGCGAAAGCGCACTTGCGAGGCATAGATTTCCACGCTGACTTCCGCGTCTTCACTGGTCAACTGACGTGACAGCTCGAGCACGGCCTTGCGCGGCAAGATGACTTCGCGTTTGTCGTGCGATTGTGCAAGCGTACCGTCTGCGTAGCTCAGGCGATGGCCATCGGTGGCGACCACTTTGATTTTGTTGCCGTCGAGCACCAGCAACAGGCCGTTGAGGTAGTAACGGATGTCCTGTTGTGCCATGGCAAATTGCACCAGTGACAGCAAGTCTTGCAACAGCTTCTGCGATACTGAAAACTTGGCCAGCAACTCGCCAGCTTCAGCCATTTTCGGGAAGTCATCAGCCGGCATGGTTTGCAGATTGAAGCGGCTTTTGCCGGCTTTGAGCTGGACTTTGTTGGCTTGTAGATCCAGCGAGGCCTCTGCGCCTGTTGGCAATGAACGCAAAATGTCCTGTAGCTTGCGCGCTGAAACGGTGAGTTTCTGGTTTTCACTAACACTGTCTGTCACATCGCAAGACGTGGTGATCTGGATTTCGAGATCGGTGGCAACCAGATTCAACGCTTTATTCTGGCGTTCAATCAATACGTTGGACAGTATGGGTAAGGTGTGCCGTTTTTCGACTATGCCTGTTACGGCCTGCAGGGGAGCGAGGAGCGCGTCGCGATCTATTTGCAGTAGTTTCATGGGTTAAATCTCTAAATAGAACTAACAATAAGTAAGCAGGGCGAATGGGGGTAATCTGAAAATTATCACTTAAATCATGAAGTTGTATGAATTTCAAAGTTCGGTATAAGTGATCGTTGTGATGTGGAACATTTGTGCATGGATTTTGGAAATGGCAAAAATCAGCTGTTATCAACAAGGTGTCCCATGGCCATCAACAGCGTAATACTTTGAGTAACGAAGTGAAATCCCGGCTAATGTCACCATTGGTGGTTTTAAGGTCGCTGATCTTGCGGCAGGCGTGGAGCACCGTGGTGTGATCGCGGCCACCGAATGCGTCGCCGATGTCGGGAAGACTCAACTGCGTCAGTTCCTTGGCTAGCGCCATGGCAATCTGGCGCGGGCGTGCTACGGCACGTGTGCGCTTCTTGGAATACATCTCGGAGACCTTGATCTTATAGTAATCCGCGACGGTCTTTTGGATGTTCTCGATGGATATCTGGCGATTTTGCACGGCCAGCAAATCGCGCAGGGCTTCGCGGCACAAATCGACGGTCAGGTCATGGCCGGTAAATCGCGCATAGGCGAGCACGCGTTTCAGACCCCCTTCAAGTTCACGCACGTTGGATTGGATATGGCGCGCCAGGAAAAAGGCGACGTCTTCCGAGAGTTTGACGGTTTCGCTATCGGCTTTTTTGATCAGGATAGCGACGCGCATTTCCAGCTCGGGCGGATCCACGGCCACGGTGAGACCCCAGCCAAAGCGTGAGATCAGGCGGCTTTCAATACCGGCGATCTCCCTTGGATAGGTGTCGCAGGTGATGACGACCTGTTTGTGTGATTCAACCAGGGCATTAAAGGCATAAAAAAATTCTTCCTGGGTGCGGTTCTTGCCGCTGAAAAACTGGATGTCGTCGATGAGCAGCATATCCAGTGAGTGGTAATAGCGCTTGAAGTCATCGAATGCCTTGTGCTGATAGGCGCGCACGACGTCGGACACATATTGCTCAGCATGGATGTAGCGTACCTTTCCCTGCGGATGGTGTTGGCGAAAATAGTTGCCGATGGCGTGAGCGAGGTGGGTTTTTCCCAAACCGACGCCACCATAAATGAACAAGGGGTTGTAGGCGGTACCGGGTTTCTCGGCGACTTGTGTAGCGGCCGCCCGAGCGAGTTCGTTGGCTTTACCGGTGACAAAGGACTCGAAGGTAAAGGCCGGGTTCAAGCGCGCCAGATCACGGGGCAGCACGGGTGGCCGGCTGGCTTGCGCGGGCGGGCTTACGGCGTATGTAGGCGAAGGGGAGGCTGCGTTCGGTGGCGTGGCCGGTGCCGGTGCTGAGGGTGAAATCAACGTTGTCACTGAGATTGCTGTTGAAGGCGTGATCAAAGCGGTTTTGCCTGATGTGGAAGCCGATGCCATGGGGGCTGGATCGCGTTCCGCCAGTTGCAGGGAAATTTCCATGGCGCGGCCATGGTACTTCAACGCCAGCTGCTGAATGCGGGCCTGAAACTTGTCGCGAACCCACTGCAGGACAAAGCGATTGGGAGCGATGACGGCGATTACTGGATCTGCCGTTTCGGCGCCGTCCGCCGGACCACGAACAATTAGGGGTTTAATCCAGGTTATGAACTGTTGCGCGGGGAGTTCTTTTTCAAAGTGCTCGAGGCACGTTCGCCAAAACGGACTCATGGGAAAAGGGGCTTAGTTTTAGCAGCGAAGGCGAGGGTAGTCAGCCAATTTGGCAAGAGTCTTGTGGGGTACAGGCCGGGCGTAGCAGGCGCAATAACAAGGGTTCGGACGCGGGAACGGGTGGAATTAAATGGAGCCAACGGTTAGCGGCTGTGGATAAGTGGCTAAACGAGGGGTCGCTATTGCAAAAAATGGCACTATCGTCACGCTCACGTCACCATCGTGTTATAGGATGGTAGATCCATAGGATCTGCAGAACTCGGAAGCACTGGCGCAAGGGCGATTTTACGAGGTTTGCCAAGAGTTATCCACAAGGGATTTGGAAGCGCTTTTCCCGTCAAAAATGGGCGGCGGAAAAGACTTACGTTGTGAATACGCGGGCACCGGTCTTCTGCGCGTCTTCCGCACGTATAGGCGCTAGTATCTTGACAAAACACCCAAAAAAGCGGTGTAATCGGGGGTTTTCTCTCGTCCGAAAGGGCAGCGTCGTTGCCATAGGTTGGCAGCGAGTACCCGAGTTGTCCCGTTGTATCAAGACAAAGGCTCAGCGGGGCATATCGGGTTAAGGGGCGTTAGGTGGCGCATCTGTTGCGTGTGCTGGGATTATGTCTGCGTGGTCAATGACGGCGGTGTAGCCGGCACATGTCGCAGGCAGAGTCAACGATGGATAGAAATGGAATTACGGGGTCATCATGAAAAGAACTTATCAGCCTTCCAAAATCAAGCGCGCGCGGACGCACGGTTTTCGCGCCCGTATGAAAACCAGTGGTGGACGCGCGGTGATACGTGCGCGTCGTTCCAAAGGCCGCGCGGCACTGACGGTTTGACCGCCAACTGGCTTTAGTCTTATCCGGTGCGGCGCCGGATTAATTTATATGTATCTGATTTAGTTGAGTTTATTGCAGCCCGTGGCGGCGTATAAGCTGCGCGTTAACGCCGTCAAGCTAACTCGCCCAAGTGAGTTCAAGGCTGTGCTGGCGGGATCTCTCAGGTTAAGTGGGGCGCATTTTTTGCTGCGCGCCGAAACGTCGGGGCAACGAGCGGCGCGGCTTGGTCTCATCGCCAGCCGTAAGTCGGCGCGGCGCGCGGTGGATCGTAATCGGGGTAAGCGAATTGCGCGCGAAGCGTTTCGGGCAAGGCAGCCCGGATTGCCCGCAGTCGATATCGTCGTGCAGTTAAAAGATAATTTGCGCAGCAAGGGCAATCGCGTATTGCGCCAGGAGCTGGAGCGGTTGCTGGATAAACTTGGCGCGCGCTTTGGTAGTAGCGGCACTGGTGGCACTAGTGGCGCCAGTGGGCAAGTGGGCGCTGCCACGTCGCGGCGGAGCGCTCGTTAGCATCACTCCCGTATGGTTGTACATTTGGCCGATACCAAGAAGTAAATCATGGATACCCAGCGGCTCATATTGTTTTTCGTATTTGTGTTTTCCAGCTTCATGCTGATCGAAGGCTGGCAACGCGATCAAAAGGCAGCGACGCCTGCCGTGCAGACCGCGGTGAAGGGCGTGCCCAGTGCCCCGGATGGCGCCAAGAGTGACAAAGGCGCGGGTGTGCCCGTGCCCCCGGCGCCGGGTGGCGCTGCCGCGGGGACTGCCGGCGTAACCCCCGCAGCCCCTTCGGCGGTGCCCAGTGCCGCCATTGCGCCGGGCGGCGAAATCATTAATGTCGAGACCGATGTATTGCGCGCTCAAATCAGCACACGCGGCGGTGACATCCGCCGGCTGGAATTCAAGCAGCACAAGGGTACGCTGGACAAAAGCAAGAACTTCGTGCTGTTTCAGAGCAATGCTGACAACGTGTATGTCGCGCAATCGGGCTTGATCGGGCAGATGGGGTTGCCCAATCACCATGCCGTTTATTCTTCTGGCAGCCGGGCTTATTCGTTCAAGGAGGGGGATAAGGAACTGGAAGTGCGCCTCACCGCGCCTGATGCGGATGGCATAAAGGTAGAGCAGGTGTATCGTTTCACGCGCGGCAGCTATGTGATCGACGTAAATTATGAAATCACCAATGGCGGGGACAAACCGCTCCAGCCTTACGGCTATTTTCAGCTGGTGCGGGACCGCAAGCCGCCGGAGGGCGACTCTGCAATGTTGCCGACGTATACCGGGCCAGCGGTTTATACCAAGGGCGAAAAATTCCAGAAGGTCGCTTTTGACGATATTGATAAAGCCAAAACGCCGTATGGCAAAGGTTTGCAGGACGAGGGCTGGGTGGCGATGATCCAGCACTATTTCCTTAGTGCGTTCCTGCCGAAGGAAAAGGCCCAGCGAGAGTTTTATACGACCAAGTTGGATGGCGGGTTCTACGCCGTCGGCGTCAAGGTGGTGGGTGCTGCGATTCCGGCCGGGCAAAAGGGTGTGATCGCGGCGCCGCTTTATGCCGGCCCGCAGGACACCAAAACGCTCGAAAAACTGGCGCCAGGCCTCGACCTGGTGGTGGATTTCGGCATGTTGACGGTAATTGCTGTGCCGTTATTTATGGTGTTGACGTGGATGTATGCGTTGTCTGGCAACTGGGGCATAGCCGTTATCCTGCTGACAGTGTTGATCAAGGCGGCTTTTTATCCGTTGCAGGCAGCGAGCTACAAGGCCATGGCGAAAATGAAAGTCATTGCGCCGAAAATGCAGCAGTTGAAGGATCGCTATGGCGACGACCGGCAGCGAATGCAAAAAGCCATGATGGAGCTGTACCAAAAGGAAAAAGTGAATCCCATGGCGGGCTGTCTTCCAATATTGGTGCAAATGCCTGTTTTTATTGCACTTTATTGGGTTATTCTGGCAGCGGTTGAATTGCGCCACGCGCCGTTTTATGGGTGGATTACCGATTTGTCGGCGATAGACCCGTGGTACATCTTACCGGTGTTAATGGGCGCATCGATGATCATCCAGACCAAGCTGAATCCTGAGCCGCCGGATCCGGTGCAAGCGAAGGTGATGAAAATCATGCCTATCGCCTTCAGTATTTTCTTTTTCTTCTTCCCAGCAGGGCTGGTGTTGTACTGGCTGGTGAATAACATTCTGTCAATCTGGCAGCAGTGGTATATCAATAAGCAGATCGAAGGCGGGCAGCCCGCCAAGAAGTAGCTTGGCTATTGCCGTAATGTTTCACGTGAAACATAGGTGACGGCATGGCTTCCAGCGACAAAGACATTATTGCTGCCATTGCCACAGCGCCGGGCCGCGCGGGCATCGGCGTAGTGCGGCTATCGGGAGGCAACCTCGAAACACTGATTGCCGCTATCTGCCGTAAGCCGCTGATCCCGCGGCTGGCGACGCTGAGCCAATTTTCCGGGAATGCCGGCGACGTCATTGACACGGGCCTGGCGCTCAGTTTCCCGGCCCCGAATTCCTACACCGGCGAGCATGTGCTGGAACTACAGGGCCACGGCGGGCCCGTGGTTTTACAGCGGTTGCTCAAGCACTGTCTGGCATTGGGTGCGCGGCTTGCCGAGCCCGGGGAGTTCAGCAAACGCGCCTATCTGAATGGCAAGATGGATTTGGCCCAAGCCGAGGGCGTGGCCGATCTCATCGACGCTGCCACCGAAGAGGCGGCGCGCTGCGCTCAACGCTCCGTCCATGGCGAATTTTCAACGGCAGTGAACCAGCTCGGCCGCCAGATGACCGAATTGCGGGCGTTGACCGAAGCGACGCTGGATTTCCCTGAAGAGGAAATTGACGGGCCGACGCGGGTAGACCAATCGCACAGGCTTAACGAGCTGTCCAAAGGGCTGGCGCATTTGATCGACGCCTCCGGCCAAGGCAGTCTGTTGCGCGAAGGCGCAGTGGTCGTGCTTGCAGGCCGGCCCAATGCGGGCAAGTCCAGCCTGCTCAACCGGCTGGCCGGGGAGGAAGTGGCCATAGTCACGGAAATTCCGGGTACCACCCGCGACGCTATCCGGCAGAGTATTAACCTTGGTGGTTTGCCGCTGCATGTGGTCGACACAGCAGGTTTACGGGAAACCCAAGATGCCGTAGAGCAGATTGGCGTTGCACGCCCGTGGGCGGCGATTGAAAAGGCCGACCTGGCTCTGCTGGTGATAGACGCCACCCAAGGCGAAACCAGTGAGGATAGAGCCATTGCTGGCAAGCTGCCGCCACATCTGCGCTGGTTAAGGGTGTATAACAAGTGCGATCTGGCGAAGCGGGATGCAGGCCGACTGGAAGACACAGTGGTGCTGTCGGCCAAAACGGGCGACGGTATTGATGCCTTGCACAGCGCCATTGCGGATGCCATTGGCTGGCGCGGCGAGGCCGAAGGCATTTTCATGGCGCGCGAACGGCATCTGGTCGCATTGCGCGCCGCGTACGCTGGTGTTGGGCGGGCGGCCGAGCAGATATCACGGCAGGAACTTTTCTCCGAGGAATTGCGTCTGGCACACGAAGCCTTGATGTCTATCACTGGCGAAGTGACGCCGGATGATTTGCTGGGCGAGATTTTTTCCCGCTTCTGCATCGGGAAGTAAGTACGGCCGAAGCGCTTTGCCTCAAATGTTTCACGTGAAACATGGCTCGATGCGAAGTCTCTTCGCGCATAGTGAATAGCGAATTTGGCTTTAAAGTACTTACTGACTTCGCTATAATGCGTACCTCGACGCGCGGCATGTAATAATGCAACATATTGATTTATATGATATAATTGTTGTTGGCGGCGGGCATGCCGGCAGCGAAGCCGCGCTTGCCGCCGCGCGCATGGGCTGCAAGACCTTGCTGCTGACGCACAGTGTAGAAACGCTGGGTCAAATGTCGTGCAACCCGTCGATCGGCGGTATCGGCAAAGGCCATCTGGTCAAGGAAGTCGACGCGCTGGGTGGCGCGATGGCCGCAGCGACCGACGAAGCGGGCATTCAATTTCGTATTCTCAATTCACGCAAGGGGCCGGCGGTACGCGCTACGCGCGCACAAGCCGACCGCGTGCTGTACCGCAAGGCGCTGCGAGGGCGGCTGGAAAATCATCCGAATCTGAATATCTTTCAGCAAGCCGTCGATGATTTGATTCTCGATGGCGCCAAGGTAAGCGGAGTCATTACCCAAATCGGCGTCAAGTTCCGCGCGCGCGCGGTAGTGCTGACGGCGGGCACTTTTCTGGCGGGCCGGATCCACGTCGGCCTTGAGAATTACCAAGCGGGCCGCGCCGGCGATCCGCCCGCTGTAACGCTGGCTCACCGGCTGCGTGAATGGAGTAGCGGTAACAACGGATCACTGGGCATTGGCCGCCTGAAAACCGGCACGCCACCGCGCATTGATGGCCGCAGCATAGATTTTTCGGTGATGACGGAACAGCCGGGCGACGATCCGGTGCCGGTGTTTTCCTTTTTGGGTTCGCGCGAACAGCATCCGCCACAACTACCGTGCTGGATCACGCATACGCACGAAGGCACGCATGACATTATTCGCAGGGGGCTGGATCGTTCGCCGCTTTTTACAGGCGTGATCGAAGGCATCGGCCCGCGTTATTGTCCGTCGATCGAAGACAAAATCACGCGCTTCGCTGATAAGCATTCACACCAGATTTTTCTCGAGCCGGAAGGCCTGACGACCCACGAGTTCTACCCAAATGGCATTTCCACCAGCCTGCCGTATGATGTGCAGCATGCACTGGTGCGCTCGATCAAGGGGCTGGAAAACGCGCATATCACGCGGCCTGGTTACGCCATCGAATACGATTATTTCGATCCACGCGGCCTGAAAAGCTCGCTCGAAACGAAGGCCATCGAGGGCCTCTTTTTCGCCGGGCAAATCAACGGCACCACCGGTTATGAAGAAGCCGCCGCGCAGGGTTTACTCGCGGGCTTGAACGCCGCATTGACGGTGAAGGACCGCGATGCGTGGTGCCCCAAACGCAACGAGGCGTATCTCGGCGTGCTGGTCGATGATTTGATCACGCGCGGCGTGTCGGAACCTTATCGCATGTTTACCAGCCGCGCGGAGTATCGTTTGTCGCTGCGCGAAGATAACGCCGATTTGCGGCTCACCGATATCGGCCGCCAGTTGGGCGTGGTGGACGCTGCCCGCTGGGCTGCGTTTGAGCAAAAGCGTGAAAGCATCGCGCGTGTACAGGAACGGCTGAAATCGACGTGGATCAATCCGCGAATCGTCACCGAAGCCGACCAGCAGCGCGTGTTCGGTCAAACCATTGAGCGCGAATACAATCTGCTCGACTTGCTGCGCCGGCCCGATGTGACCTACGGATCCCTGATGACCTTGCCCGGCGCGGGCCCCGCCATTGAAAACGCGCAAGCGGCCGAGCAAGTGGAAATCCAGGCAAAGTATCATGGCTACGTCGAGCGCCAGCGTGAGGAAATTGAAAAAAGCGCCGGACACGAAACCACGAAACTGCCGCTGGATCTCGACTATTCGAAAATAACCGGGCTCTCCATCGAGGCGCGGCAAAAGCTCGCCAAACATCAGCCCGAAACGCTGGGCCAGGCGTCGCGTATCTCCGGCATTACGCCGGCAGCGATTTCCGTGCTGATGGTTTACGCCAAACGCGGCTTTGCCGGTTTGCGCAAGAGTGCCTGACGCATGGGTGCTATCACACTGGCCGAGGGACTGTCGCAGCTGAATCTTGATTTGCCGGCCGCGACGCAGGAAAAACTGCTTGCTTATCTCGCCCTCCTGCACAAATGGAACAAGGTTTATAACCTCACGGCGGTGCGTGGCGAAGCACAGATGCTCACACACCATTTGCTCGACAGCCTTGCCGTCGTACCGCACGTGCGTGAGGCGAAAGCGATCCTCGATGTCGGCAGCGGTGCCGGGTTACCGGGCATTCCGCTGGCGTTGGCTTTGCCCGAAGTCCAAGTCACGCTGCTGGACAGCAATCATAAAAAGACCACTTTTCTGCGGCAGGTGAAAATGCAGTTAGGGCTGGCTAACGTCACCGTCGTGTGTGAGCGAGTAGAAAAATATCAATCAAAACAAATACTTCGCGTGGTGCTCTCGCGGGCATTCGCCGAACTGAAAGAATTCGCAGCATTGGCGGGGCATTTGGTATCCCCAGGTGGGCAGCTTATCGCCATGAAGGGCGCCGACCCAACTGGTGAGATCGGCAAATTGAATAAAGGTTTTGTGACCACCGGCGTCACCAAACTCGACGTACCCGGCCTCGATGCCGAGCGGCATCTGGTTTTTCTGAAAGCGGCCTAAAAGCACCTAAGAGAGCCTGAAAGCGGCAATCCCCGGAACCCCCATGCGCATCCTAGCCATTACCAACCAAAAAGGCGGCGTCGGTAAAACCACTACCGGCGTCAATCTCGCGGCCAGCCTAGCCGCCGCCAAACAGCGCGTGTTGCTGATCGATCTGGATCCGCAGGGTAACGCCACCATGGGCAGCGGCATCAACAAACGTACGCTGGCGGCCAGCGTTTATCACGTACTGCTCGGCGAAAAATCGTTGGCAGAGGCGCGCGTGCGTTCGGGTGACGACGCGTACGACGTTGTGCCCGCCAACCGCGATCTTGCCGGCGCCGAAGTGGAAATGGTCGATATCGAGCACCGCGAGACGCGCCTGAAAGAGGCCATTGCCGCGCACACCAGTGAATACGATTTTGTGTTGATCGATTGTCCACCCGCGTTGAATCTGCTCACGGTGAACGGCCTGACGGCGGCACACGCGGTGATGATTCCAATGCAGTGCGAGTACTATGCGCTGGAAGGTTTATCCGATCTGGTGCAGACGGTGAAAAAAGTGCGCGCGCATCTGAATCCTTCACTGGAAATCGAAGGGCTGCTCCGTACCATGTACGATCCCCGCAACACCCTGGCGCAACAGGTGTCGCAACAACTCGTCGATCACTTCGGCGACAAGGTGTATCGCACGGTGATACCGCGCAACATTCGTCTCGCCGAAGCGCCCAGCCACGGCTTGCCGGCGATGCAATTCGACAAAGCGTCCAAGGGCGCGCAAGCGTATATCGCACTGGCGGGGGAAATGCTGACCCGCCAGACGATAGCCGCCGCTCCCGCAGCGGTGGCGTAACAATCATGGCGAAACTCAAAGGCTTGGGCCGTGGCCTCGATGCATTGCTGGGCGGCGACGAGCCGGCGGCGCAGCCGCAACCGCCCGCCAGCAGTGATACGCCCCGCGAGCTTCCCGTCGACCAGCTTCAGCCCGGCAAATATCAGCCGCGCACGCGTATGGATCAGGAGGCGCTGAAAGAACTCGCCGAATCCATCAAGACGCAAGGCGTGATACAGCCGATACTGGTACGACCGGTGGCTGGTGATAAACATGAAATCATCGCCGGCGAGCGCCGCTGGCGCGCCGCACGCATGGCGGGATTGCAGGCGGTGCCAGTGGTAATCCGCAGCATCGCGGACAATCAGGCGCTGGCCGTGGCGCTGATCGAAAACATCCAGCGAGAGGATTTGAATCCGCTGGAAGAAGCGCAGGGCATCCAGCGCCTGACCAACGAATTCGGTCTCACCCATCAAAGCGCCGCCGAAGCCCTCGGCCGTTCGCGCACGGCTGTTACAAACCTGCTGCGCCTGCTCGAACTCGCGCCACCGGTAAGAGATTTGCTCGGTGAAAGCAGGCTCGATATGGGCCATGCCCGCGCACTGCTGGTGCTACCCGCCTTAAAACAGGTTGAGCTCGCCAACGAAATCGCCGCCAAGGGGCTTTCCGTGCGCGAGGTCGAAAAGCGCGTCAGCGAACTTATCGCGCGCCCCAAGCCCCGTGTGCCGCGCGCGGTGGATCGCGATGTCGAGCGGCTGCAGGAAGAGCTCGCGCAAAAGCTCGGCACGGCTGTGCGCATCAAACAGCAGGGCAAAGGGCGCGGCGTGTTGATGGTGAGCTACGGTAGTCTCGATCAGTTGGACGCGGTGATCGAAAAACTGCGGGGCTGATTCTTTGACGGCATGAGTTATTGCGCCGCAGCAAGTTGACCCGGCGGCACAAAACCGAGTACAATCAATGAGTTTGCTCGATTGGCTTTTCAGATATTGAACCGTGTTGTGACGTGAAAGTGGTTCACGTGTTGTTTACACGAATTTCGAGCAAGCCCCTACGAACCGTGATGCGCTGGCAGGTTTACGCCACGGCCGTAGTCGCACTGGGCGCCGGGCTTTGGGCCGGGCCGCACAGCGCGATATCCGCGATTTTGGGGGGAGTGGTTAACCAAATAGCGGATTTGGCTTACGCCCTGCTGATTTCTGGTGGCGGCATAAGAACAGCAGGGAACACCCTGCGTACGCTGTTCAGGGCGGAAGGGGTTCGTATCCTTCTGATCGTGTTTTTGTTGGGCGCGGCGCTTACATCCTATAAGGATGTCGTCCACCCGGCGTTGTTTTTGTCGTTTGTCGTGTCGGTGCTGGTGTTCCGCGCGGCGATAGTTGTAAAAGAATAGTTAGTCGTTAAATAGCAATCGTCAAAGAACCGTCAACGAGACCTCAAGATGGCCGCCGCGGGACAAGAGTTAACTCCGACCAGCTATATCAGTCATCATCTCACCAATCGTACCATTTCGCTGGGCGACGGGCCGTTCTGGACATTGCACCTGGATACCTTTCTGACCGCGTTGGTTTTGGCGGTTATAGGTTTTGGCTTTTTGTGGTGGGTTGTGCGCGGCGCGACCTCCGGCATCCCCAACAAGCGCCAGGCTTTCGTCGAAATGTTGTTCGATTTTGTCGACGATCAGGTTAAAGGCATTTTCCACGGCAACCGCGCCTTTGTGGCGCCGCTCGCTCTCACCGTGTTCGTGTGGGTGCTGCTGATGAACGCGATGGATTTCATTCCAGTGGATATTGCCGCGGCGTTTACAGAGTACGCGCTGCATCAGCACGAGTGGAAACCGGTGCCCACGTCTGACGTCAATACCACCTTTGCGTTGGCGCTATCGGTATTCGCGTTGATGATTTTCTACAACCTTAAAGTCAAAGGCATCGGCGGCTGGATTCACGAACTGTTCTGTTCGCCCTTTGGCACCAACATCCTGCTGTGGCCGTTGAATTTCCTGTTCAATCTGGTTGAGTACGTTTCCAAGCCGCTGTCACATTCACTGCGGCTATACGGCAACATTTACGCCGGTGAAATCATTTTCATGCTGCTGTGGATGTGGGCCGCCACCGGCTTGGTGGGGCAGCTGGCGGGCGGTGTGCTGGCGCTGGGCTGGGCGATTTTTCACATCCTGATCGTGGCGCTGCAAGCCTACATTTTCATGATGCTCACGGTCGTCTACATGGCGATGGCTCACGAATCGCACTAACCAAGTATAAATTCTGTAACTATCTGTTTTTATTGGCATTTTATAAAAGGAGCAAGTGATGGACAAGATGCAATTGATCGCGATGGTTCAGGCGTATACCGGCGTCGGTATCGGCCTGATGATCGGCCTGGGCGCCGCGGGTGCGTGTATCGGCGTGGGCATTATGTGCAGCCGCTTTCTGGAAGGTGCCGCACGCCAGCCCGAGTTGATGCCGCAATTGCAAGCGAAAGTGTTCCTGCTGCTGGGCCTGATCGACGCTTCGTTCATTATCGGCGTGGGTCTGGCGCTGTGGTTCGCCACTGGCAACCCGCTGCTGGCCAGCCTCAAGTAGTCGTTTTTAACCGTTCCCGCAGGGGAAGCACATGAACCTAAACGTAACGTTGGTGGCTCAGGTCGTCACGTTCTTCGTCTTCGTGTTTTTCTGCGCGAAATTCGTATGGCCGCCGATGATCAAGGCCATCGAAGCGCGGCAAAAGCAAATCGCCGACGGCTTGTCCGCCGCCGAGGAAGGCAAGAAGTCGCTGGAAAACGCGTCCAAACAGGCCGACGAAGCCATCGCGCAGGCCCGTGCCCGCGCCAGTGAAATCGTCGCGCAAGCGGAAAAGCGCGTGAGCCAGATGATCGAGGACGCCAAGACCGCAGCCAAAACCGAAGGCGAACGCGAAAAAGCCGCCGCAAAATCGGAAATCGAGCAGGAAGTTTCGCGGGCCAAGGAAACGCTGCGCACCCAAGTCGCCACTCTGGCGGTCGCGGGCGCGGAAAAAATCCTCAAGCGCGAAGTCGACGCCAAGGCACATGCCGACATCCTCGCCGATGTGCAAAAGCAGTTGTAACTCGTCTCAGCCGCTGAATTAGCCTCTGTAAACCGACACCATGGCCGAACCCGTCACCGTCGCCCGCCCTTACGCCGAAGCTGTTTATAAGCTGGCGAACGAAGCCAATGCCCTGCCCGCGTGGGCGGATGCACTCGCCAATATCGACGGCGTGGTGGCCGATGCGCGCGTGCAGGCGTGCATTACCGATCCGAACGTGAGCGCGCAGCAGCTCGAAGGGCTGGTGCTCGGCGTCATCGGCGACCGGTTGTCCGGTGAAGCACGTAATTTCGTGCAGGTGTTGGTGGCCAACAGCCGGCTTGATCTGATGCCGATGATCCGCGCCCAGTTCGAATCCTTGAAGCGCGAAAAAGAAGGTGTACTGGAAGCTAAAATTATTTCCGCGCTGAACATGGACGACGCACAGGTCAAACAGCTCGTCGCGCAGCTCGAAGCCAAATTCCAGCGCAAAGTCACCGCCACGGTTGAAACCGACAGCACTTTGATTGGCGGCGTGAAAATCGTGGTCGGCGACAAAGTTATCGACGGAACCGTGCGCGGCAAACTCGACGCCATGGCCGCGGCGTTAGCCCACTGAGTTAATTACCAAGAACATAAGCAGCACCCGGAGCAACCACCATGCAACTGAATCCTTCCGAAATCAGCGAACTCATCAAGAGCCGCATTCAGAACCTCGCCGGCACCACCGAAGCGCGCACGCAAGGCACCGTGATTTCGGTGACCGACGGTATTTGCCGCATTCACGGGCTGGCGGACGTGATGCAGGGCGAGATGCTGGAGTTTCCGAAAAACACTTTCGGTCTCGCGTTGAACCTTGAGCGCGATTCGGTGGGCGCGGTGATTCTGGGTGAATACGAACATATTTCCGAAGGCGACACCGTAAAAACCACGGGCCGTATTCTTGAGGTGCCGGTCGGCCCGGAACTGATTGGCCGCGTAGTGAATTCGCTGGGCCAGCCCATCGACGGCAAAGGTCCGATCAACGCCAAGCTCACGGACGTTATCGAAAAAGTGGCGCCGGGCGTTATTGCACGCCAATCTGTTTCCCAGCCTGTGCAAACTGGGTTGAAGTCGATTGACGCCATGGTGCCCGTGGGCCGCGGCCAGCGCGAACTGATTATCGGTGACCGTCAAACCGGCAAGACCGCGGTGGCGATCGACACCATTATCAATCAAAAAGGCAAAGACCTGATTTGTATTTACGTCGCGATCGGTCAAAAGGCGTCTTCGATCAAAAACGTGATCCGCAAGCTCGAAGAACACGGCGCGATGGCCTACACGATTGTGGTTGCCGCGACCGCCTCCGAGTCTGCCGCGATGCAATTCATCGCACCCTACTCCGGCTGCACCATGGGCGAATACTTCCGCGATCGCGGCCAGGACGCGCTGATTATTTATGACGACTTGACCAAGCAGGCTTGGGCTTATCGTCAAGTGTCGCTGCTGCTGCGCCGCCCGCCGGGCCGCGAAGCGTATCCCGGCGACGTGTTCTATTTGCACTCGCGTTTGCTCGAGCGCGCCGCGCGTGTGAATCCCGATTACGTCGAAGCCTTCACCAAAGGCGAAGTAAAGGGTAAAACTGGTTCACTGACTGCACTGCCCGTGATCGAAACCCAAGCCGGCGACGTGACTGCGTTCGTGCCGACCAACGTGATTTCGATTACCGACGGCCAAATCTTTTTGGAAACCGACTTGTTCAACGCCGGTATCCGCCCCGCGATTAACGCCGGCATTTCGGTGTCGCGTGTCGGTGGCGCGGCGCAAACCAAGATCGTCAAACGTCTCGGCGGCGGCGTGCGGCTGGCCCTCGCGCAATATCGCGAGTTGGCGGCCTTCGCGCAGTTTGCGTCCGATCTTGATGAAACCACGCGTAAGCAGTTGGAGCGCGGGCGCATGGTGACGGAACTGATGAAGCAGCCGCAATACGAGCCGCTGCAAGTGTGGGAAATGTCCATGACGCTGTTTGCGGTGAACGGCGGTTTCTTCGACGACATCGATGTGAAAAAAGCGCTGGCGGCGGAAAAATCCATGCGCGACTACATCAAGAGCAAGTATGCCGATCTGGTGAAGCGTATCGAGGACACCAAGGATTTGTCGAAGGACGATGAAGCCAAGTTGAACGAAGCGGTCAAGGATTGGAAGGCCAACGGCTCGTTCTAAAATATTCAATTAAAACAAATAGTTACGTAATATTACCGTTTAGGCTAGAACATGCCAGGCTCCAAGGAAATCCGCACCAAGATCAAGAGCGTGCAAAACACGCGCAAGATCACCAAGGCGATGGAAATGGTGGCAGCTTCCAAGATGCGCCGGGCACAGGATCGCATGCGCACCGCGCGGCCGTACGCGGAAAAGATCCGCAACGTCGCCGCGCATATCAGCCACGCCAATCCGGAATACCGGCATCCGTTTCTGGTGAGCCGCGATACGGTCAAGCGCATCGGCATCATTGTCATCACCACCGACAAGGGGTTGTGCGGGGGCTTGAACACCAACATCCTGCGTCTGGCAATGAACAAGATGAAGGAGTGGGAATCACAGGGCGAGGAAATCGAAGTCTGCGCAATCGGCAACAAGGGCCTGGGCTTCATGCAGCGCCTGGGCGCCAACATCGTGTCGAATGTGGTTGGCCTCGGTGATCGTCCGCAAATGGAAAAAATGATCGGGGCGGTGAAGGTCATGCTGGATGGCTACACCCAACGATCGCTTCGACCGCTTGATGATATTCAACACCCGCTTCATCAACACCATGAAGCAGGAGCCGACGATGGAACAGTTGTTGCCATTGTCGGGCGAGGCCATCGGCGCGCCCACGGGGAATTGGGATTACATCTACGAACCCGATGCCAAAGTGGTGTTGGACCAAGTGCTCACGCGTTACGTCGAATCGCTGATTTATCAAGCGGTGGCCGAGAACATGGCATCGGAACAATCCGCGCGCATGGTCGCGATGAAGGCGGCATCGGATAACGCGGCGACCGTGATCGACGAACTGACGCTGATCTATAACAAATCACGGCAGGCCAGCATTACCAAGGAATTGTCTGAAATTGTCGCCGGCGCGGCGGCGGTCTAACCGAATTAGCTAAGAATCAGGAACCAACATGGCCCAAGGCAAAATCGTTCAATGTATCGGCGCGGTGATTGACGTGGAATTCGCGCGCGACCAGATGCCGCGTGTGTATGACGCGCTCAAAATGGAAGGCACCGAGTTGACGCTCGAAGTGCAGCAGCAGTTGGGCGATGGCATCGTGCGCACCATCGCGCTCGGTTCTTCTGACGGCCTGCGCCGCGGCATGATGGTCAGCAACACCGGCGCGCCGATTTCGGTGCCGGTGGGCCCCGCGACACTCGGGCGTATCATGGACGTGCTCGGCCGCCCGATCGACGAACGCGGTGCGGTCAACGCCAACAAAACCATGTCGATTCACCAGAAGGCGCCGACGTTCGAGGAGCTTTCCCCGTCGCAAGACCTGCTCGAAACCGGCATCAAGGTTATCGATCTGGTTTGCCCGTTTGCCAAGGGCGGTAAAGTGGGTCTCTTCGGTGGCGCGGGCGTGGGTAAGACCGTGAACATGATGGAGCTCATCAACAACATCGCCAAGGCGCACTCTGGCTTGTCGGTGTTCGCTGGCGTGGGCGAGCGCACTCGTGAAGGCAACGACTTCTATCACGAGATGATGGAAGCCGGCGTGGTGGACGAAAAGGATTTGTCGAAATCCAAAGTAGCCATGGTATACGGCCAGATGAATGAGCCGCCGGGCAACCGCCTGCGCGTGGCGTTGACCGGCTTGACCATGGCCGAAGCGTTTCGTGACGAAGGCCGCGACGTGCTGTTCTTCGTCGACAACATTTATCGTTACACACTGGCCGGCACGGAAGTATCCGCGCTGCTCGGCCGTATGCCGTCCGCCGTGGGCTATCAGCCGACGCTGGCCGAGGAAATGGGCCGCCTGCAGGAACGTATCACCTCACCCAAAACCGGTTCCATCACCTCAATTCAAGCGGTGTACGTGCCCGCCGACGACTTAACCGACCCGTCACCTGCGACGACGTTCGGCCACCTCGATTCGACCGTGGTGTTGTCGCGTGATATTGCCTCGCTCGGTATTTATCCTGCGGTGGATCCGCTGGATTCCACCAGCCGTCAGCTTGATCCGCACGTGGCGGGAGAAGAGCACTAATCAGGGGCGCGTTCGGTACAGGCGACGTTGCAACGTTACAAAGAGCTGCGCGACATTATCGCGATTCTGGGCATGGACGAACTCTCGCCCGAAGACAAACTGGCGGTGTCCCGTGCTCGCAAAATTCAGCGCTTCCTGTCGCAGCCGTTCAGCGTCGCCGAGGTGTTTACCGGCTCGCCCGGCAAATACGTGTCGCTCAAAGACACCATTAAAGGCTTCAAGATGATCGTTGCGGGCGAATGCGATGCGCTGCCGGAGCAGGCTTTCTACATGGTTGGCGGCATCGAAGAGGCTTTCGAAAAAGCCAAGACCATGCAGTAACTAACAGACCGACGATAAGCAATCATCATGGCCGAAGCCGCACACACCCTGCACGTCGATGTCGTCAGCGCCGAAGAGCAAATATATTCCGGCGAGGCGGAGTTCGTGGTGCTGCCTGGCGAAGCGGGCGAGCTCGGAATTTACCCGCGCCACACCCCGCTGATCACGCGCATCAAGCCGGGCGCGGTGCGCATTAAAGTGCCGGGCCGCGCTGATGAAGAATTTGTATTCGTCGCGGGCGGCGTACTTGAAGTGCAGCCCAAACTGGTGACCGTGCTCGCCGATACCGCGATTCGCGGAAAAGATCTCGACGAAGCCAAAGCCAGCGAAGCCCTGAAGCAGGCCGAAGAAGCCCGCAAGAATGCACAAAGCAAGGAAGAAATCGCCACCCTCGAAGCCGAGTTTGCGATGCTCGCGGCACAACTGGCAGCAATACGGAAACTGCGCGCAAAGCATTGATTTAAAAGCATTTCTATATATCGAGGCAGCCGCGTGCTGCCTCGTTTGTTTTGGGCCGGTGCAACTGCAATAAATCCCGCAAGCGCGCTAAGCTAGCAACATGAACCCCATTCCAAACGAAGTCGATCTGCTGGTCGTTGGCGGCGGCATCAACGGCGTTGGCATCGCGCGCGACGCGGCGGGCCGCGGTCTCAAAGTGCTGTTGTGCGAGCAGCACGATCTGGCGCAACACACGTCGTCAGCAAGCAGCAAGCTCGTGCACGGCGGCCTGCGCTATCTGGAGCAATTCGAATTTCGTCTGGTGCGCGAGTCGTTGGCCGAGCGCGAAGTGCTGCTGCGCGCCGCGCCGCATATTGTTCGCCCCATGCGCTTCGTGATGCCCCATGTACCCGAACTACGCCCGGCGTGGATGATCCGCGCGGGCCTATTCCTGTATGACTACCTCGCCCGCCGTGACACGCTGCCTGATTCGCACGGCATCAACCTGCGTTCTGCGCCCTATAACGACGGTCTCAAGCCGGGGCTTGCCAAAGGCTTCATTTACTCAGATTGCTGGGTGGACGACGCGCGGTTGGTCATCGCTAACGCACGGGCCGCAGTCGAACTCGGCGCAACCGTACTCACGCGAACCGCCTGCACGGCAGCGACGCGAGACGGAGAACGCTGGCGTGTAACGTTGCAGCCCGAAAGCGCCAATCCCACCATCGTGACATGCCACGCACTGGCCAATGTAACCGGCCCGTGGGCTAAACAATTTATCAATCAAAACATACACTTACCCACAATCTTCGGTTTACGGCTGGTCAAGGGCAGCCATATTGTTGTCCCGCGACTGTTCGGCGGAGAACACGCCTTCATTCTGCAAAACGACGACCGGCGAGTGGTATTCGTCTACCCTTATGAAGGCCGCACGTTGATCGGCACAACCGATGTTGAATACACCGGCGACCCTGCGTCTTGCGAAGCCAGCCCGGAAGAAATCGACTACCTGTGCCGCGCCGCGAACCGCTATTTCGCGCGCACGATCAAGCCTGCCGATGTGCTTTGGCATTACGCTGGAATCCGGCCGCTTTTTGATGACGGCGCAAAAAACGTCTCCAAGGTAACTCGCGATTACACCTTGCGCATTGATGACGACACCGGCAAAGCACCGGTGTTGTCCGTTTTCGGCGGCAAGATCACCACTTATCGCCGGCTCGCTGAACACGCGCTGGAAAAACTAGCTCCGTGGTTTCCAGACATGCGCCCTGCCTGGACGGCTAATGCCTATTTGCCCGGCGGCGATCTTCGCGCGTTGTCGCTGCGCGACTACACGCGGGCGCTGCACGACGAACGCCCCGGCTTCCCGCTGCAATACCTTGCCGCGCTGACAGCCCGGCACGGCAGCGCGGTGCGCGAAGTTTTGGGTGACGCGGCGGAGCTGTCCCAATGCGGAGAACACTTCGGCGCGGACCTGTATGCCCGCGAAGTCGACTACGGTTTACGCTGCGAGTGGGCACTCACGGCAGATGATATTTTATGGCGTCGGACGAAGACCGGTCTCTTTGCAAATGCTGAGCAAAAACAGGCGCTTGTGACGTACATCTCAAAACACTTTAACCCCGCTGTGCGATAATTCCGCCATGTCAAAGGCAAGCCCATTAAACGTCGTTATCCTGGCTGCGGGCATGGGCAAACGCATGCATTCCAACCTGCCCAAAGTGCTGCACAAGCTCGCCGGGCGGCCGCTGCTCTCGCACGTCTTGGATGCCGCAAGAGCGCTATCGCCGGCCAAAATCATTGTCGTCACCGGCCATGAAGCCGCGCTGGTGCGCGAAGCCGCCGCCGCACCCGATATCGTGTTTGTCAATCAGTCCCCGCAATTGGGCACCGGCCACGCGGTGCAGCAAGCCGTACCCGAACTCGCGCCCGGCGGAAAAACGGTGGTATTGTTGGGCGATGTGCCCCTGATCCAGCCGGCGGCATTGCAACCGCTCATCGACGGACCGGTCAATCGCGTGTCGATGATGACCACACTGCTCGACGATCCCACGGGCTACGGACGAGTGGTTCGTGATGCGCGCAAAAAAGTGAAATGCGTAGTCGAACACAAAGACGCCACTCGCGCGCAACACAAAATCCGCGAAATCAACACGGGCATTTTTTGTTACCCGACGGCGAAACTGGGCAAATGGCTCGGCCAGCTGAAGCCCAACAACGCGCAAAAAGAATATTACGTCACCGACGTGCTGCCGATGGCCTTGAAAGATAAAGTGCCCGTCGAAGGCATACTCTGCTCCGATCCGCCGCAGGTGGAAGGGGTCAATAACCGCGCGCAGCTCACGCAACTCGAACGTGTGTATCAACAGCGGCTCGCTACAAAGCTGCTGGAACAGGGCGTGGCGATTGCCGACCCCGCGCGCTTCGACGTGCGGGGCGCCATCACTTGTGGACGCGATGTATCCATCGATGTCGGCTGTGTATTCGAAGGCAAGGTCGAACTGGGCGATGGAGTGCGCATCGGCGCCCATTGCGTGCTGAACAACATTACCGTCGCGGCCAACACTATCATCGAGCCGTTTTCACATCTCACGCAGGCCAGCGTCGGCGTCAACTGCCGCATCGGTCCGTACACGCGCATCCGCCCCGGCACGCAGTTGGCTGACGAAGTGCACATCGGCAATTTTGTCGAAGTCAAGGCGAGCGACATCGGCTACGGCACCAAGGCGAGCCATCTCACGTACATCGGTGATTCCACCGTGGGCCGCAACGTCAACGTCGGCGCCGGCACCATCACCTGCAATTACGATGGCGCGAACAAGCATCGTACGGTAATCGAAGACGATGTATTTATCGGCTCGGATACGCAACTGGTGGCGCCGGTCACCGTGCGGCGTGGCGCGACGATTGGTGCAGGCGCGACCATCACGCGCGAAGCGCCGGCAGATCAACTCACGTTGTCGCGTGCCAAACAAATGTCCGTGCCGGGTTGGAAGCGTCCGGTCAAAATCAGCAAGGGTTAACCCATGTGCGGTATTGTAGGCGCGGCCTCCACTCGTAACAGCGTGGACATTTTAATCAGCGGCATCAAAAAACTCGAATACCGCGGCTACGATTCCACCGGCATCGCCTATGTTGCTGGCGAACACCTCGTGCGGCTGCGTTCCACCGGGCGCGTGGCACAGCTTGAGGCCATGGCCGGCAAGAAGCGCGTCACCGCGTTCACGGGACTTGCGCATACGCGCTGGGCCACGCATGGCGTGCCCTCGGAAGTCAACGCCCATCCGCATTTTTCCGTGCGCGGCGGTCTTGAAATTGGCATTGTGCATAACGGCATTGTCGAAAACCACGAAGCCCTGCGCACGCGCATGAAGGCCAAGGGCTACCAGTTCAATTCACAAACCGACACCGAAGTGATGGTGCATCACGTGCACTCGCTGGTGGCGGGCGGGTTGTCGCTGTTCGACGCTGTGCAAAAAGCAAGTGCGGCATGGGAAGGCGCCTACGCGGTAGGCTTCGTGTCGAACCGCGAGCCGAACGTAGTGGTGGGCGCGCGTAAAGGTTCGCCGCTGCTGGTGGGCCTAGGCGAGAAAGGCAAGAACGAAAATTTTCTCGCCTCGGATGCCAGCACAATTCTTGAGCGCACGCGCAACATGGTGTATCTGCAGGAAGGCGACGTGGTGGAGCTGCGCCCTGAAGGCGTAGCGATCCGCGATGCCGGCGGCAAGAAGGCAAAACGCCCGGTCATGCGCAGCCAGTTAAGCGCGGACGCGAGTGACCTTGGCCGTTACCGCCACTACATGCAAAAAGAAATTTTCGAACAGCCTGGCGCCATCGCCAATACGCTGGAAATGGTGATGACTGCACGCTCGCTGCAGCCGAATTTGTTTGGCACGGCCGCTGAAAAAGTATTTAATAAAATCAATAGCATACTGATACTTGCTTGCGGCACGAGCTATCACGCCGGGCTGATTGCGCGCTACTGGCTGGAAGCTATTGCCGGGGTACCGGTCAGCGTCGAAATCGCCAGTGAATACCGCTACCGAGATTCCGCGCCGGTGCGCAACACGCTGGTGATCACCATTTCGCAGTCGGGTGAAACCGCCGACACGCTGGCGGCGCTGAAACACGCGCAGAGCCTGGGGCTGACCGACACGTTGAGCATCTGCAACGTGCCGGAATCGGCGCTGGTACGCCAGTCGAAGCTGCGTTTCCTCACGCGCGCTGGGCCGGAAATCGGCGTGGCTTCGACCAAGGCCTTTACCACGCAGTTGGCGGCTTTGTTCGTGCTGACGCTGGTGCTGGCCAAACAACGCAAGCGGCTTACCGAGAAAGACGAAAAGCAGTTGCTGGCGGCATTGCGGCACCTGCCGCGTGCCATGGAGTCGGTGCTGTCGGTGGAGCCGCAAATCGCGGCGTGGGCGAAGCGGTTCACGAAAAAACAGCATGCGCTGTTCTTGGGCCGCGGCTTGCACTTCCCCATCGCCATGGAAGGCGCGCTAAAGCTGAAGGAAATTTCCTACATTCACGCAGAAGCCTATGCCGCTGGTGAATTGAAACACGGGCCACTTGCGCTGGTGGATAAGGCCATGCCGGTGATTACCGTTGCGCCGAACGATCAACTACTGGAAAAACTCAAATCCAACTTGCAGGAAGTGCGTGCGCGTGGCGGCGAGTTATATGTGTTCGCCGACAAGGGCGCAAAAATACAGAAGGGCCCGGCGATGCATGCGATAGAACTCACCGGTCACGCTGGCGCGCTATCGCCGATATTGCACGTGGTGCCACTGCAGTTACTGGCGTATCACGTTGCGCTGTTGCGTGGCACCGACGTGGATAAACCGCGAAACCTCGCAAAATCTGTCACGGT
>OMIN01000112.1 GCA_900299145.1 Betaproteobacteria bacterium | reverse complement strand
GCAGGGCATGCCGCTCGCGCGTGAGTACCCCGGCAAGCTGCGACAACATCAGCGGCGCGATCGACACCGGCTGGCTCGCACGCGCGTGGATGCTGTGCGCCAGCACACTGAAGGCAACGGCCTCGCGGGGGTCGTAGCCTATGTAAACAGGGATCATGATAAGTATTTGTTTTATATCAATTTTTTTTAGCCGAGCTTAGTAGCATATCACGCACTAACGCCGCCAACTCACCCAACCAGTCACCTCCTATCGCCTGGCGGTAGATCTGGCAGCGTGGAAACCAAGGCGATACCTCGCCGTCAGTCATCCAGCGCCACTCTGGTGGATTCGGCACCAACACGTGCGCACGACCGCCCACACCCGCCATGAGATGCACATTGGTATTGCTTACCCCCACGTAGTCGTCGATCAGACCGAGCAACGCCAGCATGTCCTCCAGATCATCATTCAGCGCCGAGAAATCGTGGATCTCGCACGCCATACCGGCCTTCAGGCTGTCCAGTTCCCCAGGGTGCGGCAATCGCTGTAGGGCCAGCCAAGTACCCCGTACGGGCTTTAGCGCCTCGGCCAGCAGCTCAATGGGCACGTGCTTGAACAGTGCGCGATCGATGCGTCCGATCTGCTGTTCTGGCGGGGTACCCGCGCGCCAAGTCAGGCCGAAATACGGCGGTGGTCCCAATGCGGCGAGTCTTGCACTCAGGGCATCGGTACGTGCACGTAATGCGGTAAGCTGCAAGGGCTGTGCGCAGGCCGAGGCACCTGTCACGAGCGGCAGATCGCCCATCGCCACGCGCCAATCGGCCGGGGGTGGCACGCCACCATGGGTTGCGATGTGCTCAAACAAGTTGGTGCGCTCAACGAGCGTGGCAATCTTGGCATCACAAAACGCCAGCAGACGCGCGCCGCGTTCCCGCAGTAACGGCGCATAACGCAGGAAAAACACCTCGTCACCCAATCCCTGTTCGCCAATCAACAACAGCCGCTGGCCGGACAAATCCGCCGGCAAGCATTCGGTCAGCGCCACGCCCGCCGCAAGCATCTGCCGGCGCTGCGGCCGCCACTGATAATGCCGCCAGCCTTCGGAAAATTGCCCCGAGCCCAAACACAGCATGCCGTACGACAAGTGCGCATCGGCGTCTTGCGGCGCGACAGCCAGCAATTGCTGATACCTTTGTATCGCCTGCGGAGTATCACCCTGTTCGGCCCTTACCCCTGCGAGGTTAAGCAACGCGTCGGCAAAATTGGCGTCCGCTTGCAACGCGCGCAGGCAGCAGTCGGCGGCTTCGTCAAGGCGCCCCTGCGCCCGCAGCACCTTCGCCAGATTGCTTAGTGCATGCGCGCTGCTCGGATTGATCGTCAGGGCCTTGCGGTAGCAGGCAGCGGCTTCGTCGAGGCGGCCCAGATGTTCCAGCGCCACACCACGATTATTACAAGCGTCCAGATACAGCGGATCCGCCGCCAGCGCGGCTTCGCAGGCCTGGGCGGCCTCCTCAAAACGCCGCTGCATTTGCAGTAACGTGCCTCGGTTGTAGTGTGCATCCCGATGCCCCGGCCATCGTAGCAATGCGCCATCCAATATCTCGAGCGCGTCGTCAATCCGCCCGGCGGCTGCCAGCACATTCGACAGATTCAGATAAACGTCGGGCTCACCAACCTCGGTCTGCATTGCCCGCCGCAACGCCTTCTCCGCTTCTGGCAGCCGTCCCAATTGATGCAAGGCAAGACCATGACGCATATGCACGGAACCCTTTGAATCGCCACGGGCGATTAGCTGGCGTAGCAGCAGTTCAGCGGCAGGCGCCTGTCCGGCGGCCAGATGCGCCACTGCAAGGTTTTCAGCGATTGCCGCATCGTTCGGGGCATAAGTACGCGCGCGCTTTAGCGCTTCCAGCGCGGCAACGGCATCTCCCGCCGAAAGACACGCCACCCCCAGCAGATGCCACGCATTTGCGTTGGCGGACTCCCGCCGCAAAATCTGCTGGCACAAGCGCCGCGCGCCGGAAAAATCGCCTTGCTGAAAACACGGGACGGCTTGCTGCAGCTTCAATGCATTCATGGTCGCGTCGCGACAGTTTGGACAAGACGTTGATATGGCATGGGGCGATTCTAGGAGGGATACGCGGCGCTGTCCAAGCCGTGCCACGTCTATAATGCGTGCTCGACATCTCCGCTCACCTCGCTCGACATGGCCCGAAATCCCAACGATCAACTTGCGCGCGCACGTACGCTGCTGCAAAACGGCAATGCGCCGGGTGCGCAGGTACTGATTGACGCAGTACTTGCGCGCGCGCCTGCGAATCCCGAGGCCAATTACTTGCTGGGCATGGTCCGGTTGATGGCCGGTGAAGCACGCGCAGCGGAAGCGCCGTTGCAAATCACCCTGCGCTCCGACCCCAACAACGCCATGGCGCTCGATAGTTTAGGCTTGTGTTACCTCATGCAACGCCGCTTTGGCGAGGCGGAGCAAGCGCTGCGCAAGGCAGCCGCGCACCCACGTGCGCCAGCGGTGGTGGTGATGCGCTTTGGTCTGTCGCTATTGGAACAAAATAAGGCCACTGACGCAGTGAGTGTGCTGCAACGCGCCGCTGCCTTGGCGCCGCGCGATGCCGATTGTCAGATGAATTTGGGGCGCGCCCTGCACATGGCAGGCGATAGCGATGCGGCACGCCGCGCGTTTGAATCAGCCCTTGCGTTCGCGCCGGGCAATGCCGACGCGCTGTTCAATATCGGCGTGATTTTTCTTGAATCAAATCATATAGTTACGGCAACAGAGTGGTTTGAGAAATGCATCGCTCGCGCGCCGCGCCATGCCGAAGCGTGGGTCAATCTGGGTATCGCGCGCGAGCGGCGCGATGAACTGGAAAGCGCACTCACGGCATACCGCACCGCACTGGATATCGACCCGCGGTTACCGGCGGCGGGCAACAACCTGGCGCATGCGCTGGCGAGATCGCAACGCCACAACGAAGCGCGTTTGCAGTATTTGGCGACTCTGCAGGCGGCGCCGGATTACACCGCCGCGCACGAAGGGCTTGCCGCATCGTGTCTCGCGCTGGGCCGCGTGGATGAAGCCGTCGCACATTTGCGAATTACGCTCGCCGCCGAACCGGACAATCGGGGCGCGATCATGGCGCTCGCTGATGCGTTGTTTGAAAGCGGCAAACGGGATGACGCCGAGCCGCTGGCAAAGCGTGCGCTGGCGCTGAACCCGGACGCCGCCGATGCATACGTCACGCTGGCCAATCTGCAGGGCGTGCGCGGCTATCCGGAACTTGCCGTGCCGTTGCTCGAGACGGGTTATGAACGCACCGGCAATGGCGGCCTGCTCGGCATGCTCGCCTACCAATATCGCGTGCAATGCGATTGGGACAAATGGGCACGCGCGTGGCAAGCGCTGGCGCCGCGTATCGACAGTGAAGCGGCGCTGGGCAGTCCGTTCTGGCTGCTGTGTGAACCGATCACCGCGCACCAGCAGTTAACCTACACCAGGGGATGGGCAGCGCAACGGTTCAAAGATATTCAGCCAATGCCGGCGAGCCCCGCGCGCGAACATGCCCGCGTACGGGTGGGGTATCTGTCGTCGGATTTTCAGGAGCATGCCGCCGCGTACCTGATCGCCGACGTGCTGGAACATCACGATACCAATCGCTTTGAAATATTCGCCTATTCGCACGGGCCACAAGACAGCAGCCCGATGCGCAAGCGCGTGGTGGCCGCGTGCGAGCATTTCGTCGATATCGCTTATGACACCGATGACGCCGCCGCACAACGGATACGCAGTGACGGGATCGACATCTTGATCGATATCAAGGGCTATACCGTTGGTGACCGCATCACCATCATGGCGCGTCGGCCCTGCGATATTCAGGTCACATGGCTGGGTTATCCGGGCACTACCGGCGCGCCTTTTGTGGATTACCTGATTGCTGACCCCTACATTATCCGTCCCGGCGAAGAAGCCACCTGTAGCGAGCGCGTACTGCGCATGCCGCACTGTTACCAGCCCGTCGACCGCAAACGCGCAGTGGCTGAGCCGCTCACGCGGCGCGAGTATGGCCTGCCCGAAAAAGGCTTTGTATTCTGCTGTTTCAACCAAAGCTACAAAATCACGCCAGAGGTCTACGCCGTCTGGCTGCGTCTGCTGGCACAGGCGCCTGGCAGCGTACTATGGCTGGTCGATGGCGGCGCCACCGCAAATCGCAATCTTGTGGTGCTTGCGCAGGCGGCTGGCATCGCTGCAGAACGCATTGTGTTTGCGCCCCGGCGGGGTTACAGCGAGCATCTCGCGCGCTATCGGGTAGCAGATCTTGCACTGGATACGTTTCCCTATACGTCGCATACAACGCTAAACGATGCGTTGTGGTGCGGCTGCCCGGCCGTAGCGTGCGCTGGTGATACCTTCGCCGCACGGGGGTCGGGTAGTATCCTGACTGCGGCTGGCGCGCCAGAATTGGTGGGCCACTCCATCGTGGAATACGAACAGTTGGCACAACAACTGGCCATGGACAATGCGCGGCTGGAAAGTGCTCGCACGGCACTTGAAAAATCACGCGCCTCGGCACCCTATTTTGACACCGCAACGTTCACGCGCGATCTCGAACGCCTGTTCGATGGCATGATCGCAGCCCGCTCGGCGTAAGGGCCACTATACCCGGGTCAGCCCAAATAAAAACGGGCACCACAATTCATGTGGCGCCCGTTTAAGGATACTGCTAACCGCGTATTGCTTAGAAGCGGTGATCCAAGGCCAATGCAAAGGCGCTTTGATCTTCGCCGTTGCGGTTGGAGCTCAGGCCATACAGCTGATACGCAGCATTGGCCTTGTTGTCGAGCTTCACGTAACCT
>OMIN01000111.1 GCA_900299145.1 Betaproteobacteria bacterium | reverse complement strand
GCGCGCTCGGCCAGATTCAACAGCGGTTCGGCTTCAGGCCGGCCTTCCATGATGGATTCACGGGTGGGCAGCAGATAGCCTATCTTCACGGACATGATGTTTCCTCATTCAAAAATAAACTCAACACAGCGGTCAGGCCTGCATATCCTGTGCCCACTGCCGCGTTTCAATGATCGTCTTCACTTCTCGCAAAAACGCTGCCGAATACGCGCCGTCCACCGCACGATGGTCGAACGACTGCGCGAGCACGCCCACCGGCCGTATGGCAATGGTGTCTCCCTCGGCGGATTCCACCACCACGGGCTTTTTGCGCACGGCATCCGTGGACAGAATTGCCACCTGCGGCACGTTGATAATCGGCGCGGTGATCACGGTGCCGAAAGCGCCGTTGTTGCTGATGGTGTAGGTGCCTTCGGCCAGATCATCGGGCCTTAACTGGCCCACGCGGGCACGTAGCGCCAAGTCATTGATTTCACGAGCAATTTTCGGCAATGATTTATTCGGCACATCCTTCACCACCGGCACCATCAGGCCGTCGAAATTCAGATCGACGGCAATGCCAATATTGATGCGCTTGTTTAGCCGCAGCCCTTCCGGCGTGTAAGTGGCGTTGAGTTTTGGAAACTTGCCGAGGGCGACGGAAATGGCGCGCGTAATAAACGGCATGAACGTGAGCGCAAAGCCTTCGCGCGCCTTCCACGCTTCGCCCTGCTGTTTTTGCACCTGCACCACGCGCGAAAAATCCGCTTCGGCCACCTGCAACACATGCGGTGCGGCAGCCCACGCTTTGGCCATGTTCTCGGCAACGCGCTTGCGCACGGGGTTGAGCGGCAATAACTCGCCCGGCGGGGACATGGCTTGCACCGCAATCGGCGCGAGCGCCGATACAGGGGTATCGGCAGCCGGCACAGCCGCCATAGGCGATGCAGGAACCGCGGCAGCCGCAGTAGCCACCACTGGCGTTTGCACGCGTGCCGTCTCACCGCCGCTGGCGATGTATTCGACCACATCGTCACGCGTGACCCGGCCATCGCGCCCGCTGCCCTTGATACGGCTGACATCCAGATTGCGTTCGGCGATCAGACGCCGCACTACCGGCGACAGGCGCTCGGCCGCGCTGACTCGCGTACGGGCGTCACGTGCGGGCGCGGCAGCGCGGGCCACGGTTGCCGATTCAGCCTTGGCGGTGGCAGCCGGGCCGGGCAACGGCGCCGGCGCCTTGCCCGCTTCAGTCACCACCGCAATCGTCACGCCGACCTTGGCGGTCGCGCCTTCGGCGATCAACAACTGAGAAACCACGCCCGCTACGGGCGACGGAATTTCCGTGCTCACCTTATCGGTCTCGACGTCGAACAGCGCCTCGTCGGCCTTGATGGTGTCGCCCACTTTCTTGTGCCACTTGGTCACGGTGCCTTCCGCGACGGTTTCGCCAAGCTGCGGCATGATGATGTTCATTACTTGCTCACGGCCTCATAAACGATTTTTCCACCCACCATGGTGATGACGGGCGTGATGTCCTTGATCTGCTCCGCGGGTACGGTGAGGTAATCGTGACTCAGCACCAACAAATCGGCGTACTTGCCGTTTTGCAAAGTGCCAATGTCGCCTTCGCGGAATACAAAGTACGCGTTGTTTCGGGTATGCGCGATCAACGCATCCTGACGGCTGATGGTTTGGCGCAACGACGGCTTGCCGCCCAGCATGTTGCCCGTGACAGCCCACCACAAGGTGTAGAACGGGTTGGACGGCGCGGCGCCATTGGAATCGGAACCCAGCCCCCACGGAATGCCGCTTTCCAGCACCGTGCGCACGGGCGGCTGATCCAGCGCCGCCTCGCCGTGAATGCGCTGCAGAATCTGTCCCGATATTGTCGCCTGACTATGCACCAGCGCCGCCATACCGAGCTTGCGCATGCGCTCCATATCGCTGGTAGACAGCTGCCGCACATGCGCAAACGACCAGCGCAAGCCGCGAATGGGATGCGTGCGATTGATGTCCTCGATCTGCGTCAGAAAGGCATCCAGCGACTCGCGCTGATTGGCATGCACCGAGAGATGCATGCGCCGCTCCGCCACCGCCTCGACCACGCGCCGCCACAGGGCAAGATTCTCCGCGGAAATTTTTGTGCCGCGCGAGGACGGATTGTCGTGCAGGGGCAACAACACGGTCTCGCCAAAGCCGATGCGATCCATCATGTCGTCACCCTGGAATGCCTTGAGCGTGCGGATTTGCGCCACCGCCTTGTCGACATCCGCGGCGCTTGTGGTGTTGTACCAGGTGCCGTGGAACACCCGCATCGTCAGCGCGTTTTTCCGGTGCAGCACGCGAAAGGGCTCGTACCAGTCTTCCGTGAAGCCGTAGCCGCCCCAATCCACTGACGTCGTCAGCCCCATGGCGTTGAGGTCGCGCAGGTGCGTACGGACGCTTTCCACCTGCTGCTCGGCATTGCCCATGGGAATCTTGTTGCGGAAAAAACTCGACACGCCGCCGCCGGAAAGGATGCCCGTAGGCGCACCCGTGGAATCACGCTCGACGGTGGTTCCCGGTGCCTTGAACCCCGCATCAGCAATATTGAGTTCTGCCATGGCTCGCGTGTTGAGCACGCCGTTGACGTAGATGTATTGCAACGCCACAGGGTTATTGGGTGCGATGGCGTCAAGCTCCGCGCGCGCAAACGGCGTCTGGCTATCCGTAAATTGGTCATATGACCAGCCCCCCATCACCACAACCCACTCGCCGATGCGCGCGCCTTTGACGCGTTCGGCAATTTTCTCAAGCGCTGCCTTGCGGGAGGTCACACCGTCCCAACGCACTTCGATACCCCAATGCTGAGAGCCGCGCGCGTAGTGCGCATGGTTGTCGATGAGCCCCGGAATCACCGTACGGCCCCGCAGGTCGATACGTTTCGCGCCGCCACCAGCAGCCTTCAACACGGCATCGTTAGCCCCCACCGCGACGATACGTTCGCCCTTGATGGCGATGGCCTGGGCAATGCTGAAACGCTCGTCGACGGTGACGACCTTGCCGTTGTGCAAGACAAGGTCTGCCTGGGCGTGCGCAATCAGCGCCCCGCACAGTAGCGCGACCGCACCAACGCATCTCACAACCGTCAACTCACCCCTCACGCTTTCCTCCTTACGGCCTTTCAAACACCACTTTGCCACCCACCATGGTCATCACCGGCTTCAGATCCTTGATGGCATCAGCGGGCACCGTCATATAGTCGCGGTCCAGCACCAGCAGGTCTGCGTACTTGCCCTTCTGCAACGATCCGATATTCGCCTCCTGGAACAGGATGAAGGCATTGCTGCGCGTATGCGCAATCAGCGCTTCCTCTCGCGTGATGCTCTGGCGGTTGACATGATGGCCACCAACCATCTTGCCGGTGATCGCAAAGCTAAGCGTGTAGAAAGGGTTGGAGGTTGTCACAGCCGTCGCGTCCGAGCCCAGCCCCCAAACAATGCCGCTATCCTGCACGCGGCGAAACGGCGGCATGTCCCAAGCCGCCTCGCCGTGCACCTTATGCATCAACACGCCCTGTATCAGCGGTCGCGAATGGATTTGCGCAGTCATGCCCAGCCGCTTCATGCGCTGCAGTTGCGGTTCGTCGATTTGATCGAGGTGCGAGAATGACCACCGTAACCCTTTGATTGGATTTATTTTTTGGATTTCCTCGTAGGCCTCCAAGAACTGGTTGATGGGGCCATTCATCTCCACGTGCGAATTGAGATAAACCCCGCGCGCCGCCAACGCCGCGGCGATGCGCTTCATTTGCGCCAGCGGCTCAGGGGACACTGCCTTTTGCACGCGCAACAACTGCGTGGTGGCCTGCGAATACACCGATTCGCCCCAGCCGATGTTCTCAAAATATTCGTTACCCTGAAACGGCTTGAATGTGCCGATCTCGGCGACCACCTTGTCAGCCTGCTCAACAGTCGAGGGCTGACGGATGACCGTCCAGAACACGCGCACATTCAGCTCATCGCGGTCCGCCAGCACCTTGTAGGGCTCGTAGTGCGCAGCGCCCATGCCACGCCCGCCGGCGTCACCCCAGGCGGTGATGCCCATCGAGTTGAGATAGGTCACCAGCTTGCGCGTGTTATCCAGCCACGCGTCGCGGGCCTTGAGCGGCACTTTGGCCGCGACAAATGCCACGCCGCCAGCCTCTCGCACCACACCAGTCAGCTTGCCATTGGCGTCCTTTTCGATCACGCCGCCCGGCGGGTTGGGCGTGGTCTCATCGATGTTGGCGGCCTTGAGCGCAGCGCTGTTCAGATAGCTATGGCGGTAAATCGCCTGCAACACCACGGGATTATTGGGCGCCATCTGGTCCAGTTCCGCCAGCGGGAAGCCGCGCGCATCATCCAGAAACTGTTCCTCGGACCACCCGCCTAGAGAAACCACCCACTCACCGGGCTTGGCCCTGGCGATGCGCTCCGCCAGCAGCTTCAATGCCTGCTTGCGCGAGGTCACACCGTCCAGACGCAGTTCATCGTGCTCGGCTGCACGCACCCAGTGGGAATGGTTGTCAATCAGGCCCGGAATGACCGTGCGGCCTTTCACATCGATTACGCGCGTGGTGGCAGTCGCCAGCTTTTGCACTTCAGCATTGCTGCCGGCAGCCACGATGCGTCTATCCTTGATAGCCAACGCCTGCACGATGGCGAAACGGTCATCGACGGTGATGATTTTGCCGTTGACGAGAATGGTGTCGATGGCATGTGCCGGCGATACGCAAATGGCGAAAAAATAAAAACTCAATAAAATCAAATACTTATACATTTAAATTCTCACAGATCACAAATCCGCGTCACCGCCACCGTCATCCCCGCAGAAGGTTCGCAGGCGAGCCGCAATGCCGCTGCTCGCAGAGCGGGAAGACATGGCGAGTTTTTCATGCTTCGCCCGGAATTTTGTAATTGCCAATGTAAACCCGCAAGGACAACAACCCTCAATCAATCTTCTCGCGTATCTCCCGCACCACGCGCTCCACCGACGGTATGGTGTTGTCTTCCAGTTGATCCGCCGACGGCAGCGGAATATGCGGCGTGGTGATGCGGATGATCGGGCCGTCGAGATCCCAGAAAATTTCGTCGGCGACGATCGACGCGATCTCCGCGCCCCACCCGCACAAACGCGGATTTTCTTCAATCGTTACCAGGCGTCCGGTCTTTGCCACTTCCGCGAGGATGGTCACCGTATCCAGCGGCACCAGCGAGCGCACGTCCACTACCGTGCAGGAAATGCCGTGTTCCCTCTCCAGTATCTCCGCCGCCGCCAGCGCGCGGTGCACCATCAGCGCCAGCGCGACGATGGTGCAATCCTTGCCGTGCCGAAGCACCTTCGCCTTGCCGAGTTGATCGACCAGCTCGCCGTCGGGTACTTCGCCCTTGAACGGATACAGCGACTTTTGTTCGAACACCAGCACCGGGTCGGGGTCGCGCACCGCCGCTGCAATCAATCCCTTAACGTCGGCGGGAAACGCCGGCGCCACCACCTTGATGCCGGGAATAGCCATCGCCCAGTTTTCCACTGACTGCGAGTGCTGCGCGCCAAAGCGCGAACCCGCGCCGTTGGCGGTGCGGATCACCAGCGGCAGCGTAATTTGCCCGTCGGTCATGTACCGCGCCTTGGCGATTTCATTCGCCACAATATCCCAGCACACTGCCAGAAAATCCGAGAACATGATTTCAGCGATGGGCTTTAACCCTGTCATGGCCGCACCCATGGCCGCGCCCAAAATCGCCTGTTCAGAGATCGGCGTGTCACGAATGCGGCGCGGGCCGAATTCCTCGAATAATCCGACGGTGGCCTTGAACACGCCGCCAGCGGCACCGATGTCCTCGCCCAGAAACACCACGTTTTCATCGCGCCGCATTTCCTGTGCGATGCCCGCCGCCACCGCTTCGCGATAGGTTAGTTCCGCCATGCCGTGCTCCCGTCCGCCCAAACGTTTTTGTCGATTTCACTTACCGCCGGCGCAGGCGAAGCCTTCGCCGTCTCCGTCGCCGCGTCCACCTTGCGCATCGATTCCGCCTCAAGATCATTCAGCGTCGCCTCAACGATGCCAAGCCCCAGCAACCGTTCACGGTAAATCTTGAGTGGATCGCGCTCCAGCCAGCGATCAAGTTCCCCCGGCGGCCGGTATTGCCCGGGATCGGCGCGCGAATGGCCGCTATGGCGATAAGTCATACATTCGATCAACGCCGGTCCGCCGCCGCTACGCGCGCGCTCCAGGTACTGCACCGCCGTGCGGTACACCGCGTCGGCATCGTTGCCGTCTACTACAATTTTTTCCAGACCATAGGCGCCCGCACGGTCTGCCGCTGGATGCTCTACCGCAGTCACGCTGCTGATCGGTGTGTACTCCATATAAAGATTGTTTTCACACACAAAAATCACCGGCAGTTTCCAGATCACCGCGAAATTAAGCGCCTCGTGAAAAGCGCCGATGTTGGTGGTGCCGTCACCAAAAAAGCACACGGTCACTTGCCCGCTGCCGCGATACTGTGCGCTCCACGCGGCGCCCGCCGCCACCGGCAGATGCGCGCCGATGATGGCATAACTGCCCATCGCACCCTTGGAAACATCGGTCAAATGCATTGAGCCACCCTTGCCACCAAGCAGACCGCACTCGCGCCCCATCAATTCGCCCAGCACGCCTTCCATCGATGCGCCGCGCGCCAGGGTATGCGCGTGGCCTCGATAAGTACAAAACGTCAAATCGTCCGGACGCATCGCCACGCCGAACGCGGCGGCAATAGCCTCCTGCCCCAGCGATAAATGGCTGGTGCCTTTGATCAGATTTTGCAAAAAAAGATCGTACGCGCGCTTTTCACAATAGCGCAGGTCGAGCTGCAGTCTGTAGAGCTCAAGTCGGATGTCATAGCCTAGGGTCATGGGTTTTGTGGTATCCATTATTGGAAACTCGTGAGGCGTGAGGCGCGAGGCGCGGGAGTGTCGTGGTTACGCCTCACCCCTCACGCTTCACGCCTTACGCAGTTAGTATTTGTTTGCAATCGGCAATTCCTGCGCCGGAAATAACGTAATGATCTTGGCGCCGCTCGGCGTGAGCACCACTTCCTCTTCGATACGCGCAGCCGATAGACCGTCTTTCGCCGGGCAGAACGTCTCCACCGCGAACACCATGCCGGCCTTGAGTTCGTAGGGGTCCTTGAACGAATTCAGGCGCGATATCAGCGGCCGCTCGTGCAAGCCCATGCCCAAGCCGTGACAGAAATTGAGGCCGAACGCCGACATCTCGGTTTCGAAACCAATCTCGGTTGACTTGGGGAACATTCTCGCCACTTGGTCCGTCGACACACCGGGCTTCAGCATGGAGATCGCGTCGTCCATCCATTTGCGCGCGCGCTTGTAGGCATCGCGCTGGGCCGACGTGGCACTTCCCACCGTGAATGTGCGGTAGTAGCAGGTCTTGTAACCCATATAGGTTTGTATCAGGTCGAAATACGCCTGATCGCCGGGCCGGATCAGCCGGTCGGTAAAGTTATGCGGGTGCGGACTGCAGCGCTCACCCGCAATAGCGTTAATGGCTTCCACGCAATCCGAACCCATCTCGTAGAAGCGTTTGGTGGCGAGCGCCACCACCTCGCTCTCGCGCACGCCGGGTTTGAGCGCCTCGAAAATGTCCTGATAAACGCCGTCACCCATGGATGCCGCCATGTTGAGCAAGGTGATTTCATCGTGGCTCTTGATCTCGCGAGCCTGCAGCATGACCTGCTGCCCATCCACCACCTTCAGGCCGAGCTTCTGCAAAGCGAAGAGAAACAGCGGTTCGCACACGTCAATGCCAATGGGCAGATCGGCAACACCCTCGGCCTTGAGGATGTCGTAAATCTCCTTAGCCGCCTCCTCGAACAGGCCCACCTTCGGATGGATGGCGCCGCGCATGCCCACATTGCCGGCGAGACAATGGTTCTTGGGCAGCCATGGCGCATAAATCTTGTGATGCCGCGCGGCCGAGCCGAAATCCCATACCCACGGCTCGCCATTGCCGGTCAGCAGGCACCAGCGCGTCAACTTGTCGCGCGCCCACTCGCCAATGACCGTGCTGGAAATGTAGCGAATATTGTATTGGTCAAAAACGAGCAGCGCGCCCAGATCGGACTGCGCCAGTGCATTGCGCGTGCGCGCAAGCCGGTAGTTGTGCAGCCTTCGGAAATCCACGCGTTCCTCAAAATCCACCTGCATGCGGCCCGGCGCCTGCAACGGACGATCCCAGCGGTGATCGGGGTTGGCCGGGTCATACAGGCCATCCGGCGCGGCGGACACCTTTTTCTTCGGGTCGATGCTGTTGGCCTTGATGTTTTTAGGCTCGGCCTTTTTCGCTTTTTTAGCCATCACAAAATCCTTAATTAAAACAGATACTTACGTATGCCCCGCATTCAAACCCGGTAACACCCACTCTGCCACTTTCATCGGCTTTAATGTGGGCGTACCGAGGAGCGGCGAGGTTATCAGATAGATGCCGGTGCCGGTACCCACCCACATCAATTTGCGATCCCATTCGACGAACACGTTATCGGTGTCGCGCGGGTAGCTGTCGTATTGATCGAGATGGCCGGCCTGCGGCGGCACGAAGTAGCCGGAGTTCTTCGGGTTCGCCGGGTCAGCAATATCGAACAACTGCAATCCTGCGTTGAAAAACGAATAGGCCGTGAAATTCGGATGTGGCTTGCCCGGCGCTTTCATATGCGGCGGGTTGTGCGGGCCAAAGCGCCCGCGACGATCGCAATAATCGCGATACGGCGCTTCACTGGGTGGCAGCGGCACTGGCAATTGCGAAATGGGCTTGGGGTTGCGCGGATCTCTGACATCGATAACCCAGATCGGCTGATAGCGCTCATTGCAGTCCGGGTTAAGCACTTCCGGATTGGCAATCACGAAGCCCCGATTCAATCGCGCGATATCGATGGTGTGAAAATGGATCGCCCCCGGCTTCTGCCCCGGCGGCAGCCAGCGGCTCACCACCCTGGGGTTCTGGATGTCAGTAAGGTCATGGATGATCATGCCGAACGAACCCCACGAGCTGTAACCCAGCTTGCCGCCATCTTCCACTTTCACCGGCACATACATCGGCCCGTGCTTGCTCGTGAACGACTCCCTGTCGCCGTATTCCACCCATTTTTTGTATTCGGCTTCCTCGCCCTTGCGCTGCCCCGGCATCCACCAATTACAGACAAATTTCGGCTGCGACGGGTCGGCCACATCAATCACTTGCAGACAATTCGTGTAGTAACGAACCGGCGACTCCATGTTGATAAACGTATTGTCCGGCCCGGCATCCAGATACGCGTAACGCCCGCCATCGTAATAGCTGCGATGCACGCCCGCGCCTTCCTGCACCTTGCGCGCGGGATCGCCCTGATCGCAGCTCCACTGCGACAGCAACACCAGTTTTTCCGGATTGCTGGCGTCGTAAAAGCGCACACCGCGCAGCCCCTCCTCCTTGATATTGCCGTCGATCAACAGCGGATTGTCGTACTTGCCATGCGGCCACTTCGGCGTGCTGAACGTAGCGCGCGAGCCGCGCCCGGTCATCAATATCCACTTGCCGAGCTTGTTGTTGTAGCCGAGCTGGATCTGCCCGCCCAGAAATGCGTTGCGCCCCAGCAACACCGGCTTCAGCGGGTTGGTGACCTCAATTACATCACCCTGTTGAAACAGAAAGCGCCGCTCGCCGATGGCCATCATCTGCATCTTGCCGCCGCGGTGCTGCCCCTGACCGTAATGCGCGAGCACATCCGTTTGCTTGCGGTACATGTTGCGGTCGAGATACTGCAGCGACGTCGGGCGCGGATGCGGATGCCGATTGGCCAGTGTTGCCCCCGCCATGGCTATCCCGCCGGCAGCCAAGCCAGCCTTTACAAAATCACGGCGGTTAAAATTATTTTTATCCAAGTACGCTCCCTTGCTCCTGCCATCGCTACACGGTTGGCCGCCGTGCAAACAAAGCGCCTCTACCCAGCCTGCGGCTCACGCCTAAAGTTTCACGCCTCACGCTTTACTTGATCCCCGCTTCTTTCACCACCCGCGTCCACTTCACCACCTCCGCCTTGACGTAGTCGCCAAACGCTTCGGGCGTTGTGGGCGCGACTTCCGCCCCCTGCGACAACAGCGTATCCCGGATTTGCGGGGTGTTCAGTGCGTTAGCCACTTCCTTATTTACCCTTAAAATCAGGTGCTTGGGTGTTTTTGCCGGGGCAAACAGGCCAAACCAGGCATTGGAATCGAGTTCAGGAAAACCCGCCACCACCGAACTGGGCACATCCGGCGTGCCCGGAAAACGCGTCTTGCGTGCAACCACCAGCGGCTTCAGACGCCCCGCTTTCACATGTGGCTGCGCTGTGGCGGTGGACAGGAATGACGTCTGCACTTCATTAGCGATATTCGCCGTCACCGCAAAGCCCGCGCCCTTGTACGGAATGTGCGTGAGGCGCGCCTTGGTCACCAGATTGAACAGTTCACCCGTCAGATGCCCGCTGGTGCCCGCGCCCGGCGAGCCATAATTCATTTTGCCGTTTTGCGCCTGCGAATACGCGACGAATTCCTTGAGGTTGTTCGCCGGCACTGTCGGGTGCACCACAAACACCACCGCCACATTCACCAGATTGGAAATCGGCTCAAAATCGCGAATCGGGTCATACCCCAAGCCCTTGTGCAACATTTGTGCGCTGGCATGCGTGCCCACATGGCCGACAATCAGCGTATAGCCATCGGGCGCCGCACGCGCGCCGATTTCCACGCCGATTATTCCGCCCGCACCGGGACGGTTATCAACAACCGCCTGCTGCCCCCAGCGCTCGGTGAGTTTTTGTGCCACAAAGCGCGCGGAAAGATCAGAGGTGCTGCCGGGAGAACCGGTGATCACGCGAATCGGACGATTCGGGTAACCGTCCTTCGATTGTGCCCATACCGCACTGCAAGTGCACAACACTGCAATCAACCCAGCCAATTTACCCATCGAGTTACCGTTCACCATTTACTGTTCACTGAGCGCGTTTCACGTTTCGCCGTGCACATTTCACGAATCAATTCACCTTCGCCCCGGACGCAATAATCACCGGGGCGAATTTTTTGACTTCTGCGCGGATAAATGCATCGAACTGCGCCGGCGTCGTCGGCTTGGGCGAGGCCCCTTGCGTCAGCATGCGCTCCTTCATTTCCGGAGCAGAGAGGATGCGCACGACCTCCTTGTTCACTGCGTCGACCACCGGACGCGGTGTTTTTGCGGCAACCAGCAAGCCGTACCACTGGTCGTAATCGAAGCCGGGCAAACCCGCTTCGGCCACTGTCGGCACATTGGGAAAAAGCGGCGAGCGGTTCGCGGTACTCACGGCCAGCGCCAGCACGCGACCGGCCTTGACCTGCCCCATCGCAACAAGAATCGGCGCAAAGTTAAATTGTACGTTGCCGCCGATGACATTGTTCAGCGCATCGGGTGCGCCTTTGTACGGCACGTGGGTTGCCTTGATGCCCGCGGCCAGATTGAACATTTCGCCATTGATCTGCGTGCCGCTACCGATGCCCGCCGAACTGAAATTCACCTTGCCGGCGCCGGCCTTTACATAGGCAATCAGGTCTTTGACATTCTTCGGCCCAAGGTTCGGCGCCACCACCAGCAGATTGGGCACACTCGCCACCTGTGACACGCCCGAAAAATCACGAATCGTGTCGTACGGCAGTTTGGAAAACAGCGTCGCATTGCCGGCATGGCCGGTGGACACCATCATCATGGTGTGGCCGTCGGCATTGGCGTCGAGCACGACTTGCGAAGCAATGGTGCCGCCGGCGCTGGGGCGGTTATCCACCACCACCTGCTGGCCCCAGCTCTTGAGAAACTCCTCGCCGATCCAGCGCGCGAGTATGTCCGTCTGGCTGCCCGCCGCAAATGGCACCAGCATGCGTATGTTCTTTGTCGGAAATTTTTCCTGTGCCCCCGCCGGATACGCCACGGCGCCCGCCGCCAGCACGGCCGTCACACAAATCCATTTGTTCAATTTCATGCCGTTCCTCGTTGCTTCCGGTTTTTCCTGCCCACCATGATTAGGAGGCATGAATTTAAGTATTTGTTTTAATTGAATATTTTATCTATAACTGCCGTGACCGCTGGTTGGCAACCCGTTGGCGAAAAGCGCCAGTACAGCCCCGTGATTATTCGCTACCTCGCCGTCAGCGTCGAGTGGCAAATTCGCTGGCGCGGCTGCCCTGCCCCATCGCTGCGACAGCCGCGTGCGCGCCTAACCGCCAGCCTTTTGCAGATAGCGGGTGTCGAAATATTTCGCCGGGCTGCCCATCGGCGTGGGGAATTGCTCTGCCGCCCACACCAGCGCCATCACCTGCCGCACGCCATCTTCGCTCAGTTGCGGACGCGGCTGGCGGTAGACCTGCGCCAGCGCTCGCGCCGCTGCGTCAGATGGCATGGCAATGCGCGCCGGCAGCAAACGGATCGCCTCGTCCCGGTTTGCATCATTGCCCAGCCAGGCATAGGCCTCATTGAACCCGCGGATGAACGCAATAAGTTCGTCAGCATGATCACACGCCCACGAGCGGCGAGCGGCAGCCGCGGGCCCCGGATAATCGGGAAAGAAATCGTTGGAACCGCCAAGACGCTTAAACCCGGCGGCCAGCATCTGGCCGTCAAACGGCGGGTTGATAAAACACGCCGAGCCTTCGCCGCGCTTCATGGCGTCGAATCGCTCCTGCGAACCGCCCACCAGCTTGAAAGGCGCCTCCTCCACGCCGAGGCCGTGCCGTGACAGCAACTGCCTGAGCAGCAGCGAATAACCGGTGCGCGGATCGTCGACGATGATGGTCTTGCCCTTGAGGTCAGCAACGCCGCCTATATCCTTCGACGCCATCAGCGACAAAACCGGCGCATGCGATTGCGCCATGAACATGAACAAATCCGCACCGCGCTCGACACCGCGAACAATGTGATCGACCTGCTGGAAACCGATGTCAAAGCCACCGCTTTTAAGCTGCTCCAGCTGGTGTATCGAAGAGCCGGTGACAGTAAGCTCCACCGCCAAGCCAGCCTTGGCCCATAAGCCACGCGACAGCGCTACATATACCGGCCAGGTGTTGACCCCTTCAGAAATCAGTGCAAGCTTAAGCATCGAATTGGAAATCCTTCGGCCAAACACCTGCTACATCGCCCCCAGTAGCTACAGTGGTCACTGTGACCACAGCGCTAAGTCGCACGACGGCCCACACCGCTGCGGCGATCGACCGCGCGCCGTTCGGGCCCGGTATACAACGCGCTGCGGCCCTTGCGCCGGTCTTCACCACTGCGACGTCCATTGATATTCTTTCTGCGCTCCTCGGTCATGCTCACCTCCACACTGGCTATCATCCACTCTTGTGCTTTACCTGAATCCCACCTGAAAATTTTATCACTGGCAGGGCACGCTGGCCCCAGCCACCGGCAATGCATTCAGGCTCGCACAAGGTGATATCGCACGTATTTGATTTATTGCATTTATTTTCATGCAGCTTTTTTCGGTTATACACAGATTCTGTGCATAACCTTGTGCACAGGTACGGCAAATGCCACGCGCGACACGGATTTTCCAGAACAATTTCTGGCGCGCCCATTTTTTGAGCAGCCGCACCGTACTTCATGGCCCTCCCAATTGCCGCGAACGAGAGACGCAAAACACTAGCGTTTCAGTACGCTGAATAAATTGTAGAAATCATCCGTCCACAAGCGGAAATTCGGATCATGCGGCAACGTCTGCGCAGCCTTGGCCAAGGGCGGCGCATTCAAGATGGAGCTGTTGCGCGTGACGATGATCTGGTCTGTCGACGACAGCCAGTAATCGACGCTGCTGGTATGGGCGCCTTCGGGTTCGTCGGTCACCAGCACGGCTTGCAGACCAAATTCGCTGGCGAGCCGCGCCACCACGGGGGCGATGTCCACGAAACGGTTGGTGGCCTGAAACACCATCGCGCCGCCCGGGGCGAGGTGTTTAAGGTAAGCCTGCATGGCCTCGCGCGTGACCAGATGCATGGGAATGGAATCACCGGCAAACGCATCGATGGCGAGCAGATCAAAGTTCTGAGGGGATTCGCGCTCAAGGCTCAGACGCCCGTCGCCGAGCACCACGTCGACCTGCGCGGGGCTGTCCTTCAGAAACGAAAACTCCATCATGGCCACCGCCGCCACTTGCGGATCAATTTCGTAGAAGCGAAAGTAGTCACCGCGGCGTGCGTAGGCCGCGATGGCGCCCGCACCCAGACCGATCACGCCGACGCGGCGCGGCGCGTCATTGTTCAACGCCTGCAGGCTGGCAAACGTACGCCCATACCCGCTGCTCTCGCCAAAATAGGTGGATGGCTTGCGGCGCACGGCTTCACCGAGCAACTGCCCACCGTGATTGATGTTGCCATGGTACATCACGCGAAACGGCGACGGATCAGTGTAATCCCGCGTACGCACCACGCCATAGAAATTGCGCACCATCACCCGTACGTCGGCGGCGTACTCGGTGACGTTCTTGATCACAAAACCGGCGGTGACACTCGCCACCACGAACGCCAGCGCCGCCACCCAGCGCGGTTGCGCCAGCGCGTTCCAGAACAACAATAACGCGCACGCCGCCAGAATGATGCCCAACTCAAAATAGCCCTTCAGCAACAGTGGCGCGCCGATGGCAACCAACAGCGCCCCCAATGCCCCGCCGATGGAAATCATCAGATAAAACGTCGTCAGATGCGCGGGCGCGGGCCGTGCGCGATACAGTTCGCCGTGACAGAACATGCAGCATACAAAAAGCCCGGCGGCGTAAAGAGGCGCGGCAACATGCAAATCGAGCGATTCGGTAAACCACGCCATCGCCGGCAGTGCCGCTGCCATCAGCACCGCAAACAACGGCCGCACGTACCAACGCGGATGATCAAAACACAGAATAAACGTGATCAGATACAACGCCAGCGGCGCCAGCCACAAAAACGGAATCGAGGCGATGTTCTGCGTCAGATGATTGGTGATGGCGAGCAGCAGGCACGAGCCCATCGCGGCATAGATTATCCATGGCAGACGTGCACTCCACGGCGGGGCGGGGGTGTCGTCAGACGCGGGCGTTTGCACAGCCGCAGACGCGCCACTCTCTGCCGCCCGCGCGCTCGCCCACGCCGTTGCCGCGCACAACACCGCGAACACCGCATACAGCGCCGACCAGCCATAGGACTGCACGGTGCCGCGCAGCCACGGCTCTATCGCCACTGGATACGACAGCAGCGCCAGCAGCGAGGCAAAATTCGACAGCGCGAACAACCGGTACGGCACGGCGTGCCGGTAACGCCGCCAATACCAGCTTTGCAGCAGCGGGCTGGTGGACGACAGCAGAAAATATTGCAGGCCGATGGTCACGCCGAGCAAACCCAGAATCGCCAGCATGGGTGATGTGCCTGCGCCCGCGTCCGCACCGGGCTTCCAGTGCACGTCGGGAATAATCGGCAACAGCAGCAGGCTTACTGCCAGCAGCGCGATATGCACCTTCGCATGCGTACGCGGGGCGAGCCTGCGCGAGGTCCAGTCGGCGTAGGCGTAGCCCGCGAGCAGTACGCTCTGAAAAAACACCAGACACACGGCCCATACCGACGCCGCGCCGCCGAACCACGGCAAAATCTGCCGCGCGATCACCGGCTGCACCAGAAACAACAAAAACGCGCTGAGAAAAATCGTCGCGGCGTAGAGCGCCATGGAGTTTAACGTCGTGGGGGCTGCGGGACGGAAGGTTACGCAACCTGAAGTTACGTAACTATTTGTTTTTATTACTTATTTTAAAATACACCGCCAACGGCGACCGGGTAATTACCACTCTTTGCGCAGCAACTTCTCGGCCCACAACAGGGCCATTACCGCCTTGGCCTCGGTGATGCGCCCATCTCGTATCCACATCATCGCCTCGGCCACGGGCACGTGCATAACCTCGAGGAATTCGTCTTCATCGAGCTTGCGCTCGGCTTGTGTAATACCGCGCGCAAGATACAACTCAATGCGCTCGTTGGAATAGCCGATGCCAGGATGCAGCGTGGTCAGGTGCCGCCATTCACTGGCGCTGTAGCCGCATTCCTCGAAAAGCTCGCGCTTGGCGGTATCGAGCGGATCTTCACCTGGATCGATTTTGCCGGCGGGCACTTCAATGAAATGCCGGTCAAGCGGATAGCGGTATTGGCGGATCAGGGTGATGGTTGTTTCGTCGGGTTGCGCGATAATCATCGACGCGCCCGGATGCACGATATATTCCCGTGTCGATTCGTGCCCGTTCATCAGGCGCACGCGGTCGGATTTCACATGCAGCAATTTGCCCTTGAACACCGTCTGGGAATCCAGCGGCTTTTCGCTCATGTCCTGCCCGGCGGTTTTATCGTTGGTCACGAACATCTCCCACCGGTGAACAGCAATGAAGGCAAATTACAACGAAGCCAGTATGGCGCTTGCACACAAGGCCATCAGCGGTTGCGGAAAAATACCGAAGGCCAACACGGCCAGTCCATTCACCGACAGCAGCCACTGCGCATCGCCGCGCGGCGTAATGGGCGTGGTGTCTTCCGGCGCATCGAAATACATCAGCTTGACGATGCGCAGATAATAGAACGCGCCGACCAGAGAGAAAATCACTGCGATCACCGCAAGCCATACGTGGCCCGCCTCGACGATCGCCTGCAGCACCGCAAACTTGGCATAAAAGCCCACCGTCGGCGGCACGCCCGCCATCGAAAACATCAGCAGCAGCATTAAAAATGCGTACCACGGGCTGCGATGGTTCAGTCCCCTGAAGTCGTCAAGATTTTCCGCCTCGAAACCCTGTCGCGACAACAGCAAAATCATACCGAAGGCACCCAAACTCATCAGCACGTAAACCACCGCGTAGAACATGCCTGAGGCGTAGCCGTTCAGGCCACCGGCGCAAATGCCAATCAGCAGGAAGCCCATGTGCGAAATCGTGGAATAGGCCAGCATGCGCTTAATGTTGGTTTGCGCAATCGCCGTGATATTGCCGACAATCAGCGACAGCACCGCCATCACAGCCAGCATCTGTTGCCAGTGCGCCTGAATTTCTTCCACCCCCAGCGCCTGCACGAGAAGGCGAATCACAAAAGCAAATGCAGCGAGCTTGGGCACCGAACCGATAAACAGGGTGACTGCTGTCGGCGCGCCGTGATACACGTCGGGCAGCCACATATGGAACGGCGCCGCACCCAGCTTGAAGCCGATACCCGCTGCCAGAAATACCAGGCCGAACACCAACACGACGTTCTTTGCGCCGTCGTCAGCGATCACACCAGCGATGCGCGTGACTTCCAGCGAACCCGCCGCGCCGTAAATCATCGACATGCCGTAGAGCAGCATGCCGGACGCCAACGCGCCGAGCACGAAATACTTCATCGCGGCTTCGGTGGCCTGTGCAGAATCGCGCTGCAGCGCCACCATGGCGTAAAGCGACAGGCTCAGCAACTCCAGCCCCAGATACAGCGTGAGCAGATGATTCGCGGATATCATTACCATCAGCCCCAACGTGGCGAACAGCGTCAGCGCGAAAAATTCGCCACGGAACATGCCACGCAGCGTAATGTAATCACGCGCATACACCAGGATGGAAATCACGCCGAAGTAGGTGACGAGCTTTAAAACGTCGGACATCAGATCGCCGACGAACATACCGCTGAAGGTGTGTACCGGCTCATTGCTCGCCGTTACCCAGGTCAACGCGGCGCAGCCCGCCAGCGTGAGCTGCGTCAGGAAATACGTCAGCCCGCGATTCTCGTCTCTGATAAACAGATCCGCGATCAGAATCACGCACGCCATGGCGAGCAGGAAAATCTCGGGGAAGGCGGGCCACAGGGGAGTTATGTATTGCATGATTACCCCTATTGCCCCGGCAGCTTGCTGTGCGCGACGTGTGACAGAATGTCGCTTACCGCCGTGTGCATGACATCGGCGAAAGGCTGCGGCCAGATGCCCATTACCAGCACAGCTACCGCCAGTGTGCCGAGCACCACAAATTCACGCAGGTTGATGTCTTTCAATTCAGCCACATGCGCGTTCGCCACCGCGCCGAAGATCACGCGCTTATACATCCACAGTGTGTAGGCCGCGCCGAAAATCAGCGTGGTCGCGGCAAGAAAGGCATACCAGAAGTTAGATTGCATGGCGCCCATGATCACGGTGAACTCTCCGACGAAACCGCTGGTGCCTGGCAATCCAGCGTTGGCCATCGCGAACAGCATGAAGAACGCCGCGAACACCGGCATGGTGTTGACCACGCCGCCGTAGTCGCCTATGTCGCGCGTATGCATGCGGTCATACAACACCCCCACGCAAAGGAACATTGCGCCGGAAATAAACCCATGGGAAATCATCTGGATCACCGCGCCTTCCATACCTTGCGGATTAAAGATGAACAGCCCCAGCGTGACAAACCCCATATGCGAAATCGACGAGTAGGCAATGAGCTTTTTCATGTCGGTCTGCACCAGCGCCACCAGCCCGATGTAAACCACCGCCACCAGCGACAGGAAAATCATGAATCCCGCGAGCGCGTGGCTGGCGTCTGGCACGATGGGCAACGACAGCCGCAGAAACCCGTACCCGCCCAGTTTCAACATGATCGCCGCCAGCACTACTGAGCCGCCAGTGGGAGCCTCGACGTGGGCATCCGGCAGCCACGTGTGCACCGGCCACATCGGCACCTTGACCGCGAAAGCCATGAAGAAGGCGAGAAAGATTGCGATCTGCGCATTCATGCCAAGCGGCGTGTCGTAAAAATCCAGCAGCGAAAAGCTTCCGCCGGAAGCGAAGTAAAGGTAGATCAGCGCGACCAGCGACAGCAGCGAACCGAGCAGCGTATAGAGGAAGAACTTGATCGAGGCATACACCCGGCGCGGCCCGCCCCACACGCCAATAATGATGAACATCGGGATCAGCGTCGCCTCAAAAAATACGTAAAACAGCAACGCATCAAGCGCACAGAACACGCCGTTCATCAGCCCGGACAGAATCAGGAACGAGGCCATGTACTGCGCGACTTTTTTCTGGATGACCTCCCAGCCCGCGATCACCACCAGCACAGTGGTAAAGCTGTTGAGCAGCAGCAGCAGCAGCGACACGCCATCGATGCCGAGGTGGTAGTTCACATTAAACGCGTCTATCCACTCGACTTTTTGCACGTACTGAAAGCCGCCGAGCTCAGTGCTGAAACCGGTGTAAACCGGAATCGTCACCAGAAAGCCAAGCACCGCGCCCACCAGAGCGATCACGCGCGCGGTTGACGCATTGCGATCCGACCCGGTGGCGAGCACGGCCAGCCCGAAGAAAATCGGGATCCAGATCGCAAGGCTCAGCAGGGGTAATGCGTACATTATTTAAGTATTTGTTTTATTTGATATTTTTATACATGCGCTAGGCGATCAACGACCACAGCGTAATCGACAGCAACAGCAAAATCCCGAAAATCATCGCAAATGCGTAGTTGTAGATATAGCCCGACTGCAGCTTTCGAATAATGGTTGAGAACAGACCCACGCTTTGCGCCGAGCCGTTCACCAGCAACCCGTCGATCACCACCACGTCGCCGCCCTTCCACAACCCTGTGCCCAGCAGGCGCGCACCGCCGGCGAAGAACCAGTCGTTGAAACGGTCGAAGCCGTATTTTTCCATCAGGATAGTCACCACCACGCCCCACTTCGCACGCAACTGGATTGGCAAATCGGGCCTAACGATGTAAATGTAGTACGCCGTGCCTGCGCCGATAATTGCCAGCCAGAACGGCAAGCTCATCAGGCCGTGAGTCATCATGCCAATGACGCCATGGAACTGCGCCTTCAATGTGGCGATGGCCGGATGCGCCTCCGACACGAAAATAGCCTTGCCGAAATAATCGCCAAATACAAAACTGCCGATGATCCAGCCCGCACATACCGACGGAACCGCCAGCGCAATCAAGGGTAAAGTCACTACCCACGGTGATTCATGCGGTTTGTGATCGCCATGGGCGTGGCTGTCGTGATGCGCGCCGTGAGCGTCGTGGGCACCATGAGAGGCATGCGCATCATGGGCATGACTCGCGTGATCGGCGTGCTCAGCCGCGCCGTGGCTGTGCCCATCTTGCGGTCCCTTGGCGGCATCCAGTGCAGCCTTTGCAGCTGCAGCGACTTTTGCCGCTTCCTGCTCGGCCTTCAACTGTGCCGCACGCTCCGCGTCACACGCCTTCACATCAGGATCGTTCGGGTCGGCGAAACGTTCCTTGCCGTGGAAGGCGTAAAACATCAGCCGGAACGAATAGAAGCCGCCCACCAGTACGCCCGCTGTCGCCAGGAAATACGCAAAGCCCGCGCCCGCCAGCGGTGAAGCATGCAGCGCTTCAATAATCGTGTCCTTCGAGAAAAACCCTGCGAACGGCGGCAGGCCGGCGTTGGCCAGCGCGCCTATCAACATGGTGGCGTAGGTAATGGGCAGGTATTTACGTAAGCCGCCCATTTTGCGCATGTCCTGCTCATGATGCATGGCAATGATCACCGAGCCCGCACCCAAAAATAGCACCGCCTTGAAGAACGCGTGCGTAAACAGGTGAAATATTGCCGCCGAGTAAGCCGAAGCGCCCAGAGCCATGGTCATATAGCCCAGTTGCGACAGCGTGGAATAGGCCACCACGCGCTTGATGTCGTATTGCACCGTGGCGATCAACGCCATGAAGAACGCGGTGATCGCGCCAATGGTCATCACAAAGGTGAGCGCGGTATCGGACAACTCGAACAGCGGCGACATGCGCGCCACCATGAAAATGCCTGCCGTCACCATGGTGGCGGCGTGGATCAGCGCGGAAATCGGCGTCGGGCCTTCCATTGAATCAGGTAACCAAACGTGCAGCGGGAATTGCGCCGATTTGCCCATGGCCCCGATAAACAGCAGGATGCAAATTACCGTCATCAGCGACCAGCCCCAGCCAGGGATGATTTCAATGGAATTGCTGGCAACATTCTTCGCGTTGGCAAACACCGTGGCGTAGTCCAGCGTGCCGAAATACATCAGCACCAGCGCAATGCCCAGCAGAAAGCCAAAGTCGCCGACCCGGTTCACCAGAAACGCCTTGAGATTGGCGTAAATCGCCGTCGGCCGTGCGTACCAAAAGCCAATCAGGAGGTAAGACACCAGCCCCACCGCTTCCCAGCCGAAAAACAATTGCAGGAAGTTATTGCTCATGACGAGCATCAACATCGAGAAGGTGAAGAGCGAGATGTAACTGAAGAATCGCTTGTAACCCGGGTCATCCGCCATGTATCCAATCGTGTAGATATGCACCATCAGCGACACGAACGACACCACGATCATCATCGTTGCCGACAGCGGATCGATCAAAAAGCCGATCTCGAATTTGGCATTACCCGACACCATCCACGTATACAACGCGCCGTTGAAATGGTGGCCCGCCATCACATCCATGTAAACGGCAATGGCAGAGCCCAGACACACCAGCATGCCGGCGATGGTAATGGCATGCGCTGCACGCCGGCTCAAGAGCCAGCCGCATAGGCCCGCGGCGATTGCGCCGAACAACGGCGCCAGCGGCACGACAAGATATAGTTTTTGCATCCCCGTCATCGGCGGCTATCCCTTGAGCTTATCCAGGTCTTCGACATTTATGGTCGAAAGGTTACGGAACAGCACCACCAATATCGCCAACCCGATGGCTGATTCCGCCGCCGCCACTGTCAAAATGAAAAACACGAATATCTGCCCCGCCGGGTCATTCAAATAATGCGAAAACGCCACGAAGTTCATGTTCACAGCCAGCAACATCAACTCAATAGCCATCAGCAGCACGATGATGTTCTTGCGATTCAGGAAAATGCCCACCACTGAAATGGCGAACAAAATAGCCCCTAAAATCAGATAGTTAGACAAGGAAATCATGCGGGCTTGCTCTCCTTGCCTGCTGTTGCGTCCGCTGGCTTTTCTGCGCTTGCAGCACTGTCCGCATCGAGGCGTGCTTCGCTCGCCATGCTGACGACGCGTACACGATCCTTGCGCTGCACCGCAATTTGCGTGGCGGGATCCATATATTTGTCGAGTTTGCGTTTGCGCAGCGTTAGCGCAATCGCTGCAACGATGGCCACCAACAGAATCACCGCCGCGATTTCAAACGGGTAGACATACTCGGTGTAAATCAGACGGCCGAGTTCCTTGGTGTGGCTCAGGTTCGACGGCAACGGCGGCGGCTGAGGCACATCGCCAAAGCCCACCGAGCGGCTGGTGAGGATCATGCCCATTTCAACCACCAGCAGCAGCGCCACGACACCGCCCATCGGGAGGTATTTCCAGAACCCCTCACGCAGCCGCGCGATATTGATGTCGAGCATCATCACCACAAACAAAAACAGCACCATCACCGCGCCGACGTACACCAGCACCAGCGTGATCGCCAGAAATTCTGCCTGCAGCAGCAGCCACAGCCCTGAGGATGTGAAGAACGCCAGCACCAGCAACAACGCCGCGTGCACGGGGTTACGTGCCGTAATGACCCCCAGCGCTGAAATCACCAGCACGGTAGACAAAAAATAAAAGATAAACGTTTGAAAGCTCATCAGCGTTTGCTATCGGTACGCCGCGTCGGCAGCGCGGTCCTTGGCAATTTGATCTTCGTAGTGATCACCAATGGAAAGCAACATCGGCTTGGTATAAATCAGGTCGCCACGCTTTTCACCGTGGTATTCGAAAATGCGTGTTTCGACGATGGAATCCACCGGACACGACTCCTCACAAAAGCCACAGAAAATGCACTTGGTGAGATCAATGTCGTAGCGCGTGGTACGGCGTGAGCCGTCGTCGCGCTGCTCTGATTCAATGGTGATGGCCATTGCGGGGCATACCGCCTCACACAGTTTGCAGGCGATACAACGTTCTTCGCCATTCGGATAACGGCGCAGCGCGTGCAAACCGCGGAAGCGGTGGCTCTGAGGCGTCTTTTCCTCCGGAAACTGCACCGTGATTTTGCGCGCGAACATATAGCGGCCGGTGAGCATCATGCCCTTAACCAGCTCAAATAACAGAAAGGTGCGGAAGAACCCTTTGATTTTTTCCATGTTCGCTAGGTCCCCTTCCACCACACCCACAGCGGCGTCTGCATCCACGCGCCGAGCACCAGTATCCATACCAGTGTTACCGGAATGAACACCTTCCAGCCCAGACGCATGATCTGATCGTAGCGGTAACGCGGGAATGTCGCGCGGAACCACAGGAAGCTCGACACCACGATAAAGGCTTTCGCCAGCAGCCACAGGAAACTCGACTGCCCCAGCAAGCCCCACGACTGCGGGAACGGCGACAACCAGCCGCCCAAGAACATGATCGCGGTGAGGAAGGACACCAGAATCATATTGGCGTATTCGGCGAGGAAGAAGATCGCAAAAGTCATGCCGGAATATTCGACGTGAAAACCCGCAACGATTTCGGATTCGCCCTCGGCCACGTCAAAGGGCGCGCGGTTGGTTTCGGCCACGCCCGCGATCAGATACGTCAGGAACAACGGAAAAAGCGGAATCCAGAACCAGCCGAACACGCCGAACGCGCTTTGCTGCTGCTTGACGATGTCAATCAGATTCAGGCTTTGCGCCGCCATCAGCACGCCGACCAGCGCAAACCCCATGGCGATTTCGTAGGACACGATTTGAGCCGCCGAGCGCATGGCGCCGAGGAACGCATACTTGGAATTTGACGCCCAACCAGCAATGATGACGCCATATACACCCATCGACGTAATCGCCATGATGTAGAGGAGGCTCGCATCAATATTAGCGAGCACCATTTCCGGCTCAAATGGCACCACCGCCCAAGCTGCCAGCGCGGGCATGATCGCCATCAGCGGCGCCACAACGAACAGTAGCTTGTTCGCGCCGGACGGCACAATAATTTCTTTTACCAGCAGCTTCAAACCGTCGGCGATGGGCTGCAACAGCCCCATCGGCCCCACGCGATTCGGCCCCAGCCGCAGTTGTATCCAACCGATGACTTTGCGTTCCCACAGTGTGAGGTAAGCCACCGACAGCATCAAGGGCACCACGATGCACAGTATCAGTAGCAGCGTCTTGACCGCATACAGGATATACGGCGCCGCCTCGTTGCCGAAAACCGCCACAAGCACAGCGGCAAATAGCGCCTGCAGCGAATAGCCGAGATTGACGATGGGCTGGAGAATGGCACTCATCAGCGTTACACCGCCACCCTTTGCTGGACATTGGATTGACCCGCAATGCGCTCGAGTGTCAGTGGTGCATCTGGCGCGCCCAAGCCGCTGGTTTCCTCACGTGCCGCCGCGAGCCGCAAACAATCCGCCGGCAGCTTGTCGTCGATGGCGTATCCCACCTCGGCCACGCCGCCACCCTGAACAACGCGCACGCTGTCACCGTCACGCAAGCCCAGTTTGTCGGCCAACGCACGGTTCATGCTGGCCATGGGCGCTGCACCATCGCGCGTTTTTTGCAATGACGGCGCACGACGCACCAGCGCGTCTGCCGCGTAGATTGGTGTTTCAGCGATGCGCTGAATCCCACTTGCCGGCGTCGCACCAATGGCAGCGATATCTATATTTAACTTATTGTTTTTAATGATTTTTTTATTATCCGCACCGAGTGCTTCGAGACACACCTCTTCAGCACTTTGCTGGTCAAAGCCCGGCAGGTTCAACAAATTGCCCAACACGCGCAGCACCTTCCAGGCCGGGCGGGTTTCGCCCAACGGTTGCACCACACCCTGGAAAGTCTGCGCACGGCCTTCGGTATTCACAAACGTGCCTGCGGTTTCGGTAAATGGCGCAATCGGCAACAGCACATTGGCGTAATCCACCGCCTTGTGTTGGAAGGCGCTCATCGCCACTACAAATTCGGCCTGCTTCATCGCCGCCAATGCGGCACGCGGGTCTTGTGTATCGAGCTCAGGCTCCACGCCGAGCAATACATAGGCCTTCATCGGCTGTGCCAGCATGTCACGCGCGTTCTTGCCGCTTGCAGAAGGCAGCGCGTTGACCACATGGCCACCGACGCTGTTGGCAGCTTCGCCCAGCACGCCGAGTTTCGCGCCAGTGATTTCGGCCAACGCCTGCGCCAGCGCATGCAGTTGCGCGGCTTGCACATGATGCTGCGCGAAGTTGCCGAGGCATACGGCCGCGCTCTTGCCATCACAAAGGCTGGCGGCAATGCGCTGCGCGGCTTCCGACACAGTGGCATTCGCCACGGCCGCCGGCGCGGCAACATTCTTCGCAGCCGCAGCCGCCTTGACAATGCCCGCCAGCTCCGCCAGCAGCGAGGCCGGCGCAACAATCGAACGGTTGGCAACACGCATCAGCAGATCATCATCCACCGAATGCAAGATATTGATTTTTAGTGATTTTTTTGAAGCCTGACGCAGGCGGTGCGCAATCAGGGGATGGTCCTTGCGCAGTGTCGATCCGATTACCAGCACGCGATCCAGCTGCGGGATATCGGCAATAGACAACCCCAACCATGGCACGCCGGCCAGTTTGCCGTCCGCACTAAAGTCACTCTGCCGCAGGCGGAAATCAATGTTGTTGGAGCCCAAGCCACGCATCAGCTTTTGCAGCAAATACAACTCCTCAACGGTCTGATGCGGTGTAGCCAGCGCGCCGACGTTGCCGCCGATATTTGCGCCGCCAGCTTTCTTCAGGCCCGCCACCACCGCTTCCAGCGCAGTCTGCCAATCGACTTCCTGCCACTGCCCGCCAGATTTCACCATCGGGCGTGTCAACCGCTGCGAACTATTCAAGCCCTCGTAAGAAAATCGGTCCTTGTCCGAGATCCAGCACTCATTGACAGCTTCGTTTTCACGCGGGAGCGCACGCATCACCCGGTTTTGCTTGATCTGCAGCGTGAGATTGGAGCCCAACCCGCAGTGCGGTGAAATCGACGCTTTGCGCGTCAGCTCCCAGGTACGCGCGCTGTAGCGGAACGGCTTGCTCGTGAGCGCCCCCACGGGACACAGATCAATCGCGTTGCCCGACAGTTCGGAATCAACGGTCTTGCCGACAAAGGTGATGATTTCGGAATGTTCGCCGCGCCCGATCATGCCGAGTTCCATGATGCCGGCAATTTCCTGCCCAAAGCGCACGCAACGCGTGCAATGAATGCAGCGCGTCATGTCAGTCGAAATCAGCGGGCCAAGATTCTTGTTGGCAACCACGCGCTTGTCTTCGCTGTATTTCGATTCGCTGCCACCGTAGCCCACAGCCAGATCCTGCAACTGACACTCACCACCCTGATCGCAAATAGGGCAATCCAGCGGATGGTTAATTAGCAGAAACTCCATCACGCCTTTTTGCGCGGTGACGGCCTGCTGCGAATGCGTCATCACCTTCATGCCGTTGGTGACCGGCGTCGCACATGCTGGCATGGGCTTGGGCGCTTTTTCAATTTGCACCAAACACATGCGGCAGTTGGCAGCAATCGACAGCTTGCGGTGATAGCAGAAATGCGGCACGTAAATGTCGGCGATGCGCGCGGCGTCCATCACCGTGCTGCCGTCGGGCACTTCCAGCTTCTTACCGTCGATTTCGATTTCGAGTGGCATATCTTAAATATACGGCGCAACCAGACACTTCTTGTGGTCGATGTGATACTGGAACTCGTCGCGATAATGCTTCAGGAAGGCATTCACGGGCATGGCCGCTGCATCACCCAGCGCGCATATCGTGCGCCCCTGAATGTTACCCGCCACCCGGCCCAATTGATCGAGATCCTCGTTCCGGCCCTTGCCGTGTTCAATGCGGTCAACCATCCTATAGAGCCAGCCAGTACCCTCACGGCACGGTGTGCACTGGCCACAGGATTCCTCGTAATAAAAGTACGACAACCGCAGTAGCGATTTCACCATACAGCGCGTCTCGTTCATCACGATCACCGCGCCGGAGCCGAGCATCGAACCCGCCTTGGCGATGGAATCGTAATCCATGTCGGTGGCCATCATGATGTCGGCGGGCAATACCGGCATCGACGAGCCACCGGGAATTACCGCTTTCAGCTTAACGCCTTCGCGCATGCCGCCGGCCATTTCCAACAGTTTGGCGAAAGGGGTGCCGAGCTTGATTTCGTAATTGCCGGGCCGCGCAACATCACCTGACACCGAAAAAATCTTGGTGCCGCCGTTATTGGGCTTGCCCATCGCCAGAAAGGCATCACCACCGTTATTGATGATCCACGGCACCGCGGCAAAGGTTTCGGTGTTGTTGATCGTGGTTGGTTTTCCATACAAGCCAAAGCTCGCGGGGAACGGCGGCTTGAAGCGTGGTTGGCCTTTCTTGCCCTCCAGAGATTCCAGGAGGCCGGTTTCCTCGCCGCAAATATAGGCGCCAAAACCGTGATGCGCGTGCAGTTGGAAGTTAAATTCCGAGCCCATAATTTTGTTGCCGAGATAACCGGCAGCGCGCGCCTCTTCCAGCGCCTCTTCAAAGCGCTCATACACGTCGAAAATTTCACCGTGGATGTAGTTATAGCCGACCGGAATGCCCATCGCGTAGGCGGCAATAGTCATGCCCTCGATCACACTGTGCGGGTTGTAGCGCAGGATGTCGCGATCCTTGAAGGTGCCCGGCTCGCCCTCATCCGAATTGCAAACGAGATACTTCGGCCCCGGAAACTGCCGTGGCATAAAGCTCCACTTCAAACCTGCCGGGAAGCCCGCGCCGCCTCGTCCGCGCAGCGCGGATTTCTTGACTTCCGCGATCACGTTTTCTGGCGTAATTTTTTCGCTGAGAATTTTGCGAATGGCCTGATAGCCGCCACGCGCCTCGTAATCCTTCAAGCGCCAATTCGTGCCGTCGATGTCCTTCATGATCAAGGCATCGGGGCCGTAAAGTCCCTTGGCAAACGGTGCGACCGGTAGAGCCATTATTTCAACTCCTCCAGCAGCTTGTCGATCTTGTCGTTGCTCATGCCGCACAGCATGTGCTTATTATTGCGGATGAACACCGGCGCCTCACCGCACGCCCCCATGCACTCGCCTTCTTTCAGCGTGATGCGGCCATCGGGCGTGGTTTCATTGAAGTCGATGCCCAGCTTGTGCTTGAGATAATCCGCCGCCTTGCTCGCGCCTGACAGCGCACACGGTAAATTGGTACACACCGTCAACTTGTGGCGGCCCACAGGCTTCAAATCGTACATGGTGTAGAACGTCGCCACCTCGTACACCGCCACCGGCGGCATCTCAAGATATTGCGCGACGAAATCCATGGTCTCCGTGGACAGCCAGCCTTTTTCGTCCTGCGCAATGGTGAGCGCCGCCATCACCGCGGATTGCTTTTCCTCTGGCGGATATTTGGCGACAGCCTTGTCGATCTTGGCCAGTGATGCGGCAGATAACATTAGCGATCAACCTCGCCAAACACAATGTCTTGCGTGCCAATGATCGCCACCACGTCGGCAATCATATGACCACGCGACATCTCATCCAGAGCCGACAAATGCGCAAACCCCGGCGCACGGATTTTCAAACGATACGGTTTGTTGGCGCCATCAGAAACCAGGTAAATCCCGAATTCGCCCTTGGGATGCTCGACTGCAGCATAGGCCTCGCCCGCCGGCACGTGCATGCCCTCGGTGAAGAGCTTGAAGTGATGAATCAATTCTTCCATGTTCTGCTTCATCGCCACGCGTGACGGCGGCGCCACCTTGTGGCTGTCGATCATCACCGGGCCAGGATTCTTGCGCAGCCAGTCCACGCACTGCTTGACGATACGGTTGGACTGCCGCATCTCCTCCACACGCACCAGATAACGGTCGTAGCAATCGCCGTTGACACCCACCGCGATATCGAAATCGAGCTTGTCATAAACTTCGTACGGCTGCTTTTTACGCAAATCCCACTCAATACCTGACCCACGCAACATGGGCCCGGTAAAGCCCAGCGCCTTGGCACGCTCGGGTGTCACCACGCCGATGCCCACCGTGCGCTGCTTCCAGATGCGGTTATCAGTCAGCAGGGTTTCGTATTCGTCCACATACACCGGAAAGCGCTTGGTGAAATCCTCAATAAAATCAAGCAACGAGCCCTGGCGGTTGGCGTTGAGTTCCTTGATAGCTGCCGCATTGTGAATCTTCGACGCGGTGTACTGCGGCATGTGATCAGGCAGATCGCGGTATACACCGCCCGGCCGGTAATACGCGGCATGCATGCGCGCACCCGACACCGCTTCGTAGCAGTCAAACAAATCTTCGCGCTCACGGAAGCAATACAGAAACACCGTCATCGCGCCGACATCCAGCGCATGGCAACCCAGCCACAACAGGTGATTCAGCAGGCGCGTAATTTCGTCGAACATTACGCGGATGTATTGCGCACGCAACGGCACATGGATGCCGGCGAGCTTTTCAATCGCCATCACATACGCATGCTCGTTGACCATCATCGACACATAGTCGAGGCGGTCCATGTACGGCACGGATTGAATAAACGTCTTTTGCTCGGCAAGCTTCTCGGTCGCACGGTGTAACAGGCCGATGTGCGGATCGGCACGTTCGATGACCTCGCCATCCAACTCCAGCACAAGGCGCAACACACCGTGCGCGGCCGGATGCTGGGGCCCGAAGTTCATTGTGTAATTACGAATCTCCGCCATGACTAACCCTTGCGGAAACCCTCTGAATTACCGTACTGCTCCTCCCGAATGATTCGCGGCGTGATTTCACGTGGCTCGATGGTCACTGGCTGATAAATCACGCGCCCCCGCTCCGGGTCAAAACGCATTTCAACGTTACCGGATATCGGGAAATCCTTACGGAATGGATGACCGATAAAACCGTAATCGGTAAGTATGCGCCTCAGGTCTGGATGGCCAGTAAACATGATGCCAAAAAGATCAAACGCCTCGCGCTCATACCAGTTGGCCGAAGGCCAAACACCAATGACCGAATCGACCACCGGGAAATCATCGTCTGTCGCGAACACGCGCAGCCGCAGCCGTACGTTTTGGCTCAAGCTCAACAAGTGATACACCACGCCGTATCGCGTGCCATCCCATGAGCCGCCGCCATAGCTGCTGTAATCGACACCACAGACATCGAGGAGTTGCTCGAATTTCAGTTCCGGCGCATCGCGCAGTTGCTGCGCCACGGCCAGCAAATCCGCCGCCTTTACGACCACGGTCAACTCGCCCAACGCCGTGGTCGTGCTAACACACTTGTCGCCGAGCGAGGTCTGCACCGTAGAGGCGAGCGTTTCGAGTTTGGATGCCATTATCGAGCGATTGTGTTGGTACGGCGAATCTTGTTCTGTAATTGAATAATGCCGTAGAGCAACGCCTCGGCCGTGGGTGGGCAGCCCGGCACGTAAATATCTACCGGCACAATGCGGTCACAGCCACGCACCACGGAATACGAATAATGATAATAGCCGCCGCCGTTGGCGCATGAGCCCATGGAAATCACCCAGCGCGGCTCGGCCATCTGCTCGTACACCTTGCGCAACGCCGGCGCCATTTTGTTGCACAGCGTGCCGGCAACGATCATCACATCGGACTGCCGTGGGCTGGGGCGGAACACGATGCCAAAGCGGTCAAGATCGTAACGCGATGCGCCGGCGTGCATCATTTCCACCGCACAACACGCCAAGCCAAAGGTCATTGGCCACAACGATCCTGTGCGCGTCCAATTGATCAGCGCATCAACCGAGGTGGTCATAAAGCCGCGTTCAGCGAGGTTTTCGTTCAGGGTTTCGATAGCGCCCATGTTCTACTCCCAGTCCAACGCGCCCTTCATCCACTCGTAGACAAAGCCCACGACGAGGATGCCGAGAAACAGCACCATGGCGACGTAACGGAATGTGCTGGCGTCCTGCTCGCCAATCACGATGGCCCAAGGAAACAAAAACGCAATTTCAAGATCGAAGAGAATGAACAGTATCGCAACCAGATAATAGCGCACGTCAAATTTCATGCGCGCATCTTCAAAGGCCTCGAAGCCGCATTCGTACGGCGAGAGTTTTTCTTCGCTGGGGCGATACGTGCCCAACAATCGCGACAACCCGCCACCCAGCACCATCGGCGCAACACCCACCAGCAATCCAACGCCGATGAACATCAAAATGGGGAAATAGTTTTCGAGCATCAGGAATTTCAGGATTGAGGATTGAGGATTGAGGATTGTGCCGGCATCGGGAGCCTGCAAACCTCGTTCAACCCGCCATGTTTTTGATTTTTAAACATTACTCCCCAAACCGCAACAGAACTCAATCCGTTATCCGAAAAACTCAATCCTGCTTTTTGGTGCCGACGGAGAGACTCGAACTCTCACGGCTTTCGCCACCGCCCCCTCAAGACGGCGTGTCTACCAATTCCACCACGACGGCATAATACTACTGACTCGCTGCCACCGGCTGCCACGCACTATTCGGTGCTCTTGATCAGCCCGCAGCCCACACACCACTATTCGCCACTATTCACTATTTGGGCGCGTCTCCACCTTTTGCTGGCGCAACCGGCACTGCCGGTATTGCCGGCACACCCGCATCGGCTTTTGCGCCTTTATCACCTTTATCGCCCGCGCCTGCCGCATCAACCTTGGCCGCCGGAACCGCTGGAACGTCAGGTGCACCGGGCGCCTTGTCGGGCGAACCTTGCGTGGCAGCGGGTTGATTGGCCATTACGCCCTTGCCCGCAGTACGTTTATTCATCAGATACGACAAGCCAATACTAGTGAGAAAAAACACCAGCGCTAAAACTGCCGTCATGCGGCTCAAAAAATTGGCCGAACCGGCTGAGCCAAACACGCTGCCAGCCGATCCACTGCCGAACGCCGCACCCAGATCAGCGCCCTTGCCGTGTTGCACCAACACCAAGCCGATAATGCCGGCGGCGGCAAACACGTGCAAAATCAAAACCACAATGTCCATAAATAATCCAATAAAAACAGATACTTATAATACTTCCTCAAAGCGCTTTGCAGATTGCCGCGAACTCTTCCGCCACCAGCGACGCGCCACCGATCAATCCGCCATCGATATCCGCCATCGCAAACAGTTGCGCGGCATTTGAAGCCTTTACACTGCCACCATACAGAATCGGCAAACCGTCCGCCACGCGAATATCCTGTTCCGCCACGCGCCCGCGGATGAATGCATGCACGGCCTGCGCCTGCTCCGGCGTGGCGGTTTTGCCGGTGCCGATGGCCCATACCGGCTCATACGCCAGCACTGCCTGTCCCAGCGCAGCCGCGCCAGACTGCGCAATCACCGCATCCACCTGACGCGCGATCACCTGCTCCATCACGCCGGATTCACGCTCCGCCAGCGTCTCACCGACGCACAAAATCGGCGTGAGCCCCACCTTCAGCACGGCGGCAAATTTCTTCGCCACCACCGCATCAGTATCACCAAATAGCGCGCGGCGCTCGGAATGCCCGACAATGGCAAAGCGGCAGCCGAAATCCGCCACCATGCCCGCCGACACGCTGCCGGTATAGGCACCGTGCTCGTATTCACAGACATCCTGAGCGCCCCACGAAATGCCCTGACCGCGCAAAATCTGCTCAGTCTGCGCCAGATAGGGATACGGCACGCACACCGCGCAACGCGCCCGCGTTACCGAAGCCAGCAATGGAATCAAAGACTTAAGCAAGGCCTGGTTGGACGCCAGGTTGCCATTCATTTTCCAGTTACCCGCCACCAGCTTGCTGCGCATTTGGCACTCAACTCAATTAAACCCGTGAATTTTACAGGGATAGCGACTACTGGTCAACGAAACGGCACCGTGATGCGCTGCGGAAAGCCATTGATTTCACAGCCTTTTTTGTGTCGCACCCTATTGCCACGGCGAATTTATCAAGGACAAACCGCATATGCGTGTTTCACAGACCAAGAATTCACCGAAAAAACACAACTCCCGGCATTAAAAACATGGATATTTCAATAAAAACAATAAGTTACCTATAATCGCTAATAACGCTCCCTAGCAGCCGCATATTTTCTCCTGGTTCCCATGCGCCCACTTCGCATTTTGTGTCTGACCGTCTTGCTCACTTTCATTCTCGCAGGTTGTGCCACAACGCCGTCGCGTTACGACTGGGAACAACACCTGCGCGGCGACAACATCGTGATGCTCGGCGAAGTGCACGACAACCCGGAACATCATCGGCTACGCGCAGGCGTCTTGCGCCGAGCGGTCGAAGCTGGCTGGCGGCCAGCCCTTGCAATGGAGCAGTTCGATCGCGAGCGTCAACCCGATATCGAACGCGCGCGGCGAGAGCGGCCGCACGACGCACGCCATGTGATTCACCTTGCTGGTTTGGCCATCGATCAATCCCGCAACACTTGGCCCTGGGAGCACTATCAACCCTTCATCGAACTGGCACTGGAATACGATTTGCCGTTGATTGCGGCAAACCTTTCACGCGCGGACATCGGCAAGATTATGAAAGACGGCTACGCGGCAGTGTTCGACGCACCTGCCCTTGAATCATTGGGACTGGCACGCCCGCCACCGGCCGATTTGCAAGCCACACAGGAGCGCGCCATCGCGCGCGGGCACTGTAACGCACTGCCGCCGGCGATGATTCCGGCGATGACACGCGGACAGCTCGCGCGCGACGCCGTGATGGCGGCCACCGTCAGTCGCCACGCCGAACGTGGAGTCGTGCTACTGGCCGGCAACAGCCACGTCAATCGCATTATCGGCGCGCCGCGCTGGTTAGGCCCAGAACTGCTGGCACGCACCGTGGTGATTGGCTATCTCGAAGATCAAGCTACAACCGTTACCAGCGGTCCGAAGCCCTTCGATACAGTAGTGCTGACTATTGCGGCAACACGCTCAGATCCGTGCGCCGATTTGCTGTTGCGATTCAAGAAAGCCGGATGAATTACGTGAATCACCGTACTAACGCTCTATTTGCGATTCACGATGCCCAAGAAACGCGGAGCGATTGCAGATTGCGGATTGCGGATTGCGGATTGCGGATTGCAGGACACATTATTTAATGAAATCATAAACTTATATTATGCAAATCAGCGATCCGTGCTTGGATCATAGAGTTGTAACAAGCAACCAACACGACCAAAACTGAGCACGCTAATGGACCCTAAAGAAAAATCCATCTCGTCCTTAATGCTATTTAACCTCTTTGCCGATAAAATAGTGAATTAGTACTATATCTGTCCTGCGTTTATCATTTCGGGCATCCATGGCACAACGCGCAACCCCGCTAACCTTCCGCGGCGTATCCCGCCTGTCGGTCGGGCGCGGCCAGTTGCTCAACCTGATCGAAGTGCTGCTCGATCCCGTGGTACTGGTCGCAACGCAATGGGCGGTCGCGCTCTCGCTGGAACACCATCTGGGGCCACGCGACGTCATTCTGTCGCTGATCGTCTTTTCCCTGACCTTCCCCGGATCGGCCCGGCTGGACATGAAGCCGTGGAGCGCCGTGCGGCACATCCTGGGCGGCTGGGTGGCGCTGTCGGCGCTGCTGCTGATATTCGGCTACGCCAGCCGCTATTTGAACGAATTCAACCTGGATGTCATCATTCACTGGTGGTGGATCGCGCTGGTCAGTCTTCTCGCGGCGCATTTTCTGTTGAAGTGGGCTGCCCCGTTTATTCGCGAACTGCAAGGCCCGCCCCGCCGCGTAGTGATCGCCGGCATGAACGATCAGGGCATTGAACTTGCACGGCGGGTAAGTCAGGATCTCTATACTGATGTACAGCTGGTGGGATTTTTTGACGATCGAGTGCGCACGCGCGTCGAGGACGCCAACGCGTTTCCAGTACTTGGCAAATTCGCCGACATGCCAGACTACGTCAAGAAAAATCGCATCGACGTGATTTACCTGTCGCTGCCCATGGCCTAGCAGCAGCGTATATTGAATTTGCTCGAGGCACTCCGCGACACCACCGGCTCCATTTACTTCGTGCCCGATACGTTTGTCACCGACCTGATACAGGGGCGCATGGATTCCGTCGGTGGCATACCCGTGGTGGCGGTTTGCGAAACGCCGTTCATGGGCATCAACCGCGTGGTCAAGCGCACCACCGATATTGTGCTGTCAATTCTGATACTGATCCTGATTTCTCCACTGTTGCTGCTTATTGCACTGGCCATCAAACTGACTTCTCCGGGCCCTGCCATTTTCAAACAACGCCGCTACGGGCTGGACGGCAGCGACATCCTTGTCTACAAATTTCGCTCGATGACCGTGATGGAAGACGGCGCGGCGGTAAAGCAGGCGCAAAAAAACGACCAGCGCCTCACCCCCATTGGCGGTTTTTTGCGGAAGACGTCACTGGATGAACTGCCGCAGTTTCTGAACGTGTTAAGCGGCAAAATGAGCATCGTCGGTCCGCGGCCTCACGCCGTCGCACACAACGAGGAATATCGCAAACTGATCAAGGGCTACATGCTTCGCCACAAAGTGCCGCCGGGCATCACCGGCTGGGCACAAGTCAACGGCTTTCGCGGCGAGACCGACACACTGGACAAAATGAAAGGCCGGATCGATCTGGACCTCGACTACTTGCGTAACTGGTCGCTGCGGCTTGACCTCTACATCATCTTCAAGACCATCTGGGTCGTGCTAAAGCGAGAAAACGCGCACTGAACTTCCCGGTTGCAGGTTGGGTCAAGTCACGCGGAAATTCTTGAACTGCCACGGATCTGATTCATCCACGTCCTCACGAAACGGGTGATGACGCCCTTTGAGCGGGCTCCAGTCCGTGTAAACACCACGCACCTCGCCCAGATACGGATTTGCAATCTCGAGTACGCGCCGAAAATCCAGATCGTCCGGATCCAGTATGCCCGCGTACGGATGCTCCATTGCCCACACCACCCCCCCCATCACGCCCGCAGCAACCTGAATACTGGTAGCGTTGTTATAAGGTGCCAGCTTTCGCGCATCGTGAATATTGACGCGTGAGCCGTACCAATACGCTCCGCGCGCATGCCCCATCAACAGCGCACCCAACTCATCCGTACCGTCAACGATTTCGTCCATGAATATGCGCTTTTTATCAGGCAATTCCCAGTTCTTGCCCGCCAGTTCATGTATCGACGAGACTGTATTGTCACAGGGGTGATAGGCATAATGGCAGGTCGGACGATAAACCACCTTGTCGTTCTCACGCACCGTAAAGTAATCGGCGATGGATACCGCTTCGCCATGCGTTATGAGGAACCCATGGTAGTTGCCCTCTGACGGCGTCCATGAACGCACGCGCACTGAAGCGCCTGGGCGCGTCAGATAGATCGCAGCATTGCAACCGTATCCGTGCTGATGGCCGTCGTACGAGAAATGTTTTTCGTGAGTGCCCCAGCCCAGTTCACAAGGCTGCGACCCTTCACCCACGAACCCGTCTACAGACCACGTATTCACGAACTCGAAGCGTTGCTTGCCTGGATTTGCCACTTGCGTGTCGCGCTCGGCACAGTGAATGACCTTGACGCCTAGGCGCATGGCCAGCTCCGCCCATTGCGCGCGCGTCTTGGGAATGTCCGTGCGACGATGCAAGTCACGCGCGATGTTGATCAGCCCCTGCTTCACCCAATGCGAAATCAGCCCCGGATTCGCGCCATGCGTGGGGATGACGGTCGGGCCACCGTTGGGATATTTCGCACGCAGTGACAGCACGTCCTCCCGCAACCCGTAGTTCGAGCGATGCGAAGCCGACACAGTGGGATCGGTATAGCCGCCGAGCCAGGGCTCGATGCAGGTGTCCAGATACATCGCGCCTTTTTCGTAGCAAAATTCGATCAGCGCCACACTCGACACATCCACCGACAGATTCAGCAGAAAATCGCCCTTGGCCAGCAACGGATCAAGCAACGAGCGATAGTTGTCGCGTGTCAACGGTTGTACGACGAACTTGATACCGTAGTGCGCGGCTTCGTCACGCCCCCGCTCGTCGCCGGTGAGGATGGTGATGCGCTCGTGTGGCATGTCGACATGGCGCAATAGCAACGGCAGCGTGCCCTGTCCCACCGAACCAAATCCAACAAACACCAGACGCCCGGGAAACTTGACGTGTTTCGCGTAATTCCTGTCATTCATTTAACGAACATTTCTGAGAAAGCCACAAACGGCGCGCAGTGTACCATTTTGCGGCGGCGGCGCAATGCGCCCGAGCAACGCCGAACGACCGGAGTTCGCTTCTAAAGCGCCGGGCAAAGTGCCCCAGCTAACGTAACGCCGGCACCTTCTCCAGAGCGCGCAGGCACGCGATAATTTCGCGCGCTATCCCGTCAAGCGGCACCTGCCGCATTACCGCCCCCATTTCCTGCGCGGCGCGCGGCATGCCGTACACCACGCAGGTGGCCGAGTCCTGCCCGATGGTCATGGCTCCTGCATCGCGCATGCGTTTCAGGCCCACCGCCCCATCGGCTCCCATACCACTCAAAATTACGCCAACCGCGGCACGACCCGCCTGCTCCGCCACCGAATTAAACAGGTGGTCCACCGATGGCCGGTGACCATTGTGCAACGGGTCATCCGACAGCAGCGTGATCGCTCCGCTCACGCCGCGCCCCAAGCGCAGATGTTGATTGCCTGGCGCGATATACACATGCCCCGGATGCAGAATATCGCCTTGTACGGCTTCCTTTACCTTCAACGCGCACAACGTATCCAATCGCCCGGCAAACAGCCGCGTGAATGGCTGGGGCAGGTGTTGCACGATCAGTATTGGCGGCATGTCGGCTGGCAGACCAGTCAGCACAGTCGTTATCGCCTCAATGCCACCGGTCGACGCACCAATCGCTACCACGGCGTTATGCGCTACCACACCCAGCGAGCCTGCCGTACCGGCATTTCCCGTCATAGGCGAGCTAGGCTTGACCGATGGTGTGGCTGCGGGCGCGAGTATCCTGCCACGCCGCATGACGCTTTGCGCCGAAACGGCGGCAATTCGCACCTTTGCGGCAATATCTGCGGCGAACACATCTACCATGCCTGCGCTGAGGCGCGACGCCGGTTTGGTGACAAAATCCACCGCCCCGAGCTCCAGCGCACGCAGGGTCGCAGTACCGCCGGCAACTGTCAGCGTAGACACCATCACTACCGGCATCGGCCGCAATCGCATGATTTTGTCGAGAAATGTGAGCCCATCCAGGCGAGGCATCTCGATATCCAGCAACACTACGTCGGGTGACAATGCCTTGATTTTTTCGCGTGCGTCAAATGGGTCCTGCGCGGTGGCGGCGACTTCCATGTCGGGCTGCGACCGCACGATCTGCGCTATGAGATCGCGCATGACCTGCGAATCGTCAACTATGATGACGCGTGTTTTCTTCGTCATGACCTATTCGGCAAACAGCTCAATGTCACCACCACTGATGCGCTTGTTGCCAATCTCGCTCGCATACGCACGCTCGCGGCTTATTACCGTATCGTTGCGTAACTTATTGATTTCTTTGACTAATACTCTGCCTGTTTCAACAAACAGATAGACCTTTCGCGCGTTCTCTCCGCCCACATCGCGCGCCTTCACCGGGATGCGTTCACGCTCCAGATAATCAAGCGCGAACTGCGCGTTGCGCGCCCCTACGTCACTCATGCCGGTAAGCACTCGGCCCGCACCGAACACCTTCGCTTCGAGACGATCGCGGCGCGCGCCCATCGACAGCAGATTGTTGATCAACATTTCCATCGCGTGTGCGCCGTAACGCGCTGGCTCGCTCAACAGCGTGTTGTTGCCGCTGTGCTCTGGCAGCATGAAGTGGTTCATGCCGCCAACGCGCGCTGCCGGATCACGCAGGCACGCTGACACGCAGGAACCCAGCACGGTGACAATCAGAATATTGCGTCGGCTTGCATACAATTCGCCCGGACCGATTTTCACCGCGTGCAAGCCAAAATAGCTGTCGTAATACAACTCACGGCCGCCGTTACTCGGCACGCCGCTTTCCATATCAAAAGTTGGCGCTCTTGCCATGATGCGTCACACCGCTCCTGGCGTCACGCGGTAGGTGGTCGCACCCATCGGTGTGAACAAATCCTTGGCGTTGAAAAACGCCTCGGAATGTCCGGCGAACAAGAGGCCGTACGGCTGCCTGAGCAGTGGCGCGAAACGCTGGAGTATCTGGTACTGCGTTTCTTTGTTGAAATAAATCATCACGTTTCGGCAAAAAATGGCATCGAACTGTCCGGCGGACTCAATACCCCAGTTGGGATGCATCAGATTGAGCATGCGGAAATCTATCGGCTGACGAATCACCGGCTTGACCTTGACCTTGCCGGCGAAAGCACCACTGCCATCGAAAAAATAGCGATGCAAGCGGGCGGGAGATACGTTTTCCACGCGCTCCTTTTCGAAAACACCGGCCTCAGCCTCCTGTAGCATGGTGGTATTGACGTCTGTCGCCAGAATGCTGAAGGCGCCTGACGCCCCGCCAATGGTTTCATCACAGACCATGGCGATCGAATAAGGCTCTTCGCCCGAGGCGCAGCCGCAACTCCAGATACGGGCAGGACGACCGGCTCGGGGCAATACCTTTTCAGCCAATATTCCAAAATGATGCTGCTCTCTGAAAAAACTCGTGAGATTGGTGGTGAGCACATTGGTAAACCGCGTCCATTCGTGCTGGCCCGCTTTGTCCAGATAATCAAGATAGGCGCCAACACCATCCAGCCGCAGCCGGCGCACTTCGCGCGACAACCGGCTGTACACCATCTCCTTGCGCGTGGCGCCCAGGTGGATGCCCGCGATGCGAAAAAGATGCGCGGCAACGCGGTCGTAGTCGGCCTGTGTAAAACTGAATTCCCTCGACATGAGACTTTATCCCCGCGGCCGGGACGCTACGTCCCCCGGGATTTTCGGCCAATTACGCCGCCACCTTATCGATCAGTTGCAAATCGTCGCTGCTCAACAGCTTTTCAATATTGACCACGATCAGCATGCGCTGATCCACCGTGGCCATGCCTGAAATGAATTCCGTGTTGATAGCTGAACCAAAGCGCGGCGCTTCGCGGATATCCGAGACCGGAACAGCAATGACGTCGGAAACGCTGTCCACTACAATGCCTATCATTTTCTTGTTTAAATTCAAAATGATAACAATGGTAGTTGCATCGTATTTGGCTTCCGACAAGCGAAACTTTATGCGCAGATCAACAATTGGCACGATGTGGCCGCGCAGATTGATCACGCCTTTAATGAACTCCGGCGTATTGGCAATGGTAGTCACCGTGTCATAGCCCCGGATTTCCTGCACGCTCAGGATGTCGAGGCAGTATTCCTCCGCCCCCAGGCGAAACGAAAGCACTTCCTTTTTCTGCGACGTACTCGCCGCGTCGTCCATCCTTGTATCGCTCATACAAACCCCCAGTGTTTATTACGCCGCGACCTACGCAGCCGCTGCCGTCTCGTTGCGGCTCACCGCCCGGATGCTGGCATGTTGCTTGACAATTTCGCTTATGTCGAGAATCAACGCCACCCGGCCATCCCCAAGTATCGAGGCGCCAGCCATGAACTCCACCTTACGGAAATTTGCTTCGAGACTCTTGAATACCACCTGGTCCTGTCCGAGCAACTCATCCACCTGCAATGCAATGGTGCGATTCTCGGCTTCGATCACTACCAATACTGGCTGTACCGCAGCCCCCCCTCGCAAGGAACAGATGTCCCTAACGTTGACCACGGGAATATACTCTCCGCGCAGCTGCAGCACCTGCCCCTGCCCTACCACTGATTGCACATGCACCGAGGAAACTTGCAGGCACTCGCGGATAAACGCAATCGGAATAATATAGCGCTCACTAGCCGCGCCGATAATCATGCCGTCCACGATGGCCAGCGTCATCGGCAGATTGATGGTAAACGTGGTTCCCGAACCGAGCTTTGACTGAATGTCAAGCGAGCCGCCCAGCTTGCGTACGTTTTCACTCACCACGTCAAGCCCCACGCCGCGGCCCGACACATTGCTGACTTTTTGTGCCGTCGAAAATCCAGGTTTGAGCAGCAGCGCGTACATTGCAGCTTCGTCAAAATTGTCGGCCGACTGCAACAAGCCGATTTCGAGCGCACGCCGCTTAACCATTTCCGGATTGATACCGCGGCCGTCGTCTATGACAGTAATCACGAACCGACCGCCGCGATGTTCGGCATGCAAAGACAGCGTGCCCTTGGCAGGCTTGCCCACCGACAAACGGTCTGCTGGCAATTCAATGCCGTGATCGAGCGCATTTCGCACCAGATGTGTCAGGGGATCAATCAGCTGTTCGATCACGCTTTTATCGAGTTCGGCCTGTTCGCCGGAAATCTTCAGTTCGATCGCTTTGCCCAGCTGCAAACCAAGATCACGCACCAGCCGCGGAAAGCGGCCGAAGACGTGATTGACTGGCATCATGCGTATTGCCAGAACACGCTCCTGTATGTCCTGCACATTGCGTTCCAGTTGTGCAAACACCGACACCGCGCGGGCGTCCTTGATCGCGTCCAGCCCCTGCGCAGTCTGCCGAAGCATCGTGTGCGTGATAACCAGTTCACCCACCAGGTTCACCAACTCGTCACTCTTTTCTGTGCGCACATGCATGGTCACGAGGCTTGCGTCGCGGCGCGCCTCCGTGCTTCCAGGGCCGACAGTTGCCTCTCCCCGCGCGGCCCCCTGATCTCCAGCCGTGCCGTCGGGTGTCGATTCCGTTAACGGCACTTCCTCAATTTCGAGGGCGCAACAATTGGAAACCCACTCAAACACTTCGCGGATATCGTTTGACGAGGATGCCGATTCCAGCTTGATACGCCACGCGAGGTAACAAGTGGTCGGCACGAACGTCTGCAGGCCCGGCAGCGCCGACAAATCCACTGTGCTTTCAAGCTCACCCAACTGCGCCAGCTCGTCGATAAATCGCGCCGGATCATTACCGCTGTGAAAGAAATCCTGAGCTGGACGGAACACGATTACATAGCGGCGCTTGCCCGCTGCCGGTTGTTCCGCTGCCCTAACCGAAGCATCTGCGCCCCCACCAACCGTACGCTGCAGCAGCAATTGCAACTCGCGTATCAAACCTGCGCCTGCAGCGGCATCCATTGGCTCCTTGGCCTCGGCTGCCAATATCCAGTTACGCAGGCAATCCACGCCGCGCAACAAGACATTGGTGCTGTCAGCAGACACCGGCATCAATGCCTGCCGCAGGCGATCCAGCACGGACTCCATTTCGTGCGCAAGTTCAGCGATCACGCCAAAACCAAGACTGCCCGCCGAACCTTTGAGCGAATGTATGGCACGAAAAATTGCGTCAAGTGCGTCCTTGTCGTGTCCGCGCTGCTCAATACCCAGCAAGGACTCTTCGACCTGGTTCAGCCCTTCGAGACTTTCCGCGAAAAACGTTGCGTGAAACCGTGACAGATCAAGGCTCATGACACAGCACGCTTCATGGAAGTCGGGTTTCCCATCAAAACTCCTTCCACTCGCCGTCGTCCGACGGCATACCGCCCGGTCCCGTCGCGGATAGCGGCAAAACCGCAGCATCGGGGCGTGCCGCGGCAACAGCCGGCTTCGACGAGGGCACTCCTGCCACCGAGGCACTGGCGGCAACCTTCGCTGTCGCAGCCGCCTTCGCGACGGCCGCCGGGCCGCGTTCCGGATCGCGACGGCGGTTAAGCCGGGAAGCATCATTCTCGTTAAGTTTGAACACGCCCGACATCTGCGTCAGCAATTGCGCCTGCGTGCGCATTGATTCGGCCGCAGCGCTCGCCTGTTCCACCACGGCTGCATTCTGCTGCACCACGTGATCCATTTGCATGATGGCCTGATTGACTTGTTCGATGCCGCCGGATTGATCGTTCGACGCGGTAGCGATCTGATCAATAATGGCCGTGACGCGCGCCACCGACTCGACAATTTCACTCATGGTCTTACCGGCGCTTTCCACCAGCCGGGTTCCCTCATCCACGCGCTCCACCGAATTGCCGATCAGGGCCTTGATTTCCTTGGCCGCATCGGCCGAACGCTGCGCTAGACTGCGCACCTCCGAAGCCACTACCGCGAATCCGCGCCCCTGTTCGCCAGCACGCGCCGCCTCTACCGCCGCGTTCAACGCAAGAATATTGGTTTGAAAAGCAATGCTGTCGATCACCGAAATGATGTCAGAAATCTTGCGCGAGCTTTCCTGAATCTGGTTCATGGTGACCACCACTTCGCTCACCACCTGTCCGCCCTGGGCCGCCACCGCATTGGCGCTTTTGGACAAGGCATTGGCCTTGCGCGCACTTTCCGTGTTCGCACGCACTGCTTCCGTCAGCTGCTCCATGCTCGACGCGGTCTGTTCCAGCGTGGAAGCCTGCTCTTCGGTGCGTTGCGACAGATTGGCGTTGCCTGACGCGACTTCGGACGCCGAGGTATAAATCGCATCCGCGCTTACCCGGATATTGCTCACCATCCGCGTCAGGTTTTCAATCATGGATTTCATGCCAGCCAGCAACTTGCCGAACTCCCCGGAACCGTCCGCTTGAATGGCGGTAGTCAAATCGCCGGATGCCACATGATGTGCAACACGCACGGCATACTCCAAGGGCTCTGCCACCGCGCGCACGGTCATGAACCACAGCCCCAGCACTATCAATACCGTGATAAGTGACAGCGCCACGGTCACCACGCGCGCGGTGCCGTCCAGATACAGCAGACCGATCACACCCATTGCGGCATTCATCGCGACCAATATCGAAACGCCCAGCGCCAACTTGCCTTTCATAGTCATAAGCGTGTTCCTTTCGATAGCTGACAAGCCCAACCCTGCCGCATGCAGAATCAGGCTGGCAATACTTTGCGCAACACCCCAAGCAGAGCCTCTGGATCAAACGGCTTGACAATCCAGCCAGTCGCACCTGCCGCGCGCCCCTTGGATTTCATTTCGGGCTGCGATTCCGTGGTCAACAGGATAATGGGCACAAACTTATAGGCTTCGAGCTTGCGCAGTTCCGCCACCAGCTCAATGCCGGAACGCCCTGGCATATTGACATCGGAAATCACCAGATCAAAACGCTGCTTTTGCGCGTTAAGCAAGGCTTCGTCGGCATTACCTGCCTCGGTCACTGCGTGACCAGCCGAAGTGAGTGTGAAATTGACCATCTGACGCATTGTCATCGAGTCGTCAACAATCAGAATATTCGACACAACTGTCTCCTAAAAAGGCTCAACATCCACGGTCTTGGTCTTTCCAGGAACAAGATCGTCGCGGACCTTGACGGGCGTTTCCATCACCACGCCCACCGCGGGCTTAATACCAGACGCGCGTGTTTTTGCCGCCACTTCCGAAATGCTCGCCGCCGCCGTCGCGAGGAGCGGCGACTTGATGTGCTCGAGCTTCTGGTGCGTAATGTCCTGGTACTGCATTGCGACAATGATCTGATTGATATCGGCGCGCACTTCCTTGCCAAGGGTGGTGATTTTTTCCAGCGTCCCGGTTACCTCGCGCGCCTTTTCCATGGTCGCGATATTAAGCTGCGACACATCCACCTTGGCCTGCACCGCTGCCATCCGTACGTTATCGCTAGATTTACTGAGTTCCTCGTAAGTGCGTCCCATCACTTCTCGTATCTGCTCGAGGCCGTCGCGCATGCGTCTCGTGAGTTCGTGCGCCGAGGTACTGGTTTCCCGGATGCGGTCGGCGATTTCGATGAACCAGCGCGTATCGGTCGATTGATCGCGATTCGCCGCCACAGTCGAATCCAACGCCAGCTTGCGGATGCGTGCCGCCATGTTGCGCAATTCGTCGAGCATTTCGTCAATGGCAAGAGAATGTTCGCGCACCAGATCCTGGTGCCGCGACATTTCCTCAGACGCCTTTGAAAAATCCATCATACGCCCGGTCACAGTATCGAGCTGCTTTTCGTAAGCCTTGATGAAATCCGGCAGCGACAGCCACGTCGAGCCACCTGCTCCATCTGAGTTACTTTTCAGCAGCCGCAGCGCGTCATCCATCTGCTGGCCGGTTTTTTGCATCACCACCCGGAAACTGTTGCCGATGCTGGCGGCAGCCGACTCGGATTGCGTGGTGACTTCGTCAAGCATCGCACGCACCTGTTGCAGATTGCTGGTGGCCGCCTGCGACGTGCCGAGCCATTGCCCCAGCATGTCGCGCAACGCCGCTGCGGAATCCGAGGCGCCGCTCGCATGGCGCTCTTGCGCCCCCTGCGCGGCCGCGCCGCGCGCGCGCAGATTTTCGGTGAGGCTGCGAATCTGCAGGTAGATCAGATAAACCGAAATGCCCGAAAACAGCATCGACACCAGCGCCACCCACAGCGGCATGGCCCACACGCCCCACACCCAAGGCACCAGCACCGCCGCACCGCAAATCAACAATATCTTGACCGGACTTTCCGTCTTGCCGTCGTCCAGCATGATGTGCATGCGTCAGTCTCCCAGCACGACGTCAAGCGCCAGTAGCGCGATCGCAAATCCGACAGGACTAAATTCTCGAGTTCTTTCAGCGCAAAGATTATAAACGCCCGGTGTAAACGCACTGTGCGCCGCCCCCCATCAAGTAACGCTATGCATTGCTTAAAGCAAACCCTCACGCCTGTGAGCAGAAAATCCGTGCGTCGCCGCAGTCTTCCAAGAATATTTTAAGAAATTCAATAAAATCAAATGGTTACAAAAATACTGCCATGAACTGGCCAGTCCGTTCACCTATCCCAGTACATCAGCGCTGCCGCATATCCTCCATGGTGCGCGCGTATTGCCCATCCTTGCGTTTGAGCGCCCGCGTAATCGCTTTGGTCGCACCGAACGTGGGAATGATCGCCGAGTGCTTACCCGCGCCGCCAATCACCGCGACCAGCAATTGATCGGCACTTTGCACCATCGGCACCGGCGCATCCATCCCGGCGTTTTTGTAGGCCGAGGCAAACGCGACGCGAAAGCGCCTATCAATGTTTTCCTGCGAAAACGTGCCCAACGGAAGCTTCGCGTGCTCGGCGATGAACTTCTTTACATCCTTCTTGCTGATGCCGTCGTTGGCGATGGTTGCGGCATGCTCCGGCCCCATCACGATCAGCGGCTGCGCTTCCGGGTAATACACGTCGTTCATACCGGTAGAAATCAGGGTGCCTGCAATGGTTTTCAGGATGCCGATGCCGCTAATGCTTTCATGATCATTCACGTTGTGCGGGCATTCGCCGCCGACCACCGTGACGCAAGTCGCATCCCTTGGAAAACCACGCTCCACGTGCAACGGCTCCCACGGATTGCGCTCTTCGTTTTCCGCCACGCAGAACGAATACTTCGCGGGCGAGCCAAAAGTCGACATATCGCCCAGCGCCGGAATCGCACCGCCGATATTCAATAAAATCAAACGGATAGCGCGGCCGATGGTGGCATTGCTGTGAGTGCCGGGGCCGAACGCGTTATGGCCGCTGTTCATGCCCAGCTCTTTCGCGCCAGGGCCATTGACGATCACCAGCGGCGCGCACATATGCGTGGTCGCCTGAATGCCGTAGAGGTTAAACGCCTCGTCGCACATCGCCTCCACCGCCAGCACGATCAGCGGAAAATATTCCGGCTTGCACCCCGCCATCACCGCGTTGGCCGCAAGGCGCAGCGGCGTCGCCTCGCCATAACGCGGCGCGACTTTCGCCACCGGCTCGTTCCACGGCCGGTCGCAGTATTCCAGCATCGCCGCTACGCGCGCTTCCGTCGGTGGAATCAACGGCAGGCCGTCGCCCCAGCCCTTTTCCAGATACAGCTCGTTGATGGCGGTGAAATCATCCTTCGCTTCCAGACTGGCGTCCGGCACGTTTAACAAATCCGCGAGATTGCTCACTTCGCGTGCTCCTTGATCAGCTTCACAAATTCGGGAATCGCCACCTCGGCGCGCCCCTCAACCTTTTCCAGCGAAATGCCGCCCAACGGATGCGGAATCACAATCAGCGGCAAATCCGCCACGCCGAACACGCGCGACTGTGCCTTGCCCAGCTTCAAAAACGGATCGGTGCAAATCACCGCAGTCACCAAACCACGCTTACGCAACTCTGTCATGTCGTGGACACTCCACGACGTGCAGGAGCCTCAATCGGCCATTGCGCTAATCACGCAATCGGCTTTCTCCGTCAGTTCGTCCAGCACATTTTTTTCAGCAGGCACCGAAGGCGACGGTTTGCGCAGCGCCACCACCGACGCCACTTTCATCTGTGCTTTCACGCCCTCGACAATGAATTTCAGCAAGTGATCGGCATTGCCCTTGCTGTTGTCGAGCACGCCGAGGCGTATGCCGTCCACTTTCAAATCGCGTTGCTTGCCGCTCGCCGCAGCAGCGGGCGGCGGCGCTTCGGGGATGACCAGTCTTACCATTGCACTCATTTCGATTTTCCTTGTTGATTTCTACCGCGATTTCTACGCGATTTCCACGTGCTATGCAGCCACGCTGTGTTCACTCGGGTCGAAATCCAGTTCGACCTTGGCGTCCTTCGGATCGTAAAAGAATAACTGCCACGTGCCGTACGCCGGCAACTGACGCAGATCTTACTCAATGCCAGCGGACTTGAGCTTCTTCAACATCCCTTGCAGATCGCGCCCGGTAAACGCCATGTGATCGATCACGCCTTTCACCAGCACGTCCTTCTGTTGGCCGGCAATGATGTGCAGGATCGGCTCCTTGCCGTCGCGCGCATATAGCCACGCGCCCGGAAACTTAAATGGCGGCCGCGCGCCCGGATGCAAATCCAGATACTCGGCGTAGAACGCCAGCGTCTGCTCAAGTTTGTCGGTGAGGATGGTGAAATGGTTCATTGCGGTGGCGGGCATGGTGTCTCCTAAAATTATTTAATGAAATCAGATAGTTAAAGAATCTCCGGACGATCTCTCAGTGCCCTGCTAGCGCATTTGCAGGTTAATCACACCCGCGCCACCCAGCTTCACCAGTGTTTCGGCGGCCGCCGCGCCGAAACGCTTGGCAAACCGCTCGGCGACATTTTCACGCGGCGTGAAATCGATGATGTCTTCGGCCTTGATCACGTCGCGTGCCACCTGCTCCGCGCTGCCGATGGCGTCGGCAAGACCCAACTCAATGCTCTTTTGTCCGACCCAGACCAGGCCCGAGAACATCTCCGGCGTTTCTTTCAAACGCTTGCCGCGGCCCTTGCGCACGACATCAATGAACTGCTCGTGAATCTCGGTCAACATCTGCTTGGCGTGGCCCTTTTGTTCATCGTTCAGCGGCGAAAACGGATCGAGAAAGCCCTTGTTCTCACCCGCCGCCAAAAGCCGCCGCTCGACGCCGAGCTTTTCCATGGCGCCGGTAAAACCAAAGCCGTTCATCAACACGCCGATGGAACCAATCATGCTCGCCTTGTTGACATAAATCTTGTCCGCCGCCACCGCGATGTAATAACCGCCGGAAGCGCACACGTCCTCCACCACGGCATACAGCGGCGTCTCAGGATGCTTCGCGCGCAGGCGTTTGATCTCGTCGTTGATGTAGCCCGACTGCACCGGGCTGCCGCCGGGGCTATTGATGCGCAAAATGATGCCTTGCGTGCGCTTGTCTTTGAAGGCTTCCGCCAGCCCCTGCATCACCAGATCGGCGCTTGCTGCCGACCCCGGCGCGATGACACCGTTCACTTCCACCAGCGCGGTGTGTTTGCCGCCAGCGCCAGCACCGCCGTCCTTTTTGCTGAACCAGCCCATGGCAATCGCCAGAACAACAAACAGATAGCCAAAAATCAGAAACTTGAAAAAGATACCCCAGCGGCGCGCGCGGCGTTGTTCATCCACCGCCGCCAGCGCCAGTTTTTCCAGCACGCTGCGTTCCCAGCCCGTATGGTTTTCAGACATCGTGAATTTCCTTCGTCAGTAACACCTGCCCACCACGTTCTTCAATCGTCACCGGCATCAACCGCTTGCCGGTGCACGGCCCCATCACGCACTCGCCGGTGTACGGGATGTACATCGCGCCGTGAGTCGAACATATCAAGTATAGCTTGGAATAGTCGAAAAACGCGCCATCGGTCCAGTCCATTTGCACCGGCACGTGCGCGCATCGGTTGATATACGCGTAAACCTTGCCGTCAAAGCGTACGGCAAACGCGGGCACATCACCAGTGGGCGTTTGCACCATAAAGCGCACGCCCGTGCCGCCGTTGTCCAGCACGCTGCTGGCGCAGATCACGCGTTCGTATTGAGCCATTGCGACAATTCCGCAAAGGAATCAAGACACGCCAGCGGCGCATGCTTTAGCAGATTCTCGCGCGGGTGCGCGCCATAGGCGACGCCCAGCCTCGCAACGTCTGCCGCCGCCGCCATTTCCATGTCGTGCGAGGTATCGCCGATCATCAGCGTGCGTCCGCGGTCAACATTCAGTTCATCCAGCAGCCACAACAACATATCCGGATGCGGCTTGGTGAATCCTTCGTCGCCGCAACGCGTGGCATGAAACACCCCTCCGAGCCCTGTCGCCTCCAACGCGCGATCCAGCCCGCGGCGGCTTTTGCCGGTGGCCACTGCCAGCGTGAAGCCCGTGTCACGAAGTGCACGCAGGGTTGCTTCCGCGCCGGGAAACAGTGTGGTTTCACGATCCTGCCGCACGAAGTGATGACGGTAACGTTCCAGCAACACCGGATAGCCCGACGTGGGATAGTCCGGCAACAAATATTTGAGGGAATCCGCAAGCCCCAGGCCAATGACGTAGCGCGCGCTTTCCTCGCTGGGGACCGGCAATTCCAGATCAGCACACGCGGCGCGTAGCGACGACGAAATCGATGCCGCAGAATCCATCAGCGTGCCGTCCCAATCGAATATCAACAAATCAAACTGTTTGGGCATGATGTTGTTTCAGGTAATCAAGGAATTTCTGCAACTCGTCCGGCAGTTGCGCTTCAAATTGCAGCACCTCCCCGGTTTCGGGATGGCTGACGCGCGTGCGGAAGGCATGCAAAAACATTCTCCTAAGCATTTGTTTTTTAAGGGTTTTATTTAACTCGAAATCACCGTATTTGTCATCACCGGCAATCGGAAATTCCAGATGCGCGAGATGCACTCGGATCTGATGCGTGCGCCCGGTTTTAAGCTCCGCTTCCAGCAAACTAAACGGCGGCTCGGCGCGCGGCCAGCTTTCGCGCAAACGGAAAATCGTATGCGCGGCCTGCCCCTCGTCGTTCACCGACACGCGGCGTTCGCCGTTGGCCAGCAGATGCTTTTGCAGTGGCACTTTCACCACGCGTTTGGCGTCGCGCCAGTGGCCGCGCACCAACGCAAGGTAAATCTTTTGCACATGCCCTTCGCGAAGTTGCTCGTGCAGCGCCACCAGCGCCGAGCGCTTTTTGGCGAACATCAACACGCCGGAGGTATCGCGGTCGAGCCGGTGCACCAGTTCGAGAAATTTTGCGTCCGGCCGTGCCGTGCGCAATTGTTCAATCGCGCCGAGGCTAATGCCGCTGCCACCATGCACCGCCAGCCCGGACGGCTTGTTAATAACCAGCAGCGCCGCGTCCTCATACAAAATATCAAATTGCACGCGCACGCCAAATTTTGGGGAATTCGAAGACGGCTTTTGAGCAAGCCGGATCGGCGGCACCCGCACCCGGTCACCGCCCTGAACACGATAAGCGGGCCCAATACGACCCTTATTCACCCGCACTTCACCACTACGCAGAATCCGGTAGACGTGGCTCGTGGGAACCCCTTTTAGCCATCGTATCAAGTAGTTGTCGATGCGCTGGCCGGCCTCTTCCACCCCCACATCCAGCCAGTTTACGGTTTCTTTACTTAACTGCTTCATTTGATTATACTATTTGAGGTGCAGCATCCGGGTTCGGCGTTGGTTTTTTACCCCGTGTTGGATGCTGACTTGATGGAAACCGCGCGGTTGTTTCAGCGCAGTCAGTACTCAAGACGCAGGACTACAGGTTTTAGGCTTCCACAGTGCGAAGTCAGTCATTAATCTGTAATCGACGGACAAACCAACGAACTACCAGTATGCCGCCCGTAGCAGAACTGCAAAGAATCACGATTCACCGGAAACAACCAAGCCGGCCTTGCCGTACCGTGCGCCTGTAAAAGGTAAATAAGGTAATTCACAAGTTACATCGCACGCCACCGCAGTCCCGGAAACAGCGGTTAATGTCGCTCACCGCCAAGTAGCGATAGTAGTCGATAGTTGATATTCGCGCTCGATTCACCTTTTGAATATGACGAACACGCCCTCGCCCGGCAACAACGTGGCGGGCGGGTTCGCAACAGGTAAAACCATAAACAACGCATCAGCCTCGCACTGTATGTTTATACCGCTACAGACTGAAGTTGAGTAACGCCCGCCGCGCCTGAATCATTTTTCCGGTGCGGATGAGCGGTCGTGGTTTGCCCATCCCGTGGTGTCACGAGCGCGGGAGAAGAAGAAAATGAAACGCATGTTGTTTAACGCGACGCAGGCCGAGGAACTGCGCGTCGCGATCGTCGATGGTCAAAAGCTGGTAGACCTCGACATCGAATCCTCATCCAAAGAGCAAAAAAAGAGCAACATCTACAAGGGCATCATTACCCGCGTCGAGCCCAGTCTCGAAGCCGCCTTTGTCGATTACGGTTCCGAACGCCACGGCTTTTTGCCGTTCAAGGAAGTCGCCCGCGCGTATCTCAAGCCCGGTGTCGATGTCGGCCGCGCCACCATCAAGGAAGCACTGCGCGAAGGCCAGGAAATCATTGTTCAGGTCGATAAGGACGAACGCGGCAACAAGGGTGCGGCGCTAACCACCTTTATCAGCCTGGCCGGCCGTTATCTGGTGCTGATGCCCAATAACCCGCGCGGCGGCGGGGTATCGCGCCGCATCGAGGGCGAAGACCGCGCCGAGTTGCGTGACGTGATCGACCAACTCGAAATCCCCCACGGCATGAGTGTCATCGCGCGCACCGCCGCCATCGGCCGCGAAGCCGAGGAACTGAAGTGGGATTTGAACTACCTGCTGAAATTGTGGGAAGCCATCGACGGCGCGGCAAAGCCGCAACACGAAGAAACCAAGGATGCCGAAGGCAATGTCACCGGCAAAGGCAAGCGTCTGAATCCGGCGCCGTTCCTGATTTATCTGGAAAGCAATCTCGTGGTGCGTGCCATCCGCGATTACTTTCACGACGAAATCGGCGAAATCCTCATTGATACCGCCGATATCCACGAACAGGCACAGCACTTCATGTCGGTAGTCATGCCGACCAAGGTCAATCTGGTCAAGCATTATCGCGACGATGTGCCGCTCTTTTCGCGTTTCCAGATCGAGCACCAGATCGAAACTGCGCATTCGCGCTCGGTTAATCTGCCCTCCGGCGGCGCCATTGTCATCGACCACACCGAAGCGCTGGTGTCGGTGGACGTGAACTCGGCGCGCGCCACGCGCGGTCACGATATCGAAGAAACCGCCTTTCGCACCAATCTCGAAGCTGCGGAAGAAGTCGCACGCCAGTTGCGCCTGCGCGACCTTGGCGGGCTGGTGGTCATCGATTTCATCGACATGGAAAGCCAGCGCAACCAGCGCGAAGTCGAAAACCGCCTGCGCGACGCGCTGCGTTACGACCGCGCACGCGTGCAACTGGGCAAAATTTCGCGCTTCGGCCTGATGGAGCTTTCACGCCAGCGCCTGCGCCCGTCGCTGGGTGAATCCAGCCACGAAGCGTGCCCGCGCTGCCACGGCACCGGCCACATTCGCGGCACCGAATCCACCGCGCTGCACATCCTGCGCATCCTGCAGGAAGAGTCGATGAAGGAAAACACCGGCGCGGTGCACGCACAGGTGCCAGTGGATGTCGCCACCTTCCTGCTCAACGAAAAACGGCTGGATATTCAACAGCTTGAGACGCGCCAGCGCGTGAATATTTCGGTCATTCCGAACACGCATCTGGAAACGCCCAACTACACGGTCACGCGGCTGCGTCACGACGACCTGAACCAAAGCGATCCGCTGCCACCCAGCTATCAGATGGTCACCGTGCCGGAAGCGCCTGAAAAATCCGCGCAAGCCGCCGAAGCCGCAGCGCCGCGCCCGGAAGCCGCTGTCAAGGGCATACAGCCGCCGGAGCGTCCGCCTGTGCAAGTATCGTCTGCGCCAGCACCTGTCGAAGCCGCACCGGCCACTGCGCCTGCACCAGGTACGTCGGAAGGCGAACAACCCTCAATCATCGGCAAGATATTCGGCTGGTTCCGCCGCAAACCCGTGGAAGCCGCTGCGGCAACCGCTGTAGCAGCTACCGCTGCCGCCAGTTCGGATTCCGGCGAGAAACGCGATGAAGGCCGCCGCGACCGTTCGCGTTCGGGCGGCCCGCGCCGTGACCGTGATAGCCGCGATGGACGCGAAGGCGGACGCAATCGACATCGGGGTGAGCGTGGCGAGCGCGGTGAGCGCAATGAGCGGGGTGACCGCCAGCAACAGCAACGCATGCCCGCGCAACCTCGCCGTGAAGGCGAGGAAGCCGCTGCTCAAGCGTCGGCAGCTACCGCCGAAGTCATGCCAGCAGCCGCATTGGGCGCTGCGCCGGCGCAAGATCAAGGCGGCAATAATGGCGAAGGCCGTGGCCGCGGGCGCCGCCGTGGGCGAGGCCGTGGTGGCGACCGTGCCGCCGGCCATGAAGGCAGCTCGGCCGGCACCTATAGTAACAATGGCAATGGCAACGACGGCGGTAACAACGCCAGCGCCGCACCACGCGAACCGCGCATGGAGCCGCAAGTCGAAGGCCGCCGTTACCGTTATCCACGCACGCCGTTCGTGCCGCGTCCGCGTACCGGTTTTGGCGATGCGCTGGATGCTGCGGCAGCGTCAGCCGATGCCGTGCCGGCAACACCCGATGTACCGCCGCCCCCTGCCGCTGCGGCCATGATGGCAGAAGCCGCGCCAGCGGCGGCCGCAGTCGAAACCGTGTCCGCACCGGTCGCAACGCCCGTGGCAGAAGTTGCGCCCGCGCCTGCACCGGCCCCGGTGATTCCGGTGGCGCCTGCTGCGCCCGTGGCTCCAGTAGTCACTGCGCCTGCAGCGGTGACCACGATGGCCACGGCAGCGCCTCCAGCCGCCGCGCCGCATGTGGTGCCCGCAACGCCGCTCAAGCTCGATTGGTCGAGCGGTTTGACACAGATCGAAACCGCACCTGAAAAAGCGCAAGCCGCGCAACAGGCCGTGGCCGAAACACCGCAACCGCCACGCCCACGCCGGGTTCGCCCCGTGTTGCCGCCGGTAACCAACGAACCGCTGATGCAGGTGGAAACGCAGCGTCCCTCGCAACCGCAGTAACGCTGCGCCAGCGGCGCGCGGCTAAAGCGCGTGCCGCTCGCGGATGTGGCGCAGCAAGCCCTGCGCCGCATCCTCCACCATATCCAGCACTCGTTCGAAGCCCTGCGTGCCCCCGTAATACGGGTCGGGCACGCTGATGGCTTCACCACGTTCGCCGTAACGCATGAATAGCGCGAGCTTCGCCGCATGCGCAGGCGGGCAATCACGCGCCAGCAATGCAAAGTTATCCGCATCCATTGCCAGCACGTAGTCGAAACGCACATAGTCATCGGACACCACCTGCCGCGCGCGCAAAGCACTCAAATCAAACCCCCGCCGCTCCGCGTGCCGCTGCGACCGCGCATCTGGCGGGTTGCCGATGTGATAGGCGTGCGTGCCCGCGGAATCCACGACAATGCGTTGCGACAGACCTGCCGCAGCGACGTAATAGCGAAACACAGCTTCTGCCGTCGGCGAACGGCAGATGTTTCCCATGCAGACAAACAGCACCTCTATTTTATTCATATAAAACAGATACTTACAAAAATCTCCGTATCAACTTGCCTGCCATCGCACCGGCCGGGGCACGATGTCGCCACGCCGCACCTGCTCCACCAATTCGCGCTTCAGTATTTTCCCGCTGGCCGTCAACGGCAACGCATTAAGCGCAATGAAGTATTCGGGCATATCGTATTTTGACAGCCCGCGCGCGGCCAGGTGCGCGAGCAGTTCGTCCGGCTGCACTGCGCAGCCCTCGTGCGGCACCACGGCAAGGCACACTTTTTCGCCCAGCCGCGCATCGGCCACGGCAAATGCGGCGGCCTTTTGCACCGCCGGGTGGGCGCGCGCGAGGTCCTCGATCTTCGCCGGATGAATGTTGCGGCCGCCGCGAATAATAATGTCCTTTTTACGACCTACGATGATGAGCCGCCCAGCGGCATCCAGACGCCCCAGATCGCCACTCATGAACCAGCCATCGTTGTTGAACGACTGCTCAGTCGCCGTTTGATTGTTAAAGTAACCCAGCATAAGGCACGCGCCCCGCCCGCCGATTTCGCCGACCTCACCCGTGGGTAGTGCTTCATCCATGTTGTCCGGATTCCAGATTTTCACTTCGTAGCCGGGGCAAGCCGCACCACAGGTTTCCTCGATGGTTAGTTCGTCATCATCAGGCAGCGTGTACTGGTGTGCGCCGTTTTCCGTCATGCCATAAACATTTTGCGGTACGATATTCATCGCGCGCAATTCGCGCACCGTCTCGCGCGGAATCGCCGAGCCGCCCATGTAAAAAATCTTCACCGCGCCCAGCCTCACTCCGCCCGTGGCGGGCGCGCCGCCACCGCGCCGCCGCGCTTCCGCCAGCAGATCAATCGCATGCGTGGGCACGCCCATCACATAGTTTGCGCCGGTTTCAATAATCCAGTCGAGCGGCTTCAAGCCTGCTGGCACATCGTTCACCACCAGTTCAAAGCCCGACACCAGCGATTGCGCCATGGCAATCGTGCCGATGGCGTGCGTCAGTGGGCTCATGGTAAAGAGCACGATATCCTCATGATGCCGCCAGTCGCGGGCCATCGCCCGCGCGTTGGCAAGCAGCGTGTTATCCGAATGCATCACGCCTTTCGGCTCGCCGGTGGTGCCAGATGTAAACGCCAGCAGTACGATTTTGTCCGGATCCTCCACCGGCGGCGGCAACCCAGGGGCGCCACCCGCACAGCGTGGCACACCGGCGCGGGCCACCGGTTGCACTTCATAAACGCGGCGAATGGAGGACACCTGATACGCCTTCCCCACGAGGTCATTGCCGCTGCGCGCCGCATCCCCACCAAAGCCCGGTTGCATGAACAACACGCGGCTTTGTATGCGCCCGAGCAACCCGCACACATCGTCCGCGGTGTAAGTCTGGTGCAGTGACGGATTGCACACATAACCCATGCGCGAACACGCCAGCGTCACCGCAATGGTTTCCGCGCGATTGGGCAGCCACACGGATACACGGTCGCCGGGCTTCAACCCCGCCTCGTGCAAATCCTGCGCCACCACGTCCACCCAATCCGCGAGTTCACGCCAGGTCAGCCGGCGCGCGCTGTCGCGAAGCGCATACCGTTGAGGGCGCGTATTTGCATGTTGCCGTAGCAGCGCGTACAGCGTGTCATCACGCCAGTGGCCAGCGGCGTAAAACGCATTGGCCCGCCGCGGATTGTGGCGCGTCAGGAGTGGGAACATGAACTGGCCAGAATCCGCATGCTCAGGCGCACGGCGTGGCGCGCAATTGAGGCGTTAATGCCTTGTAAAAACGCATGTTCGCTTCGGATTTTCCCGAAAGTGCAATGTACTCGCCTGCTGCCAGCACTGCTAACCTTCGGCGATGTACCGTGCGATCCAGCCCGACGCAGTGCAAATCATGTGGCTTCAAATTTAGGAATGGCGCCAGTCCCGGTACATCATCCATCACCGCCAGATACTGCTCGGGACCGACAGCGGGCATTTGCGCAAGTCCGCCAAACAGATTGCGATCCCAGTTAATCATCAACGGCGCCCACGCCCCTGGCGACCCACGGCCACCGCGCTGCCGGTACGGTACGCTGTCAAACACAGCCGCATCCGTCACACTATACGCCGCCAGATAAGGCGCGCGGCATGGCATGGTGCTCACAAACCGCTGCGCCGTCGAAAAGCCCGGCACCGACAGCAGCACATCGAGATGCGTCGAATACCAATGATTCCATTCCGCTTCGCGTTCGGGTTGGGAAAAGGCGAGTTCGACAAAATAAATCATCAGCGGTGTCCGTATCGTCTATTCTGTATTCTAACAACTGGGCACATAGGCAAATCTCGAATTAGATTTGCCGCTAAATTCCTCCTTTAATTCACTCCCCATCGGTAAATTGACCTCCTTACTGGCACCAGCACCAAGAACAAGCACCAGAGACTTCCGGGCCGTATTGTCTGTATGTGTAGTCACAACTCTTGTTCTCAATTAAACGGTGAATGTGTTGCTCTTAGGGCCTGTCATTAACTTGCGGGAAATCTAAAAAAACTTCCCTCATCCCACCCCTTCTCCGGAGGGGAAAAGGCATTCCACCCTTCAACCTCCACGAGAGGATCGGAGTCAGGAAAAGCTGACTGCCTTTAAGTATTTGTTTTTATTGGATATTTACACCACAGCCACAAGGGGCTTGCGCAAATGACAAGCCGCCCAATGATCCGGCGCGACTTCAACCAACGGCGGCACCTCCACCTTGCACTGCTCGGTCGCATACGGGCAGCGGGTATGAAAGTGGCAGCCCGGCGGCGGGTTGATCGGGCTGGGCACGTCACCCTGCACCAACCGTTTCTGGCGTTTTAAACGCGGATTGGGCACGGGCACCGCCGACAGCAGTGCTTCGGTATACGGGTGCTGCGGGCTGGAAAATAGTGCGCGGGTTTCGGCGTGTTCGACCACGCGGCCCAAATACATCACTGCAACGCGGTGGCTGATGTGCTCGACCACGGCAAGATCGTGCGCGATAAAGAGATACGACAGGTTCTTTTCTGCCTGCAGATCCATCAGGAGGTTGATGACTTGCGCCTGTATCGACACATCCAGGGCCGACACCGGCTCGTCGCCAATGATGAGCTGCGGATCGAGCGCGAGCGCCCTCGCAATCCCGATGCGCTGGCGCTGCCCGCCGGAAAATTGATGCGGCAGACTGCCCATTTGTGAGGCGCGCAGGCCCACGCGGTCAAACAGCGCGGCGACACGTTCCTCGCGCTCCTTTTTGTTGCCGATGCCGTGCACCAGCAGCGGTTCGCCGACGATTTCGCCGGCGGACATACGCGGGTTGAGTGATGAAAATGGATCCTGGAAAATGATCTGCGCCTGACGGCGGCTCTCGCGCAGCTCGTCCTTGCTCAGGCTCAGAATATCTCGCCCAAGAATGCGCACCTCGCCAGATGTGGGTTCGATCAGCCGGATCACCGCGCGCGCCACGGTGGATTTGCCGCAGCCGCTTTCACCCACCAGCCCAAGCGTCTGACCACGCGCGATGGAAAAGCTCACGCCATCGACTGCATAAACGTGCCCGGCTACCTTGCGTAACAGGCCCTTGCGCACCGGAAAATGCTTTTTGAGATTGCGCACGTCCAGCACGGGCACGTTCGCGTTCATGTCGTTCGCGCCGTCAGGCATGTGCGCCTCCCGCCAGCTTGCCGGCATGCCAGCACGCCACGCCATGCCCTGGTTGTTTCATTTCATACGGCGGATATTCGTTGCGGCACACGTCGCTGGCGTGCGGGCAGCGCGGCGCGAATACGCATCCCTTGGGCAGATTTACCAGTGCCGGCACAATGCCGGGAATCTCCTTCAAGCGGTTGCGTGAGGCCGCTTCGCCCGCCTGCGTTGATAACGCGGCGAGATGCGGCACGGCCGCCAGCAGGCCCTGCGTATACGGGTGCAGCGGGTTCTCGAACAGGTCTTCCACGGCGGCTTCTTCCACGATTTTACCGCCGTACATCACGATCACCCGCTTTGCAGTTTCCGCCACCACACCCAGATCATGCGTAATCAGCACCACCGCCGTTCCCAGCCGCTCCTGCAATTCGAGAATCAAATCAAGAATCTGCGCCTGTATGGTGACATCCAGCGCTGTTGTCGGTTCGTCGGCCAACAACACGTGCGGATTACACGCCAGCGCCATCGCCGTCATTGCGCGCTGGCGCATGCCACCGGACAATTGATGCGGATACTCGCGCGCGCGCCGCGAAGGCTCCGGGATTTTCACCAGCTTCAACATTTCCACTGCCTTGTCGAAGGCCTCGTGACGCGACACATTCTGATGCAGCATGACCGCTTCACTGATCTGGTTACCGATGGACCACACGGGATTCAGCGAGGTCATCGGTTCCTGAAAAATCATCGATATCTGGTTGCCGCGTATCTTGCGCATCTCGGCATCCGATAGCTTGAGCAGGTCCTTGCCGTCAAGTTTGATGCTGCCTGCGACGATACGCCCTGGCGGATCGGGCACCAGCCGCAGGATCGACAGCGCTGTCATGCTTTTGCCGCAGCCAGATTCGCCAACGATGGCGAGCTTTTCACCGGCCTTAAGCGAAAACGAAATATCGTCCACCGCCTTGACCACGCCCTGACGCACGAAGAAGTAAGTCTTGAGTCCTTCCACTTCGAGCACGGTCTTCGCCGTGGCTGGCGTATCCGCAGACACTTTTTCAGCAACCTTTTCCATGGATAATTCCGGTTCGCTCAGTTTGACGTGCGCTGGCGCGGATCGAGAATGTCGCGCAAGGCATCGCCCAACAGGTTGGTGCCAAACACGGCGAAGGTAATGGCAAGCCCGGGAAAAATCACCAGCCACGGCGCAGTGCGCACGTATTCCGCGGCAGACTCCGACAGCATGCGTCCCCACGACGGGTGCGGCTCCGGCACGCCGAGGCCAAGGAACGACAACGACGCCTCGACCAGAATCGCACTGCCGAGGCCAGCGGTCGCCAGCACGATCAGCGGCGCCAGCGTATTGGGCAGGATATGACGCAACGCGATGCGCATCTCGCTCATGCCCATGGCGCGTGCGGCCTCGACGAACGGCATTTCGCGCAACGATAGCGTGCTGGCCCGAATCACGCGCGCAATGCTCGGCAGTTTGGGAATCGCAATAGCAATGATGGTGTTGGTGAGCGATGGCCCCAGCGCCGCCGCCATGGCCATCGCCAGAATCAGCGTGGGTAGCGCCTGCAGCATGTCGATGACGCGCTGCGTGGTCAAATCCACCCAGCCCCCAAGATAACCCGAGGCGAGCCCGATCAGCACGCCAAACACCACGCCGAGCAGCGTTGCTCCGAACGCCACCGCAAGGGATGTGCGCGCCCCGTAGATCACGCGGCTGAACAGATCGCGCCCCATGAAATCGGTGCCCATCAGATGCGCGGCGGCAGGTTTGGCGAGTGAAATCGACGGATTGGTCGCCAGCGGGTCATGACCGGTAATCAACGGCGCAAACACGGCCACCAGAATAAACAGCGTCACGATAGCCAGTCCCACGCCCCCGAGCGGATAGCGTTTGGCCAGAAACAGTGCCATGCCCCAGCGGGAATTGACATTGGCGCCGGCCCTGGCCAACTCCGCATCGAAGCTCACGTTGGCTGCCGGGCCGGATTCACTATGGCCACCGATGGTGCTGGCGGCAGATTCACTGGGCGGTGGGCTCATGGGGCTCTCCGTTTACGCTCGTTTGCCGCTGCGATCAATCCGAATACTTGATGCGCGGATCGATCACGGCATACAACATGTCAACAATGAAATTGGTGATCACCACGGCAAAGGCGCTGAACAGCACGAGGTTTTGTACGATGGGGTAATCACGCCAGCGAATCGCCTCCACGAGATAGCGGCCCAGACCGGGGATATTAAACACGGTTTCGATCACCACCAGCCCACCAAGCAGGTGCGAGGCTTCGATACCGAGCAGTGTGATGATCGGCAGAATCGCGTTTTTCAGCGCGTGATGGTAGTTGATGGATGATTCGGAGGCACCCTTGGCGCGCGCGGTGCGAATGTAGTCCTGGCGCATCACTTCCAGCATCGACGACCGCGTGAGGCGTACAATCAGCGCGGAGCTGCGAAAGCCCACCACCAGCGCGGGAATGGACAGCAACGCCAGTTCTTGCCAGACGCCACGCGGCTCATTCGAGTAAATCGGTATCGTGCCGAACACGTGCACCGCGAACATCAGCACCAGCAGGCCACACCAGAATGACGGCAGCGAGAGTGCGCTTAACGTCACCACTCGCAGCGTGTTATCAACGAAGCCGTTTTGCTTGACCGCGCTCCACACGCCAAGCGGAATGCCAAAGAGCACCGTAAAAAACAGCGTTAATCCGCCAAGCTTCAGGGTCACCGGCAGGCGCGCAAGAATTTCCGCAGTTGCGGGTCTCTCGCTCATGTATGAGAAACCGAAATCGCCCTTCGCCAAACCGCCGATCCAGCTCAAATATTGCTGCAACAGCGGTTTGTCGAGGCCAAGCTCGGCCTCGATCTTCGCCTTTTGCACCTGATCGATAAAACCCGATGATTCGAACAGAATATCGGCGATATTGCCGGGCACAATGCGCATCAGCCCGAAGATGAGTATGGATACCCCCAGCACCGTCACGAAGAACAGCACCGTGCGTCTGACCAGGTATGCCCCCATTCCAGTCTCCTCGCTCGTGGCGCTGGTGCGCCAGAACCATGTCACTTCGGGCTGCAGCACGCGTAGCGGGCGCGCTGCTCCATCCGCCGCAGTCTCTTTGTGTTGTGAACGGTTCCGCCGCGATAAACAAATACTCGAGCACGTGAGCACGCAAACCTGTATCGCTGGAACCGCAAAAGCTGGATAAACCGGGCTTAGCGGCGTCGAACAGATATTGGGCAAAGCCCGATCCCTTGTCAACAAGAGTAGTTCGCACCGTGTAACACATCTCAGGGTTTTGCAACCTACAGCACGAAGGCTTGCCAAGCTTCGCATGTGCAATGCAACATCGCCGATTCCTGCTGGCGATCAACACATCGCGGCCTCACAAAACACCGAAGTTTTTTAGATGACATGGATAACTCACAGGCCAATCTATTCATTCTCAACATCGACAAAAGCGCAACACACCTAACCACGACGTTCGACGGCGGCCTGGCCATGCGCTGGCGCGTTTTCGGAACACCCAATTCACGGCCACCGCTGGTGCTGGTGCACGGTGGACACGGCAGTTGGCTGCACTGGATACGCAACATTGAAACGCTATCGCGCGATCATCAGTTGTTTGTGCCGGACCTGCCGGGTTTCGGCAATTCGGACAGCGCGCCGGTAGAAGCCGCCATGCAGTATCTTGCCGATGCGTTGATCACGGGGCTTAATCAACTTTTCGGCAATAACGCTGTTGATCTGGCAGGATTTTCGCTCGGCGGCGTGGTGTCCGCACACGTGGCGGCCCAGCGTGGCGGGATACGCCGGCTAGCGTTGCTCGGCAGCCCTGGCACTGAAACACCACACCGAAGAAAAGGGGAGATGAAGCGCTGGCGCGACGAAGCCGGTGAGGCACAGGAAGCCGCGCTTCGCCACAATCTGCTCTGGCAAATGATGCGCTTTGAGAAGAACGCCGACGCTTTGGCGTTTCGAGCCTACGCTGCCCCGGTCAAGGCGACGCGCTTTCGTTCCAGCGGCATCGGCGGCGCGATTCCGCTACGCGTGATTCTGGAACCCTATACCGCACCCATACTGTTTCTGTATGGCGAGCACGACGTGATTTGCACGCCCACGCAGCTGCAACCACGGTTTACAAACGCTGCATTACAACGCGAATGCCGCCTGATTCCAGAAAGCGGGCACTGGGTGCCGTTTGAAGCTGCGGACGCGGTGAACCAAGCGCTTGCGCAGTGGTTTGGCGCTGGCGTGGCGGCCACCGCAGCAGCCACGCCGTAATTATTATAAGTATTTGATATAATTGATATTTTTATCAATTAATTATGCAAAATTTACGCCGATCCCTGCAAATAACCGTCGGGATTTCGCGTAAATTTATTACGGCACTCCAGCGTGTCAAAGTAGTACCACGTGCCGTCGTGAAACTGCCGCGTGCCCATAGTCGGATCCACTTCTTTTGCGCCGCCGGACGTCATGCCGGTTTGCGCCTTTGCCGCATCTTCATTCACGTCGCCCTTGCAGACGGGACATTTCGCCATGTTCAAGCTCCTTTAAGTTTTATTCAGTAACAGCGTAATCGCGAACAATCACGCCGTCGCAGCCGCCGGCAACGGACGGCCTAGTGTAACCTCACCCGGGAAGTCGATCAGCAAATGCGCAATGCGCGCGCGATGCTCAAACGCCGTACCCAAGCGCATGCTCCATGCCGACACGCGGCGGAACCACAGTTGCAGATCAAATTCCATCATGAAGCCGATACCGCCGTGGATGCTTTGTGACTGGCGTACCGCAGCTTCGCATTTCTCATTGCAGAATGATTTTGCCTGCGACACTTCCATTTTCGCGGGCAACCCCTGATCAAGCCGCCACAGCGCTTCAAACGTCAGCATCTCGCCGCCGTCCACCCACATCTGCATGTCGGCGCAATTGTGCTGCACCGACTGGAACGCGCCAATGGGCTGGCCAAACGCTGTGCGGAACTTGGCGTATTCGATGGCCATTTCGATGTCCTTGCGTGCGGCACCCACCATTTGCGCGCACAGCAACGCCGTGCCACGATCGAGCATACGCTCGACAATGGGCCAAGCCTCGCCCACCGTACCGATCACATTAGCCTTGGGCACTTTTACGCCCTTGAACACCACTTCGCATTGCTTGTCCTTCGCCAGCGTGATCAGCACGTTGTGGCTGATGCCTGCTGATTTCGCATCGACAATGAACAACGACAATCCCTTGTCGCCCTTGGAGCCTGCCGTGCTACGCGCCACCACCAGACAGTAATCCGCGGCGAGGAAGTTGTCGACAAAGAGCTTGGTGCCGTCGAGGATAAAGTTGTCGCCGTCGGCTTTGGCGCTCATTTGCACCGCGTCGGGGATGAAGCGCGGGTCTTTTTCGGTGAAGGCCCAAGTCCAAACCGACTTGCCCGCCACCACATCCGGCAGATATTTTTCCTGCTGCGCGGCGGAGCCGTCGCGGGCAACGGCCAGCGTGGCCACCGCCGTGCTGTGCAGGGGTATCGGCGCAATCGCACGCCCGACTTCACGCATCACCAGGCCGAGGAACACCAGCGACATATTGGAGCCGCCGACTTTTTCCGGCAGACACATGCCTTGCCAGCCAAGCTCGGCGACCTTGGCCCACAACTCCTTGGAACACCCAACCTCGTCAGCTTCCATCGCCCGCACCAGCTTCGGCGGGCATTCGTTGGTCAGAAACTCGCGCGCGCTATCAACGACCAGATTCTCGTCATCATTCAACAAAACGTCCATTTACTTGGCCTCCCCTGTTTTCGACCGGCGTGACGACGGCAGCTCAAGGCCGCGCCGCGCCACTTGATCCCGCATTACCTGAACACTGCCGTGATTGATACCCGACTGGAACGAGCCCATCACGTTGTGGCCGAACACGCCGTCCATCAGCGCATGCTTGGATGTACGCAACAGGGTCGCATACGGTCCCAACATTTGCGTAATGGCCTCGGTCACGCGCACGCCATGCTCCGGCGCCCAAACCTTCTCCGCCGAACCTTCGTAGGTAAACTTGCCGCCGCGCTCGACGATCGACATGCTGCGCATGGTCATCAGGCGGCACACTTGCGCCTCGATCCACATTTCCGCGATCTTGTCGCGGATTGCAGGGCTCTTGCCCGGCTCGAAGCCATCGAAGTTGTTGCTCTTGACGAAATTCACGATGTCTTCGTCGCGGCGCACGGAAATGAGATAACGCGACGCGCCGACGCGATCGAGGTTCAAACCCATCGACCCCACGCGCCAACCCTTGTTTTTCTCGCCCAAAAGGCAGGACTTGTGAATGCGCACATTGTCGAAGAACGTCTCGTTGGTGCGCGAGTTGCCGTAGGTCGTGCCGACGGGCGCCGTCGGATTATTCTGAATCGTCCACAGCGGCCGCACCGTGATGCCCGGCGTGTCCATCGGGAACAGAAAAATCGAAATGCCTTCGTGCTTGGGCGCATTACGGTCGGTGCGCGCCATCAGATAAATGTGCGTGGCAAAGTGCGCCGCGCTGGTATACATCTTTTGGCCATTAATCACGTAATAGTCGCCATCCTCGACCGCGCTGCAGCGCAGGTTGGCCAGATCTGCACCCGCGTGCGGCTCGGTGAAACCCAACGCGAAAGTAATTTCGCGTTTAATCAGGCCGGGGATGTAATACTTCTTCTGTTCTTCCGTGCCAGCCGCCATGATCGCCGGCGCGCCGCTGCCGCCGAGCGAAATATTGATGCCGGCACGCGTAAATTCCTCTTCCACGATGTATTGCGTCAGGCGGTCACCACCTTGGCCGCCATACTCTTTCGGATAGGTTATGCCGAGCCAGCCGCGATCATAAATTTTCTTGTAAAGCGCGGCGGCCTTCGGGCTCATGCCGCGAGGACGATCGGGCGTGGTCGACGCCTCGGCGTCAGCCTCGTGCAACAGTTCAGGCGTGACGTTGGCTTTGATAAAACCGCGAACCTCTTCCCTTAACTTTTCCTGCTCGGCGGTGTATGCGAAATCCATGGCTGTTCCTTTCGTAAGTGCTGCCGCGATACCGCTACGGGTTCAAAAATAATTCCTGTATAAGTATTTGTTTTTATTGAGTTTTAGATATCCGGGCGCATGGCGGGGCGTTGCTACAAAATGCCCAGCTTCTCCCTATAGTCTGGCTCCCAATAAGCCAGCCTGCCGATTTCAACGCGCTTGTCCATGCTCATCATCGGAAATTCGCGCGGCTTGACGGGTTTGCCGTCGACCACCAATTTTTCCGCACGCAGCGCCGCAATGCGCGCTTCATCATACCCCAATACATCGCGTAGAACTTCGGCATTGTGCTGCCCGTAAGCCGGCGCAGGCCCCTTGATCGACAGCGGAATTTTGCTGAAATTCCATGGCCGGCCGATTAGCGGACGCGCCGGCCCCATGTCCCGCTCCGGCGGAAAAGCCACTTTTTCGATCAAGCCGCGTTCTTTCAACTGCGGATTGAAGTGAAGATCGCGACCGTCGAGCACGGCTCCCGCTGGCACGCCCGCTTGCTGCAGGCGCTCCATGGCTTCGATCTTGGAAAGATTCGACGTCCACTGCGTAATCAGGGCATCGATGGCATCGTGGTTCGTGCGCCGCGCGGCCTCGGTGGCGTAACGAGAGTCGCTGGCAAGCTCCGGCTTGCCAATCACACCGGCAAGCGCACGCCATTCGTCATCATCACGCACACTCAATGCGCACCATGCGTCTTTACCCGCGCAACGATATGTCCCCTGCGGTGCATACTGCCGGTGACGGTTGCCGATGCGTTCGCCCTTCGCGCCGTTGGCGATGTTGTCCATCACAAACTCGCTGACGTTGTAACAGCCGAGTTGATACATACCGATGTCGGCCCATAAGCCGCTGCCGAAGCGCCGGCGGTAACGCAGGCCTATCATGGCTGCCATGCAAATCGTCCATGCCGCGAGAAAATCCACGTAGGATTGCCCGGCCTTGGAAGGCTCGCCGCCCGCATAGCCGGTAACAGCCGCGAGGCCGTGCGTCGCTTCCTGCGTTGTCGCCTGCGCGGGATACGCCGAATATGGGCCGCCGCGCCCATAGCCGGTGTTCGACACCATGATGATGCCGGGGTTGAGCTTTTTCAGATTCGGATAATCAAGACCCCAGCCACGCATCACGCGCGGCGTGAAGTTTTCGACCAGCACGTCGCTCTTTTTGAGCAAATCGACGAATACGTCACGGCCTTCCTTACGCGTCAAATCGAGGACCAGCGACTTCTTGCCACGATTGACCAGGTTGTACGCGCTCATGCGATTCCACGGATCGTCCTTCGGTTCGTTTTCCGGCAATAAACCGGAGAACGCTCCGCCACGCGTGAAATCGGGCCGTGTCGGCCCCTCTACCTTGATGACTTCCGCGCCAAGGTCACCCAGCAAACCCGTCGCATACGGTCCTGCAAACACGTAGCTGCTGTCAATGACGCGAATACCTTCAAGCGGCTTTTTACTCAAACGTATCATGGGACTGACGCGGCGATGGCGCGCAATGAGGAGTGACAGGAACAGTGAAGATGCTTCATGAACAGACGAACAAATAGTTGCGGACGATTTTAACTCTAAATGACACCCTTCGCCGCGAGTGCCGACATGCGGTCCGAATCAAGCCCCAGCATTTCACCGAACACTTCGGCGTTGTGCTGGCCCAGAAGCGGCGCGGAACGTCGATAAACCGCTGGTGCGTCGGGCATGCTCCACAAGCGGTACGGCACCTTGATCCGCCCCATAACCGGGTGGTCGACTTCCTGGAAATATTCGCGTGCTTCAAGATGTGGACAACGCGCCAAATCCTGCGGCTCCTGCACAATACCGAACAGCATGTGGTACTTTTCTGAAGCTGTATTGAACAGCTCCTGCATGGTGCGATCCTTGGTCGCGTCAAGCACGATGCGATCAAGATCAATGCCATGCAGCGCGCGCCCGGCGACGGTGGCAAAGCGCTCTTCCTTCAACTGCTCGGAGCCGAAAAATTCGATGATATCGCTCCACTCGGCGCCACCACCCGTCTGCCAGATGAAATAACCGTCCTTGCATTCCTGCACCTGGCCGTAATTGCTGCCACTGGGCCGCCGCCGCCCCTGCACCGCGCCAACCCAGCCGTACATGGGCTGATGAATCACCAGCGTCGAGGTAATCACATCCTGCAGGGAAATATCGACCTGCTGTCCCTCGCCGAGCATGTCGCGCGCGTGTATCGCAGCGAGCGTACCGACCGCGCCCGCAAGCCCGCCTTCGTACTGTGACTGCATGCCACCATGCTTGAGCGGTTCGCGTTCCGCGAGGCCGCTGATGCTCATGATGCCGCTTAGCGCGTAGGTGATAATTTCTTCGTTTTTGAAATCCTTGTATGGCCCGGTCTGGCCAAACGGCGTGATCGATACCATGATGAGCCGCGGGTTGTCGCGCGCCAACGATTCATAATCCAGCCCGAGCGAGGCCAGATAGCCCGGCTTGTAGCTCTCGATAATGATGTCAGCCTTTTGCGCCATTTGGCGTATCAGAGCGCGCCCCTCGGCGTCCTCGAAATTGACTTTGACGCCGCGCTTGTTGAGGTTCGCCAGTGAATACACGAGGCTTTTTTCCGGGTGTGGCGCATTGCCGAAAAACGGCGCCATGTTGCGCGCGGCATCGCCCTTCAGCGGCTCGACCTTGACCACGTCGGCGCCGAAATCCGCGAGTATCTTCGCGCAAACCGGGCCGGCAAGGCCCTGACTTAGGTCGAGCACTTTCAGATCGTCAAGCGTGGCGGGCAGCATGTTTCGTACAGTGGTCTTTTTTCGATTACATGACACACGTGAGCCCGGCCAGTTGATTAAAACGTCTGGTGCGACCCATCGTATGGTGCAGCGCGATTTAGTCCGTAATACAGACCTGCGCAGTCAATTTTTAGTCGGGGCAAAAGATAACATAGGTCGGGACAAAAAGGTTGCCCGTCGCGCTGGACCGTGTTGCCCTATGTGGAATGCGGCGACGGCGCGTCGCTTGCAAACGAAAAGCGTCTGGTAGTAGACTAACTTTGCAAGTTCGCAGTTACGCGAAGTATTGTATTTAACCGTCGGTTGGCAATTTCGTAGCATTTACAACGTACACACCGTACTACGTAAATTCCCGATTTGCCCCGATTCGATCACTGCGAAACCTCTCGCAACGCCTTATTGTTTAGTTCCGTTTTTTTCGTACTTTCTGTCGCACATTCACCCGGCGCACGCCGCGTCCCAAGGAGGCATTCATGGCTGGATATCCAAAGATCGTCTTTACCGAAGAAGTGATGCGGGAAGGCATGCAAATCGAAAGCGCTTCGATACCCGTCGAGGACAAAGTCGAATTGCTTAATGCCCTTTCTGAAACCGGGCTGAAAAATATTGTGGTCGGCTCGTTCGTCAGCCCGAAGTACACGCCGCAAATGAAGAAGATCGAGGAAGTGCTGATTAACTTCAAGCCGCAACCCGGCGTGAACTACCTCGCCATGATTCCCAATGAGCGCGGCATGGAACGCGCACGCGAATTTTCACCGCCGCTCACGCTGCAACGGGGCAAGGGCCTGCCGCGCACCAGTTGCCATCAGTGCGACGTGTTCACCCGCCGCAACTACAACAAATCGCAAATGAAGGAAATGGCGGGCTGGACCAAAACCATTGCCGACGCCAAGGCGCGCGGCGCGACGGAAGCCGGCATCGGCACCAACGCCACGTTCGGCTCCAACTTCCTCGGCGACTTCTCGGTCGATCTGACGATGAAGTTCCTCACCAAGCAGCATGAGCTGTGGGACGCCGCTGGCATCAAGGTCACGCAAGTGAGCGTGGGCGACCCCATGGGCTGGGTGCATCCGACGAAAGTCGAAGAGATTTTCAGTCGCGTGAAAAAAATGTGGCCGGATGTCGTCGACTTCCGTGCACACCTGCACAACGCGCGCGGCATGGCCATCACCGCCACCTACGCCGCAATCAAAACGCTGGACGAGCGCGACACGCTGCACCTCGAAGGCACGCTCGGCGGCATCGGCGGCTGCCCGTACTGCGGTTGCGGCCAGGCCACCGGCATGATGCCCACGGAAGACTTCATGCACATGCTGGAAGGCATGGGCATCGAAACCGGTGTCAACATGGATAAGCTGATCGAGTGCGTATGGCTGCTAGAGCGCATTCTTGGCCGTCAGACTTGGGGTCATGTGTCGCGTGCGGGTCCGCGCCCGATGGAAAAGGCGCGCCTCTTCGACGCCAACGCACCGTTCGTCGAAACGCTGGAACAGGCCCGGCACTTCAAGCTCGGCCCGAAACTCTACGAAGGCGGCATTTCGCGATGGGCCGAGCCGATTACCAGCCCGTACCTGGAGCGCATGCAAAAAGGCCTGCCGGTGTTTGAGCTGAACGGCAACTGGCCCTGGAACGAAGCCTTTTTCCCGAAAGTTGAAGACCTGCGCGCCGCTGGTGTCACGAGCGACGCCAAGAAAGTGGCAGCATGAGCAACGCACCCGCATCAACCGAAAGCGCCTTGACCCCGGAGGTCAAGGCGATGATCGGCGTTTCCGCCGAGAAAGTCGAAGCCAGTTTCGAGTGGGGTATCGAACGTGAGGGGCTGCGCATTTTCACGCAGGCCATCATGGACCCGGATCCCCGCTATTGGGACGAGGCGTTTGCCAAGAGCACAAAATTCGGAGCCATTATCACGCCGCCGATTTATTGCACCTATATCGGCCGGCGCCAGCGCCCTGGCGCCGACGATCCGGTGACGCGCGCATTCAAGGAAAACCCCAACTCCGACGGTATCGGCGGCGTGCGTACGGGGGAAGGCAAGGGCAGTCTGCCTTTGGTGCCGACACCGTTAAAGCGCATTCTGAACGCGGGCAACGAAATCGAGCTGCGTCAGTATCCCAAGATCGGTGACCGTATTTTCTCGCAGGCGAAATACGCCGACATCAAGGAGCGCGTGCAGAAAGACGGCTCGCGCATGCTGGTTGTTACCACCGAGACTCTTTACACCAACCAGAACGGCGAGTTGCTCTGCATATTGCGGGCATCCCAGATTCGGCGCTGAGGATACGAGATGACCACTGCACAAGAGTTACGAGACAAGAAGCAAACCTACTGGGACGACGTTGCGGTCGGCCACCAGTTTCCGCCGCTCGTCATCGGCCCGATGACGCCGACGCATTTGTTCCGCTGGAGTGCGGCGATCGAGAACTGGCACCGCATTCATTACGATCAAAGCTTCGCCATTTACCACGAAGGCCTGCCCAACATTCTGGGCCAGGGCTCGTGGAAGCAGAGCATACTGCCCCGTTACCTGAAAGACCTGTGCCTGCCAGATGGCTGGCCGTGGAAGGTGACGTTCCAGCACAGGGCGATGATCGTCCCCGGTGACACCATAACCGTGTGGGCGACGGTGACCAAGAAGTACGAGGAAGAAGGGTTGGGCTTCCTGGATCTCGACGTCGGCATGCGGCTGCAATACGACGCAGAGTCCTGCCCCGGCAGAGCAACCATCGTGTTGCCCATCCGCGGCGGCAAGCCGATTCCCTATCCGTTCGTTCCCCCGAAAAAACTCGTCAGCTAAGCCAGAGAGGAAACAGCATGGCACGTTGGATTGCTATAGGAAAAGCACCGGGCTGGGACGATCTGGCAAAGTTCACCCAGGAAAACAAAGACACCGCCCAGTGGCGCATTGATCCGAAATGCACCGTCACCACCGTTATAGCATTGGGTGATGGCCGCATGATCGCGGAGTACCACGGCCCCACCGTCACCGAGTTCGAGACATGGCTCAAAAACAAGGGATGGAGCGTTGAAAGCGTGACGCCGATCAAGCACATCGCAAAGGCGGGCGAAATCTGGAAAGTGGCTTGACGCGCTCGCCAGCCGCATTAGCTTTTCAGTTCGAATGCATTGATTAAGTATTTGTTTTTATTTACTTTTTTGTATTTGTGATGGTCGCGCGTCACGAACGATTGCCGTGGCCGGTGCAAGCCGCCCACGGCATTTTCGTTATTGGCGATCCTAAATGTCGACCGTGTTCAACGTGTTGAGAAAGAAAGGTATTTGACCATGCAAGAACCGTGGCTACCGAAAAAATGGGATAAAGAAGCGGAGATTGTCATTGTCGGATTCGGCGGCGCGGGCGCCGCGGCGGCAATCACTGCCAGCGACATGGGCGCCAAGGTGCTGATGCTGGAAAAAGCGCCTGAGGGCGAAGAAGGCGGCAACACACGCATCGCGGGCCAGGGCTATTTACAGATATACGATGTCGACAAGGCCTCGACGTACCTCAACGCGCTTTGCGGCAAATTCCCCGTGCCGCAAACCATCGTTCGTGCGTGGGCAAACGAGGTCAAAGGTAACAACGATTGGGCAAAAAGCATCGGTGGTGATCCTCAGGAGCACCAGCATCAGCCCGAAGGCATCGAGTTCCCGGAACTGCCAGGCGCCGATTGTGCGCACAAGTTTCACGATGGGCCGGTGCTCGGTTACTCGAATACATGGAAGTTCTACGAAGCGTCCGTCAAGAAACGCCCGGTGGAGATTCTCTATGAAACGCCCGGCGTGTCGCTGATCCAGAACGGCATTTCCAAGGAAATTCTCGGCGTGCGCGCCGAACACAAAGGCAAGCCGCTTTACATCAAGGCGAAGAAGGCCGTGCTGCTCACCTGTGGCGGCTTTGAAAACAATCAGCAAATGATCCGTGACTATCTGCCGGGGCTGCCGTATTGCTACACCAACGGCACGCCGCACAACACCGGCGATGGCATCAACATGGCGCTCGCGGTGGGCGCCGATCTGTGGCACATGAACAACTACGCCGGCCCGTCGATGGCGCTGAAAGTGCCCGAATACAAGACCACCTTTTCGATGGCTGCGCTGCATTTCAGTCACATCCAGAAAGGCGGCATGATCGTGGTCGGCCCCGACGGCACGCGCTTTGTCGACGAAAAGTTCAAACCCCGCCACGGCAAAATTCCGCGCAACGGCATCTGGGGCCCCGCGCCCACACCCTGCCCCATGTACATGGTGTTCGACCACGCGTTGTTCACTGCCGGCCCGCTATACGACAAAAAGCCGGTGAGCGGCTGGGGCCGCATCATCGAGCGCTACGACTGGAGCGACGACAACACCGCGGAGCTGAAACGCGGCTGGATCAAACAGAGCGAGAGTGTCGCCGCGTTGGCCAAAACTATCGGCGTTGATGCCGCCACGCTGGAAAAAACCGTACAACGCTGGAATGCGCATTGCGCCAGCGGAGCCGATGCCGATTTCGGCCGCAACAAAATGCTGTTCCCGATCGCCAAGGGGCCTTACTACGCAATTGAACTGGTTCCCTCGATGCTCAACACGCAGGGCGGTCCGCGCCGCAATGAACGCGCGCAAATCGTGCAGCCCGACGACACGCCGATTCCACGTTTGTATAGCGCCGGTGAAATGGGTTCAATCTACAGCTATCTGTATCAGGGCACCGGGAACATTGGCGAAGCATTTGCCTTCGGCCGTATCAGCGCGCGCAATGCGGTGGCCGAAAAGCCGTGGGACACCCAATAAGGCCTTCCAAGAATACTCAAAAAAATCAAATAGTTAGAATCACTGTTCGGCGCGGACATTCGCCGCCTTGATAATTTGGGCATAGCGCGCAATGTCCTCCCTGATCAGCGCATTAACCTGTTCCGGTGTTGATACCAGCGGTTCCGACGCCTGCTTGATCAGATAGTCGCGCGACTCCGGCAGTTGCAATATAGCCGCGACTTCCTTCGACAGTTTCTCGATCGCGAATCTGGGCGTGCCCGAAGGCGCGACGATGCCGAACCAGCCGTCGGCGCGAAAATTTGGCAGCCCCGCTTCGGTAAATGTCGGAATGTCGCGCAGCGCCGGTGCACGGCCATTGCCTGAAATCGCCAGCGGCTTCATCCGGCCGCTGGTGATGTAGCTGATCACCGTGATCGGCACCTGAAACGACAGATCCACCCGCCCACTGATCAAGTCTGTCACCAGTACGCCCGAGCCCTTATACGGAATGTGGTTCATTTTCGTGCCCACCATCAGGTTGAACTGTTCGGCGGACAAGTGAGTGTTGGCGCCGATGCCAGACGAGGCAAAACTCAGCTGCCCCGGCCTGGATTTGGCATAGGCGATAAAATCCTGCAGGTTGTTTACCGGCATGGCGGGCGTCACCACCAGCACAAAGCGCGAGGTGGCGATGGTGGCCACGCCGGTAAAATCGCGCAGCGTGTTATACGGCAGCTTGGGAAACAAACTTGGCGTGCTCAGAAACGCTGAGGACGCGAGCAAAATGGTGTGCCCATCCGGTGGCGCCTTGGCCACCAGTTCCGTGCCGATAATGGTATTGCCGCCCGGACGATTATCGACCACCACCGTGTGCGGCCAGCGCTCCGTGAGCTTGTTCGCCACCAGCCGCGCCATCGGATCGGTACTGCCGCCGGGTGGATACGACACGATAAAGCGGATCGGCCGCGCCGGGTAGTTCAGTTGCTGCGCCGCCACCGTGCCTGCAGCCAGCATCCACGCACCCGCCATCAAGGAACGGGCCCACGCCTTCGAAATCACTTTCAACTTCTTGCGCATGATCACTCCATCCGTTGCGATTGCCCCGTTGCGGTAGGCTACGCCCCGGGGCGTGCCTTGTCGCGCCGTGTAGTATAGTCCCTTGAAACGGGCGCGATCCCGTTGCCGCACTTCTGACTTTCCCACTCATCTCCGGAGGATCACATCATGGCCACTGCCGCGCTGCACCTGCTCGACATCGACAAAGACGGTATTGCACTCGTTACCCTCAATCGTCCGGCGGCGTTGAATTCCATCAACCGCGCGCTGCGTCTGGAACTTCTGGCGTTGTGGCCTGAACTCGACGAGCGCAAAGACGTGAAGGTCATTGTCATCACTGGCGCGGGCGATAAGGCCTTTTGCACTGGCGCGGATCTGAAAGAGCGCTCCACTCGCAGCACCGAAGAAATGGTGCACGATCGTCACTACCTCACGTCAAAGTCCACCAATGCGCTCGCCAGCGTGAGTAAACCCGTGATAGCCGCAATCAAGGGGTATTGCATGGCAGGCGGTTTTGAAATGGTGCTTCAGTGCGACATTTCCATCGCCGCAGACAATGCCATTTTCAGCCTGCCCGAATGCACGCACGGATTTTTCCCCGGCGGCGGCGCGTGCCAACGGCTACCTAAGCTCGTCGGCTATCAACTTGCAAAGGAACTCATCTTCACGGGCCGGCGCTGGGATGCGCAGGAAGCCAAGGCGCTCGGCCTGGTCAACAAGATCGTGCCAGCCGGAAAAGTGATGGATGAAGCCATGACCATGGCGCGCAAGATCGCCTCGTATCCGTCGATCGGCATCATTCAGGCCAAACGTGCGCTGAATCAATCGATGGAAGTGGGGCTTTCCGCCGGGCTCAAGTTCGACGTCGAAGCGTGGGTGGGCTGTATGCACTCGGACGAGTGGAAGGAAAAACTCGGCGGCTTTGTGCGCAAGGAACGCAAGTCGTGAGGGTTTCGCAGGCGCCCTGCTCAGCTCGGCACTTGGCTGCAATTCGTCCACATCGTATAATTTTAAGTATCTGTTTTTAAAGAATATTTTCAGAATTTCTCACAAGCGCCGCCGGTCTGCTTCCCACATTGACGCGTGCAAAAATCGTGTGGCATGATGCCTTTGCTCAGCCCATCAACTCAGGTGGCCGAAACGCTGGCCGCCGCGCTGATCGACCGATCATGCATCACGCTTTCATCATTCTTTCGTCACGCTTTTTCGCTCATTAATCGCACGTCAACCCTGCATCAATCCTTCATCAACTTTTTTTGGGAGTCATCATGGGAGCTACAGAAACCCTCGCGCGCTGGATAGTCGCCACCAAGTACGACGACATTCCCGCGAAATGCTTTGAACAGGCCAAGAAATCCATCCTCGATTACATCGGCACTGCAACGTACGGCACCAACACACAGCTGGGCAAAATCATTCTGGAATTTACGCGCGAGCAGGGCGGCAATCCGCAAGCGCGCGTGATCGCCACCAACATCAAAACCGCAGCAACGGCGGCAGCCTTCGCTAACGGCGCCGCCGGCCACGCCGAAGACTTTGATGATCTGGGTGGCGTCGGCGGCCACCCCGCCACCGTGTTGACACCGACGGTGCTGGCGCTCGGCGATGAGCTGCATCTGTCCGGCAAGGAAATACTCACCGCGTGGGTGGTGGGCTACGAAATCGGCACGCGTTTATCCGCCAACATTCACACCGACCGCGACTGGCATCCGACCGCCATTTACGGCACCATGGGTGCGGCCGCGGCTGCCGCGAAGCTGCTGAAGCTGGATGTCACCGCCACGCGCATGGCGCTGGGCATCGCCGGTTCCGAGGCCGCCGGGCTGCGCCGCAACTTTGGCACCATGACCAAGCCGTTCCATCCCGGGCAAGTCGCGCGCAACGGCATCATCGCCGCCAAGCTCGCCGCCAAGGGCTTTACCGCTGATCCGGACATCATTGAGGGCCGTCAAGGCTATGCCGACAACTTCGGCGGCGCCAAGTGCAATATTCCGATGGTCACCAAGTTCCTCGGCAAGGTGTACTACCTCGAGGAAGAAGGCACACGCATCAAGCCGTGGCCGTGCTGCGGCGGCAACCATCAGACGCTCACCGGTTTGCTGGCGCTGATCAAAGAGAAAAAAATCAAGGCGGAAGACGTCGAGACCGTCGATCACATCGGCCCGAACATCCCCTGCACCGGCGCATTGCTGCGCTCGACCGTGACGCAAGGGCTGGAAGGCAAATTCACGCTCGCCTATAACATCTCCGCCGCGTTGATCGACGGCAAGGTCGATTACAACACCTTCACCGACAAGCGCGCCGCCAAGGGCGACCTGCAGGCATACATGAAGCGGGTCACCATCTCGCGCAACAACGACGTCGTCCTGCGCCGCCCGCACATTGCCGATGGCAACCACGAAGCGCGGCTGGTCATCAAAATGAAGAGCGGCGTGGTGCACGATGTGGTGCTTGGCGTTGCCTATCACCTGACCGGCGATGAAGTGGTCGACAAGTTCCGCTTGAATGCGGATGCCACGCTCGGCCGTGAGCGCGTTACGCAAACCATTTCGCTGGTGCAACGCCTTGAAAAACTCAAGGATGTCGCCGAATTGATGGACGCCGTGACCTTTGACGGCAAAAAAGGCTCGAGCGGCAAGACGCCAAGCAGCCCGCGCGAAAAAGCCTACGCCTGATTCAGCACTTCAGCACCATAGGCTGCACGGACACGGCCCTCCAAGCGAGGGCCGTTTTTTTGAGGATTGCTAGTAAATTTTCACGTCGAGGTTTTTGACCTGCCGCTCAACCTCGGCATACTCGCGCAACGTATAAGCGCGGAATTCGTCTGGCGTCATCGCGCCATCGGGTGGATGGCTGCCTTCGCTGATCAGCTTCTGAGACATTTTGGGCGAGGCCATGAATTCGCCCACCGCGCGGCTTAACGCCAGCAATATCGGTTTTGGCGTGCCCGCCGGCGCATATAGGCTATAACTGTTGACGATTTTGAATCCGGGAAAACCCTGCTCCGCCACCGTGGGCAGATCAGGCAACACGGGAATGCGCTTTAACCCCATCGCGGCCAGCGTGCGCATCTTGCCCGTCTTGATGGCCGAAGCCGCGGACAGCAGCACGCCCGGGTACATATGGATTTCGCCGCCCAGCACGCCCAGCATGGATGCCGCGCCACCCTTGTACGGCACGTGAACAAACTTTGCCTTCGCCAGCACGGCCAATTGCTCCATGCCCAAATGCCCCGCCGTGCCCACGCCGGAGCTGCCGTAACTGAGCGGCTGCGACAGCGAATACGCCGCAAGTTCCCTGATGTTTTTCACCGGCAATCCCGGCTGCGTCATCAGGATGTAAGGCTGCTGCGTCATTGGAACCACCGGGTCGAATGCCTTGCGCACATCAAACGGCACGCGCCGGGTGGCGCCGACGATATTCAGCGTATCGGTGCCCGCGAACAGCGTATACCCATCGGGCGCGGCGCGCGCGCTGATTTCCGTGGCGACGATGGTGCCGCCGCCGGTGCGATTGTCCACCACCACCGTTTGCCCCCAGCGGTCGGTCAGCATCTGCGCAACGGTGCGGCTGATCATGTCCAGGCCGCCGCCAGGCACCGACGAGACTATGATGCGTATCGGGCGCAGCGGATAGCCAGCGGGCCTGTCCTGCGCCAAGGCGGCCGTCACGGCGAGCACTGGCAACAGCGCCGCCGCGATCAGCTTGCCGGGGAACCTCACTTGTCCAGCCACACGTCTTCCATGCGCAGATTGCTGTACTGATTGTTCAGGCTCGGCACATAGCCTTTCACGTAGGGACGGCGGCAGTACGGCAGCGCGGCAAAGGTAATAGTCGGACGCGTGGCGTCCATCTGCAATTTTCTGTCGATGTCCTTCACCAGCTTGCGGCGCGCATTTTGATCGAGCATCGACGACTGCTGCTCGAACATCGCCTCCATGTCCTTGTTGCAATAGCCATCGACATTGGCCAGCGAGTTGCAAGAAAAACTTTCGTAGAACGACACATCCGGGTCGTCAATCGCCTGTCCGCGCGAGCGTATGCCAATCTGGTAGCCGCGCTTGGCGACAACACTGGTCCAGATCGCCGTGTCGATGGTTTTCATTTCGCCCTTGATGTAAATCTTGGCCAGATGATCGAGGATCAGCACCGAGGTATCCCGATAACGCGCCACATCCCTCGTGCTGAGCACCAGCGTTAGCGGCTTGTCGGGCCCGTAACCCGCCTCGCGCATGAGCTTGCGCGCTTCCTCGCGGCGCTTCTCCAGATCACCGGTATAGCCGGGGATGGCCGCGAGATCTGCTTTGTCGAGGCCCCACGCCCCCTCCGGCGGCGGCATCAGCTCGCCACCCAACCGGTCAAGGCCGGCGCCCTTGACCTTGATAACAGCCTCGCGGTCGATCGCCAGCGCCATCGCGCGCCGCACACGAACATCGTTAAACGGCGGCATCGCGCGATTGATGATCAACTGCGTATACGCGTAACTTAAACCGACATCGCAGACGGCCTCCGGCACCTTCGCCTTGACCTCTGCCAGCAGCGTGGCGCTCGGTGTGTAAATGTCCGTCTCACCTGCGGCAAATGCCAGACTGCGCGTACTGGGTGACGGGATGACCGGCATGTCGATACCATCCAGATAAGGCCGCCCCGGCTTGAAATAATTCGGGTTTTTCACCAGCCGGATCATCTTGCCCGGCTCGAATGATTTCACCATGAAGGGGCCGGTGCCGATGGGCATTTGCCGCATCTGCCGCCCGTCGACGTGGCACGGATAGACCACCGACCAGCCCGCCGCGAAAAAACCAAGAAACGACGGCTGCGGCCTGCCCAGTTTGAAACTCACGGTGTCTTCGCCCTCAACCACAATCTCCTGCAGATTCGCATACCACGCGCGGCGCGGGCTGCGGCGCAATACCCCTTCGCGCTTGCCGGTGACCGCGTCCCACGTGCATTTCACGTCGGCGGCGGTGAACGGCTTGCCATCGTGCCACTTCACGCCCTTGCGCAGCTTGAAGGTCAGCGTCTTGTTGTCGGCGCTCCACGACCAGCTCGTCGCGAGATCCGGCACCAGTTGATCGGGCTTGCTGATGGTCTTGGTGGCATCGAAGGTCACCAGATTATTGAACACCGGTACGAACGGCGTGGTGACAATGTTCGAGCCTTCTTCATGCAGCGAGGCGCTGGGCGGGTTTTCATCATTCGCGCGCCGCAGAACGCCACCGGCTTTTTGCGCCAGCGCGTCGGCAGTAATTAACAACGCACTTGCCAACGCCAGCGACCTGAATAAGCTAAACAATGTGAACCGTGCCAAAAATGCGAAAAGTGCGCGCGCTGGGACCATGGCTCTCCTCCATCGAACGGTTGTTCTTCCGTATCTGCCGGACGGATACAGCATAACAAATCCCCGGCTCACTTTGTGGTTGAGCGGCGGTGCGCTATGCTCAACCCGTCACGCGCGCCATACCCGTGATTCAAGTCCACGATAGAAACTCTCACAATTAGCCGCTGTGCAAGCCATCCCCGTTACGCGCTCCCAAACACCACTGACCGTACGCATGGCGGTATTGTTTTTCATTCCGCTGATACTGACCACCGAACTGCACCAACTGTCGCACTCGCTGGTGCATGGCTTTCTCGCGCGGCTGGGCGACCCCACCACCACGCTGGCGGCCTTCAGTATCGCGTTTTCATTTAATACCACCTTCAGCGGCATCATGAGTGTCGCCACGCAGGCGGGCATGTCCTACATCACCGACAAGGTGTCGTTCTGGCGCATCGCGCGATTTTATTTTTTCATTTGCATGGCGCCGTTCATCCTGATCGAAAGCGTGGCGCTCACCCCTGCCGGCGACTGGCTGTTTGGCACCATGATGGGCGCAAGCCCCGAAGTCACGCGTCTGGCCAAAGTCTCCTCCGCCGTGATGGGTCTGTGGATTCTGCCCAATCAGGTGCGCAATATCACCACCGCGCTGTGCATGATGCACCGGCGCACCATGCTGATTTCGCATTCGACCATGCTGCGGCTCGCCTCGCAGGCGCTGATGCTGCTGGTGCTGCCGTTCTGGCTGGAGGGCGCGGTGGCGGGCGCGGCGTCTCTGATAGGCTGCATGACGGTCGAAGCGGTCTACATGGCGTGGGTCAGCCGCCAGTTCTATGATGCGTTGCCGGATCGCGGCGGGGAACAGGCCACGTACCGGCAGATGTGGACGTTTTCGTGGCCGCTGATGGTCACGCAAATCACTGAAAACGGCGTCACTTTCGTCATCAACTTTTTCCTCGGCCGGCTTGCCAATCCGGATCTGGCGCTGGCGGCATTCGGCGTGGTCAACGCGTTGAAATCGCTGGTGGCTTCGCCCTTGCGCAATCTCGCGCAGACTTCACAGGCGCTGGTGCACTCCCGCGCCGACATGCGCGTGATGCTGACCTTTGCGCACCGGCTTGCAGTGGTTTACGCCATGCTGGTGGCTATCCTGTTTTACACGCCGCTGCGTGATGTGATCCTCAATGGCGTGATGGGCTTGCCCGTAAAACTCAGCACCTACGCCACGCCTGGAGTACAGATGATTTTGCTGGTGGTGATTGTGTGGGGTTATTCATCCCTGTTTCGCGGGCTGCTCTCCGCCATGCGCAAAACACAAATCATTGCCGGCAGTGCTGCAATCCGGCTGCTGATGGTGATTGCGGTCGGCAGCTCCACGTTGATCGCACCCACGCTCAACGGCGCCGCCGTGGGGGTTGCCGCCATCGGCTGCGCCTTCCTTGCCGAAGTCTCGATACTCGGCTGGCGTGTGCGCTATTTCAGCCGCACCCCGGGGCCGATTTTCCCGCATGAGCGGTAAAACTATCAATAAAAACAAATAGTTACAGTGAAACTCCACTGGCAAGAACTCTCCTTCCGGCAGTGGTTCCGCTTCGCGGCTTTCCCGTTGACGGCTCTCGCGCTGTGCGCGCATGCGCAGTCGCCCTACCCCAACCGTCCGATACGATTCATCACGCCTTACGCGCCCGGTGGCAGCACCACGGCAATGGCGCGGCTGGTGGGCCAGCATCTCGCGGAACGCTGGGGGCAAAACGTGATCATCGACAACCGCCCGGGCGGCAATACCGTGATCGGCACCGACATCCTCGCCAAATCGCCGCCGGATGGTTACACCATGCTGCTCACGCCGGTGACGCATTCCATCCTGCCGTTGCTGATGAAAACGCCGTACGATCCGATCCGCGATTTCGCGCCGGTGGCTACGGTCGCCGTCAGTCCGCAGTTGCTGGTGCTGCACCCGTCCGTACCAGCGGCCACGTTGCAGGAACTGATTGCGCTGGCGAAGGCCAAACCGGGAGCACTCAACTTTGCCTCGGCGGGCGCCGGCGGCACGTCGCATCTGGCCGGTGAGGTCTTCAACCTCATCGCCGGCGTCAAAACACAACACGTGCCTTACAAGGGCGGCGGGCCGGCAACAATTGACCTCATCGGCGGCCACGTGCAGATGTTTTATTCGGTGCCGCTTAATGTGGTGCCGCACGTGCAGGCAGGCAAGCTCAAAGCCATTGCCGTCACCGGCGGCGCGCGCGTACCGGCACTGCCGCAAACCCCGACATTCGCCGAAGCCGGACTACCGGGCTTCGATGTCAAAACATGGAACGGCATCACCTTGCCCGCTGGCACGCCGAGGCCGATCATCGATAAAATGTCGTCGGAAATCGGCGCCATGCTGGCGCTGCCCGCGGTGCGCGACAAGCTCGACGCCATCGGCACCACCACCCTCATTGCCACGCCGGAACAATTTGGCGCCATGATCAAAAGCGAAATGGCGCTGTATCAAAAAGTCATCAAGGCCGCCAACATCAAATTGAATTAACACGGAGAAACCACCATGAGCGCCACCACCATCCTGTCCGAATTCGCCAGCAAGACGCGCTTCAGCGATCTTACCGCCGAGGCCGTTGCCGCCACCAAACGGCACATCCTCGACTGCGCGGGCGTGGGCCTTGCCGCCACCGCCGAGCCAGCGGGCCGCATTATTCTCGACATCACGCGCGAACAGGGCGGCGCGCCGCTCGCGCGCGTGCTGGGCAGCAATCAGCGCACCAGCGCAGTGTCAGCGGCGTGGGCCAACGGCGCGCTGTCGCACCTGCTGGATTACGACGACACCGGCTTTTCGCATCCGACCGCGTGCATCCTGCCCGCCGCACTCGCCTTCGCTGAACAATACCATGCAACCGGGGCCGATCTGGTTAACGCAGTTTGCGTGGGCCTCGAAGTCTTCGAGCGCATGTCGCGCTCGGGCCGCCAGCACGAGCACGTGTTGCGTGCACGCGGCTTTCATCCGACTTCGCTCTATGGCTGCTCGGCCGCCGCAGCGGCGGCCGGCAGCATCGTCAAACTGAATCCGTCGCAGATGGCGGTCGCCATCGGTTTGGCCGCCGCCAATGCCGGCGGCCTCACCCAGCACTTCGGCACCTGGGGCAAGGGTATCCACGCCGGCAACGCCGCGCGCGCGGGCGTGAGTTCAACGCTGCTGGCGCAAAAGGATTATTTCGCCGACCCGGATGGCCTCGACGGCGACTACGGTTTTTTCTCGGCCTTTCACGACAAGGGCAATTACGACTTGAGCCGGGTCAACGAAAAGCTCGGCACGCACTGGTCGATTGTCGACCCGGGCCTGACCGTCAAGGCGTATCCGTGCTGTGGCGGCAACCTGCGTGCCCTCGACGCCGCGCAAGGCCTGCTGCGCGAGAACAATCTCAAATTCGACGACGTCGTAAAACTCGAAGTCGACGTGCATCCGGATCTGCTCAACACCGTGCGCTTTCACTAGCCCACGCAGGGCTTTCGCGGCAAGTTTTCGCTGGATTACGTGCTGGCGGCAATGCTGCTCGACGGCCGCGTTGACCTTGATTCCTTTTCGGACGCCTACTGCAACGCGCCGAAAATGCGCGCCTCGCTCGACAAAGTGCAGATCAACAAACACCACGAATGGGGCGACGATGCCGCCTCGCGCCGCCGCTCGCCGGTCACGCTGACCCTGAAGGATGGCAGCAAAGTCACCAAACAGGTCGACAAAGTGCGCGGCAGCCCGGGCAACCCGATGACACGCGACGAACTGCTCGGCAAGTATCGCGGCTGTGCCGCGCGTGTGCTGAAAGGCGACCGGCTGGAGAAATCCATCGCCGCGCTGGAAAATCTGGAGAAGCTGGCGAAGGCGAGCGAGTTGATCGATACTCTGACTACCTAGAGGCAGGCCGCGTGTTCAATCCACGTCCGTCCAGTGCGCCACATCGGGACGCCATGGAGGCGCGTGCGCCCGTGGCACCCCTCCCGTTTGCGCGGTACGCACCGTGCGCGTGTTTTACCGCGTGTGCCGCCCTGCTTTTTGCTGCCCATGCGGATGCACAGCCATTCCCCAGCCGCCCGATCCGCATTGTCGTGCCGTATCCGCCGGGCGGCAGCAATGACATCATGGGGCGCCTGGTCGCGCAGAAATTTACTGAAGCGTTTGGCGTGCAAGTTGTCATCGACAATCGCGGCGGCGGCAATGGCGTGATCGGCACTGAGATCATCCAGCGCGCGCCGCCCGACGGGCATTCGATGCTGATCACGTCGACGAACTCGCATTTGATCACGTCACTCATCAGCAAGACGGCGTTTCATCCGATTGATGACTTCGCGCCGCTGGGCACCATTGACGCCAGTGATAACCTGATGGTGATTCATCCGGGCCTGACCGCAAACACGCTGCAGGAGTTTATTGCGCTGGCCAAGGCCAAGCCCGGGCAGCTTAACTATGCAACCTCAACCACGGCCGGGTTGGTGACGACCGTCATGTTCGCACAGCGCGCCGGCATCAAGCTGCAGCATGTGCCCTACAAGGGCGCGGGCCCGGCACTTAACGATTTGATGGGCGGGCATGTGCAGATGTTTTTCAGCACGCCCAGCAGCATGGTCGGCCACGTGCGCAATGGCCGGTTAAAGGCGATCGGCATCACTGCTGATCAACGTCTGCCTGCATTGCCGAACGTGGCCACGTTTGCCGAGCAGGGCATCACCGACTTCGATGTGAAATCCCTGCGCGGCATGCTTGCGCCCAAGGGCACACCGAAGCCCATCATGGAGCGCTGGTCGTCCGAGCTGCAAAAAGTTCTCAAGATGCCCGATGTCGTCGAGAAAATGTCAGCCCAAGGAATGGGGCCATTTTTCATGACGCCCGCGGCATTTGAAACCCGCATGCGCGTGGAGTTCGCGAACTATGCGCGGGTGATCAAGCTGGCCGATATCAAGGGCGAACGCTGATCGCTGCGCGAATTAGCGGGTATCGCGGACCTCGCCGCGCGCGATGCTCGTGAACCTTTCTGAGACCAAAATAATTAATGTAAGTATTTGATTTATTGGGTATTTTTATAATACCTTTAAGTCATGACCGCGCTGAACCTCGCTCGCGCAAAGTATCAAAGAAAAACGGCGCATCCGAAGATGCACCGTTTTTCCCAATCAACCCGCCCGGCGGTTTAGCGCGACGGGCGCTACGCCATCAGCCCACTGCTTTAAGCTGCGGCGCGGCGGCAAGCTTGGCCTGCTTTTCCTTGTAGCCCGGCGCTTCGGGGCGCATCCAGCTCGTGATGGGCTCGTTCCACGGCGAGTGCGCGCCATCGTAGGCTTTCGGGCCTTTGATGAAGTGCTTGGCCTGTTCCAGTGTTTCGATGTGCGGCATGTCCATCGGATAGAGCTTGTCAAAGCGCGGGCGCGGGCCGGCCTTGGAGACAAAGCCATAGAGCGAGTGCCCCACCACTTCCTCGGCAAGCCACACCGCTTCGATCAGCTTGTAGAGGTTGACGCCAGTATCGATACCCATTTCCTCGAACATGTGCATCACGTCCTCGGTGGCGATCATCATCGCCGCGCGGCCATTGCCGCAGTACGGGCAACCAGCCATGCCGCCGATGGTGGTTTGCAGGCGCATGGTGTCGTTGCCATCAAAGTGGCGCATCGCCGCGTAAATGCACGCCAGCCCCACGCCGCGGCCATTGTGCAAATGCAGGTTGAAATCCTTGATGTCGGGCCAGCGTTCCTTGATCGCCGCCACGGTACGTTCCACCGAATGCGGCATGCACCAGCTCGTCGCGTCGGCAAGGCTCACCTTGGTGACCTTGATGCCTGCCTCGCTCCACATATTGTGCATTTTCGAGAGCATCAGCATTTGCTGCTCAAGCGTGGTTTCGCCGATCCAGTTCGAGCCCCACATATTGCTAATGCCGAGGCCCGCTTCCTTCACTCCCTTGGCCCGGGCGTTTTCCACCACCTTGGGCCAGGTTGCCATTTGCTGAGCCTGTGTGCGGTTGGTATTGCGCTGCGCGAACACGTCGCACATGTCGACGCGGGTAAAGGCCTCGCTCACGCGGGCGCTGAGCGGCGGCATGTATTCCTTCGCGCGCTCGTGGCCGCGATCGTTCAACGCGGTGTAGGTGTATTTGACGCCGGGCTTGGGTGTGAAGCCCTGCAGCAGCTCGTCGACCTTCGCCATTTGCGGCGTGTATTTCGGGCTCACGAACGACCCAACGTTGATGTCTTTCAGCCCGGTTTCAGACAGTGCATTCAGCAAACGAATCTTCGCTTCGACGGGAATGTCCCGATCTTCGATTTGCAAGCCGTCGCGCATGCCTTCTTCAGTGTGGATGATTTTTGGAAAACCCATGATGTGCTCCTTGAAGTAATTGCCAGTCAGTGAAAGGAAATAAATCGCAATGAGAATCACAAATTGAATCGCAACTTTTACTTCAGGCACGCCCCGGCTCCCCGGCGGCCGCCCGCGTTTTCCGCGCCCGGAAAACATGGAAGCAGCATAGCACAGCCCCGCACGCCAGTTGCACGCGCCGGGCGGCCTGCGTTAGAGTAGAAATGAATGCACAGCAACCACACGCACAGTGTGGAATTTGACGCTTGGCCACGGCAAAACAGCAACGAAAGGAACTCATCATGCCCATCAATTCCGAAGAAGGTTTGCGCGATCTGCTGACCAGCACCAAAACCATTGCGCTGGTCGGCGCCAGCACCAACCCGCGGCGGCCCAGCCATTCCGTCATGCATTACATGCTGGATCAGGGCTACACGGTGATTCCGGTGAACCCGAACGAAAGCGAAATCCTCGGGCAAAAAGTCTATGCCTCGCTGAAGGACATCCCCGTGCCGGTCGATATGGTCGATGTCTTCCGCACCGCCGAAGCCGCCGGCGAAGTGTGCGACGAGGCCATCGCCATTGGCGCGAAATCCGTATGGCTGCAGCTCGGTGTGATTAACGAAGCCGGCGCCAAGCGCGCCGAAGATGCGGGCCTTAAAGTGGTAATGGATCGCTGCCCTGCGATCGACATGCCGCGCCTCGGGCTGGGGCCGAAAAACCCGCACAAACCGAAGGATCCGCTGCGCTAGGCTGGGGCTGGACTGGCGCTGCCCTGCGCAGACGCCAAAACCGTAAAAATTACAATAAAATCAAATACTTATAATAATATCTACGGCTTGTAGACGATTCCGCCCGTCTTGATAATCTTTGCATAGCGCGCTAGTTCTTCGCGTATCACCGCCGCCGCCTGCTCCGGCGTCGACGTAAACGGCTCCGCGCCCTGCTTGGCCATGAACTCGGTTGTCGCGGGCAACGCCAGCACCGCGTTCACTTCAGTGTTGATTTTATTGATGATTGCGCGTGGCACTTTTGCCGGTGTCACCAGGCCCGTGACGCTGGTCAGGCCGAAACCCTTCATGCCGGCTTCGGTAAACGTCGGCACCGTGGGCATAGCGGGCAGGCGTCCCTCGCCGCTCATCGCCAGCGCGCGCAGCCGCCCGGCACTGACAAACGAAATCACCGTAATCGGCACCTGAAACGACAGCTGCACACGCCCGGCCAGCAAGTCGGTGGTTACAGGGCCCGACCCCTTGTAGGGGATATGAATCATTTTGGTGCCCGCCATCTGATTGAAGAGTTCCCCCGACAGATGCGTATTGGTACCCACGCCCGATGAGCCGTAATTGAATTCCCCCGGCTTGGATTTAATCAACGCAGTGAACTCCTGCAGCGTATTCGCCGGCACGGTCGGGTGTACCACCAGCACGCTACGCCCGGTGGAAATGGTGGCGATGGCGGCAAAATCTTTCAGCACGTCGTACGGCAAATTGGCAATCAGACTCGGCGTGCTGAACATCGACGCGCCCGCCCAGCCGATGGTGTAGCCATCCGGTTGTGACCGCGCCAGCACTTCGGTGCCGATCACGGTGTTGCCGCCGGGCCGGTTGTCCACCACCACCGTCTGCCCCAAACGCTCGGATAACTTGGTGGCGATAAAGCGCCCCATCGGATCGGTGCTGCCGCCGGGCGGAAACGGAATGATGTAGCGCACCGGACGGGTGGGAAAATTCACCGATTGCGCCAGCGCGGCGCCGGCGCACGTCAGCATGAGCGGCGGCAGCAACCGTGCAATCGCGATGTAAATACGGGCGTAGGCGCTCATGGCATTTCTCCTCAACTGTTTTTCTGCATCAGGTGCTTTTGAGAGACTACAGAGTCGCGACACACTTGCCAAGCAGCATGTCCATCCTGTGCACCCTTACAATCGTGAGAACGCCACGCGGGCTGCGGGGTTTACAGCAGCCTGCGGAGATTTATTGCGGGCTGCGGGGTTTACAGCGGCCCATATTGTTTTTTCAGTCCACGCAGCCCGCATCTGACAACGGATTGACTGTGCCGGGCACACCCGGAATACTGTGGGCTGCCCTTTGAGGAAAGCACCATGACGCAATTTCGTTTTACAGCCGCCTGCGTAGCCGCCAGCCTGTTACTGGCCGCGACTGTGGCAGTCCAGGCACAGCCAACCTACCCTGCCAAGCCCATCCGCATCATCAGCCCCTACCCTGCAGGCGGCACCACCGACATCATGGCGCGGCTGGTGGGCCCCAGGCTCACCGAAGCCTGGGGCCAGCAAATCATCGTCGACAACCGGCCCGGCGGCAACACCGTGATCGGCACCGAGGCCATGGTGAAAGCGCCTGCCGACGGCTACACACTGCTGTCGATTTTGAGTTCACACGTCATCGTGCCCAATCTCGCGCCCACGCCGTACGACGTGATCCGCGATTTCGCCGCCATCGCCACCGTCTCCAGCACGCAACTGGTGCTGGTCATCCACCCATCAATACCCGCGCGCAACCTGCGCGACTTCATCGCCTTCGCCAAAAGCCGGCCCGGGCAATTGAACTACGGGTCCGGCGGCAGCGGCACCGTCACGCATCTGGCGGGCGAATTTTTCAACATGCAGGCTGCCGTGAAAACGCAGCATATCCCGTACAAAGGCTCGATACCCGCGCTCACCGACACCGTCGGTGGCCAGATACAGATGTATTACAGCCCACCCATCGTCGCCATCGGCCACATCAAGAGCGGCCGCCTGATCGCTCTCGCCAGCACCGGCGACACCCGCCTCACGGCGCTGCCCGCCGTACCCACCGCTGCCGAAGCTGGCTTGAAGGGCTTCACACTCAACGTGTGGTACGGCTTTCTCGCGCAGGCGGCAGCGCCCCGGCCCATCATCGACAAACTCAACGCCGAGGTCAACCGCGCACTGACGCAGTCCGACATCCGCGAAAAACTGTCAAGTCAGGGCATGGATCCGTTCACCTCCACGCCGGATCAGTTCGGGGCGCTGATCAAAACCGATCACGCCAAGTACGCCAACATTATCAAGACGGCGAAGATCAAGTTGGAGCAATAAAGGGCGAGGTTGCAGCGGCCAAAGCGCTGCAGAAGCCAGTATGCCAATGCGCCGTTCCCGCGCAAGCGGGAACCAGTCATGCGGCTGTTGCAGTCATCGGCATTCAGGGGAATGGATGGCCACGAACCTGTGAGCATTCGCGAAAAGCGTGAAGGCCGACTCCAAGAGCCACTTGCGGTGCAAAGTGGAAGTAGTGGATACGGTAAGCTGACTTTTAACGCACAGCATCAGCGACGGCGCACAGTGCCGTTCGCTACATGCTGTTGTTAGGCGTCATTGCGATTCGGCACGAAGCCAATCCGTTCCCAATGTTGACGCACCGACTCCACCGCGGGCTTGATCGCCCCTAGAGCTATTTTCTCGCCTTCATATGGGGCGATGTTCTCCTTGGCCCATGGGCTTTTCGCGAGCTTTGCGCTATTGGCCGCGATACGGAGCTCAGCCGTGAGGGTGAAAAGTCCTATTTCAAATGCTCGATCATGAAGCAAACAAAAGCACAGCCCATTAGACGTGTCGCCTCTGAGCTCTCTTGCATCAGACCAACGAGCGATGTGAGCTCCGACTAGGAAGCGATCCTCAGCAACGCTACACCCCGGAAAGCAACATCGATTCCCGTAATTCTGGCGCACGTTCGCCGAAAACACCGATTGCCCTATTCGTGCTTTCACCTGAGCAATTTGTTCGCCAGTGCGCGCGGATACGGACACTCCGTTCGCCTGCCCGGACTTGCCGCCAAAACGAGGACCAAGGATGATGTTCGCGAGCTCCTCGCCGAACTCCGATAGGTAGGCACCATTCAGACACTGAAGCCGACCAGCTTGAACAACGAAGAAGATATGCTCGTGTAGCCGGCGTGGTCGGCTTTTGTTCTCCGAGAAGTACTCGCGCAGCTGCACGTCGCGTTCGCTGAATACGCCTCCAAGTGGGATCGGGTCGAGAAACGGTACGAAGCCTGTAAGCGGTACGCGATAGAAGGAGGTGGCATATGCCCACTGACCCGGCATGGGTGGCCTGTCCTGCGTCTGGTAGCCATTTGAGTCTGCTATCGAGTACCCAACAAAGTCCGTGCGGGGGCTCTTACCTCTCAGGTGAAAGACTATGTCTCCCTTGCGTACACGCTTCAGAATTTCCCAAAACGACCAGCTACCCGAGGGATTCTGGTGAGTCGGTGACCAGAGGCACTCGGTGAAAGCCCAGCCGAGACCTCCGTGCACGCTATTCTGGGACATCTCAAGCCACATTGGCTCACCTTTTTAGGATACCCAACTAGTTTTAACAGGCGGACACGACGGTTAAAATGCTCAATCCGGAATCCCAAAAAACTGTTAATTTCAATAAGAAACAGAATTTAATCGCATTCCTAACCCGCATTAACAATCGACGCAGAACAGACACTCACTCCCAATTGCAACTTAGGCTTATCTCATTTGTAGACTATCCACCCTTCGCCTTGCTTTAAACCGCCCCAGCCAACCCCGGCCCGCGCACCAGCCCCTTGCGTGCCAGCTCATCCACCTCATCCGCCGAATACCCCAACTCACGCAATATCTCGCCAGTATCTCTGCCTGTATCAGCCGGCGCATGCTGGCGCAGCTCAAATTTATAGTTGCTGCTCTCGAATGGCAGCGGCGGTAACCGCCCGGCCTTGCCGCCGATTTCGGCCGGCAGCATGCGCCCTTCGGATTTAACATGGCGGTCTTCCAAGACTGTCACCGGCGTGTTGAGCGGCGCCACTGTCACGCCCGCCTGCACCAGCGCATCCACCACGTCTTCCGCCTCGCGGTCAGCTACGGCCTTGCCAATGCGCGCCATCAGCATGTCACGCTGCGCGCCGCGCCCGCCGTTGAGTTTTAACGCCGGGTCCGCCGCCAGATCGTCCAGCCCCAGCGCGGCGCACGCACGCGGCCACTGCGGATCGCTCATGATGCCGATGAACACCTGCTTGCCGCCCTTGCATTTGAACAAGTCGTAAATCGCGGTACGCCCGCCCTTGGCACTGCGCGCGGTGGACATCGGCACCGGCGCTTCTCCGGAAAGCTGCGAATTCGACATATGCTGGCCGACGTAAAACAGCGCAGTCTCGAAGAGGCCGCCGGTAATGTGCTGCCCCTTGCCCGTCTTCTCGCGCGTAAGGAGCGCCGCCATCACGCCGATGACGGCATAGGTTGCCGCACCCATGTCCACCACCGACGCGCCCGCGCGCAGCGGCCGGTCGGGCAGCCCGGTCATGTAGGCCAGCCCCGAGGCCATCTGCCCCGGCTCGTCCATCAGCGTGCGCTTGGAGTAAGGCCCGGTGAGATAACCCTTGATGCTGCAATACACCACGCGCGGGTTCATCTCGCTCACCTTGGCGTAGCCGAGGCCCAGCCGATCCATGGTGCCCGGCGCCATGTTTTCGATCACGATATCGGCGCGCGTCACCAGCCGCCGCGCCACTTCCAGGCCTTCCGGCGTGGCAATGTTGACCGCGAGGCCGCGCTTGTTGCGGTTGAAATAGAAAAACGAGCCGTTGCGGATGTTGTTGGGCCGCGCCGGCCCGCCGGCATCCACCGGCTCGACCTTCACCACGTCGGCGCCCATGTCAGCAAAAATCAGCCCGGCAGTCGGCCCGGAAATAATCTGCCCGAACTCCACCACGCGCATGCCGGTCAGCGGGAGTTGGCTCATGATGCGGCTCCGTGGCGGGGTTGTGAACGAACCGTATAAAAACGAACCTTATGAAATTTGTGCCGGTGATTCATTGCTGCTTTCTCCATTCGTGCGGGCTTGGGGATTCTGTTTGGATCGTCTGTTTGGCGTAATTTACCTCACCCGTCATTCCAGCGAAGTCTGGAATCCAGTACGTGGCATGTTCCGCTAGCTGCGCTGGACTGCGCCGCGTGGGCGCGCCGCACTGCGCCAGACAGCGAGTCTTGAGCGCCCATTGAAACTTACAATTTCTTAATAAAAACAAATAGTTATGAAGAATCCTGCGCACAGCGTGTGCAATAAATTACGAACCGCGTGTACTAACAGCACGGCGCGCAGGCCAAACCCACGCCAACATCACCAGCCCCGCTAGCAACACCGCCGTCGACCAAAACACCGTGCCAAACGCCGCGTGAAACGCCGCCGTGGCAGCAACCCCCGCCGCGAGATGGCGCGATTCGGACCATTCAAATCCGCTGCTCAAAACCACAGCCGCAATAATCACGCCGGTTGTGCGCGTCAACAGCGTAAGTCCACCGGCAACACCGCGATTCTCGTACGGCAAACTCGCCACGACATAATCGGTATAGCTCACCTGAAACAGGCCGATGCCCGCGCCATGCAACACCAGCGCGGCAATCAGCGCGATCAGCGGCGGCGCGGCAGGTGTCAGTGTCCATAGCGCAATCGCGAATTGCGCCAGCGCAACCATCGCAGCGCCCAGAAGAATCGCATGGCGTTGGCCCCACAGACGCACCACGCGCGGCGCCGCCGTGGAAGCCGCAAAGAGCCCCGCCGTGGCCGTCGCCAACAACAACCCCATCGACGCTGCATTGTGACCGCCGATGCGCACCAGATAATACGGCGTCAGCAGCGGAATGGCGAACCCCGTAAAGCTGACCATCACGCTGCCCAGATTCGCCGCCAGCAGCGCGCGATTGCGCAGCGCCGCCGCAGGCAGCACCGGTTCCGCGCCGCGGCGCTCGCGCTGCACAAACCACGCCAGCAAAGCGGCGCCCGTAGCGCCGGCCACCCAGGGCAACTGCGCGGGAAACGCCGCAGTCATGGCAGCGCTCGCCAGCGCAGGCGTGATTAACAACAGCGCCAGGGCGGCCGCCATCAGCAGCGCGGACAGAAAATTGAACCGCTGGCGCGGTGGAAAGGCATGCGGAGGCGCCGGTAATCGCATCATCAACAGCAGCGCCAGCAACGTCACCGGCAAACGAAACCAGAACACCCCTGCCCACCCCATTCCCTGTATGACCAAACCGCCAATGACGGGCCCCGCGATGCCCGCCAGCGCACCGGACATGGCGTAGCGGCTCAACGCCCACGTGCGCCGCGACACGCCGCACAGCTCCACCACCAGCGCCGGTGCGCAGCTCAACACCAGCGCAGTGGCAACACCTTGCAGCGCGCGAGCTGCCAACAGCCACTCGTAATTCACCGCCAACCCGCATGCCGTGAACGCCAGCGCGCCGGTGACCAGCCCCGCGCAAAACACTCGGCGATGCCCGATCACATCGCCCAATTTGCCGCAGGCCAGCATCAGGCTGGCGTAGGTCACCACGTAACAAATCACCACCCAGCGTATTGCCGCGACGTTCAGCGCGAACGCCTCGCTGATCGCCGGGAACGCCACGTTGACCGCAAAATCCATCGGCGCGATGGCCGCACCCAAACCGATGGCGATCAAGCCGGGCCATGGTACGGGAGCGGAGTTGGGTGTCATACAGCTTGAAGGGTCATGCGCCGGGGATGGGTACGCGGATGGGCACGAAGATGGGCACGCAATTTTGCACGCGAATTTGTAAGTGAATAGGCAATCGAAATGGGACTCGACAATGGCGATCTTGGTGGAACCGATTGTTCACGCCTTGTGCGGGAATGTCCACCGCGCAGACACCGGCTTTCATCCCGTTGCCGTGCCGCGTATCATGCGCGTTCCTGGCATTTGCCCCTTCAAAGTTCACATTTCAAAACGCCTACCCGCACCGCGAGGAGACCCGCATGGAAGCCGCCGCGCCCTTTAGACACCGCTCGTTCCCGTTAAGCCTGCATGCCGGCAAGGGTGCCATCAACGAACTGCGCGGCGAAGTCGATCGCACCCGCGCCAAGCGCGCGTTCATCGTTTGCGGCAAATCGGTGGCGACCAAAACCGACCTGATCGCCAAAGTGCAGGCACAACTCGGTGACAAATTCGCCGGCGTGTTTGACGGCGTGGAGACTTCTTCGCCGCTGCCTTCGGTCAAGGCGGGCGCGGCCGCCGCGCGCGAAGCCGGTGCGGATCTGATCATCGCCATCGGCGGCGGCAGCGCGATGGTAACGGCGCGCGCGATCATTATCCTGCTCGCCGAAAAAGGCGACATCCACGACATCTGCACGCAATATCCGCCCGGCCAGCCGCCGGTCAGCCCAAAATTGATGGCGCCGAAGATTCCCAATATTCTGGTGCTGACCACGCCCAGCACGGCAATGACGCGAGCGGGCACCGCCGTGAAGGATGTCGAACGTGATCACCGGCTGGAGTTGTTTGACCCGAAAACGCGGCCATTTGCGATGATCTGGGACGACGACGCCCTGCTCACGGCGCCAGTGGAACTCTTCATGAGCACCTCGGCCTCCGCGTTGAGCGGCATCATGGCGGGGGTCGCCACGCCGCGCATCAACCCGCTGTCGCTTTCCGATTTGCTGCACGCCATGCGGCTGTCGGTGGAAGCGCTGCCACTCCTGCGCGTAGAACCCAACAACACCACGGCACGCATGAATCTGGTGGCGGCGTCGTTTCTCAGCAACCGCGCACTCGACGCCATGCGTGGGCGAGCCTTCGGGCTGATTTCGTCGCTGGGCCACGTGCTCGACACGCTCTATACGCACATCAGCCACGGTGACGCCAGCACGCTCACCACGTCGTGGGTGATGCGTTTCAATCTCGAACAAACCTCGAGTGGTCTCGCGCGGCTGGCGAGGGAACTGGGCGTCGCCAACGGGCTACCTGAAAAAGAAGCGGCAGCGCGCGCGCCGGATTTCATCGATGATTTTTACCGCAAGCTCGGCATGCCGGTGCGTCTGCGCGATGCGAACATTCCGCTGGAGGGCATCGAGCGCATCGCCGACGACGCGATGGGTGATTTTTACCTGCACCAGAACGCGCGCAAGATCAAAGACAAATCCGAGCTGACCGATCTGATTAAGCAAATGTGGTAATCGTCGCAACGGCCATTTTCCCTAACCGATTAACGCAAGAAGCAGGAGCGCATTTTGTCCGACGAACAACTTCACCACCCGGAAACGGGCACCGCCAGCGGCACGGCCCGCTACCCGCGCGTGATAGATGCGCATATGCACTGGTATCCGCAGGCGTTCGTGGACTTGATGATTAAAAAAGGCCCCACCAATGGCGCGGTCATGGGCGAGGACGACAAGGGCAACCCGGTGGTGATCTCGGTACCCGACTGCACGCAGCGCTCCGTCATGCGCAAGACCATGACCAACCTCGACGACATCATCGCGGACATGAAAAAGCGCAAGTGCGACACCTACGCGCTGTCGATGACCAACCCGCTGATGTACTGGGCGCCACCGGATTTCGGGCTGGAACTGTGCGTGGCGCATAACGACGCCTGCGTCGACGCGCACAATAAGTACCCGGATAAATTCTATGGCAGCATTATCCTGCCCATGCAGGATGTAAAACTCGCCGCGCGGGAGCTCGAACGCGCGGCAAAGTTCCCGTGCATGCGCACGGTGTTTATTGCCGAGCATATTCTCGGCAAGAACCTGCACGAAAAAGAATTCTGGCCGATTTACGAGCGCGTGGAAGGCTTGGGGCTGGCCCTGACGCTCACCAACCTTTACCCCACCGGCCCGGAGCGCATGAAGGATTACTTCATGATCAACACGCTGGGCAATCCACAGGAAGCCGGTTATGCCGCCACCAGCCTGATGTGCGGCGGCGTGCTCGATGCCTTCCCTAAACTGGAAGTGTTCTTGCCGCACGCCGGCGGCACCTTCCCTTGGCTGATCGGGCGCATGGAACTGGCCTTCAAGGTAAGCCCCACGTTAAAACACATGAAAAAGCCGGCGGAACATTATCTGCGCCGCTTCCATTACGATCTCATCACGCATCACCCGAAAGTCATGCGCAATCTGATCGATCTGGTGGGTGTGGATCGCATCGTCGCCGGCACGGATTTCCCGCAGGCCATGTCGGAGAAGCAGCCGGTGGATTTCGTCGAATCGATCCCCGGTCTGACGCACCGCGAACGCGAAATGATTTTGTGCGACAACCCGGCGCGGCTGCTGGGAATTTCGCCGAAGCTGAACAGCTAGGGCAACAGCTGGGACTTATGATTTAACATAGAGCCCTGTACCACTGGAACCATTAGAACGAAGAAAGGAAACCCGCATGTCTGAATCGCATGGAAACACCAAGCTGCTCGACTGGGACGCGCTCGTCATCGGCGAGCGCCTGCCCACGCTGTCGTACGTGTTGACGCAGGAAATGATCGACGAATTCCGCAAGGGCGTGCAGGACCCCGAAGCCGCCTATCCCACCATTTCGCAAAAAGTGGATGTGCGGCCCTATCACCTCGTGTATCACGACAATGGCTCGGTCAATGCGCGCTGCGCATTTCATTGCTACAACCCGCCCGTCGCCGGCAAGAAAATCACCGTGCACGCATGGATTGCGGACAAATACGCGCGGCGCGGCAAGAACTACATCGTGACGCAAGCCGTATCGGTCGACGAGGACGGGCGGCTGCTCGACCGCGTCATCACTCATGAATTGAAGCAACCGTCGGAGGTCGGCAAAAAATGGCAGTAACACGTACTTATACCATCGGCGACGCATTGCCGCCGCTGGCCAAAACCATGTCGCAGGACATGATCAACGCCTTCGAGAAAAGCGGCGGCGCCAAAGGCCCCAGCCAATTCACCGACTTGGAAACGGCCAAGGGCACACTGGGCACGTCAACCACCGTGGCCTCGGGCCGCATGTCGCTGACCTTTGCCACGGAAATGCTGCGCCGCTACTTTGGCAGTGACGTTTATAACAATGGCGGCATGGTCGATCTGCGCTTCCTGCGCCCAGTACGGCCCGGCGACACCGTCACCTTCACCGGCAAAGTCACCGCCACCGCCAAGGAAGCCGACGGCACGCGCGTGACCGTGGAAGTCACCGGCACCAATCAAAAAGGCGCAGTGACGGCAGCGGGTATGGGCGCTTGCATCGTGCCGAGCGGTTATCTGCCGCCGGAGGAGTAACGCAATTTCGCGTTTTGCGCGTAGCGCGTCCGGCTGCGTGAGTTTCTCGCAGCCGGCGCCCCCCCGTAGTATCCCTTGCAGGAAAATCGTAAGTATTTGTTTTTATTGAGTTTTTACTTCAGCCGCGGATTCAGCACGTCGCGCAACTGATCGCCCACAAGGTTGATCGCGACTATCGTCACCAGCAACGCGATGCCGGGGAAAAAGCTGATCCAGTATTTGCCCGACAGTAAATGCGTGAAGCCGTTGGAAATCAGCAGCCCCAGCGACGGTGACGTGATCGGCATGCCCAAGCCTAGAAACGATAGCGTGGCTTCGAGCGCGATCGCGTGTGCGACCTGCACCGTAGCCACCACGATCAGCGGCGGCAGCACGTTGGGCATGATGTGTCGCAGCACGATGCGCACGGCGCTGTAGCCGAGGCACAACGCAGCATCGACGTATTCCTTGCGCTTTTCGACGAGCGCGGCGCCGCGCACCGTGCGCGCGTAGTAGGCCCACTGCACGGTGATCAGTGCGATGACAATTTTGTCGACGCCCTGCCCCGTTACCGCGAGCAGGATCAGCGCGATTAATATCGCCGGAAACGACAGTTGCAGATCGACAATGCGCATGATGACCGCGTCCGTCCACCCGCCTTTGTAGGCCGAGATCAAACCGACCACAATGCCGATGGCCAGCGCCGCCACTGTCGACAACACACCAACGCCCAGGCTGATGCGCAAGCCGTAAAAAATCGCCGACAGCATGTCGCGGCCCTGATCGTCGCTGCCGAGCAGGTATATCCAGCCCGCGCCACTTTTAGAACCGGGCGCGAGTTTGCTGTCCATGATGTCGAGTTGCTTCAAATCATACGGGTTTTGCGGCGAGATCAACGGCGCGCCCACCGCCACGGCCAGTATCAGGAGCAGCACAATTAGCGCCGCCACGGCAATGCGGCTGCGCGCGTAACTCGCCACAAATTCGCGCAATGGCGAACGGGCGGCGCCGGGTTTCACAGTCGCCTCCACCGGCACGCTCATGCCCGCACCCCCGCCACGCGCACGCGTGGATCGAGCGCGGTGTACAGAATATCCACCAGCAGGTTGATAAAGATAAACAGGAAAACAATAATCATCAGATAGGCCACGATCACCGGCCGGTCAAGCACGTTGATCGAATCAATCAGCAGCTTGCCCATGCCCGGCCAGGCAAACACGGTTTCGGTGATGATGGAGAATGCAATCAGCGAACCGAATTCCAGCCCCACCACGGTAACAATTGGAATGAGAATGTTTTTCAGCACGTGTACCGACACCACCCGATTTTCCGGCACACCCTTGGCGCGCGCGAAACGCACGTAATCCTGCACCATCGCCTCACGCGTGCCGGCGCGCGTAAGGCGAACCAGCAGCGAGAGCTTGAACAGCGCGAGATTCGTTGCCGGCATCAACAGATGCTTCAGGCCGTCCCACGTGAGAAAACTCAAATGCAGGCCCAACACCTCCACCGTGGCGCCGCGCCCCGTGGAGGGCAAGACGCCCAGCCATACCGAGAAAATCATAATCAGCATCAGCCCCACCCAGAATGTCGGCAGCGAAAAGCCAAGGATGGAACCCGCCATAATGGATTTAGCCGCGAAAGAATCGGGCTTTAGTCCCGCCCACAAACCCAGCGGCAAACCAATCACAATGGCGATGACCATCGCCACCAGCGCCAGCTCCACGGTGGCGGGCATGCGCTGCAGGATCAATTGCAACGCGGGCACGTTGGAGGCAAACGATTTGCCCAGATCTCCCGAGAACGCCGCCGTCAGAAAGTGCCAGTACTGCACCCACACCGGTTTATCGAGGCCCAGCGACGCGGTGACACGCGCGATTTCCGCCTGATCCGCCTGCGGATTGATCAGAATATCCACCGGGTTGCCGATGGCGTAAACGCCCAGAAACACCAGCGCGGACATCACGAATAGCGCGAGCAGACTTTGGGCCAGACGGCGGAAGATGAAGGCGAGCATGGCTTTGCGGCTTTGCCCGGATTGTAACGCGTCATGGCCGGCCTTCGCGCCCCATGAATTGAAGGTTAAAATGCGCGGCCCAAATTCGTCTGGAGCCATTAAATGCGATTCATCAGTGTGCTGGGTCTGTTGCTGGGTGCGGCGCCATTCGCGATGGCGCAAGGCTATCCCACCAAACCCATCCGCCTCGTCGTGCCTTATCCGCCGGGCGGCCCCACGGATTTTGCCGGCCGCGCCGTGTCGGCCAAGCTCACCGAACTGCTCGGCCAGCAGATGGTGGTCGACAACCGCCCCGGTGCGGGCACGGTGATCGGCAGCGAGCTGATTGCGCGCGCGTCACCCGACGGGTACAACCTGCTGTTTGGCACCGGCGGCGGCACGTTTCTCGCGCCACTGATTCTGCCCAAAGTGCCATACGACCCACAGAAAGATTTCGCGCCGGTGGCGATGCTGGTGATGAGCCCGCAGGTGCTGGTGGTGCACCCCGGCGTGGGCGCGAATTCGGTCAAGGAATTGATCGCTGTCGCCAAGGCCAAGCCGGGGCAATTGAATTTCTCCTCGGTGGGTACCGGCACCTCGCCGCATCTGGGCGGCGAGTTGTTCAAGTCGCTGGCGGGCGTAGACATGGTGCACGTGCCCTACAAAGGCACCGCGCCATCGATGACGGATTTGATCGCCGGGCGCGTACAACTGGCGTGGAGCAGCATTCCCACCGTGCTCGCCCATGTGCAGGCGGGGCGCCTCAAAATGCTCGGCACCGGCGGCACGCGGCGCTCGCCTGCGCTACCCGACATTCCACCCATCGCCGACACTTTGCCGGGCTACGAACTGGTGACGTGGTACGCGATATTTGCACCAGCGGGCACGCCAGCGGCCATCATCACCCGGCTGAACACGGAGACCGCAAAAGTGCTGCGCGACCCGGACATCATCAAGCGCTTTGGCGAACAAGGCCTGGAACCCACGGTGATGACACCGGCCGAACTCAAACGCTATAGCGAAAACGACGTCAGCCGCTGGACGCGGCTGATCAAGGCGGCGAATATCCGGTTGTAACGTCGGTGGGATTCGAGCGAAACGGATCGCCCCGTAGTCGTCGTTCCAGCGAAAGCTGGAACCCAGAGCGTAACCTGATGCAAAGCGTCTGAAATCTTGATCCTGCGGATCAGTTTACTTTCTGGATTCCAGCTTTCGCTGGAATGACGAGTCAGGTATTGGCGACCGGCCCAAACACCACCGCCTGCGCGAACATCCGCTCGATATCCTCAACCGCGTAGCCCAGTTCCCCCAGCACGTCCCGCGTGTGCTCGCCGATGCGCGGCACGCGTGAGCTGGGCGCGTCGGCCACCAGCGGCTGCGGGCCGGGAATATTGGGATGCGGCACACGCCCGGCCACGGCCTGCTCTGACCACGTGAAGATGCCCGTGTCTTCGGTTTGCTTGTGCGAAAACAAATCGCCAAAGGTATTCACGCGCTCGTTCAATATGCCCGCTTCGCGCATTTGCGCGCACCAGAATTCTGATGGCTGCGTGGCAAAGGCCTCGGCGGCCACGCGTAGAATTTCCTCGCCGCGCGCGCGCCGCCCCGCGCCGGTCGCCATTGAAGGCTCATCCGCCCATTCCGGCCGACCGATCATGCGGCAAAACGGCGGCCACAAATGATCTTTCAGCACACTCACGTTGACCAGCCCATCGGTGGTGCGAAACGTGGCGATCGGGAAAGACCCGCCCGCCACCGTTGCGCCGCCTGTCATCACATGCTCGATGAGCCGCACGGTTTGCAACGCCGTGGCGCCCTGCAACAGACTCGCGTCAATGTAACGTCCACGTCCGGAATCGCGCCGCGCATAGAGCGCCATCGCCACTGCCTGAAACGCCATTTGCCCGCTGAACACATCAATCGGCCAGCATTCCAGCCGGTGCGGCAGGCCATCCTGCCGGCCCTTGTTGATATTCATCATGCCGGCAAACGCCTGCAAAATCGCGTCGGTGGCAGGCTGTGACTGCATCGGCCCCACCTGCCCAAACCCGGTGACCGACAGATACACCACGCCGGGGTTGTACGCGCAAACACTCGGGTAATCAAAACCCAGCCGCGCCATCACGCCGGTTCGAAAATTTTCGATGAACACATCGGCGCGCTTCGCCAGCTTGTGCAGCAGATCAGCCCCTTCGCGCTGCTTGAGATCCAGCGCGATACTGCGCTTGCCAACGTTGGTCGCCAACGCCATCGCCGTCATGCCGTCCTTGCCAGCCGTAATGCCGCGCGACCAGTCGCCCGCCTGCGGCTCCACCTTGATCACGTCGGCGCCGTAACGCGCCAGCATCATGCCTGCACTGGGGCCGACAATGCCCTGGCTCGCGTCCACGACGCGCAGGCCTTCAAACGGGTACTCGTGACTCATTCCTTGTTCCTTGATCTGGTTAAGCCATTGCTGGCCCGCAGTCCTGCCTCAACTTCAACCAAAGGTCGGCGCTCAGGGCAAGCTGCGCGCAGCAAAGTCGGAGGGTAAACACGCATCTTGTTCGGCACCCTTACTCTAAATCCACCCTAATCCTCGACTGCCGCCCAACGCGCGCAACGCACAAAGGAGCAGCGGCAACCTCAGTCTTTCCTCGATAACTATTTGTTTTTATTGACTTATTTTTCAACGCCCTACTACTTCTCCAAACCGAAAATCCGGCGTTACCCGCAGACCAGTTCGCGCTGGATAACCGCGCAGGCGCCTAACCATGTTCCGGGGAACAAACGCTGCAAACAATCCGCCTGTGCCGATTCCAATGTATCCCAGCCCCAATGTTCCGTAAACATTCCTGCCGAATCTCGCGTCACGCACCCTCAATTTCCGCTTTGACTTCCCCGCACGCTGCTCGTATCGTCCCATACGCAGCCCACGCAATTCAATTGCATGGCCAATTGCATAGCCCATAGGCTGCGCGGAAGCCGGCAGCACAATCCACTGGCGCATCCGGCGAACTGTGACATTGCCCGCAGGGAGGAAGCATGAAAAACCATCGTGCCAATGTGCGGACTTCCCTTCTGTCCGCAACGGCAGTGGCCTCATTGATCGTGGCGGCATCCGCCCACGCCCAGCCCGCTTCTACAGGACAAGCCTACCCCGCCAAAGCCGTGCGCCTAGTCGTCGGCAACGCCCCCGGCGGCTCGGACGATGCCCATGGGCGGCTTGTTGCGCAGAAGCTCACGGAGACTTTCGGCCAGCAATTCATCGTCGACAATCGCGGCGGTTCGGGCGGCGCGGTGGCGCGCGCCTTTGTCTCGAAATCCGCTGCGGACGGCTACACGCTGATTCTCGGCGGCGCCAGCATGGCGTCATCGATGGTGATGGTTGCGAAACCGCTTGGCGACCCGACGCGTGATTTCGCGCCGGTGTCGCTGCTATGTAAAACCCACAGTGTGCTGGTGGTGCACCCTTCGATACCAGCGAAAACCGTCAAAGAATTTATCGCACTCGCGCGTCAGCGAGGCAACCAGCTCAACTTCGGCTCAACCGGCGTCGGCGCAGGCCCGCATCTGAACGTGGAGCTTTTGAAATCGATGGCGAAAATCGAGGCCACGCACATCCCTTACAAGGGCGCGGGGGCCGGGCTGTATGTTGACCTGATTTCCGGCCAACTCGACTTTTATTTTGGCCCGATCATCACCGCGCTGCCCTTCATCACCTCCGGCAAAGTGCGTGCGCTGGCCGTCAGCGGCACCAACCGCGCGCCGAAGCTGCCACACGTGCCGACCATGGACGAAGCCGCGTTGCCCGGCTACGAAATGTCCGGCTGGTACGGCATTTTTGTGCCCGCCGGCACGCCGCAAGACATCATCGCGGCGCTCAATGGCGCACTGGTGAAACAACTCGCCGCGCCCGCGTTGCGCGACGCGCTCATCGCCGTCAACTCGGAACCGCGCTCCAGCACGCCCGCCGAACTGGCGAAGCATCTGGCGGATGATATCGAACACACCCGGAAGCTGGTCAAACTGGCGGGAATACAGCCGCAGTGATTGGCGGTTAAAGCGCGGCTCCGGTTTTCCGGTACGAAAATAGCTCGTTTGCTTCGTCGAATTCCGTGGCGAGATTGATGAGTGGAGAACTGGGCTGGGAAAAATTCCAGCCAGAGAGCCGCAAAAAATAATTTAATAAAAACAGATACTTACAATTCGGCGATTTGAATTCGAGCCTGACCCTTTACTTTCATTCGTTGCCGGTGTTGGAGAAGTAAGACAGGCGAGACATCTACAGATGTTCAGAAGATAATCTAGGCATAGTTATGATGGACCACCTTCTATAGACTAGCCGCTACAGTGCGCCTCTAAGCCGATCGGCCTACTCGCGACACTACATTAAAGCTTTTAATCGCCAATGCTTTCCTCCATTCCAAACTCCGACGCTTTGAATTGGGTTATCGGCCCAGCGGGACAATGTGTAACCTTGGTAGGTGAGGAAACAAGAATTGCGTCTATTCTCATGCGCGCAATCGTTGCATTGGCCAAACAAGGTCCATTGCTCGAACTTACTAGACGAGAATTCAGGCGCAATAATCAATCAGAAGTGGCGATCAACAAACTTCTTCTCGAACAATCTGGCCTGGCGGAATGGGCAGAAGAAATAATCTCGAACGACTACGATCCAATCAACCGGCACGGCATTATTGGACTTTGGGTTGCAGTCGAAGTTGCCGTAGAGGACACTGCCGTACTTATTCTGAGCAAAGATACTAATGCTGTAACGAAGGTGAAGAGAGCCGGAATCAAGTTACCTAAATCACGCTCGCAACCACCTCCCGAATTGGAAGCCCGTCGTATCTATAAACGCCTTGAAACACATGCGCGCAGCGGCCAATCCGTCTCGGAAGGCTATCGCGTTCTCATGTCCGTTCTCGAAGTAGAACTAACCATTCCTTCAGAAACGTCTGTCATACTTTCTGAATTGAATTATGTTAGAAACTGCCTTATGCATCGCACTGGAATTGCGGATGAAAAATCCTCGCAGGAAGCACCTAGGCTGGGTCTATCTATTGGCGAACCAATTAAGATCGGAAGCAAACAATATCTTCGCTACTTTGACGCGGTGACCCAGTTTGCGCAGGCACTCCTAAATGGGGTCATGAGTAGCCGTTACGTGCAGACGCAGTAGTACTTTTCTTCAAGATTCCTCGAGTCATACTCGATATCTAGACCATCGCTCAGACGTCCTGAGCTTCCCGAAGGTCGATCACATGGCTTGGCATAAATATTTGTTGTTACCCCACCCCAATCGATAGGGATCCCAAGCTACACCACCGGTCTAGAGTTCTATGGGGGCAAGGCCGAATTGAATCGGCCGATCCATAAGTATTTGTTTTCATTAATTATTTATACAACACTACTTCGGCTTAAACAAATGCCCAAACGTAAACTCGTCCGTACGTGGGGTGTAGGCAATGTCCGCCCGCATTGCCCAACTGACGATCTGATGATGCAGCGGAATCACCGGCACGTTCGCCATCGCCACTGCCATGGCGTCGCGCACCACGGCTTCGCGCGCCTTGGGGTCGGTGGTGGCGAAGGCTTGTGTGAGCAGTTCGTCCACTTTGGCGTTGGAGAATTTGCCCCAGTTCCATGAACCCCAGCCGCGCTCCGCGCTGGGGGTGGCGAGCAGCGAGCGCAGCGCCAGATCACCCGCGAAGGAGCCCCAGCCCAGCAGTGACACGCTGGTTTCTTCCTTACGAGCTTTAGGGAAATACACCGCCAATGGCAACGCTTCCACTTTGGTCTGAATGCCGACGCGGGTAAACATTTGCGCCACGGCTTGCAGTATCTGTTCGTCGTTAATGTATCGGTTGTTGGGGCCTGAGAGCGTGATGCCAAAGCCGTTGGGGTAGCCCGCTTCGGCGAGCAGTTTTTTCGCGCCGTCGGGGTCGAAAGGCTCGGTTTTCAACTGGGCGTTGTGGCCGAACACGCCGGGCGAAACGATATTCGATGCTGGCACGGCAAGCTTTTCCATCACGCGTTCAGTGAGCGCATTGCGGTTGATCGCCATCGACATCGCGCGGCGCACGCGCACATCCATGAAGGGGTTTTTGGCGAGCGGCTTGCCGGTGCCGTCAACGACATTCAGCGGCGCCGCGCGATATTGATCCAGATGCAAAAACAGCGTGCGCCACGAAGTCGTCTGATCGAGGCGCAGCTTGGGGTTTTTGGCGAGGCGTTCGCGGTCGGCTGGCGGCACATGTTCGATCACATCCAGCTCGCCCGCCAGCAACGCCGCGGTGCGCACCGGGTCGGTGGGCATGATGCGGATGGTGAGTTTCTCCCACGCGGGACGGCCGCCCCAGTAATCGTTGTTGCGCACGTATTCAACGCGGTCGCCGCGCGCAAAACGCACGAACCTGTAAGGCCCGGTGCCGATGGTGGCCTTTCCGGAATCAAAATCCTCGCTGGCGGCGTTGGTGGCGTGCTTTTTCGAGACGATCATCACCGAGTTCAATTCCTCGGCCAGTGCGCCGTAGGGCGCGCGCGTAGCGATACGCACCGTGAGTTTATCGACGATGGTTTTAGATTGAATCATCGCCACATACGAGCCGAAGCCACCGCCTTTCACGGTGGGCGGGCGGTCGAGCGAAAAAACCACGTCCTCGGCTGTCAACTCGGAACCATCGTGAAACTTCACACCCGGGCGCAGCTTGAACTCCCAGGTCGTTGAGTCCAGCGTGCGCCACGACACCGCCAGCCCCGGAATAATGCGCGCCTTTTCATCGACATGGGTCAAGGCGTCAAACACGTGGTAGCCCACGGCCAGATTGGGCTGCGACGGCATGTGGTGCGGATCGATGGTGGTGACGTCGGCGCTCAAACCGATGCGCAAATCGGCTGCCCCAGCCGGCACGACAGCGAACACGCCACACAGTGCCAGCATTAAGGAAAAAGCCCATCGAATCATGACAATTTACTCCTCACGCTTCACGCTTCGCGCCTCACGAACTATTTAAATTCCTGCGCCAGCGTGCGCTCATCCGTCCGCGCGGCATACGTCACGCCCTTGCGCGTGGCCCACAGGTTGTGCTGGTGATAGAGCGGGATGATGCCCATGTCGTTCACCACGATTTCTGTCGCCTGCTGCAGCATGCGTTCGCGCTTCGCATCGTCCACAATCGTCAGCGCTTGTGCCAGCATGGCATCCATTTTGGCATTGGAGTAGCGCCCGCGGTTGGCTGCGCCCATGCCTTTGGCGCTGTCAAACGTGGCGAGCAACGCCTTTAGCGGCGACGACGCTTCGGCGGTGTCCGCCCCCCAGCCCGCGAGCAGGAAGCTGAACTCCAGCTTGCTGGCACGCGAGAAAAACACACTCGACGGCATGGCGTCGACTCTCACGGTAATGCCCGCACGCGACAACAGCTGCGCAACAGCCTGGGCGATTTGTTCGTCGTTGACATAGCGATCATTAGGGGCATGCAGTGTTATGTTGAAACCATCGGGATAGCCCGCTTCGGTCAGCAGCTTTTTCGCGCCGTCCACATCATACGGTTCGGCTTTCAACGCGCTGGTATAACCAAACAGCCCTTCCGGCATCAATTGGCCCGTGGTGACCGCTGCACCTTCCATCACGCGCTCCACCAGCGCCTGACGGTTGATTGCCTTGCTGATCGCGCGGCGCACGCGCGCGTCCTTGAGTGGGTTCTTGTCGTACGGCTTGCCGGCTTTATCGGTGACAAAGGGCGTGCGGTCCCGGTTGCTGTCCATGTGCAGATACATTAGCCGGTGCGACACCGTGCGATACAACGACAGGTCGTTCGATTTGGCAATACGCGCAAGGTCTGACGTGGGCACGTTTTCAATGGCGCGCACGTCTCCCGCCAGCAGCGCGGCGACACGCGAGGCGTCCGTTGTGATTATGCGCAGCGTTACCTTTTCCCACGCAGGTTTGGCGCCCCAGTACGCGTCGTTGCGCGCGAGCTCGATGCGGTCGCCCTTGGCGTAGCGCACGAATTTGAACGGCCCGGTGCCAATGGTGGCCTTGCCGTTGTTGAAATCCTCGGTCGCGGCACCTGCCGCACTCGCCCCCTTGGCCGCCCGCGCGGACACGATGTAAATCGTGCTCATGTCGGTGGGCATCAGCGGATAAGGCGTCGCGGTTTTGAAGCGGATGGTGTACGGATCAACAACGATTTTTTCGGTAATCTGCTTACTATAAGTGGCAAAAGACGATGGGCTGTTAGGCACGGCCGGCACACGGTCCAGCGTGAACACCACGTCCTGCGCGGTGAAGTCGCCGCCATCGTGAAACTTGACGCCTTTGCGCAGCTTGAATTCCCATGTCAGGTCATCGATGGCGCGCCACGATTCGGCCAGCCCGGGCTTCAGGCGCGAACGTGCATCCTTGCCCACCAGCGTTTCAAAAATATGCTCTGCAACATTGTTGTTGGGCGTGAGGTTGTGAAAATGCGGATCCATGGAAGTCACATCCGCGCCCAGCGCAATGCTCAGTTCAGCCGCGCGCGCCAGCGGCAGCAGTGTCGTCCCCAATAGCATCACCACCAGCAGTTTCAGCGCGGCGGCAAGTTTGATTTTCATGAAAAGTCTCCTCGGCAAGTGGGCGCAGTGTATCGGAAAATTCCCGGATTGACAGGGCGCGACGGCGCTTCTATCCTGCCTTTTTAATGGTCTGGAGTTGCTGCATGACAGCCCCCTCGAACCGCGTAAACAGCGTGGACATGATTCGCAAGCTGGTCGGCTTTCCCACCGTCAGCCGCGAATCGAATCTCGATCTGATCGACTTTGTGCGCGAATACTTAAAGCCGTTCGACGCCGACGTGCGGCTGACGTTCGACGACGGCAAGCGCAAAGCCAATCTGTTCGCCACACTCGGCCCGCGCACCCAGGGTGGCATTGTGCTGTCCGGCCACACCGACGTGGTTCCGGTGCAGGGCCAGGCGTGGGACACCGATCCGTTCACGCTGCGTGAACAGGACGGCAAACTGTACGGCCGCGGCACCTCCGACATGAAGAGTTTTATCGCCGTGGCGCTAACGCTGCTGCCAGAATTCGTGAATCGCGGATTGAAGTCACCGCTGCATCTGGCCTTCAGCTACGACGAGGAAGTCGGCTGCATCGGCGTGAGCCGCATGATCAGCGACCTCACCGCGGCAGGCATCCGGCCGCAGTCGTGCATCGTCGGCGAACCGACGCTGATGAAGCCGGTGATCGCGCACAAGGGCAAGAAAAGTTACCGCGCTACCGTACGTGGGCTGGCCTCGCATTCGGCGTACGCGCCCGATGGCGTGAATGCAGTGGAAGCCGCCGCCGAAGCCGTCGCCTTCTTAAAGCGCATGGCGCGCCGCCACCGCGACAGCGGCCCGTACGACCGCGGTTTCGACGTGGCGCACACCACCGTGCATACCGGCGTGCTGCAGGGTGGCACGGCGCTGAATATCGTACCGCACGAATGCAGCTTCGATTTTGAGTTCCGCCATCTGCCGGGCGATGACCCTGAAAAGCTGTTCGCGGAATTCAAGGGGTACGTCACACAAACGCTGGAGCCGGAAATGAAAGCCGTGTTCAAGGACGCCGGTTTTGATATCCGCCTGATGTCGCAGATTCCCGCCATGGACAACAGCCCGGAAACCGAGATCGTGGCGCTGGCTCAGGGGCTTTCCGGCAACCACGAGATCGGCAAGGTGTCGTATGGCACCGAGGGCTCGCAGTTTCAGGCGGCGGGCATTCCCACGGTGATTTGCGGGCCAGGGTCGATTGAGCAGGCGCACAAGCCCAATGAATATGTGTCGCTGGATCAGATCGCGCAGAGCGAGGCTTTCCTGCGCGGGTTGATGGGGCGGGTTTGCGTGTAGTACCGGCGTGTAATGCCCGGTGTGCCATGCCCGGCGTTCCATTACGTAACTATATGATTTATTTAATTATTTTACCAAAGGGTAACGTAGCATCGGCGGCTCGGCCACCGGCTTCGCCGCGAGCCTTTCGTCGAGTACGCGGATTGCCGCCGCCAGTTGCGCGTCCTCGCCTTTGAAGGTCGCGTGCGGCGGATTGTCGACTTCAATGTCCGGTTCAACCCCTTTGCCTTCGATCAGCAGCGAACCGTCCAGCCCCACCTGCGCCCACTCGGCTGCGCGAGCTTGTCCACCATCAACCAACCGGTTGGAATCGGTCAACCAGATGCCCGCGCCCGCCGTGCGTTTGCCGATCAGCGTCGCCAGCCCCAGACGCCGCATGCCTTCGGCGAACGCTTCGCCGTCTGAGTAGGTTCCCGCGTCCATCAACACAACCATGTGCCCGCGAAACGCGCCCTGCATGTTCCAGATGCGGCGCTCATTGCGATCCTGCCAGTAAGCCCATGCACGGCGCAGCAGTTTTTCGATCACGATGGAATCGATGTTGCCGCCGTTGTTCTGCCGCACGTCAATGATGAGGCCCTCGCGGTCGTACACGGTGTAAAACTCGCGCGCAAAATCCGCCATGTCCTCCGCCGTCATCGCGCGCAGGTGCAGGTAGCCAAAGCGCCCCTTCGACGCAGCTTCCACGCGCTCGCGCCGCTGCCACACCCAGTCCTGACGCTTGTAGTCGGCCTCGCGCGCCGCCGGCGCGGGTGTCACGACCACCTTGCGCAAGGGTTCATTGCCGCTGCGCAATTCCAGCAACACCTGACGGCCTGCCTTATTGCGCAGATTCACGGTGAGATCCGCGAGATTTTTCACCGGCTGACCGTCGAGCGCGACGATCACGTCGCCTGCCTTCGCACCCACGCCCGGCCGCGCCAGCGGCGGCAGGCTGTCGATCCGTTCCAAATCGCTCTGGTAGATGCGGGTGATACTGACGCCGCCTGCGTTGCCATTGTTTCCATCGTCACCGCGGGCATTCACCAGCAACGCACCCAATGTTGCCGGGGCGACGTCATCATTCCCGCGCCGCAAGTCGCCAAAGCGCACCGTCGAATGCAGCAGCGACAGCTCGGCCACCATTTGCGCAATGAGATCGGACAATTCATCGCGATCCGTCACGCGCGGCAGCAGCGCCTCATATTTGCGGCGCATTGCAGGCCAATCCACGCCGTGCATGTTTGCATCGTAAAACCAGTCACGGTGCAGCCGCCACGCATCGGCAAATATCTGCCGCCAGTCTTCACGCGGCTGCACGCTGATTTGCCAATCGCTGAGCCGGACCTGCACGCGCGGCAATTCAGCGGCGGGCGGCGGCTTCGGCCCGACGTTGACGATAAACAGTTCGTTGTTGTTCCAGCGGCGCAACAGCACCTTGCGTCCGTCGCCCGACAGCGCGAACTGCCGGATATCGGCCAAATAGGTTTCAGCCGGCGCGCCGGCATTGTCGATCAGCAACGTCTTTAAGGTGGTCCTGCGTTCGGCGGTGGCCTCTTCTTCCAGAATCCACAAACGCCGCCCGTCGCTTTCCAACCGCTTGTAGTTGCCGGCGGGCAATGGGGTCTCGAACAGGCGCCGCTCCAGCCCCTCCCACACGATCGGCGGAAGTTTCGGCCGGGCGCCAGCAGGCGCGGCATCATCGCCAGAGGGCGGCGCGGACGTGGACGCGGGCGTAGGCGCCGGCGCTGGTTTGAAAAGCGCCAGTTCGTCCGGCTGCTGAAACGGAAACCGATTAGATGCGCCAACCGGCTGCAAGGCGATGGCGTATGCGCGTGTGCGCCGGTCGAAATGCGGCCCGAGGTTGCGCTCGCCCCACGGCGAGCCGTTTGCCGCCACGAAATTTCGATCCGATAAAAACCACAGCCAGCGGCCATCCGGCGAAAACGACGGCGAAAAATTGCGGTAGCGCCGCGAAGTCAATTCCAGCCGCCGGCCATCGGCCACGCGATACAGCACCAGCCCGTGCCGGCCCTGGTTGGCGCCATCGGCCACCGCCGCCACGAACGCGGAACTGTCCCGCGCCCACTGAATGTCGTCAAAGTTCCAGTTGCCGAACGCCTTGCCCTGCTCCAGCAGCCGGTTCTCGCCCGTCTCCACGTTGAGCAGCCACAGGCGCTGTCTGCGGTCGTCGTGCACGATCCATTTGCCGTCCGGCGAGGGTACGCCCGCCCAGCGCATGGTGTCGGCGTCTTTGGTCAACTGGCGGCCCGGCCCGCTGCCGTCGGCAGGGAACAGCCACAATTCGTTTTCGCCGGAGGTGTCGCACACCACCAGCACCGATTTGCCATCGGGCATGAATGCCGCGCTGCGCGCGCGGCTCGCGGCTGGCACAGCGATATTCACGCGGCGCAAGTTGCCAATGCCAGCGGTGATGACGCGGCCACGCGCCACGATGAGCGCACGCTCGCCATTGGCGGAAAACTTGATTTCGTTCAGCCGCGTCATCAGGTTGCGTATCCAGCGTTCACGCTGATGATCGAAATCGGAGACGAGACGGATCGGCACCACACGATCCTGCCCACTCGCCAGATCGTGCAAATGAATATCCGCCCCCAGTTGATAGACCACGCGGTCGCCGGAAATCGATGCGCCGCGCACCTCGAGCGCCTTGTGCCGCGTGTGCTGCCGCAAGCCGCGCCCATCGCGATCCATCGACCACAGATTCATCACCCCATCGCGATCAGACACAAACACCACGCGCCCCTTCCACGCCATCGGGCGCGCGCTGTTGGATGTCATCTGGGTCAGCGGCACGGCCTCGGCGCCGCCGTCGATATTGAAGCGCCACAGCGAGCTCGCCGCGCCACCGCGATATGCGCGTACGTTGTCGATGCCGCGGTTGCCGCGCGTGTAGACCAGTGTTTTCGCGTCCACGAACGCGGCGCTCTCGCTGCTTTCCAGCGGAATCACGCTCTGCTTGTCACCCTCGCGCGACACCGCCACCAGTTGCGCGCGGCCCAATGGGTGCAAATGACGGGTGGCAATCAGCACCTCGCCACGCGGCGACCAGCCGGCGACTTCCACGCGGCTGCCGTACCATGTCAAACGCCGCGGCGTGCCGCCGGCAATGGGCATCACGTACGCCTCGGTGGGGCCTTCGTAACCGGCGGAAAACGCAATCCACTGACCGTCGGGTGAAATCGCCGCGTGGGTTTCAATGCCCTGATGCGTAGTGAGGCGCTGTGCGTCGCCCCCCGCCACATTGACTTTCCACAAGTCCCCTTCGGCGGTAAACACCAGCGTGTCACCGTGCAACGCGGGGTAACGATAGTAGCCGCCCGTAGCCCATGCGGCGGACGACAGCCACAGCAGCACGGCAACAAACACACGCATCCTGTTCGTTGACGCGCGCATAGGCTTACTTCAACAATCCCATGCGTTTGGCCGCCTGCAGATAACCACCCGTGAGTTCCTTCATGAACGCCGGACTTTTGTCGAACGGCACATCCACCGCTTCAAAGCCGCCGTCGGCCATCCACTTGAGGATGTCGGGGTCTTTGTTCAGCTCCGCCATCAGGTCGGACACGCGCTTGATCACGTCACGCGGCGTGGATTTGGGCACCGCCACGCCGCGGTAGGCCCCGTCCACCCACTTATAGCCGAGTTCCTTAAACGTCGGCACATCAGGAAACGCCGGATGGCGTTTTTCCAGCGCCACCGCCAGCATGCGCATGCGTTGCCGCTGCTGCAACGCCAGCGGCACATACGACATCGCGCCCGACACATGACGGCCGATGATGGATTGAATCATGTCGCCGGTGCCTTTGAACGGCACGTAAGTGGTTTTCACGTCGGCAAACTGGTTGAATTTTTCGTGTGCGACGTGGTTTGCCGAGTAGGTTGCGGAGCCGGCGAAAGTGAGCTTGCCCGGCTCGGCTTTTGCGGCCTTGACCAGATCAGCAAACGTTTTGAAGGGGCTGTCGGCAGAGACAATCAGCGCGTCCGCCGTGTAATGAAACCAGTACGCCGGCGTGATGTCGTCGGTTTTGTATTGCACCTGGCCTTCGAGCGGCTGCAACACGATATGCGGCAAATTGCAGCCGACGATGGAGTAGCCATCCGCGGACATACCGTTCAGTTGCGACCACGCGAGGCCCCCGCCCGCGCCGGGTTTATTCACCACGATCATTTCGTGTTTGTATTTTTTGCGAAAGATCGTTTGCTGCCAGCGCGCCTTGATGTCGGATTCCCCGCCGGCGGCGAAAGCGATCACGTACTGGATGTTTTTTTCGGGGTAGGCGGCGTGGGTGGTTAACGTTATTCCCGACAGCGCCAGTGTACCCAAGGCTACGAATGCTTGGTTCAATTTCAAAAACGGCATTTTAAATTTCTCAATAAAAACAAAGGGTCTTAGGAAGCAAACACATGCAAGGCATGTGCTAACTTCCTGAAATGATTGGTAAAAACAGGTATTTCCGCCGTTCCAAAATCAGTGAGGCTAAATTCCGGTATCTGCTGCGTC
>OMIN01000110.1 GCA_900299145.1 Betaproteobacteria bacterium | reverse complement strand
TGCCTTGCACTTGAAGGAAACCGAGTTTCGTTTCAACCACCGGCACGACAATCTCTATACCGTCCTGTTAAAGTTACTCAGAATGCAACCTCTTTAACCCAGTTTGCTTCCTAAGACCCTTATTTAATAAAATCAAATACTTATATTTACCGTCGCCGCGGTACACCCTGCTCCGGCACATATGGCTGCGTGCGCAGCGGTGCGTTGTTGAGCGCGAGCATGCGCTTGCGCACGGCGTTGGCGTCGCTCTGGCGGCCTTGCACTTCGTAAAGGCCGACAAAGTTGTTCAGCGCGAAAGCGACGTTCGGATGATCGGCGCCGTAGGTTCGTTCAATCAGGCTTAGCAACATGCGATACACCGCTTCCGCCTCCTTGTAGCGCCCTTGCAGTTGCGTGACCACGCCCCAGTCCTGAAGCAGATTCAGTACTCGCGGATGCGCGGGCGGAAGGGTTTTTTCGACGATGGGAATGCCACGCCGGTAATACGGCTCAGCCTCGGCCGGGCGTTGCTCGCCCTGATACCACTCGGCCAGATCAATCAGCGCGAAGCCCAGGCGCGGGTCATCGGCTGGCGCACTTTTTTCGAGGATGGCGAATGCGCGCTTGTACGCTGCTTCGGCTTCGCTGCGACGGCCCTGAGCGCGGTAGAGTGCGGCGAAATTGTTGGAGAGCGCCTGCGCGACTGCCGGGCTGTCGCTGCCCTGCGTTTGTTCGATGATGGTGAGTTCCCGCCGGTAATACATCTCGGCATCAGCATGGCGGCCCTGCACGCGAAATAAGTCGCCCAGTGCATTGAGTACACCGGCAAGGCTCGTGTTGCGGGCCTCTGACGGGCTTGCGGCAGTTTCGAGCAGCCCCAGCGCGCGCAGATAATTTTTTTCGGCTGCCGCGTAGTCGTATTGTGCGCGTTGCGCCTGCGCTAGGCCAAAGATTGTGGCGGCCACGCGCGCGTCGTCCGGCGCGAAACCACCGGTCTGTCTTAATGCAGCTTCGTACAGTTGCACTGCCGCCGCGTGATCGCTGCGCTTGGCGGCTTCGGCTGCCGTGGCCATGTGATTGCGCCAGATGGCCTCATCCGCCTGCGCGCCGCCCGCGATCAGCAGTGCCCACAAACCTGCGGCATGGAGCAACCGGTACATGCCGGTGGGCACGGGCCTAACGCCCCGCGGCCGCCTTGGGCGCGATGGAGCCTTCCTTTTCCAGCAGCGGGTAAATGCCGCCCGCGTTGACAATGGCAAGCAAGGGTGCGGGCAGCACTTTGGCCGCGAGTTCCGTGCCCTTCGTCAGATTGCGCACGCGCGCGCCCGTCACATCGACTTCGGCGATATCGCCTTCGTCGAAGGCGTCGTCCACGCCGGGGCATTCCAGCGCGGGAAACGCAAAGTTCACTGCGTTACGGAAGAAGAGACCATTGATATACGGCGCCACCAGACATGCCAGCCCCAGGTTTTTGAGCGAGCGCGCCGCCGGCCGGCTGGAACCCATGCCGAAATTTTTGCCGCCGATGAGAATATCGCCCTTTTGTACCTGCTCCGCCCAGCCCGGCCGGTTGGCGCTGAACACGTAAGAAACCTGTTCTTCCGGCGTGAGATAGAACGCGCGATTGGGCAGAATCAAATCGGTGTTGATGTTGTCGCCGACTTTCCATGTACGAGCCGTGAATTTCATATTGGCGCCTCAGTTCAAAAATTCCCGCGGATCGCTGATGGTTCCCGCAATCGCCGAGGCTGCCACCGTCGCCGGCGAAGCCATGTATACGCGCGAGCTGGGTTCGCCCATGCGCCCTTTGAAGTTTCGCGTGCTTGAGGTGATGCAGACTTCCTGCTCCGCCAGCACGCCCATGTGGCCGCCGCCGCAGGCGCCACACGTGGGCGGCGCGATGGTGGCGCCGGCTTCCATCAGAGTGACGATGGCGCCACTTTTCATGGCGTCGCGATACACTGTCATCGAGGCTGGCACCACGATAAGCCGTACGCCGGGCGCGACACGCTTGCCGCGCAGCACCGCCGCGGCGAGCTCCAGATCGTCCTGTGTGCCATTGGCGCAAGAGCCGATGTACGCCTGATCGATGCGCGTGCCTTTCAGCTCGCCCACCTGTCGCGAATTGTTGACGACGCTGTCCGGCAGGGCCACCAGCGGCTCCAGCGCAGCCAGATCAACCTTGCGCACCGCCTTGTACTTCGCGTCGGCGTCGGGCTGTACCGCCTCGAACGGCGTTTGCGTGCGAGCGCACACCCATTGCGCAAGCGCATCGTCGCACTCAAACGTGGCGAACTCGGCCGACAGTTCCGCCGACATGGTGGTAATGGTCTTGCGCGCATTGATGCTCAGTGACGCCACGCCCGAGCCGCCGTATTCGACATTCTGCGTGGCATGGTCGCCGTGAACACCGGCAATTTGCAAAAACGCATCTTTCGCCGTGACGGCTTTCGGCAGCCTGCCCTCGAGTTCATAGCGGATGGTTTCGCCGCAGCGAAACCAGGTTTCGCCTTTGACTGCCGCGTAAATAATGTCCGGCCCGCCCACGCCGCGCGCTAGGCAATTGAACACACCGCCGCTGCAGGTATGCGAATCGCTGCACACCAGCGTCGAGCCCGGCACGGCGTAGCCGTAATCGGCAATCAGTTGATGGCTGATACCCTGTTCGCGGCCCACGTCATGAATGCGCTTGATGCCGAAGCGCCGGGCGAACTCACGCCCGGTGCGATGCGCGCCGGCGGCGATCTGGTTGGGTGCCGGCACGCGGTGATCGAAGACCACCACGATGCGCTCGGGGTCGCACACGCGCTGAATGTCGCGCCAGTTGCTCGGCACGAAATTGTTGTCGAACAGCACAATGGTGTCCAGTTGCACGGTTACCACGTCGCCCGGCTGAACGCGCGCTTGGCCACTTTTTGCAGCGAGAATTTTTTCAGCAATGGTCATGCCCATGATGGTCAGCCCCCGGCAAATCTGGCTTCGATGTCGTCCAGCCGCTTCATGCCCATTAGCGCGTTGAGTTCCTCGAAACCCACGCACAGATCGGGGCGATCGATGGCGATGTTTTTGCCCATCACGTCGGACTTGTAGGCTTCCATCGCGTTCATCATGCCTTTTAACGCCGCGGTGGACAGCATGCGCGGATAGCTTACGACCTTGACGCCCACCGCTTCGAGTTCCTTCGGCGTCATCAGCGGCGTGGTGGCACGTGAACGGATGCCAAGCCCCATGTTGACAATCAGCGGGCGTGGTACGTGCTTGGCGACATTTGCGATGTCCTCCTTCGACAGCAGCGCGTCGGCGTACATGCAGTCGGCGCCGGCCTCGGCATACATGCATAGGCGGTCGATGGCTTCCTGCACGCCCAGCGGGCCCGCGGCGTCGGTGCGGGAAATGATGACGAAATCGTCGTCGCGGCGGGCGTCTACCGCAGCCTTGACCTTTTGCACCATTTCGGCGGCGGGGATGCAGGACTTGCCGCGCATGTGGCCGCAGCGCTTGGGCCAAACCTGATCTTCAAACATCAGCGCGGCGACACCGGCGTTCTCAAAGGCACGCACCACAAAATGCACGTTCATGGCATTGCCGTAGCCGGTGTCGGCGTCCGCGCGCAGCAGCAGCGTTTCGGTGCAATCGACCAGGCGCCGAGCGTTGTCGAGATTTACCTCAAAAGTCATCACGCCGCGGTCGGCCCAGCCGAGCCGGCTTTCTGACACGCCCGCACCGGAAATCGCCCCCAGCCTGAAGCCCGCCGCCTCCACCAGGCGCGTGCTATAGCCATCGTAAACGCCGGGCGAAATAATGATGCCGGGCTCTTTTAACAGCTCACGAAATTGTTTGCCTCTGCTTGCCATGCGTGTCTCCTGAAACGTTTTCTGAATGAGGTGGGGCGATTTTAACCGTTGGCCTTGCGCGAATTGCGGCGCAACCGGCAATGTGGAATACCGGTGGGGAAAACCCATTTGAATGCGATCGGGAGGTGTGTAATAGAATGGATGCCATGTGCGTAAACCCAATAGCGCCACGAACATGCCAGAAAGGCGGTCTGAAATGTTTAATAAAAACATATACTTACGATATGTCCTCGCAGGGCTGCCGATCGTCCTAGGCACGCCCGCGCTGGCGCAGACCTATCCCGCGAAACCGGTGCGCGTGATTGTGCCGTTCCCAGCGGGCGGTGGCCTCGACATGATTGTGCGCACGGTGACTCAAAAAATGGGCGACAACTTGCGGCAGGCGTTCGTCATCGAAAATCGTGGCGGCGCCAACGGCATCGTGGGTATGGACGCGGGCGCCAAATCCGCGCCGGACGGCTACACGCTGGTGACAGCCACTACCGGCAGCCTCACGATCAACCCTAACGTGCATGCGAAAATGCCATTCGACGCTGTGCGCGATTTGCCGCCGGTGACCAATTTCGGCGAAGCGCCGTTCGTGCTGGTGTGCCATCCGTCGCTCGCCGCGCGCAACCCGCGTGAACTGGTGGCGCTCGCCAAAAGCCGGCCCAATGAACTGAACTACGGATCGCCCGGCGTGGGGGGCATCAACCACCTGGGCATGGAACTCTTCGCGCAACTCTCCGGCGGATTGCGCCTGACGCACATTACTTTCAAGGGCAGCGCGCCGTTGTTGATCGACGTGATGGGCGGTCACGTCATGCTGGCGTTCGATTCGATACAGGCGACCTCGCCGCACATCAAAAACGGGCGATTGCGCGCGCTGGGGCTGGCTGCGCAAAAGCGTTCACCTGTCGCGCCCGACATGCAGACGATTACCGAGGCGGGCGGGCCGGCAGGCTACGAACTCATTTCGTGGTACGGCCTGTTCGCCCCCGGCGGCACGCCGGGCGACATCATCGCCCGCGCCCACGCCGAAGCCGCGAAAGCACTCGCGAGCAGCGACGTGCGCGACCGGCTGATCGCCACGGGCGTAACCCCCGTTGGTAACACGCCGGCAGAATTCGCCGCTGTGATCAAGGCGGATCTGGCGAAGTGGGGCAAGGTGGTGAAGGTGGCCGGGGTGAAGGTGGAGTGACGCTGCCAAAGCCAGCATTAGGGACGGCGATCCTATCGCCTGACTCTTGCTGATGGCTTCTTGCCACGCATCCTGGGCGTGGGCGGTCGAGACTTATATGGCAAGGCCTTCCGGGGCGTAACCTGCAAAAAGTAGTCCAGCGGATTCAACCAACCTTCGGCTGTGAGCGTCTGCAGTGTAGCGCCGCGTGGTACCACGCCCCAGTTCTCTTCCATCAGCCGCGTACTCAGGCCCAAATGCAAGTGACTGTTGCCGCCCCAGTCGCGCACGGTGCCGATGGTGCTGCCAGCCGTAATGGCTTCGCCAATTAGCAGCCCGGAATGGACGTGGCCGTAATAGCCGTAAACCGCGCCCGGCGGCTACGGGCAATCGTGTTCGACGATGACGACTGCCGTCACAATGTCCGCTTCACGGGTGTTGTTGGTAATAACCGTGCCGTCGCAAACGGCTGAGACCGGTGTCCCCGCCGACGCGGCGAAATCGACGCCGAGATGTTCGCGGCCGCCATTGAAGCCGGGAAAGCGTCGGTCGAAAAATCCGAAAATGAGTTGCAGATTAGGCAGCGGCGCAGTCAATACCGGCGTAGTGTCCGCCGTTGAACGATGAGCCAGGCGCGCGCACTGCAGTTGGGCCGCTCGGTCGTTGGTATGTTGGCGACGGCACTCATCCGCTGTTGGCGTTTGCGCAGCAACCGTGAGACTGGCGAGCAACAGCCACGGAAGCAAGGCGAGCCAAGGCTGCCAATCTCGCCAGCAGGCGGACGCTATGCGAGCCGGGCGCTGTCGCGCTGGGGAGAAAGTTAAGCGCAAAGAAAAGTATCGTAAGTATCTGATTTAATGGAACAGTTTTGGATGCCGGGAACTGCGTACGGCATCGCCACGCCGTATTTGCACCAACCACTCTACAAGTGCTAAAGCGCCCGCGCAATGACCGCCCAGCGGCTGCCACTCGCAAAGCAGCTAAAATACCGCCCCTATGATTTGTCCCGCCTACCGCGCATGAACGCACCCGATCACAGTCAGACTGGTTTTGCGGGCGTTACGTACGACAAAGTGGTGCGCCAGGCGCGTGAACTCGTGCCCGCGTTGCGCGCGCGTGCCGCCCAGGCCGAGACGGCGCGCGTGCTGTTGCCGGAAACCGTCGCCGACTTGCAGCGCATCGGTGCGTTGCGCATCCTGCAGCCCAAGCGCTGGGGCGGCATGGAGCACGACTGGATTACCTATATCGACGTGCCGATGGAACTGGCGCGCGGCTGTGCCTCGACCAGCTGGAATGTGGTCAACCTGAGCATTCATAATTGGATGCTGGCGCTATATGACGAGCGCGCGCAAGCTGACGTGTGGGACAAGGATCCGGCGGCGTTGATCGCCGCGGGCATCGCCTATCCGCAGGGGCGCGCGCGCAAGGCTGATGGCGGCTATGTCATTAGCGGACGCTGGAATTTTTCCAGTGGCGTGAACATCGCTGAATGGTGCATGCTGGCCGTGACGGTGAGGTATGGCGACGAGGTCATCGACCACCGTATGTGTCTGCTCGACAAATCGCAATACGAGGTCGTCGACGACTGGCACGTGATGGGCATGCGTTCCACCGGCAGCATGACGGTGATTGTGAAAGACGTGTTTGTGCCCGAATACCGCGCGCTGTGCGCCTACGACATTCGTGGCGGCGCCACCTTTCCTGGCGCACGGATCAACAAGCACCCGGTGTACTGCCTGTCGCTCAACGCGCTCGGCGGCCATGGCATAGCGGCGACGGCGGTGGGTAACGCCATGGCGGCGCTCGAACACACGCTGGCACTGGTCAGAGAGCGCAGTACCAACTATACCGGCCTTAAAATGCGCGACCAGCAGATCGTGCAACATCGCGTGGCCACGGCAGCGGTGAAAATCGAAGCAGCGCGGCTGATGCTGCGCACGGACGCGATCGAAGGGCAGGCACAAGCCAACCGCAATGAAGTGCCCGAACTGCAGGAAAAGCTTCGCTACAAACGTAACGCCGCCTACGCCGCCGGGCTGTGCACGGAAGCCGTGGATATGCTGCATACCATCGCTGGCGCCAATGGTATATACCAGAGCTATCCTTTGGAGCGCATTTTCCGCGACGCGCACGCGCTGGGCGCGCATATCAGCCTTAACTATGACGTGCAGGCACCGGCGTGGGCTCTGGCAGCCTTGGGCGGCGAGGTGGTTAGTCCGACGTTGTAGCCAAGTACAGTGAAGGATGCACTACGCTATTCCCCGCCTATGGCTGCGCTCCAGCCGCAAGGGTGGTGGCGGAAGAGAGTGGGAGTCGAACCCACATAGAACTGTTAACAGCCCCTACCGGGTTTGAAGTCCGGCCGCCCCACCGGGAGCGATTCCCTTCCATTTTGATTCAGTCGAGCTGTGACGCAAGGGCGCGCCGCCAGCCCGCAATACTCAATATACAGGTGCTATTTTAAAGGCTAAGTGCCTGCCGCGCGAATTCGGTTTGGCTCCTCCTGAACGTTAGCCCAGCTGCGCCCGCACTCCGGCAGCAACTTTTTTGGCGTCCGCGATGGCATCGTCGAGCAGTCCGCCACAGCCCGCGCGCACCGCCCCTGCCGCCCACACGCCCGGCACGGCAGTTTCCAGCTTGTCATTGGTGACGACAAAGCCTTTGGCATCTCGCTGAATGGCAGCCGGCAGATAATCTGCGTTGGGTTCCAACCCGACGTAGGCAAAGAGCCCCGCGCAGGCCAAGTCTTCAGTGCGGCCATCCGCGTGTTTGAGCGACACGCCTTCCACCATCTGCCCTCCCTTGACCGCAGTGACTTCGGCGTTGAAGGTCTTGAGAATTTTCGCCTGCGCATTCACCAGTTCCTGCAAATGCGTTGCGCCCGTGAACGCGTTAGCGCGATGCACCAGCCGCACGTCCTTGCAGTATTGGGCGAGCACCAGCGCTTCCTGCAGCGCGGAATCGCCGCCGCCCACCACCACGGCTGTTTCGTTTTGATACATCGGGCCATCGCAATCAGCGCACTGCGATACGCCCTTGCCTTCAAACTCCATTTCGCCGGGTATGCCCAGCCGTTTGAGGCGTGCACCGGAGGCCACCACAATGGCACGCGCAGTGTGCGTGCCGCCGTCGGTGACGACTTTCTTGATGTCGCCAGTGGCGTCGATGCTGTTTACCGGCTCGTTGATGCTGGTGACGCCGGCGTTGGCTGCGGCTTCCACCAGTGACGACGCAAACTCCGCGCCGCCCGCCATGTCGCTGCCGGTAGGCCGGGGCTCCAGTTCGTTGATGTTGATCACCAGCCCGCCGAAAAGCTGCGCTTCGAGCGTGGCTACTTTCAACCCCGCGCCCGCGAGTTCGCCGGCGGCGGTGAGTCCGGCGACCCCTTCGCCGATCACGATCACATCGTAGTTTGCTGCCATGGTGATTCCTTTTCCGTTCCGAAGTTATCTGCGATAAAAATTGTTGGGCCGGCGTTGCTGGTTTGCCGGCTTGTTCGATGAGGGGGGTAACTGCGCCGGGCGGGGCGCTGAAAGCAAGGGCTTGGCGGGAATCTCCGCCGGCCCCAGGATCGGCACGACATCGCGGCGCATCTTGCGCGTGTCGCCAATGCGTTGTGTCACACCCAGCGTATCCATGAATTCGAGAATTTCGATGGCGAGGCCGCGCCCGACGCCCGTCCAGTCGCGGTACTGCGCAGCGGTGAAAATTCCGTTCGGCTGCGCCTGCGCGGTAGCCTGCGCCGTGGCGGCGAGTCTGGCGGTAGTGCCCTTGGTGTAAAAACGGTCCGGTGTTACGCGATACACCTCGCCGCTCTTGGCCTTGCGGTAGAGGAAATCCTTGACGATGGGCTCTTTCAGTTTCAGTTGCAATGCCAGGTCTTTGATCTGCGGCGCGGCAAATCCGGCAGCTTCAAGCGCGGGTTTGACGAGTTGCCACATCTTTTCATCGGCGCTGTTTGCGGTGGTACTGTGCGTGGGCAGGCGCGCGATGGAGCCGCTGGTTTCGATCTTGCGCGCATCTGTCAGCGCACGCAGCACACCGGCAAAGGCATCCGCGGTAAGTTCGGGGCAGATCTTTTTGCGCAGCGTTTCGGTTTCTTCACCAGCGGCTTGCGGATTGGCTTTGTGGAAGGCTTCAAGCTGCGGCACAACGCCATCGAGAATTTGTTGATAGCGCGCGCGCGGCACGCCGATGCGGGCTTCGCGGCCCAGCAGCACTAGGCTCGCTTTTTCATAAAGCGCTGCGGCTTGCGCCGGTGGCATATTGAACAGCGTTTCAAAACGGTGCGGATCAACCGGCCTGCCGAGCTTGATCCACGCTTCCAGTGTTGCTTGCGGCGTCGGCGCTTCCAGCGCCGCAAGATCGGCTTCGCGCGCGGTCTTGTTCTGCCGTTGCTGGGTAACAAACGGGTCGAGCACTACGCCACCGCCCAGCGTACGAGTGGCGGATTGATCACGCAGTATAAACCGGTCGCCGTGCAGCGCGCCCACCGGCTTGTCGAGCTGGATTTGCACCACGGCGGAAGCGCCCGGCGCGATACTTTCACCGCGCCGGATGGCAATACGCGCGGTGACGTCGGCGGTGGCCAGATGCAGATGCACGGGTGTCCAGTGTTTGAGCGGCTGCGTTTCGCCGGCGAGCACGCTGACACGGCAGGCAATGCGTTGCGTGGGGTGATGTATCGCCGGTGCCAGCACCCAATCGCCGCGGCTCACAGCCTCAAGATCGGTGCCGGTGAGATTGAGCGCGCAACGCTGGCCGGCGCCCGCCAGTTGCGCGGCCTTGCCCTGAATCTGAATGCCGCGCACCCGTACTTCATTGCCGGCGGGCGAAATCACGAGCCGGTCGCCGGGTGCGACCTTGCCGTTGAACACCGTGCCGGTGACCACCGTGCCGCTACCCGCCACGGTGAATGCGCGATCGGCAGCGTAACGAAAATGCTGATCGGCGCTGGCACGAGATTTATTCGATGCAGCCAGCGACTTCAGCATGTCACGCAATTCAACAATGCCCGCGCCGCTGACAGCCGACACCGGCATGACTTTCGCACCGGCCAATGGCGTGTTGACCAGCAACGCCGACACCTGTTCGCCGACTTCCTGCACGCGCACGGCATCCACACGGTCGATTTTGGTGACCACCACCGCGCCGCGCGGCACGTGCAGCAGATTGAGAATGTTCAGATGCTCGAGTGTTTGCGGCATCACGCCGTCGTCGGCCGCCACCACCAGCAGCGCGTATTCGATGCCGCACACGCCAGCCAGCATGTTGCGCACAAAACGCTCGTGACCGGGGACATCAACAAAACCGATGAGCTCGCCGTTGGGTAACGGCAGATACGCAAATCCGAGATCAATCGAAATGCCGCGCGCTTTTTCTTCCGGCAGGCGATCGGTATCCACGCCGGTGAGCGTTTTCACCAGCAGCGTTTTGCCGTGATCGATGTGGCCTGCCGTGGCGACTATCATGCGATTAACGTAAGTATTTGTTTTTAAATGCTATTTTTTAGTCTTAACTGCTTAAGCTGCGCAATGAACTCGCCTTCGTGATCTGCGCGATCCAGACAACGCAAATCCAGCACGAACGCGCCGTCACGGATGTGCCCGATCACTGGCACAGGTAGCGCCCGAAACGCCAGCGAGAGTTTATCCGCGAACGAACGCGTTGCTTTGCCCGCCGGCGTGAGAGCGATACCCGCGCTCGGCAGCGAATCCACCGGCAAAGAACCACTGCCAATCTGGCTGCCGGTATCGATGACTTTGGCTTCGGCCTTACCTGTGAGAGCGCTTTGGATATGCGGCAACACGCGCTCGCACTGCGTGCGAATCTCCGCCTGGGTGCGCGTGAGCAAACGGATCGCGGTGACCTCGTCGCGCAGTTTGTCGGGGTTGGTATAAAGCCGCAGCAGCGCGTCCAGCGCGGCGAGCGTCATCTTATCCACCCGCAACGCCCGCTTCATCGGATTTTTGCGTATGCGCGCGATCAAATCCTTCTTGCCGACGAGCAAGCCTGCTTGCGGGCCGCCAAGCAATTTATCACCACTGAAGGTCACCAAATCCGCACCATTGGCCAGCGCTTCCCGCGGCGTGGGTTCGTGCGGCAGGCCGTAGTCTTCGAGGTTCACCAGCATGCCGCTGCCCAAATCGACAATATACGGAATGCCGTGTTCGTGGGCGAGTGCCGCGAGTTCCGGCTCCGGCGCCGCGGCAGTGAAACCCTGCACCGCGTAATTGCTGGTGTGCACCTTCATGATCGCCGCCGTGCGCGGGCTGATGGCTTCGGCGAAATCCTTCAGATGCGTGCGGTTGGTGGTGCCGACTTCGACCAGTTTCACACCCGCGCGCTTCATGATGTCAGGGATGCGAAATGCGCCACCGATTTCAATGAGTTCGCCTCGCGAGACGATAATTTCCGATTTGCCGCGCTGACCGCCGAGTGTGTTTAACGCGAGATATACCGCCGCCGCGTTATTGTTGACCACTACTGCGCCGTCGCCGCCAGCAAGCCGGGTGATCCATTTTTCCACGTGCGTGTCACGTTCCCCGCGTGCGCCGCCGTCAAGGTCGAATTCCAGATTCACCGGCCGCGTCATCGCAATCATCACGGCGTCGGCGACCGATTGCGGCATCACCGCGCGGCCAAGATTAGTGTGCAACACCGTACCCGAAAGATTGAATACCGGACGTAAAGACGGCTGTGTTTGCCGCAGGAGGCTTTGTTCACACTCGGCGGTAAAGCGCGCTTCGTCGAATTCAAAAGCGCTGGCGTTCTGCGCAAGTTTGTCGCGATGCATCTGTAACAGCGCACGGATGGTATCCGTGGTAAGCACACGTCCAAAACGCGCGACAAGCGTTGCAACCGCGCTGTTGCTCAGCAGCCGGTCAACCGAGGGTAGCGCGCGACGCGCGGCTGGGTCCGAATTCACCATGGCGGCGAAAATACCAGAAACACAGGGGCCGGCCGTGATGCCATGAAAGTGCGCGCGAACATGGATGCGGTGGATGCAAAAGGGTGAATTTGGGACGAACTGCAATTTTAGCGTACAGCCCTGCCTGCATGCTATTCTCGATGGCGTCCTGTTTCACTGGTACTCGTCGGAGCCAACTGCTCATCATGTCTATTCATTCACCTTCCACCGAGCCCGCCTACGATGTCGTCTGGCCCCTCGGCAAACCCGCCTACGCCGCGCGCGCGCCGAATCAGCGCGTAGCCGATCTATCGAACAAGGTTATCGGCGAAACCTGGGATTACCTGTTTCGTGGCGAAGAATGGTTCCCGATCCTGCGCGAGGAACTCGCCAAACGCTATCCGGGAATCCGCTTTGTCACCTACGATACGTTCGGCAATCTGCACGGCCCCAACCAGCGTGCGTTGATCGCCAAAGTTCCCGCGCTGCTGGCGGAACACAAAATTGATGCCGTCATTTCCGGCATAGGCGCCTGAGGCGCCTGCACGCCCGCCGTGTTGCGGGCAAGTGCGGCGGTGGAGCGCGTCGGCGTACCCACAGTGTCGATTATTTCGAGCGGCTTTCTCAAGCAGGCGGCGGTGGTGGCAAGGGGCCTTGGCCTGCCTGAAATGGCGATTGCGGAATTCCCCGGCGTGCCGATGACGCAGAGCAAAGAGGAGTTGCGCAGGCAGGTGGTCGAACTGCTATTACCGCGCGTGATCGAAGGGTTGTCGAAGCCGATTCAACGCGGCGAGCCGGAACGAGAGGTGTTACTGCCGCAACCCGAAGAAGCCGTGATGAGCGGCACTCTCGATGAGATCAACGACTATTTTCATGAGCGCGACTGGTCGGACGGTTTGCCCATCGTGCCGCCAACGCAGGAACGTGTGCACAGATTTCTGCAATTCACGGAACGCGATCCGAGAGAAGTCATTGGCGTGTGCCCACCGGCGAACCGCGAAGCAACAGTGTGGAATGTGGCGGTGAATGGCGTGATGGCCGGCTGCCGGCCGGAGTACATGCCGATTCTGCTGGCGATAGTCGAAATTATCTGCACGCCGGAATACAAAATCGAGGATGCCGGCTCCACCCCGGGCTGGGAATCGCTAATTACGCTCAGCGGGCCATTGGTCAAGGCACTCGGTTTTAACGCCGGGCAGGGCGTAATGCGCACGGGCAAGCAGGCGAACACCAGCGTTGGACGATTTCTGCGACTGTTCATCCGCAATGTCGCCGGCTTTACGCACGCCCCCGAAGGTGCGGACAAAGGCAGCATCGGCCAGAGTTTTCTGGTGGCGATGGCAGAAAACGAAGACGCCGTGGCCGACATCGGCTGGCAGCCCTATAGCGTGGACCGCGGGTTCAAGGCGGGCGACAACGTGGTTACCGTGCAAAGCGTGGTGGCGATCAGCGCGCCGACTTACAGCGGCACCGAGAGCGCCGAAGAGCACATGAAAATCATCGCCGACGTGATCGGCGAGCGCGCCTGCGGTTACTGGACGGCAATAGGCATGGTGTATGCAAACTGGCACCCGCTGATCGTGCTGGGGCCATCGATTGCAAAAGTGTTTGCCAAGGATGGCTGGAACAAGGACGACATCCGCCGCTACTTGTATGAACATGTGAAAATGCCCGCCTCGCGCGCTGAGCATTATGCATGGCACTGCGGCCAGACCGGTTTTCGCGTGACTGAAGCCGTCAAGCTGGGCTTGCTGCCGCACGCATATCACGAATCCGATGACCCTGACCGGTTAATCCCGGTGTTCCAACGACCGGAATGGATCGGCATAGTCATTGCCGGCGATTGGGGGCGCAATCAATCGAAAGGTTATGTGTGCAACCACGTCCAAGGCGTGCCAACCAGCCGCAAGATCGTGCTGCCCGGCAACTGGGATGCGTTGCTGGCGGCGTCGCGGCCGAAAAGTTGATTGCAGATGACGATGCCGATGGATTGCCCGCCGGGCGGGGGTGGCTTGTGTCAAAATCGCCACAGATAGACACCTGTTAACTTTACCGCCCGGACTCCTTATGCCCGCCAGTCATTCCGCAAAACCCGCCAAGACCGCATTCTGGTTCAACGACGGCAAATCGCCCAACGTCGCCGATTCGCTCGACAAGAACCCGGAAATCACGCTGCACCGACTTCGTTTCGACGGCCCGGAAGCCGACAACTGGGGCGCAATGTCGGCCTCCCAAGCCTACTGCATCTGCTCAACGCGCCAGGAAGTGCCGGAGCAATATCAGGCGCGCGCGCCCCTGCTCGCGCGTTGCCCCGACTTGCTGGTAGTGTCGACCAGCGGCGCGGGCTACGACACAGTGGATGTACCGGCCTGCACGGCGGCGGGCGTGCTGGTGGTGAATCAATCCGGCGGCAATGCCGACGCGGTGGCGGAGCACACGGTGGGCATGATGCTGTCGCTCACTAAAAACATTCCACAGACGGATGACTCGCTGCGCAGTGGCAGCGGCATCAAGCGCGAGCAATTCAAGGGCTGGAACGCCAAGGGCCGTACCGTGGGTATCGTCGGTCTTGGCGAGGTGGGCAGCCGTGTCGCGCGTATTTGCGGACTGGGTCTGCAAATGCGGGTGATTGCCTGTGATCCGTATCTGACGGCGGAACAATGCCAGGCACGCGGCGCCACCAAGGTGGATTTCGACACACTGTTGAAGGAAGCGCGTTTTGTCACTACGCATTGCCCCTACGACAAGGACACGCATCACCTTATCAATGCACGCGCGCTGGCGGCGATGCAGCCCGGCGCGATAGTCATCAACGCGGCACGCGGTGGCATTGTCTATGAAGTGGCACTCGCGGCAGCGTTGAAGTCCGGGCATATCTCGGGGGCAGGCATCGACACCTGGGTGGACGAACCTCCGCCCAAGGATCACCCGTTACTCGCCATGAAAAACTTGATTGCCACCAATCACACCGCCGGCATCACGCACGATTCGCGCAACAATATGGCCAACTGGAACGCCGATCAGGTAGCGCAAATTCTGCGCGGTGAGCGCCCGCCGCGATTGATCAACCCGGATGCGTGGAGCAGCTTTTGCCAACGCTTTGAACGGGTTTTCGGCTTCCAGCCCAAGGCATGATTTCAAGCCAACGCCAAGCTGATATTTTGTCAACTTCAACCCATAGGGAGAACAACATGACACAACGAACCGGAATCACCCGCATACTATTGGCCACCGTACTGCTGGTCTCAGTAACACTGGCCAACGCACAAACCGTCATTGAGCAGGCTGCCGAGCACCGTTACCAGATCGATTTTCGCGTTAACGATGCGGCATTGGCGAAAATGCTACCTACCGGCTGGGAGACGGTGATCCAAACTCAGGGTCCCGCCAAGGATTGCAACCTGCGCATGATTTTTATTGATCGCATGGCAATCATGGCCGAAGGCGGCAAGACCGCGGCGCCGCACGCCACGCGCATGGTGTATCTGGCCATCCCCGTGCGGCAAACGGGCACGAAGAATGAAGGGCAAATCATTATTCACGGCCTGACCGACAACGCCGCCGACGCGCCCGGCACGTTCGGTGTTTACCAGCACGCCACTACCGCGAAAATGTCGCGCACGGCGGCGTCGAACAACGGCGTGTTGACCGGCGCGGAATCATGGGAATTTGCGGCGGCGAGCGGTGAGCACATGTCGCTACAGGTCGAATACGTGCGTGGCCCTGCGCGCAAGGGCGCGAACGAGGTGAAATTCTTCTATCCGAATGATCCGTCGAAGTACCAGATTTTCAAGACCGATCAGGCCATCGACATCATGCGAAACCCGACTACCAACCCGCCGGACAACGTGAAAAAGTTTTCCTACAAGGCGGGCGGCGGCAAGATCGCCGCGCTGTTCGACGGCACGGAAAAAGTGGTGAGCTGGGACGTGTTTCCGTGGTACATCCGTACCGTGAGCACACCGTAACTACCACCGTCCTTTCTTCTTACGTCGCACAAGCGCAATACACAGTTGCCTCGTCGCTCCTTAGCGACATTCGATCTCACATCGCCCATCCCCAGGAACCGACGCACAGCCAACCAAGGAGCCTCACATGTATCTCACTTCAAGCGAAGCACAAAAGATGCTGCAAGCCGCACAGGCCAAGGCGCAGCAAATGGGCGTGAAAGTCTCGATCTCCGTCGTAGATGGGCGGGGCGACCTGCTGACCATGGTACGGCTGGATGGCGCGTCGTGGCGAACGGCGGGCATTTCGAAGGGTAAGGCCTATGCCTCGGCCAACTTCGGCGTGCCAAGCGCTGAACTGACCGCGCGCGCGAATTCGCCCGTGATGCAGGCGTTCATGTTGTCGCAACGCGGGGACATGGTCCCTGCGCAAGGTGCCGTGCCGGTATTGCGCAATGGCGCTGTTCTGGGTGCTATCGGCGTGAGTGGCGCCAAGTCAGAGGAAGACGAAGAAATTGCCAAAGCTGGCGTGGCTGCGCTGAAATAGCCTGGCACGCGAAGCTGCCGTGGAACTCGTCTTTGAACGCGCGGGAATTGGTTCTTCTGCCGGTGGCCGCGGGCATCACAACTGAACAGGAGGCGTGGCCATGAAGCAGGAAATCGGAAAAGCTCTACTGGTGGTATTCACGGAGGCTGAACCGCAGGTGCAGGAAAAGTCGAGCGCGTGGTTTACCGGACAGCACATTCCCGAGCGCATGATGGTGCCCGGCTTTCTCAGCGCCCGGCGGTTCGAATTGTGCGAGGGCAGCGGCGCCTATAAATATCTCAATATTTACGAACTGGCGGACGAGTCAGTGTTGCATGGCGAAGCATACGCAAATTCGGTCGCCACCTGCACACCGCCAGACTACACACCCACGCACAAGAGCACCCGGCTAGTTTATCGCCAGGTGTTTCCGGAAACCGGGGCCTTTGAGGAAAAGAACGGCCCCTCACGCAATCCGCAATAGCCGCCCTCGTTGTCTGGGCAGCACCGGATGACGATTAATGAAAGCCTGTTTCTGGATCACTGCAACGGGATTCTCGCGTCCTTGATGACTTTCGCCCAGCGCACGGTTTCGGAGCGGATGATTTGATCGAATTCTTCGCGGCTGGTGGGCGCGGAAAGCACCACGAGATCGTCCAGCCGTTGTTGTAGTTCGGTGCTGCGCAGTATGGCAACGAAATCGGCGTTCAGTTTATCCAGCACCGGCACTGGCGTTGCAGCCGGCGCACACACGCCGTACCACGAGGTCACGATAAAGTCCGTCCACCCGGATTCGACCATCGTTGGCACCATGGGCAATTGCACAATGCGCTTGCCGCTGCTCACCACCAATCCGCGCAAGCGTGCTCCCTGAACATGCGCCACCACCGACGGCGCCTGATAGACACCCATCGGCACCTGCCCGCCCACGTTGTCGGTCACGGCCTGAGGGCCAGCCTTGTAGGGAACATGAACAATGTCGAGTTTCTCGATCAGCTTGAACAGCTCCATCATCAGCGGTTGCGAGGTGCCGGCAAATCCGGCGGCATAGCTCAACTTGCCCGGATTGGTTCTGGCATAGGTGACCATGTCCTTGACGCCGCGAAACGGCACGGAAGGATGCACCACGATCACATTCGGCGTGGTACCGATGCGGGTGACCGGCGCGAAGTCGCGGTTCTGATCAAACGGTACTTTCGTGTACAGCGACAACGCAATGGCGTTGGTGCCAATGTTGCATTGAACCAGCGTGTAGCCGTCGGGCGGCGACTTGGCCACCGACGCCGCACCCAGCAGGCCCGCCACCCCCACGCGATTGTCAACAATGACCTGATGCCCCCACATTCTTGTGAGGCGTTCCGCGAGCAACCGCGCCACGGTGTCGGGTGCGGCGCCCGCAGCAAAGGTGACGACATAACGTACCGGTTTACTCGGGAATCCCGTCGCTGCTTGCTGCGAACTTTGCGCCCAACACTTGGCTGCCCCGAGCAAACACGCCATCACCAGCACGTAACGCATAGATCGGAATGTATTGCCGGTAAAACACATTGCCGCACTCCCCAAGCCACACAGATGTAGTCGTTACCAGTGTCATTCGAAAAGAACCATCAAACGACAAAGACACACCAATGCAAAGAGGATAATCTCGGAACAGCAGTCACGCAAGGCTGGCCGTAACCTAGGCTGCGCAAAATGGCCACACATACAAGCATGCCGTATTCCATCTCTTGTCCCGCGCATCACTACATCACTTTAACCAATACGACAAGCCAGCGAAGACCCGACTGCATTCAGGGCACGCACTACACCGGCAACGGCAGCTCCGTACCGCCTGCCGGCGCGCCCACTTCGTACGTGTTCATGTTGTAGGCCAGCACCGCGTAACACGCCACCAGATTGGTGAGCGTCAGCGTGCCGCGCTGACCGAAATTTGCACTGGCCTTGTCGAACGTGGCTTTGCTGACCTTGCGGCTTCGCAGCAGTTCGCGGGTGAAATCCACCGCCGCCTGTTCCGCCGCGGTTAGTCCGCTGAGCGGCTTTTTGTCGCGGATGTTGTCGATGATGTCGCCGCGTACGCCATTCTTGCGCGCAGCAGCGGCATGTGCGTGCCAGATGTAAACGCAATCCATTTCACGCGCGACGCTGATCATCACCAGTTCCTGCACGTTTTGCGGCAGACTTGCTTCGTCGCGCAAATAGCGTCGTAGCGAATCCACCTTTTCCGCCACCACCGGCATGTGCAGCATGGTCGAATAAGGCCCCACGTCGGGGAACACGCCGCGTGTGCCGAGAAAACTTTCGGCGTACGGCTTCTCGGCGTCGGTGAACGGGGTGTCGCGTGAGACGAGCGGGATGCGTGCCATGGTTTTTCCAGTGATGAGTTGAGTCGGGGCGGCGAAGTTATCGCCGGCTAGTCTAAAGCATGGCGAGCGACTATGATTTCGCGGCTGGTTTCCCCGGTGTAGCGTCGTTTCAATTGCGCAACGCCGGCAAGCCGAAAATAATGAACAAAAACAGATACTTAAGATTAATTTCCTGCGGTAGCGCCATGCTCGCGCAATGGCGGCGTGTGAGTCGCGCCGCCGTTATTGCCGCCGCAACCTTTATCGCGCTGCTGCTCGCCAGCGCCGCCGGTTTCGCGCAAACCTGGCCCGCCAAACCACTGCGTCTGATTTTGCCGGTGGGTGCGGGTTCCGCCAGCGACACTATCGCGCGGCTGGTCGCGCGCGGCCTTTCGGACCGTCTCGGCCAGCAAATCGTCATCGACAATCAGCCCGGCGCGGGTGGCAACATCGGCATGCCGCTGGCGGCGCGCGCCGCGCCCGACGGCTACACGCTGCTGCTGGTGTCCTCAGCGCAGGCGATTTCACCGCATATCTACAGCAAACTCACGTATGACCTTCTGCGTGATTTCACGCCGGTGTCGCGCATTGCCGACGGGCTGTACATGCTGACCCTTCATCCATCCGTGCCCGCGCGGTCGGTCAAGGAGCTGATCACGCTGGCGCATGCGCGGCGCGGCGAACTCATTTTTGGCTCGGCGGGTGTGGGCACCGGCACGCATCTCACCGGCGAATTGTTCAAGACGATGGCAAAGGTTGATTTACTTCACGTGCCGTATCGCGGCATGCCGCCTGCGATTACCGATCTTGTCGGCGGACAAATATCGCTGCTGTTCATGGGCCTGCCATCGGGCATGCCGCAGATGCAATCCGGCAAGGTGCGTGCGCTGGCGGTCACCTCGGCACAGCGCTCCAGCGCCGTGCGCGATTTGCCCACGCTCTCGGAATCAGGACTGGCGGGCTTTGAATCGACCACCTGGCAGGGCTTTGCTGTGCCTGCCGCCACGCCGCGCGACATTGTCACGCGGCTTAACGCGGAAATCGCGCGCGTGCTGCAAACCGCTGACATCCGCGACCGGTTCGCGGCGCTGGGCGTGGAGCCGCTGGGCGGTACGCCGGCGCAATTCGGCGCCTACATTCAGTCGGAAATCGGCAAATGGGGCAAAGTCGTGCGCGCTACCGGGTTGCCGAAGCAGTGAGCGAAATTTCCCTATACTATGAGTGCTGCGTCAACAAAGCCGGGAGGAACACCCATGCAAGCGCAAAAACACCAAGCCATTGAAGCGCCCTGCGCGTGGTCGGGCGCGCAAATGAAAGGCCGCAGCGACTGGCTGCGGCCTTTCAGTGCGGCCGAGCTCGCGGAAATCGACGGCGCGCTGCAATCGGTCAAGCACAGCGACAAGGATCTGTTTGATGTCGAAAAGGCCGATTTTCCACTGCCGGAATTTTCTTCAGCGCTCGCGGACATCTCACGGGAGCTGGAAAGCGGCCGCGGCATGATCATGCTGCGCGGGCTGCCGCTGTCGTATACGCCGGAGGATTTGCAGATCGTGTATTGGGGCATTGGCACGCATCTGGGCACGGCGCTGTCGCAGAACAAAACCGGCGAGCTCTTCGGCATCGTCAAGGATTTTCAGGAGCCTTACGTCAACACCACGCGACGCGGCTCGAAGACCAATGCCGGTCTCCAGTTTCATAGCGACCGCTGCGACATCGTGGGCCTGCTGTGCGTGCGCAAGGCGAAGGAAGGCGGTGCAAGCCGCATCGTGAGCGCGGCGGCCATCCACAATGAAATCCTGCGCCGCCGGCCGGACTTGATGGACACTTACTACGAAAACTGGGTTCACAGCTGGCAGGGCGAAGAGCCGCCGGGCAGCGGCCGTACTTATCTGCGGCCCGTGTTCGGGTTTCGCGACGGCTACTTTACCGGCATGTTCTCGCCTGCCTATACACAGTTCGCGCAGGATTTTCCCGAAGTGCCGCGCCATACGGAAAAGCAGCTCGCGGCCCTGGAACTTTACGGACAGCTCGCCAGCGAACTCGCGCTCGACATGCAGTTTGAGCCGGGTGACATTCAGTTGTTGAACAACCACGTCATCTACCACGGCCGCACCAGCTACATCGATTTCCCGGAGGAAGACCGCAAGCGTTTGTTGTTGCGCCTGTGGCTGTCGACCGCCGAACGGCCGCTGCCTCAAGGCTATGAAGAAGTGTTCGGAGCCATCGAGCGCGGGCAGGTTCGCGGGGGTGTGCCGTGCCGCGAAGGCTGGTGGCGCGACGTGACGCAGTTCCGGCGGAACCGCACGGGGATACATGCCGCGAAAACCGCCGGCAAAGCAAGCGTTGAAGCGTAAAGCCGCTGCGGCGTTGTTGGGTTGCGCCGCCGCGGGCGCGACAGCGCAACCCCATGCCCAACCGCAATCCGGTTACCCCGCCAAACCCATTCGCATCGTCGTCGGTTTTTCGCCCGGCGGCATCGCCGACGTCACCGTACGCCAGGCAGCACCGAAACTCGCCGAAGCGTTGGGGCAGCAAATCGTCGTGGAAAACCGCCCCGGCGCTTCGGGCGCCATTGCCACCGAGCGCGTCGCCACCGCGCCCGCCGACGGCTACACGCTGCTCGCGCCCACGGCCGCCGATACAGTGATCCCGGTGATGCGCCCGAAGCTGCCCTATAACCTCGAACGCGATCTTGCGCCGGTGTCGCTGATGGCGGTGGCGCCGTTCATATTGGTGGTGCATCCATCAGTGCCGGCGCGCAACGTGAAGGAACTCATCGCACTGGCGCGCGCGCAGCCGGGCAAGTTGAGTTACGGCTCGGTGGGCACTGGCACCACGCCGCATCTTTCAGCAGAGGCGTTAAAGATGATGGCAGGCATCGACATTCTGCACGTGCCATACAAAGGCGGGCTGGATAACGTGATCGCCAATGTCAGCGGCCTCGTCGATATGGTGTTCGCCAGCATGCCATCGCTGATGCCGGTGATTGGCAGCGGCGCTCCCCGTGTGCGCGCGCTGGCGGTTACCAGCATGCAGCGCGCCTCGTTCATGCCCGCACTACCGACGCTGCATGAATCCGGTGTCACCGGTTACGACCGTTCTTCGTGGGTGGGCGTGCTTGCACCAGCAAGCGTGCCGCGCGACATCATCGCCAAAGTCAATGCCGCACTGGCAGGCACGGTCAACACGCCGGAAATGAAGACGGCTTACGGCAAGCAGGGTCTGGAAGCGCAGACCACGACGCCCGAACAGTTCGCCGCATTCATCGCCGGGCAACTTGCGCAGAATGCGAAGCTGATCCGCGCCATCGGCCTCAGACCGGATTGATCATAACCATCTGTTTTAAAAGGAAATTTATGAAGAATCCGAATCGCAGGTGCGGATTGTCGCCCGCGGCGGTCACCGCAGCGGCCCTGTTGGCGGCTCTCGCGAGTTTTGCGGGCGCCGTGCAGGCACAGTCATACCCTGTAAAGCCCATACGCATTCTGGTTGGCTTTGCCGCCGGCGGGCCGAGTGATGTCGGCGCGCGCACCATTGGTCAAAAGCTCACGGAAAAATGGGGCCAGCCGGTGGTCATCGACTTTCGTCCCGGCGCGGCGGGCAACATCGCCACCGACATGGCGGCCAAGGCGCCCGCCGACGGCTATACGCTGATCGCTGCAGCGTTCGCGCATGCCGTAAATCCTTCGCTGTACGCCAAATTGCCGTTCGACGCCGCGAGGGATTTCGCGCCCGTGCTGATGTTTGCCTCGATCGCCAATCTGCTGGTGGTGCATCCTTCAATCCCCGCGCGCTCGGTCAAAGAGCTGATCGCGTTCGCCAAAACAAAGCCCGATCAACTCACCATCGGCTCCGCCGGCGCGGGCACCTCGTCGCATTTGTCGGGCGAACTGATGAAAATGATCGGCGGCGTTCGCATCACCCATGTGCCCTACAAGGGCCTCGCCCCCGCGCACGTGGACACCATCGGCGGCCAGCTATCGATGATGTTCGACGGCATCGTCACCGGCGTGCCCGCCGCAAAAACCGGCCGCCTGCGCGCACTGGGCGTCACCACCGCCAAACGCTGGCAGGGCGCGCCCGACATCCCGGCCATCAGCGAAAGCCTGCCCGGCTTTGAAGTCAATTCGTGGTACGGCCTGCTCGCGCCGGCCGGCACGCCGCGCGACATCATCATGCGCCTGAATACCGAAGTGGCAAATGCACTGTGCGAGCCGGACGCGCGAGCCCGGTTTTATTCCATCGGCGCCGAACCGATGAGCAACACGCCGGAAGAATTTGGCGCATTTATCCAGGGTGAAATGACAAAGTGGGCGAAAGTGGTCAAGGTGGCGGGAATAAAAGTGGAATGAATGTGGCGCGCCAGCGTTGCATGTCTTTATCGACTTCGTTCATAACTATATGTTTTATTGAGTATTTTTTATTGAGCCGCTGCGGTGTTTCGCCAGATGCGAATACCCATGCGCGCGTCTGTGGTGGTATTGTCGTGCTTGATCGTTGATGTGCAGAAACGCTACCCGCTCGCCAACGTTGTTGGCGTTTTGCGGTTGGCGTCACAACAAGAGGACGCAAAATGCCTGTGATACTGGGATTGTTGGTGGCGGCGCTTTTGGCCTATGTCATTTACCGCTTTTATTTCGCGGCGCCAGCGCAGGCGGCACAAGCCCCCGCCCGCAGCGACCGCGGCATCGCCTTCCTTTCGAACGGCATGCTGTTTTATCGCAAGCACGGCGGCGAAGTTGAGCAGGTGCATAGCCCCTATGCACAGGAAGCGGTGGATCGCCGTGAGCGCGCACGCGACCGCCATAGCTGGAAGCAAGGCACGAGTTTTGGTGTTTCCGCCAGCGGCGGCATGCGCAATTTTGACGCACCGGATAAGCCGCCCGTCACAACGTCAGCAACATTTGAGCCCAACGGCGATCTGCTTTACTTTTTGAAGGACGACAATATCGGTGGCCTGTTCCGGCGGGAAGCGGCTTCGGGCAAGGAACTGCGTTTGTTACTGCGGCAAAATCTGCATCTGGGCGATATCAACCTCTCCCCCGACGGAGCACTATTGGCCGCATCATCGCAACAGGCGGGTGGTATCGCCAATATTGCGTTGCTAAAAAGCGATGGCAACAATTACCGCGAAGTCACCGGCGGCGACACGGTGGACACCGCACCGGCTTGGCTGCCCGGCGTGCCTGACCGCCTGCTGTTTCAATCGCAAGGGCTGGCGCGCAATGAGCAGGGTTACATCGTTGCGCAGGGCCATGCCACCATCCAGAAGCTCGATATGACTTCGAGCGCTGTCACACCAATTCTGGATGATGCCCGCTTTGATCATCTGAAGCCGCGCGTAAGCCCCAAGGGAGATCTACTTTTCATCCGGCGACCGTATGAAGCGCCACGGTACGGCTTTGCAGCAGTGCTCATCGATACCCTGCTGTTTCCATTCCGGCTACTGCGTGCCGTGTTTCATTACCTCAATTTTTCCTCGCTGATGTACAGCCGCAAGCCGCTGACCAGCGCTTCCGGCCCGGCGGTGCAGGCCGACATGAAAAACATTTTGCTGCAGGGCCGCCGCATCGACGCCGAGAAAGCCCTTCGCAGCGCGCGCGCCGTGCAAGGCGTGCCCTCTTTGGTGCCGGACAGTTGGCAACTTGTCAGCCGCAATCAGGATGGTGAAGAGCGCGTGCTAGCCACCAATGTGGCCTCGTACGACATGAGCCCGGATGGCACGATTATCTACACCAATGGTCAAGGCGTGTTCGTGGTGGAACAGGACGGCTCGACGCGTCTGGCACTGACGGGCGAGCTGGTCGCGGACGTGGTTGCGGCGGCGGCTTGATCCGTTCTTGCTGCAATCTCCCAAAGGTTCAGAGCGTTCGAACGAATGACCCGGATGATCCTGTTGTTCATCCCACCCTCGCCGCAATGGCGGCGCCCCGCATTAACCTGAAAGTCAGAATCGATGAGCAACGTACAATTCGGATTGATGATTCGCGGCCAGTTTCCCCAGGGCGAGGATATGGGCGCGCGCTTCGAAGAAATGGTCGAGCAGGTGCGCCTTGCCGATGCGCTCGGCTTTGCTTCGCTTACCAAGGGGTTGCACTACGCGTCGTATCCGCTGCAGACGTTAAATCAGATGGTTTTCCTTTCGCGCATGGCGGCCGAATCGCGCAGGCTGCGGCTGAACTTCGGCATCATTCTGCTTTCTTTGCATCAGCCGCTGGAAATTGCCGAGCAACTCGCCTCGCTTGATGTGATTTCCAACGGGCGCGTAATTTTCGGCGCAGGACTTGGCTATCGCGAGGTTGAACTCGCCGCGTTTGGCGTCAAGCGCAAGGAAATCGTGCGCCGCTTCAATGAAAACATCGAGGCCATCAAGCGCCTGTGGACCGAGGACAAGGTGTCGATGAAGGGCAGCTACTTCGAGCTGCTGGACGCCAACGTTTCGGTGAAGCCGGTGCAAAAGCCGCACCCGCCGATATGGATCGGCGCCAACGCGGACCCGGCCATTGAGCGCGCCGCCCGCATCGGAGACTGCTGGTACGTCAATCCGCACAATCGCATGGACACCATAGAACGCCAGATTGAAGTCTACAAACGCGCGCTCGACGCGGCCGGCAAGCCTTTTCCCGTGGAGTTTCCCGGACGCCGCGAGTGCTTTGTCGCGGCCACGCGCGAGGAAGCCATCCGCCTGTGCCGCCCCTATCTCACCAAAAAATATGAGGTGTACCACGCGTGGGGACAAGACAAGGCGATGCCGGAAGGCGACAACGACTTGGGTCTCGCTTTCGACGATTTGATCAAAGACCGCTTCTTCCTCGGCGGCGTGGACGAGGTGGCCGAACAGATCATCGGCTACACGCGAAAAACCGGCATCAACCACCACGTGCTGAGCTGTCAGTGGCCAGGCATGCCGCAGAGCATGGCATTGGATACGCTGCAATTGCTGGGCAAAGAGGTCCTGCCGCGGGTGCGGCAGGGGATTTGAGACTGACGCCTTGTCCCTCCTCACGCAGAGGCCATAAGCTCCCCTTGTTCCATCCCGGGCTTACGTCACCTGCACAGCCACCCACCGCGCCACCGCGCGCGAGATGCTGGCGATGCCCGCCGCGTTGACGTTGCCGGGCCATCGGTCACTCGCCGCATGAAAATGCCCATTGCTGCCGGCGAGCGACATGACTTTCGCGCCAAGGTGATGCAAGTCGTGGCCTTCGCCGGAGAGTTTGCTGTCGGGTTCAACCAGGATGTGCTGTGCGGGATAGCCTTCGGCCACCAGCAGATCGCGCAAGGCTTCGGCGTCGGCCTTGACGGTCGCGCGCACCATCATGGTGAGATTCCCCGCGCCGCCGAGATTCGCGCCCAGATGCAGCCAGTATTTTGCAGCGGTAACGGTGGGCCCGTTTAGCCGCGTGAGTTCCTGCAAGCCGATGTGGCCCAGTTCGTGGCCGCAGGTGGCCCACGCCACGACGTCGCGCTTTAGGGCGGCGCTGCGTTTGAGTTGCGCTGCGGCATCCAGCGCGGCGAGCCAGGCCACGATGCCGCCGGCGCGTTCGGCAGTGGATTCCCACCAGCCCGTGCGCGGTGTGACGATGGCCAGTGGCGCCGCGCCACTTCCGGCTCCAGCGACTTGCGCTTCCACGTTGAAGGAGTCCATCGCATCGCGCGTGTAGTGGCTCACGAGCCGCGCGGGCGTTTGCCGGGCCGCAAGGCCGGCGAGCAATTCGTGATGCATGCCAGCCACCAGCAGCACGGGCGGGCCGAAGGGCGTGTTGAAAAATTGCGCGTTGATCGGCGCGAGCGAATCACCGCTCACGCGCGTGGCCACGACCAGCGCCTGATGTTGTGTGGCGCGCCGCAGCTTTTCCAGCGGCTGGCCTTTGATCGAGGCCGCGTTGGGCGGAAACTCGGCGTAACCGATGGTTCCATTTGAACCACTTGTGCTACCGGCGCTAACAGCGCCACTGGTACAAAGCGCGCCCGACATCTCTGCAATCGACGGCGCGTCGAACATTGGCAAGCCGTCAATGCGATGGCCCGCGCATTCGAGAAACGCCTCGTGGATGACGGTGCGCTGCGTGGGCACGGGCATGCGCAAGACCGCAGCGCCGCTGCGTGCGGCTTCGGCCTCCAGCCACGCGCCGCTGGCGAAATCGCCCGGCGTGCACATCCGATGTAGGCCGCTGCCATCCCACGCAGCCACCAATCTGGCGGCCCAAGCTGTGTCCAGCCGCGGTGCAGGATTCATTATAAGTATTTGTTTTTATTGATTTTTATGCAGGCAATTTGGGCACGGTCACGCCCACCAGCATATCGCGCGAAATCAACCCCGCCAGACGCTCAATACTCCAGCCGTCGGTGCCGGCGGGGCGCATCGGCACCACCAGATAGCGCATGTCGGCGTTGGAGTCGTGCACGCGCACGGTCACGCTGTCGGGCAGCACTGTGCCGAATTCACGCAGCACGGTTCGCGGCTCGAACACCACGCGCGAACGGTAGTTGCGGCTCTTATACCAGGTGGGCGGCATGCCGAGCAGCGAACGCGGATAGCACGAGCACAGCGTGCACACGATGACGTTATGCACCGCAGGCGTGTTTTCCACGGCGATCAGCCGTTCGGCCTCAAGCATCACGCCAGCCTCGGCGCACGCCGCGCGGCCATCGTCGAGCAGCCGCTGCTTGTAAGCGGGGTCTGTCCAGGCGCGCGCCACAATTTGCGCGCCGCGATACGGAAACTCCTCGTCGAACTGCTCCATGCGCTTGGCCACCTGCTCGGCGGTAATCAGGCCTTTTTGCTCGAGCAGTTCCTGCATGGCGCGGCTCATGATTTCATACTCACCGGGCGGGCCATTGTCGTGCTCGTTGGCCGGGTTGGGAACCTTGTGGTCATCGTGATCATGGTCGTGCGCATGATCATGATCGTGATGTGAACGGGCGTAGTAGTCGTGGGTGGGATTGGTCATGTTGGCGCCTTCATGTCAGGTTCAAAAACGTTTAGCCCTTCACCGGCTCCAGCCAGTGCTCATAAACTTCCATCTCGATCACATCATTCGCCGGCCCCGCGTATCCCGGCCACACGTGCGATTGCGCGAAGCGCACGCGGTAGAGCACCTTTTCCGGTTTGCCGTCAAAGCCGTAGGCGAGCTCTTCCGGATTCGGATACGCGCCGCAAATGCGCTCGATCACGCCCTGCTTGCCGCGGATGTATTGCGGCGTGCGGCGATGGCCCGGCGGGAACGCGCGCTTGACGGTGACTTTGTCACCAACGTTATAGCGACGCACCGGCGCGGGCGCGTAGGTCGACTTGAAGGAAAAATCCGCGCTCATTTCTGCACCATGCTGGCGCCCTTCTTCACCGGCGATTCCATTTCATCAGGCACGTTAAATCGCGCGCGCACTTCGGCCATCTTGGCCTGAAGTTCCTGCTCGGTGAACACGCCTTTTTCGAGCAGCACCGTGCGCATGGCGCTGGTGGTGATCTCGAAATATTCCATATCCTTGTAACGGCTGCCGAGTTCCTCGGCGGCACGCCGCAGCTCATCGGTGCAGGTGAGTTTGGTCATTTGCACCACGGAGCGAAAGGCGTTGGCCTGCCGCTCCCAGTGCCGCATGCCGTGGTCAAGCGTGTCCACCGGCCCGGCGTGTTCGCCGCCGATGTCGGAGGGTAGTTTGGTTGTGTCGCTCATGACGGATTTAACCTGTGGTTACCTGGGTTGTGCAGCAGGCAGGATAATCCGGTTCGCCCGCATGCGGCAATCCCCGCGCTTACTTTCGTTTATTTATCGCTGGCCATGCGCGCTTCCCGCGCGACACGCGCCCATTTGACGATGTCCGCCTTGAGGAATTTATCCGCCTCGGCTGACGGTTTGAATTCGGCTTCTGCGCCTTCGAGTGTGAAGCGTTTTTGCGTTTCCGGCAGCTTCAAGATAGCGCCAATGTCGTTGCTCACGCGGGTGATGACCGCGGGCGGCGTGCCAGTAGCACTGCCGATGGCCCAATAATTCGACGCGTCATAACCGGGCAGGCCGGATTCGGCAATGGTCGGCAAATCGGGCAGGAGCGGTGTGCGCCGCGCGCCGCAGGTGGCAATGGCTTTGACCTTGCCTGAACGTATGTGCGTGTTGGAGGTGACGAACGAGCCGAGCAGCAGATGTGCCTGCCCGCTCATCACGTCGAGCAGTGCCGGAAATCCGCCGCGATACAGCACGATCGCCATATCAATGCCGGACAGGCCGCGAAAAAGCTCCGACACGAAATGCTGATAACCGCCGGCCGAGGCCATGGTGAAGTAGCCGGGCTTGGCCTTGCCCAGCGCGATGATGTCTTTTACCGAAGTCACCGGTATCGACGGATGCGTCACCAACACCGACGGCCCGTTGCCGAGCAGCGCGAACCACGCGAACGCGGTGGCGGGATCGTAAGGCATTTTGCGCACGGCGGCGTTCATCGCGTAAGCGCCTGAGGCCATCAGCCAGGTGTGGCCGTCAGCGGCCGCCCGCGCCGCGATTTCAGTGCCGATAATGCCGTCGGCGCCGGGGCGGTTATCGATCACGACCTGCTTGCCGAGACGCTCCGACAAATGGTGGCCCATCAAACGCCCCAGCGTATCGTTACTGCCGCCGGTTGCCTGCGGCACAATGAAGCGGATCGGCTTCGCTGGAAATGCCGGCTCCACGGTGGTGCGCTGCGCGTAGGCGGGGCCAGCGCATAGCGCGTTCGTCGCGGCACAAATTATTGAATAAAAACAAATACTTGCTTTGATATTCATAGCGACGGACTGATGCCTTGGCGTGAACGAAAAAAGTGCATGGCGGCTTGCCCACATAATAATCGCTCACGTGTCGCGGAAAAACCTTTTGTTTGACCGGTGTGTCATGCGCGCGTAGCATGAAATTGCAGCTAGAAAGTACACGCTGCAGGCAAGGCAAACGCTGTGACCACCGCTGGACCAACGAACTTTAACTTCGGAGAGCCATCATGGAACGCACGATACGCGACGTCATTCAGAATCAGCAGCCCGTCACCGCGCCCGCGAGCATGCGCGTGCGCGAAGCCGCGCGGGTGATGAAACAGCAGCGGGTCGGCGCGATCATGGTGGTGGAACATGGCTTTCTCGTTGGCATTTTCACCGAGCGCGATGCCCTGAATCGCGTGGTGGCCGAGGGCCGCGATGCCGCCGCCACTACACTCGCCGACGTGATGACCGCGAACCCGCGCACGCTGGGCCCCGATGCGACATTCAATGCGGCCCTGGAAATCATGCACACTGGGCGCTTTCGCCACGTGCCGGTGGCCGAAAATGGCCGTCCTGTCGGCATGATCTCCGTGCGCGACGCCATGGGGCCGGAGCTCGAATCGTTTGTGTTCGAAATTCTGCGTCAGGAGCAGATGTCTCAGGTGCTGGCGTAGTTCACGGCTTTCTGGCGAAGGCAAACGGGGTTGAGCGCCGCCGCGCATCCCGTTTGACGCGATGGCTCACGCGGGCTACATTCCCGCGTCGGCGCGTTCAGTACTGCAGTACTTCGGTAGCTATGGCGCCGCCTGTTTTCTCAATTTTCAATTCACTGGGAGCCAGCATGCCACTCATCCACGTCAGCCTTTACGAAGGCCGCACCATTGAACAAAAGCGCGAATTCGTCAAAGCCGTGACCGCCGAGACAGCACGCACACTCAAATGCGCGCCTGAAGCCGTGGACATTATTTTCGAGGACATCAAGAAATCGGATTGGGCGTCGGGCGGCAAGCTGGCGTCGGATGCTTAGCAGTAACCTGTAGCCCGTATGGAGCAAAGCGCAATACGGGAACGCTAATGCAGAAACAGTTTCCCGTATTACGCTTTGCTTCATACGGGCTACAAAACCCGATCAGGAACAGAGTTGCTCCGCATGAGTAATCCCAACCCCTACCGTAAATCTTATTTCAACACGCAACCGGATTTTCTGTTCCCGGCATATCGTTCCACCGTCAAGCGGGCGCCCACGCAGCCGCTGGTTCAGATTCCGCAAACGCTATCGGAGATTACCGGCCCTTTGTTTTGCGCGAGCGATGTGGCCGACAGCGAGTGGGATCTCACCGCGCAGCACGCGGGCGAACCCCTGGGTGAACGCATGTTCGTGTCGGGCCGCCTGCTCGACGAAGGCGGCCGGCCGGTGCCGAATGCACTGGTGGAGTTGTGGCAAGCCAACGCCGCCGGGCGTTACAAGCACCCGGTCGACAATCACGACGCACCGCTTGATCCGAACTTTACCGGCGCCGGCCGCGTGCTGACGGACGCACAAGGCAACTACCGCTTCAAGACCATCAAACCGGGGGCGTATCCGTGGCGTAACCACTATAACGCGTGGCGGCCCGCACATTTGCATTTTTCGCTGTTTGGGCAGGGCTTTGCGCAGCGGCTGGTGACACAGATGTATTTTCCCGGCGATCCTTTGCTGGCGTTCGACCCGATGTACCTGAGCGTGCCCGACGACAAGGCGCGCGCGCGGCTGGTGTCAAGCTTTGATTGGGAAAACACCCAGCCCGAATACGCGATCGCCTATCGCTTCGATATCATTTTGCGCGGGCGTGACGCGACACCGATGGAAACGCAAGAGAACAAGAAATGAGTCTATTGTTGACCGCCGCGCAAACCGTCGGCCCGTTTGTGTCCATCGGCTTCGAGACCACTGCCGTGCCGGATGTGGCGCCCGCGGGGATTGCAGGTGAGCGCGTGGTAATCACCGGCAGAATTTTCGACGGCGACGGCCTGCCGGTGACCGACGCGGTGCTCGAAACCTGGCAGGCCAATTCGTTCGGCAAATACGCGCATCCCGACGACGCGCAGGAAAAGCTTCTCGAAGACAACTTCAGGGGTTTCGGCCGCGTGCTGGCGGACGCGCAAGGCGGCTTCCGGCTCGCCACGGTGAAACCCGGCAAGGTAGCCGGCCCCGATGGTCATCCAGGCCGCGAACAGGCGCCGCATATCACGGTGGTGATTTTCATGCGCGGGCTGTTGAAGCATTTGATGACGCGGATTTACTTTCCGGATGAAGCGGCCAATGCCGCCGACCCCGTGCTGAATCTGGTGCCCGCGGCGCGGCGCGGGACGTTGATAGCCGCCAAGTCGCCGGATGGCACGCTGCAATGGAATGTGCATCTGCAAGGGCCGCAGGAAACGGTTTTCTTCGACTACTAGAACACTGGCGAAACATCATGGCCGAACACGCCGGCATTGAAGAACTGATCGACGATCTCGTCACTGCCAATCATATTTTGTATAACGAAGGTGTAGTTGATGGCTTTGGTCACGTCAGCGTGCGCCATCCCACGCGGCCGGACTTATTTCTGCTGTCACGCAGCATCGCGCCGGGCAAGGTCAAGGCCGGGGACATCATGGTGTTTGATCTGGACGGCAACCCGGTGGATGAAAGCAGCACATCGGGACGCAAGCCGTATCTTGAGCGCTTCATCCACAGCGAGGTGTATCGCGCGCGCCCCGACGTGCAATCGGTAGTGCACAATCATTCTCCGGCGGTGATTCCCTTTGGCGTGACCAACGCGAAACTGCGGCCGATTTCGCACATGAGCGGCTTTCTTGCGGGTGGCGTGCCGAACTTTGAAATCCGAGATGCCGGCGGGCCGGCGACTGACATGCTGATCCGCACGCCGCAATTGGGCGTGGCGTTTGCGCGCACACTGGGCGGCGCAGCGTTTGCACTGATGCGCGGGCACGGCGCGGTGGCCGTGGGTGATTCGATCCGGCAGGTCGTGTATCGCGCGGTATATGCCGAGCAAAATGCGCGCTTGCAGGCCGAGGCGCTGCGGCTGATTGCCGCGACGGGCGGCGGCGAAATCAATTTCCTGAACGATGCCGAAGCCGCCGGCGCGGATGCCGCAAATTACGCGAATATGGATCGCCCGTGGGAGCTGTGGAAAATGCGGGTGGCAGGGCAAAGGTAAAGGAAGAATAGAAAAGGGGGCAGCCGAAGCTGCCCCTCTTTAAAGCCGGCTACTGCGGTGAGTGACTACAACCCGCTGCCGATCAAGCCGCCGATGATGGCGCCAATGGCGGTGCCAGGGCCGCGGCTGTCGCGGCCGGCGTTGCCGCCGATCAGGTTGCCGATCACGCCACCGACCACCGCGCCGCCAATCGCACCTTCCGTGTTAACGCGTGAAACGGGCGGCGAGTAGTAAACCGGCGCGGGCGCATACACCGGTTCAGGCGTGGCTGACGGATACACGACCGATTCGGGGTAAGCCACCGGCGCGGGTTCCGGGTACGCCACGGGCGAAGGCGCGTATACGGGTTGTTCAACATAAACGGGGCGCTCGACATACACCGGGCGTTCCACGATCACCGGCCGTTGCACGATCACTGGCGCGGGTGCATACATGGGGCGATGCGACACCAGCACCGGCGGCGGCACATGCCGGAACACGGGTTGCGCAACCGGACGGCCATGCACAACAGCGGCGGGTGGCGCGTTGAAGCGCGGGCCACGGCCATCGCGCTCCCAGCGCGGGTCGGCGTGCGTGGCCGTGGTCAACGTGGCAGCGGCCAGCAGTGTGGCAGTGGTTAAAAACTTCACGGTTTTGGTCGCTTTCATGGCAGGCTCCTTTAAGTGATTGCCCAGCACTTCCAAAAACGCGTGGCGCCCGGCGCGGCATACCGCGGATGTGCAACAAAGTATTGCAGGTGTAACGGGTGATCAACAAAAATATCAATAAAAACAGATAGTTATGAAACCCTCTGTTAGGCGGATGTTACACTCGCCCTCGCAGCATTGAAAAATTACAGTCCCTCGGGCGGCAGTTTTCACGCGCCGTACCGCGACTTATAGTGTGGCATTAAAGCATGGACGTCATCATGGCAATTCGGACAACAGGAGGCGAAGTGAAGCGATCCCTATCCCGTGCGGGCGCCGCCGCAATGATTGCATGGGCCGCATCGGCCACCCCCGCTGCGCACGCGCAGGCCTACCCGGTCAAGCCCATCCGCATCATCGTCCCGGTGGCGGCGGGCGGCAATCTGGATATCGTGGCGCGCGCGATTGCCGCGCCGATGTCCGAAACCTTCGGCCAGCAAGTCATTGTGGAGGCGCGGCCCGGCGCCAGCAGCCTGGTCGGCACGCAGTTTGTCGCCAAGTCGCCGGCAGACGGCTACACACTGCTGAAAATCGCCAACACCTTCGCCACCGTGCCGTCGCTCCTGAAGAACCCCGGCTACGATGCGCTGAAGGATTTCACCGGCGTGACGCTTACGTGTCTGGTGCCGATGGTGCTGGTGGTCACGCCCACGCTGCCGGTGCGAACCGTGAAGGACTTGATCACGCTGGCCAAGGCGCGGCCGGGGCAGATCGCCTACGGCGCGACAGGCGCGGGCAGTACCGGGCACATCGCGGCGGAACTACTCGGCATGCAGGCTGGCATCAAAATGCTGCACGTGCCGTACAAGGGCAATTCAGCGACCATTATCGACGTCATTGCCGGCAACGTGCAGCTCATGTTTGATCAGGTGAGTTCCGGCAAACCGTATATCGACGCCGGCCGGCTGCGCGCGCTGGGCGTCACCAGCCTCACCCGCTCACCGCTCTTCCCCAACGTGCCGACCATCGACGAATCGGGCCTGAAGGGCTACGAAGAAATCACTTTCAACGGCCTTATGGCCCCCGCCGGCACGCCGCGCGAAGCGCTCACCCGCATCCAGACGGAAGTCACACGCATCACGCGCCTGCCCGAACTGCGCAAACGCTACCTCGAACGCGGCATCGAACTTGCCGCCAGCAACTCGCCGGAGGAATTCACGGCGTACATCAAAACCGAGTTCGATAAAAAAGCCAAACTCGCGCGCGAGACGAATATACGGATTGATTGAGTGCGAAGCACGTAGATAAGGACTAACCACCCACTGGGATCGCGGACGTCCCGTCCGCAGGAAAGCACGGTTGGTCCGGCAAGCGCGTTGCGGGCGAGACGCCCGCACTCCCAATGTTAGCCACCGTGCCTGATTTACCCAATAAAAAACGGCGCCGGATGATCCAGCGCCGTTGTATCAGAAAACTCTGTAACTATTTGTTTTTATTAAATTATTTTCCACCGCAAAACTTGATGTACATGGCCGCGAACGCAGACGGTTCATCCAGCATGGGGAAGTGGCCGGAGTTTTCCATGACGGTGAGTTTGGCCTTGGGGTTGGCGCCGGTGAGCCGATTACCCAACGCAATAGTGGGGCCTTTGCGGCCATAGACGACCATCATCGGTTTTTTGATTTTCTTTGCGGCGGCGGGGGTGTTGAAGCCGCGGATGCCCCACATCACGTCGACCATGGCCCACGCGCCGGCCTTGCAGCGATCGATGTTCCAGCGCTGTTCGAGCGCGGCATCGACGACGGCGACGCGTTCCTTGATTTGTGGAATGGTTTGCCGCGGCAAGCCAAAGTTTCCTTCGACGTGATGCCAGGCCGCGCCCCATTCTTCGTCGTTGCGGCACGGCGTTTCCACCGGCACGGCAGTCAGCGTGCGCGTGGGGAACAGGCTAGCAAAGGCAACAGTAAGCGTGCCGCCGACGGACGCGCCGCTGATGTGCGCCGCCTTGATTTTCAGCGCCGTCATCAACGCCGCCAGCGCCTTGGCGTGGTCTTCCATGGTGTAGTGGCGGGTGATGCGGTCGGAATCACCGTGGCCGGGCATGTCCCACGAAATCACGCGAAAGTGTTTGGCGAGCAGCGGTGCGATGATGTCGTACTGATGCGCCGATGCGCCGTTGGTGTGCATCAGCATCAGCGCGGGGCCACTGCCGATCTCGCGATAGTGTATGCGGCCGTAGCCCTTGGTTTTGGCAAAGCCGTCTTTGATGCCGGAATCGGATGACATGCGTGTTCTCCCTTGGTGGCTATGGTGATGGTGGCGATGAATGGACTGGCAGTCCAGCGAATTGGAAACTGATGGAGACAGAAATTTACCACGAGGCGCGCCGGACTTGCAGCGAATGCGAAAGGTACGGGAAGAGTAACCCACCGCCGCCCTTCCGTGGGGCCGGTGCCCGTGCCGGCGTTACAGCGGCTTGACGCTGGAACCTGAAAAATACTTGCCGCCCATGAACAACAGCGGCGGATGGTTGTATTCCGCGAAATCCGTGACTTCGCCAATCAGAATGACGTGATCACCCTTTTTGACCTCGGTGTGGCCCTTGCACACAAAATGCGCGGAGGCGCCTTCGATAATCGGGCAGCCGCCAAGAAAGGCCTTCCAGTTGCGCACAGAAAAGCCCTCGGCGGGGGGCTTGGCGTGTTTGCGTGAAACCTCAATTTGTGTCTCGGCCAGGACGTTCACTGAAAACGAAGTGGCCTTGGAAAACGTCTCATAGCGTGCCGAGCCCGTGCGCAGTGTCCACAGAATCAGCGGCGGGTCGAGCGAGAGCGAAGCAAACGAATTCACCGTCATGCAATGCACATGCAGATCGGGCGATTGCGCGCAAATCACCGTCACACCCGTGGTGAAGCGCCCAAGCGCCGAGCGCAGCGCCATGCGTTCATCGGCGTGGGACGGGGGAGCGTGCTGCGACCTCGTTGCAGGCTGCGGAGTCATGCGTGTGTCCTGTAGCATGGTTGCGCGAAAATCTGTCAGGCTGCCGCTGCCACGCGCGGCGCGTCAAACGCGGGGCCGAGGTTTTTGACGTGCGGCAGAATTTCCTCGGAGAATTGCTGCATCGACGCCGGTGTCAGAGTCGGCATGGTGATGAGGATGTAGCCCACGCCCGCCTCGGCCAATGCGCCGATTTGATCGACGATTTCCTGCGGCGTGCCCATCAGCGCGCTGTCGTCGGTGGCGAGATCCGGATCGGCCTGACTGACGGGCTGCGCCGCCGCGCCCGGCGTGCCGTGCACGGCAATGGCGCCGATGCGCTTGAAGGTTTCCTTGCGGCGTTCCAGCGCTTTCTTGCGCTCGGCATCCGTCTTGACAATGGTGACGGACCGCGCCACCACGCAGCGGGTGGTATCACGCTTTTGTCCGATTTTGTCGAGGCCGTCGAGATAGAGGCCCACGCGTTCCTTGACCTGCTGCACGGTGGCAAGCTGGTCGAGCATGAGGTTGTAATTCTTGCTCGAAATAAAGCCAATGCCGCCGGGGCTGCCGCCAGCCATCCAGATTGGCGGATGCGGGCGCTGCACCGGCGCGGGCTCAACCACAATGCTTTCGTAGTTCCAGAGTTTGCTGTGATAGCTGAACCGCTCGTCGCTTTGCCAGCATTTCAACATCAAGCTGAAACATTCTTCGAAGCGGTCTTGCGCTTCGGTGAGCGGGATGCAGAACTGCGCGAATTCTTCCTTGCGGTAACCGCGGCCGATGCCCAGATCAACACGGCCGCCCGAGAGCACGTCGAGTGTCGCGACCTGCTCGGCGAGCAGCACCGGGTTGTGCCACGGCAGCACCACCACGCCCGTGCCCAGACGTATACGCGTGGTTTTGGCGGCGATATACGACAGCAAATTCAGCGACGCCGACAACTGGCCCTGCCCGGTGAAATGATGCTCCACCAGAAACATGCCTTCAAAGCCGACTTTTTCAGCGGCAATGATGTAATCGATAAACGCCTCGTAGGCGCCGCTGTCATGCAGGGTATCCGCGCGTCCGACTCGTGCACCGCCAAAAATGCCAAATTTCATGAAGTTATCCTTTTTGAAGCGGCCCATTTTAGGTAAGCCGTCCACATGGAAACAAGCGCTATTTTGGAAGATGATATTTTCCTGTTTGGAAAAACTGGCGTCAGGGCATAATAATCCGCTAAAGCTACCTCATCTGAGGGAAGCGAAACGAAGGAGCACCGGCAATGGGTCAGTGCGATGCGGCATGGGCGATAGTATTAGGCAAGTATATGATTTTATTATTGTTTTTAGTGACGGGCAGCCTTAACCTTGCGCCCGCACGGGTGAAGGATCACATCGACCGCATGGCCGGTTTCGGCGTGCCGCTGCCGGCATTCGCCTTCTGGTTCGGCATCGGCATGGAATTCACCGGCTGCGCGCTGATTCTGGCCGGCTGGCACGCGCAAGTGGGCGTGTGGCTGCTGATCGCGTTTACGGTGATTGCCGGATCGATTTTTCACCGCTTCTGGCTGGTGGACGACCCAATGCGGCGACAGATGCTGCGTATCGCGGCGTTGAACAACATCGCGGTGATCGGCGGGCTGCTACTGTTACTGCAATTCGTAAAATGACCGGTGAGACTGCGCAATGAGTCATCCCATCGAAGGCGTGTGGAAACTCAAACACTACGCGCGGCGTTTTCTCGACACCGGCGAAGTGCGCACTGACATGCTGCCGCAGGCGTACATCCTCTACACGCCGGGCGGCTTCATGATGTCGATCACCGTCGAGGAAAAGCGCGAGCCGCCCGCCGGCGAAGTGCTGACCGATGCGGAACGCGTGCGCTTGTTCAAGTCGATCATCAGCGCGTACTCCGGCAGCTACGTGGTGGAAGGCGACACCGTGATACACACCGTGCTGCAATCATGGAACGAAGCCTGGACCGGCACGAAGCAGGTGCGAAAGATTAAAGTCACTGGCGACGAACTGGTGATCGAAACCACGCCGCGCACGGCGGGAACTGATACTCGGCAGTTTATTAATACGCTAACTTGGGAACGGACGGAGGGGTTTCCAGAAGTTTAGCTCGGGGAGTTGGTTTTGGCTTTCAAGCAGCCCTATGCGCACAGGGTTGTTGTGATTGAGCGCCAACACTGCCGGGCGATACATTTCAGACGCACTGAAAATAGCGATTCCATCTTCTGTCCAATTTTTAGGGAGATAGGCGTGGGTAAACTGATGTTTTTGGTTACCACTGGTGTGGCGTGTTTCGCCTGCGGCAATGCGTGCGCGCAGGCCTATCCTTCAAAGCCCATCCGCATCATCGTGGCTTCCGCGCCGGGTGGCTCACCCGACATCTCCGTGCGTAGCCTCGCCACTCAATTAGCCCTGCAAATGGGACAACCATTTGTCGTAGAGAACCGGCCCGGCGCAAGCGGCATAATTGGCTACGAGGCACTGGCGCGTGCGACACCGGACGGCTACACCTTTGGCTACATTACTTTTTTGGTAGCGACCAATCCTTTCATGTTTTCGAAGTTGCCTTACGATCTTGCGCGGGACTTTCAGCCACTGGCTATGTCTGGGGCGACGCCGAATGTGCTTACGGTGAATCCCGCACTGCCGGTGCGTTCGGTAAAAGAATTGATCGAGCACGCCAAGAGTAATCCCGGCAAGCTGTCCTATGGCAGTGGGGGCGTGGGGGCCAGCCCACATCTTACGATGGAAATGTTCGCAGCAATGACAGGCACCTCACTGGTGCATGTTGCATACAAGGGCACGCAACAGGCCATCACCGATCTGATCAGCGGGCAAATCCAGATTCTCTGCGACAACATTTCACCGTTGCTGCCCATGATCAAATCAGGCCGCCTGCGCGGACTTGGGGTGACGACCCAGAAACGCTCGCCTGTATTGCCGGAATTGCCAACGATTGAGGAGGCCGGGTTGCCCGGCTATGAAATTACATCTTGGGGAGGATATGCGGCCCCAGGCGGTGTCGCGCGGGACATTCGGTCGCGGCTAAGCAGCGAAATCAACAAAGCGTTATTCTCGCCAGTCGTATCAAAGGCCTTCACTGACCGCGGCGCAGTCACCATAGGTGGCACGCCCGAATTTGCAGCTGATTTTATCCGCCGGGAAACCGAAAAGTGGGGCAAAGTCATCAGAATGGCCGGCATCAAGCCGCAGTGACGAGGCAACGCTAATCCGCCTTCGCCCCAGAAGCCTTAACCACCGGCGCCCAGCGCTTGACCTCCGCCGCGACAAACTCGGTAAACGCTTTCGCATCGAGATTGCCCGGCTCGATCCCCTCGGGACGCAGCCGCGCACGCACGTCTGGGAGTTGCAGCACGCGGCGCACTTCGCTGTTGAGCCGATTGACGATGTCCGGCGATAACGCTGCCGGGCCCGAAAGCGAAAACCAGATGTTTGCCACGAGGTCGGGGAACCCTGCTTCACGATACGTGGGCACGTTGTAGTCAGGCAAGCGTGCCGCCGAGCTGATCGCCAGTGCGCGCAGGCGGCCCGCGCGTATTTGCGCGCCAGCGGTGGTGAGCGTGGTGGAAATCGCATGGGTGTGCCCGGCCATCACGTCAACCACTGCGCCGCTCGCGCCCTTGTAGGGGACGTGCTGCATCTCGAAGCCGGCGCTGCGTTTGAAGAGTTCCGCGATCAAATGGCCCTGCGTGCCGTTGCCAGGTGAGCCGTAGGTGAGTTCGCGCGGTTTGGATTTGGCAAAGGCGATGAACGCGTTTAAATCCTTCACCGGCAGCGACGGGTGCACCGCCAGCACCGACGGCGGACCGCCGAATAGCGCAATGTGCGAAAAATCCTTCACCGGATCAAACGGAAATTTTGCCGACAGCGCGGGCGCGACCGCGTGCGAGGCCACGCCCGACACCAGCAGCGTGTAGCCGTCAGGCGCACTGCGCGCCACCAGTTCAGAGCCAAGCACGCCACCCGCGCCCGTGCGATTCTCGACGACAAACGAAACGCCGAGCGACTCGGTTAATTTGCCCGCGGTGATGCGTCCCAGCAAGTCGGCCGTGCCGCCCGCCGCGAAGGGCGCAATAATGCGCACGGCACGCGCGGGCCAGGATTGCGCCGCCGCTGAGGTGCAATTCAATAGCCCAACGGTGGCGCAGGCGACGGCAAGGGCGCGTTTCAGCATTTGGTTGCAGTGGTTGCGATGGTTGCGGTGATTGCAGTGTTGCCAGACAGTGGCGGGCGTTTACGCATAGCGCTACGATGCGTGTTCTCAAGCATACCATTGGAAGGAACGCGTTATGGCTCGGTCACAAACCCGCATGGTCGGCGGCATCAAGGTGTATGTGCCCACCGGCGCGATCGAAACCGCCGTGCATGCGCTGGCGCCACGCTTGCGGGCATTGCGTGGCGCCCGCATCGGCATCCTCGACAATCACAAGGAGTTTGCCGATATCGTGTTGCGCGGCGTGGCGAATACGCTTGCACGGGAGCAGAGCGTGCAGGTCACCGTCTGGCGCAAGGACTATCTGGGTAAGCCTTCCCCATTTGCGCGGGAGATGGCCGCAAGCTGTGATGCGGTGATCAACGGCGTGGGGCATTGAGGCTCGTCAACGCCCTGGACCGCGCGTGACGCGGCCGAACTGGAAGCGCTGGGAATTCCGACCATTACCGTGGTGAGTACCGCATTCGCGCCGCTGGCGCAGGTGACCGCGCAAGGCATTGGCCACGACGATTTGCCGTTTGTGGTGGTGCCGCATCCGGTGGGGGATCGCGATCACGCGCTGATTGAGCAACGCGGTGCGGCCATTGCGGCAGCGTGCGCGCACGCGCTGACCACGCCCGCCGAAACATTGGCGCGTGAGGTGCATGCACATCCATTCCCGTTGCCGGACGCGGTGATGCCGCGATGAGCCCGTCGGCCGCCACCGAATCGGACGCGTCTTGGGATGCGATCAACGATTACTTCTACGAGCAGGGCTGGACCGACGGGCTACCCATCGTGCCACCCACCGAAGCGCGCGTGGCCGCCCTGCTCGAGGGCATGCCTTCGCACGACCCGGACGAGCTTATAAGCATAGTGCCGCCGAAGAATGGACAGGCCACGCTGCGGCAGGTGGCGGTGAACGCGGTAATGGCGGGCTGCAAGCCCGAGTATTTGCCAGTGGTGGTGGCCGCATTGCGCGCGGTTTCCGAACGCGACTACGGCTTGCATCACCGGCAGACGACGACCCATGCCGGTGCGCCGCTCGTTATCGTCAACGGGCCGATCATCAAAAAACTGCGGCTGAACGGCGGCACGGGGCTGTTCGGCCCCGGCTGGCGCGCAAACGCGACCATCGGCCGCGCGCTGCGCCTGGTGCTCGTCAACATCGGCGGCGCCGGGCCGGGAGTGGACGCCTCGCAGACCGGACACCCGGGTAAATACACTTACTGCATTGCCGAATACGAAGACGCCAACCCGTGGGAGCCGTTGCATGTCACGCGTGGCTTCAAGCGCGAGCAAAACGTGGTAACGGTAGTCAACGCCGAAGCGCCGCACAGCATGACGGAAAACATCCAGACCGACCCGGTTGAAATCATGCGCACGTTTGCCTCGTCAATGGCGACACTCGGCGTGAACAATCTGTATTCGCAGGGCCACCCGGTGCTGGTGCTGGGGCTGGAGCACGTGCAACACCTGTCGGCGGCGGGCTGGAACAAGCGTGACATTCAAAAGGCGCTTTTTGAAATGGCGCGCCAGCCGTGGGGTTTGATGAAAAATCGCGGCAAATCCAAAGGCCCGCGTTTCCGGAATTTGTCGACAAAACGAATGACCATTCGATGGTGCCGATCATGAACGCGCCGGATGATTTGATCGTGATCGTTGGCGGCGGTGCGGGCGGCAAGTCGATGTTCCTGCCAACGGCTGGCGCGCAGAGTTTGAGTGTTTCTAAAATTATTGAATAAAAACAAATACTTACGTAAAATAAGTCCATGAGCTTGCCCCGTATTCATTTGCTGATCGGCCCCGGCACACTGCACAGCCGTGGCAGCGGCCGCATGGATTTCGCGCACTATCGCAATAGCGGCAAGCCGCGCATGACTGGCGGGGAATTGCTCGAAGCCATTCCGGAAATCGCGCAGGTGGCGCAGGTGACGGTTGACCCCGGCAACCCGCATGAGGTGACGGCGCTCGAAGAAATTCGCCGCCTCGCGCAGCGCGTGAACACGCTGCTGCAGAGGCCGGATGTCGACGGCGTGGTATTCGTGCAGGGCACCAACGTGCTCGAAGAAACCGCCTACTTTCTGACACTGACCGTGAAAAGCACGAAGCCGGTGGTGGTCACCGGCGCGCAGCGGCCATTCACGGCGTTAAGTTCCGACGCGCCGCCGAATTTGTATGATGCGTTTCGCGTGGCCGCGCATGCCGATACACACGGCAAGGGCGTGGTGGTGGTCGCCAACGGTGAGATCAATGCCGCGCGCGATGTCACCAAAACCAATACGTACCACGTGCACACGTTTCGCACGCGCGGCCTCGGCATGCTCGGCTATGCCGACGCCGACCGCGTAGTGTATTACCGCGCACCGTTGCAGCGGCACACGATACGCAGCGAGTTCGATGCCGAAAAGCCACTGCCGCGCGTGGAAATCCTCTCCATTTATGCTGGTTCGCACGCGGGCATGGCGGATGCCGCCTGCAAGCTTGGCGCCAAGGGGCTGGTGATCGCCGGCATTGGCGCCGGCGCCATTGGCAACCTGACCTACGAGTGCGCGGCGATTGCCGCCGAGAGCCGCGCCGTGGTGGTGCGTAGCGCGCGGGTAGGCGAGGGCCGCGTGCTCGCCGACAGCGCGTATCAGGAAAAGAACATGATCGCTGCCGGCAACCTGCTGCCGCAGAAAGCTGCGTTGTTGCTTTCGCTGGCTCTCGCACGTACTGCGGATCTGCATGATATTCAGCGCATGTTCGATGAGTACTAAGGTGCTACGTGTGCAAGGCACAGTCAAGGTGAACCACAAGGTGATCGTCTGACTCCAACTACCGGCGCACCGCCCCCTCCCAAGCGCGGCATCACCCAACTCGCGCGTTTGGGTGGCTTTCTGCTGCCGTACCGATGGCGCATCGCTGGCGCGTTGACCGCACTGGTAATCGCCGCAGGCAGCGTACTCGCACTCGGCCAAGGCTTGCGTTACGTCATCGACGCCGGATTCGGCACCCGCGATCCGGGCTTGCTGAACACGGCGCTGTTGGCTGTGGTGGGTGTTGCCGCAGTGATGGCGTGTGCAACTTTTGCACGCTTTTATCTGATGATGAGCCTCGGCGAACGCATCATCGCCGATCTGCGCAAGGCCGCCTACGCGCATGTGCTGACGCTGTCGCCGGCGTACTTCGACTCGGCGCGCACCGGCGAGATCGCTTCGCGCCTGACCAACGACACCGAACAAATCCGCCAGGGGGTGGGTTACGGCCTGTCGATGTTTTTGCGCAACCTGTTGATGATGGTGGGCGCGCTGATAATGATGTTCGCTACCAGCGGCAAGCTTGCCGCGCTGGTGGTGCTGGGCGTACCGGCGGCGATGATTCCGATCCTGCTCGCGGGCCGGTATGTGCGCAAGTTGTCACGCGACAATCAGGACAGGGTTGCCGATGTGTCGGCGCACGTCGATGAGTCATTGCACGAGGTGCGCACCGTTCAGGCATACGGGCACGAGGCGCGCAGCCGCGAGCAGTTCAACCGCGCGGCGGAAGCCGCATATCGCAGCGGCGTGTATCGCGTGACGGTAAAAGCGTGGCTGATTGCCTCGGTGATGCTGATCGGCTTTTGCGGCGTGGGCGCCATCTTGTGGGTGGGCGGGCACGATGTGTTTGCCGGACGCATCAGCGCGGGTGAATTGTCGGCGTTTGTGTTTTACGCCGTGGTGGTTGCCAATGGCGCGGGTTTTATATCGGAGGTGTGGGGCGAAATCCAGCGCGCGGCGGGCGCCACCGAGCGGCTGTTCGAGTTGCTGGATACTCAACCTGCACTCGCTGCGCAACCGCCGGTGCTGGCGGCGCCCTCGCGGGTCAAGGGCGCGATTCGCTTTGACATGGTGCGATTCACCTACCCCAGCCGTCCCGAAACGCCTGTGCTGAACGCGGTGTCTATCGATATCAAGCCCGGCGAGCGCGTGGCATTGGTTGGGCCATCGGGCGCGGGCAAATCGACGATTTTTTCACTGCTGCTGCGCTTTTACGATGCCGTGTCGGGCCGCGTGCTGATTGACGGCATGGACGTGCGCCATTGCGATCCGCAAGCCGTGCGGCACGCTATGGCCATCGTGCCGCAAGACCCGGTGATTTTTGCCGCGAGTGTCAGCGATAACGTGCGCTTTGGCTGGCCCGATGCCACGGACGCCGAAGTTCGAGAAGCGTGCGCAGCGGCGCACGCGCTGGAATTCATCGAGAAACTGCCACAGGGTTTTGATACGGATTTGGGCGAGCGCGGCATCAAACTCTCCGGCGGGCAGCGCCAGCGAATTTCGATTGCGCGCGCGTTGCTTGCCAACCGGCCGATACTGCTGCTGGATGAGGCCACCAGTTCTCTCGACGCCGAAAGCGAACGACAAGTCGCCGAGGCGCTGGAGCGGCTGGAGCGTGGCCGCACCACGTTGGTGATCGCGCATCGCCTCGCCACCGTACGAAATGCGGATCGCATCATCGTGATGGATGGCGGGCGCCTGCACGCGGTGGGCACACACAACGAGTTGCTGCGCGACAGCGCGCTGTATGCGCATCTGGCGCGGTTGCAGTTTATTGCTGAAGCGGCGTAGGTATTGCTGTTTAGCTGGGGCATATCTCCGTTGCTCCACCACCACCACCACCACTGTCGTTCCCGCGAAAGCGGGAACCCATAACACAGTGCCACTTGAGACACGGTTATGGATTCCCGCTTTCGCGGGAATGACAGGTTTGGTTTGTAACTCGCGTCAATAAGTGCCACGTCTGGCGCTATACTTTGTCCAACACAAAAATCATGAAAACAATAGTCGCAACTCTGCCGTTGCTGTTTGCCGCAACGCTCCCCGCCGTCCAAGCCCAAGACTACCCCACCCGCCCCGTGCGCGTGGTCGTCGGCTTTGGCGCGGGCGGCCCTGATACGACTGCGCGCATCCTCGCCGCGCAGTTGTCGCAGCAAACCGGCCAGCAGTTCGTCGTGGACAACCGGCCCGGCGCAAACAGCATCATCGGCAGCGATCTTGTTGCCAAGTCAACACCCGACGGCCACACGCTGCTGGTGACCTCCGGCGCGTTCGCGGTGAACCCCAGCATCTATCGCAAGCTGCCGTTCGATACGCTGGCTGATTTTGCACCACTGTCTCAGATCGCCGGGTCGGACGGCCACATACTGGTGGTAAACAACGCACTCGGCGTGAACACCGTGCGCGAGCTGATCGACTACGCCAAGAAGCCCGGCGCGAAACTTTCGTATGGCTCGCCGGGCATTGGCAATGCATTGCACTTGGCGGCCGCACTGCTGAATCAGCGCGCGGGCTTGGGCATGGTGCATGTGCCGTACAAAGGCGCGGGGGCGGCCATCGCCGCGCTGATGGCGGGCGAGGTACAGCTGATGATGACCACACCGCCGCTGGTGGTCGCGCACATCCGCTCGGGCCGTTTAAAAGCGCTTGCCTACAACTTCGGCACGCGAGCGCCATTCTTGCCGGAGGTGCCGACCATGAACGAAGCGGGTGTCGCAAACATGCAAATGGACGCGAGCTGGCACGGGCTGCTGGCGCCGGCGAAAACACCTGCCGCGATTCTTGCGCGCATCGAACAGGAAGCGCGCACGGCGGTGCAGGCGCCACGTACGCGCGAGCAGTTTGCGAAAATTGAGTTAAAGCCGGTCGGCAGTAGCGCGGCGGAGTTTCGTGTGCTGCTGGCGGATGCGGTGAAGAAGTTCGCTGAAATCGTGAAAATCGCGGGCATTCAACCGGAATGAACCAGAATAACTTATTTAATTAATCAAATACTTAAGAATATCCACTAAAGGAGTCATCATGCCCGTCAGACGCGTCGTAGTAGGCCACAACAAGGAAGGCAAATCCATTTTGATAGAAGACCGCATGGCGCCCACTGTGCGCACCAACCCCATGCGCCCCGGCCATGTGTCGAACGACATCTGGAAAACCGGCCCGCTGCCGTACAAGCTGCACGCGGTGCACGAAGACCCGACGCCGGGACCGCGCCAGATTCATCCGCCCAAGGGCGGTACCATTATCCGCATCGCCGAAATCGGCCCGGAGTCAGATGAAATCCGCAACATGACGCCGGAAAGAGCGCGCGAAGTGTTCAAGGCTCAGGGCAACGAAGCCGCGTCGTCCTTCGGCCGCGGCGGGCGGCATCCGATGATGCACCGCACGGAAACCATCGACTACGCCATCTGCATCGAAGGCGAAATTGTCATGTTGCTGGATGAAGGTGAGGTGACGTTGAAGGCGGGCGACGTGCTGATTCAGTTGGGGACGAATCATGCGTGGAGTAATCGCTCCGGGAAGGTGGCGAAGATGCTTTATGTGCTGATTGATGGGGAGTTTGATGAGGAGTTGAAGGGGTGGTTTGGGGCATCAGGACACTAGTCGAAGAATGTTATAACTATCTGTTTTTATTGAATATTAATTTGAATATTGACATTATCCTTTCAGTGACTCGCAAGCCACGCTAGCGGCGCTACAATCTGATTTTGCCGCTCGCCACTAACTAGGAGACATTCATGGACACCGCAGAACGCATCCGCTACGAAATCGACGTCACCGACGTGGAATACATCAAGCACGGCGGCAAGCCGTATCTCGCCCGCGTCTACAAGCCCAAGGGCGCGGGGCCGTTTCCGCTGTTGATTGATATTCACGGCGGCGCGTGGGTGAACAAGGATCGCATGTCAGATGAAGGCACGGATGCGCCGCTCGCGCGAACCGGTGTTGTCGTGGCTGCATTGGACTTTCGCATGCCGGGCGATGGCGAGAACTGCGCTTACCCTGCGTCTATGCAGGACATCAACTTTGCCGTGCGCTGGTTCAAAGCCAACGCTGCGAAATTCGGTATCGACCCCACGCGCGTGGGCATTCTCGGCGTGTCAAGCGGCGGGCATCAGGCGATGCTGACGGCGATGCGGCCGCACGACGCCACTTATACCGCGCTGCAAGGCCCCGTCGGCGTGGACGCCACTGTGCAATGCGCGGTGATGTGCTGGCCGGTGATTGATCCACTGGGCCGTTACGAATACGCACAGGGCTTGAAAGGCGGCGAGCACGACAAGCAGGCGAAAAATTGGATCACCAGCCACGACCGGTATTGGGGCAGCACCGGGAATATGGCCAAGGCCAACCCGACGCGCTTGCTCGAGCGCGGTGAAACCGCGGTGATGCCGCCGGTGATTTATTTGCAGGGCACGGCGGACCTTGCGCACCCGGTGCCGAACCGTGACCGCTTCATCGCGCAATACCGCAAGGCGGGCGGCCGGGTGGATTTACATTTGTTCGAGGGCGTGGGCGAGGCCTTCATCACCAACGATCCGAACTCGCAACAGGCGAAGGAAGCCGTCGCGAAGATTATTGAGTTTGTGCACCGCGAGCTGGGTTAGTTTTTATGGGATCAGGGAACGTCGCCCGGCCCCGGCGCGCGTTTCCTGCCGTGCAGCATCGCGGCCACCAGGTTCTCGCCATGGCGCAGCGATGAAAAAATGACGCCGGCGACGTGCAGCGCCACCAGCGCCAGCACGAAATAACTTGCCGCAATGTGTACGTTTTCCACCCATGTTTCGCCCCAGAACCGGTCGGTGGTGTAAAGCCATCCGGTTGCACAAATAGCCACGAGGGTTGCAAGTAGCGTGACAATCATCCACGCGCCGAGCGGATTGTGGCCGAGGTGGCGCGGCTCAACGCCATTCGCAACCGATTTTGCATATTGTCGGGTGTGTGCCGGAGCGTGCACAAATTGCGCAAAACGCGCGTAGCGTGATCCTGCAAAGCCCCATAGGATGCGCAAGGTGACCGCGCCCAGCACGGCATAACCGATCCACTCGTGCCACTTGCCGTGGACAAACCATGCGGCGGCGACACCCGCGACGAGACTCCAGTGAATAATGCGAACCAGCGGGTCCCACACCTTGACGGTGGGCGCGTCGCTGCGTTTTACAGTCATCAGTTCTTGCGTACCGACAACGTGTTGGGCACCAGCACAAAAGTCACCGGGTGGTAATAAGCATTGACTCGGTCGCCGTTTTTGTCGAACGCGTAGACTTCATAGCAGCCACCGTCTTCTTTAATGCGGCGGATCTTCCAGCCATTTTGTTCGACGAGCTGCTTTTCCAGCTTTTCCTGCGGCTGCCAGCCGGATTTCGGCCCGGATTCACAGGTGGCAAGGCCCGTCGCATGGGCGTTCGCCGAGAGCAGCAGCGCGGCGGTGGCAAGCAAGGATTTCATGGCGGCTCCGGGGTTCTGGTGGATTGTAGGTTGAGGTATTGCGCACTTAACGCGGCGCCATCGGGCGGCGATTACGCACTTTACACAGGTTACGCACTGTGGCGCCTGATAAAACTGTCGAATACGCCGGCAAGTTCGTCGTCTTTGAACTCCCATTCCTTCGGCGGCACGATATCGATGTCTTCGTCTTTCGGGAACAACACGTAGAGTTCGCTGTTGGGAATGCACTTTTGTGCACGCGTGCCGATGGCGCGGTCATGCGTCTTGTCGTTGCCTGGCACCACAAGGGTGGGAATTTTGAGGGCGTTCAGTTGCGCCTCGGTGGCGCCGATCACCGGCTTACCCGCGTCGTCGAGAAAGCCCTGCGCCCATTTCTCGAATGAAGCGATAAAGCGGCTCACGTCCATCTTCAGAATGGCATCGCGATTGACGGCGCGTTGCTGAACGCGTTCAGCGAAATGTTCGCTCGCGCACACTGCTGCCATGCCGCCTTCTTTGGCGGCCTTGATGAACTGAAAATAGTATTGATTTGCCAGGCGCTTTGCCGCGAATTCGCCGCCGGTCACGCGCCACAGCAAAAGGCCCTTCACCGCGTCCGGGTGCTTCATGGCTAACAACATCGACATACGGCAGCCCGACGAACCGCCACCCACCCACGCCGGCGTGGCGTTGAAGTGTTTGAGCATTGCGTAGAGATCTTCAGCCCAAATTTCGTATTCGGTGGGTGCGTCGGGCGTGCCTTCAAACACCACGTCGGATGCACCACAGTTGCGCCGGTCAAAAATCAGCACGCGATAGCCTTTCGCCGCGACGCGCTCGGCAAGGTGTTTCACGCCTTCCAGCGGACGGCGCCCGCCGGGAGAAAGCGCAACCCACGGCCCGCTGTTGCCGAGGATTTCATAGTTGATATGGGCGTTGCGGATGGTGATTTGAGGCATGGTGTTCTCCAATTAAATTAACTTTTCGCCGCCCTCTCGCCGCCCTTCTACTGCGAGCGGGAGCGCGTGGTCTGAAGCCAAGAGAAGGTGGCCGCTAATGTTCAGCCCTCCGGCTTGATTCCCGCCGCCTTCAGCACTTTCGCAAACTTCTCCACTTCACGACGCACAAATTGGTTAAATTGCTCGGGCGGTTCACCACCGATTTTGTAGCCGTGTTTGTCGATTGCGGCTCTGACATCGGGGGCAGCGAGCGTTTTGCTCATCGCATCATACAGCTTTGCCAGCACGGGCTTGGGCACCGCGGCGGGCACCCACGTGCCGAACCAGGCGTTGATGTCAAAGCTGGGCAGCCCTGATTCATGCGCCGTGGGAATGTCGGGGGCGTTGGAGTTACGTTGCATTGCCGTGATGGCGATACCGCGCAATCGGCCGCTGCGCGCCTGCGGCAGCATATAGGAAATGCCGCCCATCACAATGTGGGTTTGCCCGCCGATGGTTTCCTGCACGGCGAGCGGCGAGCTCTTGAACGGCACATGCACAATTTGCGTGCCAGAAGCCTGCTTGAACATTTCGCCCGCGACATGCGAAATGCTGCCGATGCCGAATGAGGCGTAGTTCAGTTTATTGGGATTGGCCTTCGCGTGCGAAATCAACTCCGCGACGCTTTTCGCCGGCACCGATGGGTGGATGCCGATCAGCATGTCGATCGCGCCCAGTCTGGTCACGCCTTGCAGGTCGCGTGTTATGTCGTAGTTCAGTTTGTAGAGGCTGGGGTTCATCACGATGCCGATGGCATTGGCCATGAAGGTGTAGCCGTCGGCGGGCGCTTTCACCGCCATCTCGTCGCCGATCACGCCGTTGGCGCCGGGACGATTGTCGACCACCACTTGCTGGCCCAGCGTCTCCGATAATTTGGGAATGACCGTACGGATGAAAATATCCGTCGCTCCACCCGCGGCTTGCGGAATGATGAGCCGCACCGGCCGCGCCGGATAATTTTCAGCACCACTTTGGGCGTGTGCCACGGCGCTTAACAACGGTAGCAACACGGGCAGTGTTCTTGCTATTCGATGAAATCTCATGGCCGCACCTTGATGTAATTTAAGTATTTGTTTTAATTGATTTTTTTGGTAACTGAGCGCGTGTGCCCGAACGTCGGCACGTGCACCGAGTGCGTGCCCGGCCCGCCCGCGACAATGATGCTGACTTCTTCCGGCTTGATCGAAATCGGAATTTTTGTGTCTGCGCTGAACTGTCCGAGTTCCGCGCCGCGCGTGTGTTGCAGGCGCATGCGATCCTTCGCCGCCAGCCGGTCGACGTGCAGCTTGGACATTTCCCACAGCTTCAGCTTCACGTCGCGCTTGCTCAAGCCTTCGCGTGCGAGGATCTCGGCGTGCTCCGGCCCCAGCAGCAGCCAAGGCTCGCCGCCGAAGTAGTAATCGTTGTTGGTGGGAAAACAGATGCTGTCGGCGATCACTTTCAGCAGATCCGCTGCGTCCTTGGCGTGTGAATTGAAATTCACCGTACCCGCCGCACCGACGATGGTGACGGTGCTGTCGTCCTTGTGAAAGCCACGCTCCACGTGCAAGGGTTCCCACGGGCTGTCGGCTTCGTTCTCGGCGCAGCAAAAACTGTATTTACCGGGCTGGCCTTGCGTGGCGCGATCCATTTCGCCCGGCAATGTGCCGCCGATGTTTTGCATGATGAGCCTCAGCGCGCGGCCCAGCGTGGCGTTGGCCCACGCGCCCTGCCCCAGACAATTCAGATGCCCGTTGACGCCAATGCGCCTCGCTTCCGGGCCATTCACAATGATCATCGCGGTGGCTGGGTTGGTGGTGGCCTGTATACCCTGAAGGTTAAAACGCCGGTCGGTGAAGGCCTCTACCGCCGCGATCAGCGTGCGGATGTATTCGGGCCTGCAACCCGCCATCACCGCGTTAATGGCTATGCCTTCCACCGTCGCCGTGCCAAAGCCGGGCTGCACAATGGCGATGACTTCTTCGGCAGCGCGGCCACTGGCGGCGATCATGCGTTCGACTTTCTCGACCGTCGGTGGGCGTAGCGGCAGGCCGTCGCTCCATTTGCGCGCGATGCAAAACTGATCGAATTCGTCGACGTCGTCAGGCGCTTCAATGCGCACCGCGCGCGCTGGCGCTCCCGATACCTTTGCGCCGGGTAACGCGCCCGCCTTCGGATCAACCGCGATGCGCGCGATATCAGTCACGCAGGTTTCGGCGATGGCACGGACTTGCTCGCGCGTGCGCAAGCCGAAAGGATGCGGAATCACCGCGATCGGATGCCCCTCGCTACCCAGCGCCTTCAATTGCTTGCGCCCGAGCACGATGAACTGATCAGAGCAAATCGTGATCGCGGGCACGCCGCGCTTCACCGATTCGGCGGTGTCGTGGACACTCCACGACGTGCAGGAGCCTCAATCGCCCGAGCCGGTAATCACCAGATCGACATTGGCCTCGATATCAGCGTAGACCGACTCCAATGCCGGCACCGACGCCGCGCGCTTGCGGTGATGAATAACGCGCGCCACGCCATGGTGCTTCACCAACAGCTCGCCCAAATCGGCGGCCAGATGAATGAAATTGGGCTTGGAGTTGTCGATGAAGGCAACAACTTTGCCCTGTAGCGTGTCGAGCGCTTTCCACGGGCGCTGCACACCTGTGCCGGAGGGCGCGGCGGGGTCGAGTATGACGTTTTGGCTCATGGTGTATGACGGGTGCTTGTTACGGGAATGGGGGCATTGTCGCGCAATAGTGGCACGCTACTGAATCTTGATATTGAGCCGCTTCACCTGCTGCTCCAGTTCGCCGTATTCGCGCGTCACCGTTGCCTTCAGTTCTTCCGGCGTCATGCGCTCGGCGGGCTGGCTGCCTTCGGCGATCAGCCGCTGGGTCATTTGCGGCGTATGCATACCGTCAATAATGACGCGATGGATCACGTTAAAAATCGGGCGCGGCATGCCCGCTGGCGCGTACATCATGTAGCGGTTGGTGATTTTGAAATTCGGCCAGCCCTGCTCGGCCACCGTTGGCAGATCCGGCATCGCCGGCACGCGCGCGAGACTCAGCGCCGCGAGCCCGCGCAGTTTGCCGCTGCGAATGGCGCTGCTGGCGGCCATGGCGCTGGCGCCTGCCAGATGAATTTCGCCACCCATCGCACCCACCACCGCGGGTGCGCTGCCCTTGTAGGGCACGAACAGCATCTTTGCGCCAGACAGTTGTACCCACCATTCCATGCCCAGATGCAGCGTGCTGCCCAGCCCTGCGCCGCCGGAATACGACACAGTTTGTTTGGCGGAAAATACGACGAGTTCCTTCATCGATTTCACCGGCAGCGTGGGGCCGGCGAGCAGGATGTACGGCTGCGCGGAGGTCGCCACCACGGGTTCCAGCGCCGTGAGCACTTCGAAGGGCAGGCGTTTGGTCACGCCCTGCAGCAGCACGGTCTCGCCCTGACTTAACAACGTGTAACCATCGGGCGCGCTTCTCGCCACGATTTCCGTGGCGATGACCCCGCCGCCGCCCGCGCGATTGTCGATCACTGCATTCTGACCGAGTTTATCGCTCAGCATCTGCCCAACCATGCGCGCGACGGCGTCGCCGCCCGCACCCGGCGGCACGGCAACGACAATTCGGATCGGACGCACCGGATAGTTGGCTGGCTTGTTGAGCTTGTCCTGTGCCGTGGCCGCACCGTAGAACGCGGCCAGCAGCAGTGCGCCACACGGCGCCAGCAGTTTCAAACAGGTATGCATGAAAGCCTTTCCATCCGCTGTGACAAAGATGCGGAAGTTCCGTCCCCAATGCTACACCTTCGGCACAAATTTTCGTGACGACCGCAAAACCTGAAAATCGCATAAGATATTTCGTGGGCAAACGCGGGGACACGCGTTGGCGCGGATCGGCCGGAACCGCCTGTGTTCGCCCGCAACCGCACGCACTCACATGGAGGCGTCATGAGCCATAAAAGGTCTTTTGCACGTTCCGCAGTTTTCGTGGCGGGCGCCGCTATCGGAGCGCATTTCTTTCTCGCGGGGTCCGCACGCGCGCAACCTTCCGCCGGCAACTATCCGAACAAGGCCATACGATTGATCGTGCCGTTTCCACCGGGTGGGTCGGCTGATCCGCTGGCGCGTGCGTTCGGCGCGTGGTTTGCCGACAAATTTGGCGTACCCGTGGTGGCAGACAATCGCCCTGGTGCAGGTACCGCCATTGCGCATACGCTGGGCGCGAAGGCGACACCCGACGGTTACACACTGCTACTGGCGTCATCTTCGGGGTTAGCGTCTAACCCGGCCTTCGGCACCAAGCTTGATTATGATCCGATCAAGGATTTTCAGTCTGTCGGGCTGGCCGGTTATGCGCCACAACTGCTGGTGGTGCATCCGGGCGTTGCTTCAAAAGACATGCGTGAATTCATCGAGCTTGCACGGTCACAGCCCGACAAAATCAGCTTTGGTTCGCCCGGCACCGGTTCGCTCGGCCATTTGAGTATCGCGCTGCTCAACACCACGGCCAACACGCGTTTTCTGCACGTGCCCTACAAGGGCGCGGGCTTTGGCATGATTGATCTGGTGGCGGGGCGTATTCACGCGTTTTTCGGCAGCGTCACCGGCAGCCAGCCCCAGGTCACGGCGGGCAAGCTGCGCGCACTGGCTACGGGCCACGCCAAGCGGCTGCGCGCCATGCCTGACGTGCCGACGATTGCTGAAGCAGTACCCGGATTTTCCTGCGATGGCTGGTACGGTATTGTCGGTCCCACAGGCATGCCCGCACCCATTGTCGCGAAACTCAACGCCGAAATGCGTCAGGCCCTGGCCAATGCAGCGTTCGCCAAACAGCTCGAAGCGGTGGGCATTGAGTTGGGCGGCGGTTCGCCCAAGGAATTCAGCGATTTTGCACGCATGGAAATCACGCGCTGGACCAAAGCGGCGCGCGACGCCGGGCTTTATACCGGTGCGAAATAGCGGCCAGTGCCGTCAGTCCTGCCGTATGCCGGCGGATTTCATCACCTTCGCCCATTTATCAAAGTCGCGCTTGATTTGTGCGGAGAATTCCGCGGGCGCACCTGGCGTGGGCGTTGCCCCCAGTTGCGCGTAGCGCTCGCGCACTTCGGCTAGGCCCAGCAGGCGGCTCACTTCAGCATTGACCGTGCGTACCACGGCGGCAGGCATGCCCTGGGGGCCGACGAGGCCGTACCACACCAGCCCCTCAAAGCCGGGCAAGCCGGATTCCGCGACGGTAGGCAAATCAGGCGCGAGCGGTGTGCGCGTGCTGCCGCTGGTGGCGAGTGCGCGCAGACGGCCGCTGGTGAGATGCGGCCCGGAAATCAGGATGTCACTAAAGCCGAGTTGCACCTGCCCCCCGATGATATCCATCAACGCCGGCGCTGCGCCCTTGTACGGCACATGCGTCAGCTCCACTTTTGCCATCGACTTGAACAGCTCGCTCGCCAGATGGCTGGGCGTGCCCGCGCCGGCAGTGGAATACGCCGCGGGAGCGGTGCGTTTGCGCAACCACGCCACGAGTTCCGGTACCGTCTTCACGTCGATCGACGGATGCACCACCAGCAAATACGGGCTGATGGACACCATGGCAATTTCCGTAAAATCGCGAAACGGATCGTACGGCAGTGACCGGTAATAACTCGGCCCGATGACATGCGGGCCAGTGGCCGTCATCAGCCACGTGTAGCCATCGGGCGTCGCCTTCGCCGCGAGCGCGTTACCCACGGTGCCGCCCGCACCGGGACGATAATCGATGACTATGGGCTGGCCGAATTTGTCAGTCAGATGATGCGTGAGCACGCGCGAGGCAACGTCGGTGCCACCGCCGGGTGCGAAGCCAATGATTAGACGGACCGGCTTGTTAGGAAAAGCCTGTGCAAAGTTCGCGGGAGCGGACTGCGCCATGACCGTCGCGAAAGGCGTGGCAAGTGCTATATATCCGCACACGTACCGGCAAACTTTTCTCATGGCATCCAATCGCCGCAATAACCCACGTCAGTCATAGACAACATGGCAAGAAGTTCCTTATCTAACGTCCGCCACCGCCTGCAACAGGCAGTGGCGGCTGCATAGATGCCGGCGCATGGTCGAGACACCCGCTTAACATTAGTCAGGGAACCGGCGCACCTCGCCGGCAGGATGACCTGAAATAAATAATCAATGAAAACAAATAGTTACGATTACGCGTTGCCGCGGCCGCTACGCCGCCAGCGCGTTCTGCTGCAGCATGCGCGCCACCTCGTCGGCCGGCATAGGCTTGCTGACGAGATAGCCCTGAATTTCGTCACACTCCAGTTCCTGCAGCACGCGGCATTGCTCATCGGTTTCCACGCCCTCGGCGATCACTTTCAGCTTTAACGCGTGCGCCAGCGAGATGACCGATGACACGATGGACATGTTTTCGTTCGCCCGCAACATGCCGTCGATGAACGAGCGGTCGATTTTCAGCGCGTGCACCGGCAGCCGTGAGAGATACGACAACGACGAATAGCCGGTGCCGAAATCATCAATCGCGATTTTTACACCCAGATCGCGTATTTCTTCGAGCTTTTCAATACTGCCTTCGATGTCTTCCATCAGCAGGCTCTCCGTAATCTCGATGTCGAGCGCCTGCCCAGCATTGTTGGCGAGCAGCGAGCGCATTTGCTCGGTGAAATCGCGCCGCCGCAGTTGCACCGCCGATACATTGACGGCCACCCGCGGCACGTCGAGCCCGCGCTTGCGCCACTCGGCTTGATCGCGCAGCACGCGGCGCAGCGCCCACAGCCCCACCTCGTTGATCATGCCGGTTTCCTCGAGGATAGGTATGAATTCGCCGGGGCCAACCAAGCCGCCATCAGGATCCTTCCAGCGAATCAGCGCCTCGAATCCGGCAATGCGCGCACCGTGAGTGCGCACCTTGGGCTGATAGTGCAGCACAAACTGTTCGTGTTCGAGCGCGCCACGCATTTTGCTCTCCAGCAGTAGCGTATGCGCCATGCGCGCGTTCATTTGCGGTTGGTAGAACACATAGGGTTCGGACGCCGCCTTCGCCTGTACCAGCGCAGCCTCGGCGTTCTTGAACAACGTATCGACGTCGGCGCCATCTTCAGGGAACAGCGCGATGCCTGCCACGGCAGACAGACTGAATGTGTGACCATCCACAGTAAACGCCGTCTGAAACGTACTGATGACCGTTTGTTCAATCGCCAGCAGTAATTCAGATTCGTTGTCAAACTCGCCCAACAGCAATGCAAAGCGGTCGCTCGCAATACGCCCGACGTTGTCCTGCTCCGGCCACGATTCGCGCAGTCGCCGCGCGCATTCGCGTATCGTGTTGTCGTCGGATTGGCGTCCGATGGTTTCGTTGACAAAGCGAAAGCGCCGAATATCGACCAGTAACACGGCGACCCGCGCCTCGTGTGGCACCGCGGCCTGCAACAACTGGCCCAGCCGCTCATCGAGCAAATTGCGATTGGGCAGTGCCGTCAGTGAATCATACTACGCCAGGTAATCGATACGCTTTTCCTTCTCGATCACTTCCAGCGCAAACGCCACATCGCCCGACAAATCGGTCAGCAGCCGCACTTCCTCTTCGGTAAAAAAATTCTTCTCACGCGCGATCATGCCGAAGAGACCGCTCACCGCGCCGTTGACCAGCAGCGGCAGCATGATCACCGACTGATAACCCAGCGCCACAGCGCGCTGGCGCCGCGACCCGTCGGGCAGTGTCTGCGCGGAAATGTCGTTATTCACCACGGGCCGCTTTTCGCGGATACACTGTGTCAACAGACCCGCGCGTTCGCCAATCGGTGCGGGCGTCGTGTCTTCCATCGCCGCGAATACCTGGGCATCTTCACCGGCCCAAGACAGCGAATTGATGCGGCCCGTGGCCGGGTCGAGCAATCCGATCCACGCGACGCCAAACCCGCCATACTCCACCGCGATGCGACATGCCTCGTCTGCCAGATCACGCAGATTTTTGGTCCGAACCAACGCGGCATTGATGTTACTCAACACCGCGTACACACGATTCAGCCGGTGAATGCGGTTTTCGGCCTCCTTGCGCGAAGTCACGTCCAGCCAAACTGAAGTACAACCGCGCAGCACCCCCTGCGCGTCCAAGTCAGGCACCAGAAAGCGCTCGTAGGCATGCATTTCACCATTGGCATGCTGCCACGCTGTTTCATCGTGTTGCGGCTTGCCGTCAAGCGCAGCCTCGACCGCGGGGCTCTGCCATCCCTCCCTCAACGCCACGTTGACTTCGCGCACCGTGCGGCCGATCATGCGATCCGGCTCAATGCCCAAGCGCGTGGCGTTGCGCGCATTGGTCCAGACGTAGCGGCCCTCGGCATCGAGGTAGGACAGGCACACCGGCACCGCCTCGGTCACGCGGCTCAGAATCACGTTCAATTGTTCGTGTTCGCGCTCCAGTGCGCGGCCATCGGTTATGTCGACTTCCATGCAGGCAAAAATCGGCTCGGCGCCAATGCCTGGCACCATACAGGCGCGCCGCATCACCGTCACCATCACGCCATGCCGCCCCTTCACCGTAGCCTCGGCGATACCGGATGCATCCTGTCCCCGCTCCACCTCGCGCAGGAACCTGACGAAGTCGCCGTATTGCTCCGGGTCATAGAGCAATTCGTCCATCCGCTTGCCCATGGCCTCGTCCGTACTTAACCCGTACAGCATCTCGGAGGCCGGGTTCCAGTAAAGCACGCGCGCCTCACGATCGAACCACTGGATCGCCACCCCGGGCGTATTTTCCAGCGTGGCACGCAGGCGCTCTTCGCTGCGCTGTCGCTCGGTGACGTCAATATCCATACATACAAAATAGGTCGTTCCGTCGGGCGCAGGTATCGGAAACAGCGTGGAGAGCAGCACACCCTCGGAGCCATCCTTGCGTGTGAACGAGCTTTCGGCCGGCTCGAATCCGCGGCCGGTACGGCTGATCTCCTGCAGCGCGTCGACAAACCCGCGCGTCTGCCCGGGCGTATAAAGACCGATTTCGTCGAGCGTACGGCCCATTGCCTCAGCTTCGCTCCAGCCGAACACTTCGGTGGACGCTTTGTTCCAATAGCAAACGCGGCCCGCCTGATTAAACCACTGCACGGCTACGCTGGGCGTGTTGTCGAGCGTCGCGCGTAAGGCCTGTGCCGCCCGCTCCTGCCGCGTGATATCGTAGACCGTGGAGCGCATTCCCGCGAAAACACCACCTACTCCGGTCACCACAGTACTGGTGATGGACACAATTCTGCACAGCCCGCCCTGTTCGGCGAGTTCAAAGATCCGTTCTTCGCCCTGCGCATCGCCGCCTGCTTTCAGCCGCTCGAACATGGCACGGAATTTATCGGCGCTATGGCTGGCCAGAAACGTCACAAACTCTCGTCGGCCCTCGACCGCCTCGCGCGTACTGCCCAGCCAGCGCAATTCGGTGTCGTTGATTTCGGTAATGACGCCGCCGGCGTCCAGCGAGTGGTAGCCGCAGGGTACGTTGTTGTAGAGATCGGACAAGCGCGTGGCTTGCGCGGATAGCGTCTGATTCGCCGCACGAAGTTCGGCGGTACTCGCCTCGACGCGGTTACGCAGCATGCGGTTCCACAGCAACTGCAACACCGCGAGGACAATCACCGCCAGCAGCAATAATACGGGTGCGCTCTGATCAGTCAGGTACACCGACACTCCCTTGAATCGGCCGAGCCTTTATCTGGAAACACGCTAGGGGCGAACGGTTATAGGTGCTGCCGGCCTCAGAGAGGCAGTAAACATTCACCATGAAATCAGGTAGTTACGAACATTCAGCAATAGGAGTGTGAACCGCGCCATGGCAGTGGTCAAGTGCGGCGCCCGCTGGCCGCCATACGAATTCGCCGTCTGTATTATTTTCGCCCAGCCGCAAGGCCATTCGCCATCACGCCATCGATATCGCCCGACCGGCCACCCTAAGCCGCGCTGCCGAAAACCCAACGCGCCACCTCAAACAGCAATCGGTCGTTATTGCGTGCGGCCATCAACTGCGCACCCACCGGCAAGCCATTCGGCCCTTTAAACAGGGGCAGCGTCATGCACGGCACATGGGTGCTGGTGCCGATCAAACAGTGCGAGGCATTGCCGGTGGCATTCAGCCCCACCGGCGCTTCGCCCGACGCAGCGGGTACCAGCAGCACATCAATATCGCGGAATACATCGTGCATCATGCGTCTCAAGCGAGCAAGAAAGGCTCGCGATTCGCGATACTTTTCGAAGCTGCACGCGAGGCCATCTTTAAGACGGTTATTACGAAGCGTTTCACTGATCTTTTCGTAGTGATGATTGATTTCCCAGGTACGGTTGCGCGCGAACTCAAAACTGGTGACCCAGCGGTGCGCATCTTCAATCTGATTGAAGGCGTCGGGTAGGGTGACCTCAGTGACTTTCGCGTCGGCCTTTGCCAGCGTGGCAGCCAGAGCCTCAAGCGACTGTTGCGTGCTGGGCTCGCATTGGCTCCAGAACGGCGTGCGGCAAAATCCGATGCGCGGCGGGTCAATGGGCTTGGGCGCCAAGGGCTGCGGGATCATGCCGATAAGAACATCGCGATACAACGCGATGTCTTCTACCGAGCGCGCAATCAGGCCGACAGTGTCCACCGAGCCGGAAGCCTCCATCACGCCGTGGCAACGAATGTCGCCCCAAGTCGGCCGGTAACCCACGCAGCCACAATACGCGGCCGGGCGGATGGTAGAGCCGGTGGTCTGCGTGCCGACGGCCAGAGGCACCATGCTATCACCCACCGCCGCGGCTGAACCACTGGACGAACCTCCGGGCGTGCGCGCGTGATCCATCGGGTGATGGGTCTTGCCGGGGTGCCGGTTGGCAAATTCCGTGGTCACCGTCTTGCCCATGATGATGCCGCCAGCGCGCCGCGTCAGTGCCACCACCGCGGCGTCGATACGCGGCCGGTGCCCCTTATGGATCGGCGTGCCGTATTCGGTGGGCATGTCGGCAGTATCGATGATGTCCTTAATGCCTACCGGTACGCCCTGCAATGGCCCCACTTTGCCACTGGCATCCAGCGCGCGCGCCTGTTTCAGCACCAGATCGGGATCGAGAAACTGCCATGCCTCAACCTGCGGTTCGCGCGCGGCGATGTGATCAAGACAAGCGCGCGCGACGGCTTCAGCGGTGGTTTTGCCGCCGGATATCGCGGCTACGATTTGGCTGGCGGTGAGTTGGTGAAGCACTCTTGTCGTCATCGATGAATAAAAAAATTACTCAATAAAATCAAATACTTAAACAATCCACTGTTGACGCGGCTTTCACAGATAAACACAGATTTACCTCGGCCGCATCTGCGTAAATCAGCGTTTACCTGCGTCAATGGTTTTGCAATTCAAGCGCGATAAATTGGCTCGGGCTGCGTAAAAAACGCATGCAGAATGTGATACACCATCATGTAATTGATCTGTTGAAAACTCGCGTGCGAAATGCCCGACATCACCGCAAACTGTTTGTCGGGGTTCGGCAGGCGTTTGAAAAACTCAATCAAATCATCGAAGCCGGCAATGCCGTCAAACTGCCCGCGCATGATGATGGTCGCCGCCTGAATTTTTGCCGGATCGCACACCGGCAACTTCGAACACATGTCGACATACGTGCCGGTGGGCACGGAATCATCCAGCGCCACCACCTGCTCGGCAAAGGCGTCGATCACATTTTTCTCGGCGCAGCCGGGATGATCGCGCTCAAAAATCGAATGAATGAACGCGCGATCCATCGGGCGGCGATTCACCTTGATGAAATCCGGCAGCTTCTTTTTGCGTTCGTCCAGCGTGACGCTACCCTCACCCGTCCACACGAATGCGTCAAGCGCCAAACGCGACACGCGCTCCGGGCAGCGTTCGGCAAAACATGCAGCGCGCAGCGCACCCGATGAAATGCCGTAAACCATGAAGGACATGATGCCGCGCGTTTTGGCGATGTAATCGGTGGCGGCCACCAGATCATCCACGCCATTGGCGATGTCGAAGTTAATGTCGCGCTTTTTGTCGGAGCGGCCGTAGCCCTCCATATCCACGCACCAGGTGTCAAAACCTTTTTCGACGAAGTAATCCATCGCCGATGAATGCGGCCGCCCCGGCCCCTTCAGGTCAAACGTCGGCTGGGAAGCCATTGACGAGCCGTGCACGAACAGAATTGCCGGCTTTTGGCCTGGCTTGCCGGCGTCTTTCTCCACGGGCGAATTTGCGGAGACCTTTTCATACAGGAAAAGATTCACATCGCCTTTCTTGGTCCAGTGATCGTGGGCGCTTATGGAAGTCATGAATTACTCGCTCTGCAATTTAAAGAAGGGCGACAGTGTAACAGCGCACCCGCTACAACAGCGCTAGGCGCCCCACCATTTTCTGATCAGGGTCGCGATATCCTCCGCACGAAACGGCTTCGCCAGGTAATCGTCCATGCCGGCGGCCAGACAGCGATCGCGTTCGCCCGGCAATGCATTGGCGGTCACGGCAATTATTGGAACGCGCTTGCCCCGCGCCGGTGGTCCGGCCTCGATTTCACGAATCCTGCGGGCGGCTTCGTAGCCATCCATCTCCGGCATATGGCAGTCCATCAGTACCAGATCAAACCCGTCCGCGGCGTAGGCCGTCACGGCGTCCTTGCCATTGACCGCAACCTTCACTGTGCAGCCAAGCCGGTCAAGAATGGTTCGCGCCAGTATCTGATTAACCCTATTGTCTTCCGCGAGCAGCACCTTGCAGTCGATCGATACCGGCAGATCTGTTGGCACCGTGCTCGGCATGGCCAACAAAGCATCCTCCTCCGGCGCTGGTGGCGCAGGTAGCTCCACCCGAAAGGTCGAGCCCTTTCCAGGCACGGATGTGATCGTCAACTCGCCGCCCATCAATGCCACAAGCTGGCGTGAGATCGCCAATCCCAGCCCTGTGCCTCCGAAACGCCGCGTGGTCGAATCATCAGCCTGTGCAAACGGCTCAAAAATACGCTCGTGAAATTCCGGTGCGACACCCAACCCGGTATCTTCGACTTCGAACAGCAGGCGCGCTGCCTCCGGCTCCGCGCCCTCCACACCCCGTACCCGCAGCGAAATCGCACCCTGTGAAGTAAATTTCACCGCGTTGCTCAACAAATTACCCAACACCTGGCGTAGCCGCGCAGGATCACCATACACTACCAACGGAGCCCCAGGCAGAACCTCAGCAGCGAGCTGCACGCCCTTGGCCGCCGCGCGCGGCAAGTAGAGACTGATCATGTCTTGCACAAGGTCGCCTGGACGATACGCCACTATTTCCAACGAAAGCTTGCCCACCTGAATCTTGGAAAAATCGAGCACGTCGTTCACCACACCAAGCAACGCCTCGCCCGAGCGCCGCACCAGTTCCCCCCGCTCGCGCTGGCTGTCACTTAGCGTGCCCGCCTTGAGCAATTCGACCATGCCGAGTATGCCGTGCATGGGGGTGCGAATTTCGTGGCTCATCTTGGCCAGAAAATCTGATTTCGCCTGACTGGCAGTTTCCGCAATGACGCGCGCCGCCTCCAGCGCGGCGTGCTCGGCCTGCAACTCGGCGACGCGGCGTTTGATCTCGGCCGCCATATTGCGAAAATCCTCAGTCAACACGCCGACTTCGTCACCACCAGCGGCCTGCAATCGTACGTCGTAGTCACCGGAGCGGATCTGGCGGCTTGCCGCAGTGAGGCGCTGCAACGGCAGCGTCAGCCAATAGGCCACCAGCGCCAGCAGCAGCAAAGACGCGGCCAGCACCCCCACGCCCACCAGTACTGTACGTTGCAGCAGGCGGCCGCGCGCCTCTTCTATGAACGTGCCCGACAGACCGAAATGCATGACGCCCAGTTTGCGACCTTCCAGAGTGAGCGGCGACTTGAAATCAAAGCGCCGGGATCCATCATCCGCGCGCACAGGCTGCGGCAGCGTGGTATCGGGCTTGGGCGCACCGGCCGGCCAACCATCCTGCCCCACCGCGCGGCCAGCCGCGTCACACACGATCAGGTACGACATGCCCTGCTTGGCCCGGCTCTCGACGATGATCGCCTGCACGGTGGCATAGTCGCGTTGCAGCATCGGTGCCGCAAACGCCGCATTGAGCAGCGGCGCGTCCCGCTCCGCGCGCGCGTGCAGTTCAGAACGCAGATAGTTGTCAATCAGGTCCGCGCTATTCCACGTCAGCAACGCAAACGCAGCAAGCTGTACGATCACTCCCGTGGCGACGAGCTTGCCACGAAGGCTGAGGGATCGCCACACGGCTTAGCGGGGCGGCGCGAGCCCGGCGCGCGTCTGTTCCGCAAAGGCGTCCAGCGGATCCAGCTCCAGCGAACTCACGTCCCGGATATTGGCAAAGCCCGACAGCGCCATAAAACGCTTGCCGTCTTCGCTTTTGGGAAATTGCAGGATCAGCGCCTTGAGGCGCTGGACTTCCGCCGACACGAGCTTGGGGTTGGACAACACCAGAAAGCCGGGAACCCGGGCAAACTCGGTAACGATTCTTAACGACTTTCGTGTCTCCTCGCCGATCTGCCGGAATTCACCCATACTCATCATCGCCATCGGCGCCTCGCCGGAACGCACCAGCGTTCCCAGACTGTCGTCGTTACCAGCCCGAACGATTTTGTAATCGCGCTCCGCCTGCAAACCCTGTTCCCGCAGCCACTGCAATCCGCGCAACGCCACCAACGATTGCGGATTGGCCATCGCCAGCGATTTGCCCTTCAATTGCGCCACGGCACTGTCGGCGTTATCTACGGCGGCCACCAGCAAGCCCGGGATCTGCGGTTCGTAAATCGCCAGCGGCGCCCATTTGGCATCCAGTTGATTAACCCGCCCGACGTTGGCCGCCGTCACCACCATCTGGTAATCGCCGCGAACGGTAGCGGCATTGAACGCTCGAAAATCGGCGGCTGTAGCGATTTCCACCTTGCGCTTCAGTTCGCGTTCGAAATAGTCGCGCATGGGTTGATAGTTGGCAAATATTACCCGCGCGCTAACGTTAGGCAACACCCCGATGGTGAACGCCTCCTGCGCCCGTGCGCCAGCCCACGGCGCGGTCGCGAGCCACGCGGCAATGACTAGTCGCCAAGCCCACGCGCGCAATGCGGGAAACGTCATGCGGTAACTACCCTCTTATCTTCAAACCGGTGAAATCCGTCTGCATCGAAAAATCAGTAAGTGGCCTTTACGCGAAAGTAATTGTTGCGATCCGCGCTCTTCACCGAAATGTTTTCTACGCGATTGCTGCGCAGCACGTCAAGGGTGACTTCCACGCCCGCCGCGCCTGATTTCCACAGGCGCGTGTAAAAATCTGCCTGTCCCTTAAGCGCCTCGCCGGCAATGCCGACAATAATGTCGCCGGCCTTTAGCCCCGCCGCGTCGGCCGGGCTTTCGGGCGACACGCGCACCAGCAGCAGATTGCCGCCGACTTCCTGCGAAGAAATGCCCAGCCACGGCCGGGTCTTCGCCGTGGATTTGCCATTGGCAATGAAATCGCCGATCACGGGCTTGAGCACGTCAATGGGCACAAACATATTACCCGGCACGTTGCCAGTCGCACCCATGGCGTTGCTTACCGCGAGCGAGCCGATGCCAAGCAGTTTGCCGTCCTTGCTCACCAACGCGGCGCCCTGCCAGTTCACGGTGGCAGGGGCAGTGTAGATCGCTTCATCGAGCAGATATTCCCAGTAACCGACGAACTGGCGTTTGGATACCACATACGCGGGCGCGACGCCGTCAAAGCCGACAATCAGCACCATGTCGCGTTCCTTGGCCTCCGAAGACAGGCCCAAGTCGATGGGCTTGATCGGCACCGGCACCAGTGATTTGAGCAATCCCAGTCCGGTGGCGTTGTCAAAGCCCAAAACCGTGGCGGGATACACCTTGCCGTCAGCGGTGTTGACTTCAACCTTTTCCGCTTCGGTGATGAGATAACCGATAGTGAGTATCAGCCCGCCGGAATCGATTACCACACCAGTGCCTTCACGATTACGACCGAGCGTACGGCCGCTACGTGCATCAGCCGACGTCTGCGCGCGCACGCGCACCACCGACAGGGCATCGACCGTCATTTCAGGTTTGCCGCGTGGCGTGGCAGGCGCCGCCGGGGCTGGACTGTCCGGCGCGGCATCCTGCGCACGCGCGGCACCCACGATAGTTAGCAGGGCAGACAACGTGAACCCGGCGGCGACTATTTTGAAGGCTCGGCTGAAGATGAAATTCACGAGAATCTCCGGAAGTTGATAACGTATGCTACGACGAATTTCCAGGTTTGGTAAGTACGGCGCGGCGCGCGTGGATTCAGGCTAAAATGCCGGCGGCTTACGCAGGATCACGCTCCGGCAGCATTGTTCCCCAAATTGGTGCGCCTGCTGTGCGGTGCCCCACAAAACAATCCGCAAGTTAGGTTTCAACCATTCTCATTCTTTCCACTCACTCATTCACAGGAGATTTCACATGGATCTAGGACTCAAAGGCAAAGTCGCGGTCATCACCGGCGGCAGCGATGGCATTGGCCGCGCCACGGCAGAAGTGCTCGCGCGCGAAGGCGCCAAAGTGGTGATCTGCGCACGCGGCCAGGAAAAACTCGACCAGACGGTTGCCCACATCCGCAAGGCGGGTGGTGAAGTTACGGCAATCAAGGCAGATGTGACCAGCGACGCCGATGTCAACCGCCTGTTCGATGAAACGGTCAAGAAATACGGTGGCGTGGATTTGCTGCTCAACAACGCCGGGCTGTCGCAGCGCGGCAAGTTTCTCGAAATCGACGACAAGATGTGGCAAATCGACATCGACATTAAAGTTTACGGCGCGATCCGCTGCCTGCGCCGCGCGATTCCCGAAATGCGCAAACGCGGCGGCGGGCGCATAGTCAACATCACGATTTCCAGCGCCAAGCAGCCGGGCGCAGGCTCGATGCCGACGTCGCTGTCGCGCGCGGCAGGCCTCGTCATCACCAAGGCGCTTTCGAAGGAATACGCACCGGAAAACATTCTGGTGAACACGGTGTGCATCGGCAAAATCAAATCCGGCCAGCACGACCGGCGCATGGTCAACAACAACATCAGCCCGGAGAAGTACTACAACGACAACTCCAAAGACATTCCGATGGCGCGCTTTGGTGAAGCCGAAGAAGCCGCCAACGCCATCGTATTCTTCATGTCGTCGATGGGCAGTTACGTCACTGGCAGTTCGCTCAATCTGGATGGCGGCACCTCGGGCGTGCTATAAACGGATATAGCATAAGTATTTGTTTTTATTTATATTTTATTGGATATCTTCCGCCAAAGTCTCAAGGCAATGCGCGAGTAATTGCTGCGTGTGGCTGTCGAGTTGGGAAAACTCGCAGCCCACGCGCGTGACATAGTGCCCGTTCGCCAGGCGTTCGGGCGTGACGTGGCGCACGGTTAAATCCACCGCGACCTGCCCCACGCCCGGCAGGGCGATGGCACAGCCTTGCAGAAGTTCGCCCGGATGCAGATGCAGCGCGCTGTCGCAATGAAACACGCCGATGCCGCCCATGCCCAAGTCGCACACCTGCGCATCTGCGCAGCCAAAACCAAGATTGAGTGAAATTTTTAAGCCCGCCGCAGCACGGCGCACATCACGCCGGCGCTGAAAGCGCCACAGAAAATCCGGCATGGGCAGACACAACACGCGCGCATCGTCGACCGCGATGATTTCGCCCATAGCCGACTGAAACTGAATTTTCGTATCACCCCGAACGCTGGTGAGCATCAAGGTATCGCCGCCGCTATGCCGCCGTGTCACGCCCAGCCAGCCGGGCGGACAGTCCAGCAACAAGCGCTGTCCTGGCTCGTCCACATCGAGCAGCGTGCTCTCGGCACCATCTTCGCTGTTCATCACGCTGATCGACAGCGCGGCGCCGGCCTCAAACAGGCCATTAAACAGGCGCACGACCTCACGCCGCGAACGCACCAGAAAATCGGGCGCGTCCGTCAGGTTTGCGGTGTCCATCACGGCTTTCAGTTCGTTCACATCCAGCGGGCTATTCATCACGGCAGCCTCCTGTTGCACGACGCCACCATTGTAGGCATGCGCCGGAGCGTGACATGCCCGCCCGTCGCCGACCAGCGGCAAACCGCCGGGTAAGCGTGCGAAAAATCACACCGCGAACGAAATTGTTGGTGCCGTTGGAGGGAATCGAACCCCCGACCTGACGCTTACGAAGCGCCTGCTCTACCAGCTGAGCTACAACGGCTTGGGAATCAGGGCGACGGACGCAGGAAAGTCACCCTGGAAAGGACGCGCATTCTACCACAGGTATGCGCGCCCTCGCCGCTACGCGTACCGCGCCCCGGCTACCGGCGATGATCCGCGCCGACGGCGTCAGAGACCGACTGGAAGCCGTCGGCGCGCAGGCATGACGCCAGTTCACGCTTGATGCGCGCGACCAGCTCCGGGCCGTGATACACCAGTGCCGAATACAGTTGGACCAGCGACGCACCCGCGCGGATTTTTGCATAGGCATCTTTGCCGCTCGCCACACCGCCGCAGCCAATGATCGGCAGCTTGCCGCCGGTCAACCGGTACATCATCGACAGGCACTGCGTAGCCAGTGTCATCAACGGCGGGCCGGACAGGCCGCCGGTCTCGGCCGCATGACGGCTTTTCAGCGGTGGACGGGTAATGGTGGTGTTGCCGACAATCAGGCCGTCAATTTTTGTGGCAAGAGCAACCTCCGCGATGTCCTGACATTGCGCTTCGTCAAGATCAGGGCCGACTTTCGCCAGCAGCGGCGGCAGGTTGTTTTTATCCTGTGCGGCGTTGTAACGCGCTTCGAGCACGCGGTTGATCAAATCTTCGATCTGCGTACGCGCCTGCAAGCCGCGCAGGCCCGGCGTGTTGGGCGACGACACATTGCACACCAGATAATCCGCCAGCCCGCACACGCGCGTGATGCCCGTGGCGTAATCGGCCGCGGCATCGGGTGCATCTCGATTCTTGCCTACGTTGGCGCCGACGATGCCGGTAGCACCCAAGCGCTTTCGCGCCGCGAGTTTTTCCGCAAAGTGTTCAAGGCCCTTGCTGTTAAAACCAAAGCGGTTGATCACCGCCTGATCTTCATCCAGCCGGAACAAGCGTGGCTGCGGATTGCCCGGCTGCGGCATCGGCGTCACACTGCCTGCCTCAACGAAGCCGAAACCGAACGCGAGCATGGCGTCCATCACCTCGGCGTCTTTGTCGAAGCCTGCGGCGAGGCCTATCGGATTGGGAAACGACAGTCGCCACACGCGTGTGGCAAGCAGCGCGTCGTCTGCCTTATCGGAAGCCCTCGCACGGCCCGCGAGACCACTTTTCAGCGCCCAGATCGCGACGCCGTGCGCAGATTCCGGTGAGAGCAGATGCAGCAAAGGCCTTATTAGGGCATACGAAGGCATCTAGAAGAATATACCGTAACTATTTGTTTTTATTGAATTTTACTCACTGCCTGCGCCTGCCGTACCGCCGTGAGCCTTCGACCAGCCACGCGGATCGTGGATGAATTTTTCAACTTCACTCAACATCTTCTCGTCGAACTTGTTCGCGGCCTTCGCCACCGCCAGCACGTCCTGCCACGTCGCAAGCCAATGCATTTTTACGCCCATGTCGTCGAGCAGCTTCGCGCCTTCCGGAAAAATGTTGTAGTAAAAATTAACAAACACGTGATCGCACTTGCAACCTGCCGCACGCAGCGCATTGCAAAAATTCACTTTGCTGCCGCCGTCGGTGGCGAGATCTTCCACCAACAGCACGCGCTGGCCCTCGGCAACCACGCCCTCGATCTGCGCGTTGCGGCCAAAGCCCTTGGCCTTTTTGCGCACATATTGCATCGGCAACATCATGCGATCCGCAAACCACGCCGCGTACGGAATACCTGCAGTCTCGCCGCCCGCGACGGCATCAAACTGCTCAAAGCCAACGTTGCGATGTATCGTGGCCACACCGAAATTGGTCAACGTCTGCCGCACACGCGGAAACGAAATCAGCCGCCGGCAATCGGTATACACGGGGCTCGCAAGGCCCGAGGTATAGATGTAGGGTTTCTCGCCCATGAACTGCACGGCGTCAACCTCGATCAGCATTTTTGCGGTAAGTTCCGCCATTACCTGCTTGTCTGTAAAAGCCATACCCTGTGTCATGTCATCAGCCCTGACGGTTATTCCACTTGATGAAAAACACATTTTACCGCCAAATTGGCGCTGCCTCCTTGCCATCAAAGTAATCCACTGCGCTACTCGCCTCGCACTATCGGTATGCTGTTAAAATTGTTTCACAATAATAATAATTGCCATTGCGTTGCGCATCAGGAGGATGCCAGCTCATGCCGCTAAAACAGGTCAAGCTGTCCACCGCTGGGTTGCTCGAAGGCTTGCCACCAATCATCCGTGCGCTGGCCGAACAGGGAACGATCCGTCAGTACCGCGCAAACGCCATGTTGATCACCGAGGGCGACTACGGCGATACGGTGTTCGTCATTCTTGATGGTATGCTGCGAGTGTATTGCTCGGACGCATCCGGGCGGGAAATCACGCTGGCGTTGTATGGCCGCGGTGAATATGTCGGCGAGATGTCACTGGATGGCGGCCCTCGTTCAGCCAACGTCTCGGCCGAATGCGCCACCGTGTGCGCCTGCATCAGTGGCTCAGCCCTGCGCCATCATGTCGCCACACATCCGGATTTCGCGCTGGAACTCATTCAAAGACTGATTGGCCGCGCTCGCCTTGCCACGGAGAACGCACGCAGCCTCGCTTTGCTTGACGCTTATGGAAGGCTCGCGCGACTGCTGAACGCCCTTTCAGTGCAGCACGACGGGAGCCAAGGCATCGTTGAGGAACGCCTGACGCATCTGGCGATCGCCAAGCGCATTGGCTGCTCGCGCGAGCTGGTAAGCCGCATCCTTCGTGACCTTGAAAATGGCGGTTTCATTTCATTTGAGAACCGTCAGGTCGTAATACATAAACGGCTGCCGCCGAAGTGGTGACTCGCGGTAAAGGCTCAGCACGCGGGCAATCTCCGTCGGCGCCGCTTGCGCGGTCGATACTCGGCCTGAAACGTATCAAGTTGTTCACCGGGCTTCCCGACAACATACTGGCAGATCTCGCGGAGCAATGCGTGTGGCGGCATTGCCATTCCGGACAACGGGTAATATCACGTGACTCACGCGACCGAGATGTCTATCTTGTGGTGTCGGGCCGGGTGCGAGTGACGTCTTTTTCAGCCTCGGGGCGACAGGTAACTTACCGCGACATACTCGCAGGAGACTGGTTCGGCGACTTTGCCGCAATTGACGGCTTGTCGCGCTCCGCCGACATCATCACACTGGAAGACACGCTCGTCGCGTCAATGACACCTGAACTCTTTCAGCAAATCCTGCACGCGTACCCAACGGCTTGTGACCAGGTGCTCTTGCGCTTGGTTACTTCGGTGCGACATTTGACCGAACGCATTTTCGACCTGAGTACGCTTGGCGTGCAAAACCGCCTGCACGCGGAATTGCTGCGACTTGCGCGCGAGGCAGGCGTTCGCAACAATATGGCGCGTATCGATCCCGCACCGAAACACGCAGAACTCTCCAGTCAAATCAGCACTTATCGCGAGCAGGTAACGCGGGAACTGTCGGCGATGGCAAAGCAGGGCCTTGTAAGGCGCTCGGGACGCGCTCTGGTTCTGCAGGATGTCGCGCTACTCGAAAAAATCGTTGCCGATGTAAGGCGCACCACGCTGTAAGCAACTGTAGTCGTAAAACTATTCGACTCCCAGCGAAAGTAACGCGGTATCGGCAGCGTACGGAAGCGGATAGACTGCCCCACGGGCTGGCCGCCGGGTCAACGCGTCTTGGACATCGCTTTCGGTAACGCCCATTTTGCTTGGAAAGCCGAGACTTCGCGCCACCAGAACCGCTTGCGTTCGCCGCGTCACCCGCAATGTTCTGAGTATATAGGCAATGTGCACTTTAACAGTGCCGACGGCAATGTTAAGTCGCTTGCCTATGGACTTATTGGACATACCCTCACACAACAATACAAGTACGTCACGCTGACGGGGCGTTAGCCGACCGACGCGAGTTACGTCCGTAACCGGGCATAGCAAATACAAATTCTCTGTGGGACTTTGCATCTAACTTCCTCAAATAATCTCACGTCACCAGAGCTCCCCCTCTGAATGAAATGTCAACCGTGCTAACACCTATACAAAACTCAAAAAATATTCGAAAAATCAATAAGATAAATGAACCTTGACCGCAGAAATAGGACAAGTGTCTTATTCTTTTACCCAGTATGCGAACTCACGTCCGCATTGTATGTGCGTAAACGCACCTGATTTTGCATTTCTAGGACATTCCTGTAATCATCAGCCAGACAAGCAATGCCCCTTCGGTAGAGGAAAAGGGGCATCGGACATTTCGATGCCGACAAATGGCCTACGCCAAAATCGATATGGTTAAAAGAATCAAGACTACCTAGCATGTCAGTTTCAGAAGAATTCGACACACACCCGTCTGCAAAGGCCGTTTTGTGGGTGCAGCGGATGCGTGTCAATCGTACCCATGACCAACAACCAGTGAGGTCGGTGCAGGGATGGCTGCAATTGTTCAGTTACGTGCGCAACAGTCTGGCACCCGCGCTGGGCGGGCAGATCGGCGAAACGGATGAAGATTCATTGATGCTTACATTTCCCGAGGTTCGACCCGCCTTCAGGGCTGCCATCGCGATCCGCCAGTTCTGTAATGACTTCAACCTGAGCGCGCCACCGCAACGTCACGTTAATGCTCGCATGGCAGTACACAGGGGTTCGGTGCATTCCGGTGAAGATAACTTGATTGAATTCGTGACCCGAATGACTACGCGCAGAGCCGGTGCCGGAGAAATCGTCATTTCCCATACGGCACGCGGGCAGTTGCCGCCTTGGCTAGACGCAGACCTCGAGGACCTTGGAAAAATTGATGCTGAAGACGGGAGCCACCCCGTCCGCGCATATTGCCTGCGGCCGTCGGCCGCAAAATCCCCTAGTGCAGACGCACCGCATGGTAAGAAGCGACCGGGTTCGCCCACACTCGACAATCGGCTCGGCCTCGCGGTGGCTGCGGCGGTATCCCGGTGGACAGCCGTTGTAATGATGGATGTCGTGGGCTTCACCAGCTTGACCGAACGTAATGAAGCGGCAACCACGCATCGCTGAAGAACATTGTGCAGCGCCTGTATAGAGCCATCCATCACGCATTACGGTGGAAAAATATTCCGCAAACTCGGTGACGGCATACTCGTCACATTTCCTGATGCCCATGATGCCGTAACTTGTGTGATTGACATTCAGAGGTTCTTCGCGGACCAGTCGCACGAGGGTCCCACATTTAAATTGCGGGCGGCTGTTCACGCTGGCGAAGTCGCACTCTGGGATGGCGATTTGCAAGGCAACGCCGTCAATATTACCTCGCGCCTGCAGGAATTTGCCGCACCCGGTGGAATTGTAATTTCAGCGGCAGTGGAAGAGTTGGTGCGCGGACGAATTGCCGAGCCCATGGAAAACGTTGGCGACATCGCGTTAAAGGGCATCGAACGCCGCGTACGCGCATATAGCCTACTGGAGTTGCCCGCGTGGTTGCGCGAGTCCCGCGGCCCGTCGATTGCAATCTTACCATTCTCCGAAAGCGACGCCCGCGATGGCGACTACTTTGGCGACGGCATGGTCGAAGACATCGTCAATGCACTGGCCGCAACACCTGGTCTGTTTGTGGTATCGCGGGCATCCACGCTCGCGTTTCTAAGCGGCACATCGAGCCTTAAACAGGTACAACAAGCATTGGGCGTACGCTACGTACTTTCCGGCAGCGTTCGACGGACCAGTCAAAGAATACGTATCACCGCGGAATTGAGTGAATGCGAGAGCATGAGCGTATTGTGGTCGGACAAGATCGATGGCGAGTTCGACGATATCTTCAGTTTTCAGGATCGCGTGGCGCAACATATTGTGGCGACCATTGCGCCGCAGTTGCAAAAGGCGGAGATTTCCCGTATCGCGCAAAAACGGCCAGAGAATTTCAGTGCTTATGATTGTTTCCTGCGCGGACTTGAATTGGTCTATCAACTCGATCGCAAACGCTTCGACAGCGCAAAAGACATGTTCGCGCGTGCCATCCAACTAGATCCAGGGTATGCCTCGCCCTACGCCTATAGTGCACTGTGGCACGCCGTGCGCATTGGGCAAGGCTGGTCAACC
>OMIN01000109.1 GCA_900299145.1 Betaproteobacteria bacterium | reverse complement strand
TCTTGATGCGTTCGAGCAGTGGCTTGGATGCGCTTTCTTCCTTTTCCTGGGCCTTTTTCTCAGCTTCGTCCTCGAGCTTGCCCAGCTCCAGCCGGCCCTTGGCCACCGATTGCAGCGGCTTTTTCTCAAATTCCGTGAGATGCTGCATCACCCACTCGTCAACGCGGTCGTACATCAGCAGCACTTCCACGCCCTTTTTGCGGAACACTTCGAGGTGCGGGCTGTTTTTCGCCGCTGCAAACGACTCAGCGGTAACAAAATAAATTTTCCCCTGCTCCGGCTTCATGCGCGCGATGTAATCGGCGACGGCAACGTTTTGCGCTACTGTAACTTCCCGGTTGAAGCGGTTTGCGTAGATCACCATCTCCCGCATAAAGCAGCGTCTTCTACAACAACTGCCCCAAAACAGGACTATGTATCAATCTGGTGACCTGGCCTCACGCCGGCGCGCCTCCCAAGGGGCCTGCCCCGTCTTCGCCACCATCGCACCTTTCATCGCATTGCCACTAACACGGCCGGTGACTCGCACGCCGCCGATGTCGAAGAAAATCTCTTCTCCCGCGAGCCTGCCGTTGGCAATAGTAAAAGTCCTGTCGCGCATGCGCATCGTGCCGGTAATGGTCTGATACTGCTGGCGCAGTATCAACTCGCCGTCGGTCATCTGCCAGGCGCCTTCCACCTTGGCGGGGACAATCCACAGAAACGCCATGCACCATGATTCGCAGTCGCCTTTGAGGCGCTCGAAGCGGTCCGGCTTCCAGTCACCCATGTCGAACGAGTTCGCGGTAACGCGCGTGCCCGGCTTCAGGTTCAGCAACACAGGCCGTAACTTCAGATTCAGTTCGGGCAGCAGGAATAGCGTGATTACCGTCGCCTTCGATAAATCGGACTGAAAAATGTCGCCATGCAAAAACGACGCCTTGGCCGATACGCCTTCTTTCGCCGCACGGCCACGAGCGAGTTCCACCAGCTTCGGGTTGTACTCAATGCCCACGGCCGTCGCGCCCGCGCGCGCTGCGGCTATCACCACGCGTCCGTCGCCCGACCCCAGATCATATAAAACATCCTGCGGCGTGAGTTTCGCGATCTCGAACATCTTGTCCATAACGCTTTTCGCCTTGGGCATCCACACCACGTCCTTGCCGGGCAAGCCAACCTGCGGCACACCGTCTTTCATCGCGGGTGCCGGATTTTCGGCAGCCGACGTCTGTGCAGCCTAAGTTAACAAGCCAGTCAGAACCAGCGCAGCCACTTTATCCAACCACTGAGATACGCTCATGCAAGCTCCAGAAAAATCCATCAACCCACAATAATACTGAGCTCTGCATACCTAAAGAGCCAAGACTGACACCAAGATGCAGGACGCATCAATGTATCCACCGCGATCCGGCCAGTCAACAAACGCGCAGGCGAAGCCATTGAGTCTGACAAGTAACGATCCATTCCAGTCAGAGCCGCAGCCCAGCCATACATTCACCACTGCCTGATACGACACCCGCTGTCGCGCATACGTGCAAACCTGCCCGAGACCGTAAGCGGTATACTGAAACCATAAACATCGCGCCGGTTACCACCATGAAGCGACCTACTCAATATTCACGCCACAGCATCGCTGCACTGGTCCTCCTCGCCGTTTCGGTGCTTACAGCGCAAGCGCAGGATTGGCCGTCCAGACCGATTACCCTCATGATGGGGTACCCGGCAGGCTCCGGGCTGGATGTGGTCGCCCGCACATTGCAGGAGCCGCTGGAAAAAGTGCTGAATACCCGCATCATCACCGATTACAAGGCGGGCGCGAGCGGCAATATAGCCTCCGAGTACGTGGCGCGGCAGCGGGCCGACGGTTACACCATTTTGCTCGGCCCCTCCGCCACGCATGGCGTAAACGCCGCGCTGTTTGCACGCCTGCCGTTCGATGTGGAAGCCGATTTCACACCCATTGCGACGCTGGTGGATGTGCCCAACGTGCTCAGCATCAACCCCACTGTCGTCGATGCCGCCAACGTCAGGGAATTCATCGATAAAGTGAAAGCCAGCGCCGGCAAATACAACTTCGCCTCCATCGGCAACGGCGCGAGCACCCATCTGGCATTCGCGGAATTCGTGCTGCGGGCCGGCCTCAATATCGTGCACGTGCCCTATAAGGGCGGCCCGGAAGCCATACAGAGCCTGTTGCGCGGCGATGTTTGCTGCATTTTCAATCAGGTGCAAACCATACTGCCGCACTACCGTTCAGGCCGCGTGCGCCTGCTTGGCGTGTCCACCAGCACGCGGGTCAACGCCATTCCCGAAATACCCACCGTCGCCGAAGCTGGACTGCCCGGGTTTGAAAGTTACACCTGGTTCGGCTTCTTTGCGCCCAAGGGGCTCGATGCCAAAATCACCCGTGAACTCAACAGCGCGGTACGCAAGGTGCTGGAAATACCCGCTGTTCGTCAAAAGTTGAGTGACCTCGGCAATACGCCGCGCAGCGAGACCGCCGAACAGTTCCGGGAAACCGTCAAGCGTGATCGCGTGAAGTGGGCCGGCGTGGTCAAAGCCGGCGGTATAACTATCGACTGAGCCTTCCGCCAAATCATGATGAACCATCGCGAGCGCGTCATGGCCGCCATTCGTGGCGAACCCGTGGATCGCGTACCAGTAAGCTTCTGGCTGCATAACCATGCGCAGGAAAACACCGCACAGGCGCTGGCTGCAGAAACTGTACGCCTGCACCATACCTTTGGCTGGGATTTCCTGAAGCCGCAGTCCCGCGCTTTGTGCTTTGCCGAAATGTGGGGACAACAACTCGAATACTCGGGCCAGCGCACGGTCGCCCCGGCAATCAGCCGATTCGCGCTGCGCGACGCCCGCGAACTGGGCAGTCTACAACCCGCCGATGCCCGTACCGGCGCGCTGGCCGAACAATTGCAGGCGCTGCGGGCAATTCGCGCCGCAGTTGGTGCTGATGTCCCCATAGTCGCCACCCTCTTCGCGCCCCTGATGGTGGCAACCTACATGACACCGGGCCGGCGAGACGAAATTTTGCGTCTGATGCGCGAAGAGCCGGCCAAACTCGATCACGGGCTGGCCGCCATCTGCGAAACGCTCACGCAATATGCGCGCGACTGCATTGATGCGGGGGTTGATGGCATTTTCTATGCGACAACGGTGGCCACACAGCCGCTGATTTCCGAAGCGGAATGCAAACGCTTTCAGCGCCAATACGACCAGGCCATCTTTAAGGCCGTGCAATCCGCGCCCTTCAACATCATGCACGTGTGTGGAGACCACACACGCTTCGAGGAATTCGTGGATTACCCGGTGTCGGTATTCAGTTGGGCCACCACGCCGGGCAATCCCGCGTTGACGCAAGCACGCAAACTCACCGGCCGCGCCGTGCTGGGCGGCCTGCCGGGCAAACCCCAAATCAGCGGAATGCAGCCCGAAGCGCTGGTGGAACGCGCCCGCGCGTCCATTGCTGAAACCGGTGGCCGCGGGCACCTGCTCGGGCCAGATTGCTCGATCAACCCCGGCACGCCGGACGCTTTACTGCATGCGGTGAACGAGGCGCTGGCGGTCAAGCCGGCGCAAGGTACGGCGCGAAGCAACGGGTAAACGCTACATCTTGTCCATGACCTGTTTCGCAAACCGCTCCATCACCTGATAACGCTCCTTGAACGGCGGGAAGAACGTCACCTGCTTTAAGCCCTCGCGCTCGAGCTGGCGCAGTTGCTCAATGAGTTCCGGCGGTTCACCGATGATGCAGAAATTGCGCAGAATCTGTGGCGTAAGAAAGCGCGCTTCGTCGGGCTGCAGCGTGAGGTAATGCGTCTCGTGCAACGCGAGGTGCGCGTCCGCGCCCTGCTGGCGTTTTACGAACGCCATGTAGTCATCCCACACCGGCTGGATGTACGCGGGCGGCGCTTTGCCAGTTTCGCGCACCCAGTCAGCCAGGTAGTGAAAGTTCGCCATCACCGACGGCCCCACCGCGTTGATTACTCGGTCGGATGTCAGTGATTCGCCCGGCTCCAGCATCAGCAAATTTACCAGCGCGGCGGTGTGGAAGTTATTCGGCAATGTGCGGCCCGCTTTTTCCGCACCGCGCTTCGTATTCGACAGCGCCTCGGCAAAGGTGCCGCCGCGCGGAATCGACACCAGCAGACCATCCCCGGTATCGCCTGCAACCGCGTGCGACAACGGGCCGTTGCCGGCGACGTGCACTTCCGGCACGGGGTCAAGCCGTACGTGTTCCTGTTCCAGCCCGGTAAATCGCACGGGTTGCGGCTCACTGCCGGGCCCGCCGGAGGCATACATCACCTCTTCGCCGCGCAGCAGCGCCTTGATCACGCGCACGTATTCGCGCATGGCGCGGGCGCCAGTGGGCTTCAAGCCCATCATGCGCATGCCAGTGTTGCCCGCGCCGATCACGGCGAAAGTGCGTCCGGGCGCCAACGCGTTGACGGTTGCGATGCCGCTCGCTGCTTCAGGCGCAAGCCGCATGCCGCACACCAGCACGCCGGAGCCGATCTTGATGGTCTTGGTCGCCAGCGCCACTGCCGCCATGGTGGCGAAAACATTCGAGCGGATCAGCGGTGTGTCCGGCACCCAGCAACGGGTAAACCCCAGCCGCTCGCCGTGCTGTGCATAATCCACGGCGGCAATGGTTCCAACGGCGACACCAAATTCCATTTGCAGAACTCCCTGATTGAAGTGTGTGATGAAGAAGAGGACAAATGCGAATGCGAATACAAAAACGCAGATCCGCAGGGTACACGAATTGGTTCGCGATTCACCGGGTAAAGCGGGAATTTAATCGACGGGTTACGCCGCTCGCCGAAATCCCTGCGCAAGGCCGGCGCGAACATTGTCTACTATCAACGCGCACAGTTCCAGTGAACCGATCATTCATAAGTATTTGTTTTTATTGAATAATTTATACGAGAAGCCTCACCGGAATCCCGCGCCGTGTTTGGCTATTCTCCGCTGCCAGCGTAGTGTTTTGCTTACAAGTTCGCCGCAAACGCGTTGATACAAGCTCGCGCGGCTAAGCCGTGGAGCGCGGCTAATCCAGCCGGATCCGCGCACGCGACACCACGCTTTTCCACATCGGCACTTCCTGCTGCAGGCGTGCACGCAAAACCTCTGGCGTGCTGGCGGCTGGCGACACGCCATCGGCCAGCACACGCGCTTCGACTTCGCGCGATTGCACCGTTTTACCGATGTCGCGATTGACGCGCTCAATCACGGCTTGCGGCAAGCCTTTGGGGCCGATCAGCGCGTGCCAGCTCAACACCTTGAAATCAGGCAGGCCTGATTGCACCATGCCCGGAATATCGGGCTCCGCCGCGAGCGGCTCCTTCGCCGTGACCGCTAGCGCGCGAACGCGCCCGGCCTTGGCTTGCGGCAAGCCCGTTTGTGGCGGCGCGAAAACCAGTGAAATCTGTCCGGCAATCACGTCGTTCAATGCCGGGCCGCCGCCGCGATACGGCACGTGCGTCATGCGGATGCCGGCCTTTTCCATGAACAGTTCCGTCGACAGATGAATGATCGCGCCCTGCCCGCTGCTGCCGAAGGTAATCTTGCCGGGATTTGCCTTTGCCAGCGTGATGAGTTCGCGGATATTGCGCACGGGCAACGACGGATGAACCACCACGACGTGCGGAAATTTCACCAACTGGCTGATCGGCGTGCAGTCGTTCACCGCGTCGAATTTCAGCGGATAAAAACTGGGGTTGACGGTGTAGGTGGAGCTGATGATGGTCAGCGTATAACCATCGGGCGCGGCGCGGATGCCATATTCGTAACCGATGGTGCCGCCGGCCCCCGGACGGTTATCCACGATCACCGGCTGGCCCATGAACTCCGAAAATTTTGGCGCCATGATGCGTGCCAGCAAATCAATGCCGCCGCCCGCCGCCGACGCGATAATCAGCCGGACGGGCTTGGCGGGATAGGGCTGGGCGCAGGCGCCAGTGACGAGGCCCAGTGCAAAAATCACGCCGCCAATGAAGAACGCGAATGGCGAATGGCCGCCAGGGAAATGATGAGCACGACGGGGACGATAGAAACGACAGAAACAATGCGTGCCACGAGAACCCAGCGAGTTTCGCACGCGCTGCCCCACACTATTCAATTTTTGACCCGATGATTGAATCCGCCGGCCACGCTCACCGCCTTGCCGGCCGCGCCGCCCGCGCGAGCACTTCCCAGTCGCGTGGTGCGATGCGTGCGATGATGCGCTTGAAGTTGCCGGGCTCCAGCACGACCGTCCAGCCTTCCTGCGTGGTCAGTTCGGTGGCGGCATAAAAAATGCCTTGATGCGCGAACAGCATGAGGTTCTGCCCCGGCGGCGGCTGCACCGACAGCACGGCTTGCACGGCCTTGATGCGTTCCGGGTTCTTGGTGATGGCGCCTTCGGAAGTCAGCGCCTCCGACAGTTCGACCTCGTCTGCAAACAGTCGCGCAGTTTGCAGTGCGCGGCAGTAACGGCTGGAGATATGCCGCGCCACGGGTATCCCCACGCGCCGGTAAGCCACGCCCGATGCGCGCGCCTGCTCGCGCCCGTTGTCGCTCAGGTTGCGCTGCGTCGTGCAGTCCTCGATATTAAAACGCCCCGTCTCGCGGTTCTTCGCTTCGATTTCGCCCTGTTCGCGAATGGTTTCGCCATGACGCATATAGAGGATGTAACCGCCTTTCGCCAATGCCGCCACGATGTCGGCGGGCGCGGTCAGTTCCGGCCGGGGTTCGCTGGCGGCGGGCGGTGCGAAATTGCGGTCGGGCTTCGCACAGGCCGCCAGCAACCCCATGGCCGACGCCATCAGCAGAAATCTGCAAAATCGGATAAACATGATTGTTCAAACCCGCGAGAGGGATGGACGTTGGGGACAGAACCCAAGATTGCCGGGATAAGATCCAGTTGCATAGTATGCGCCAAAATCCGGGCGCCACGGTAAAACGTGCGCGCAATCCGGCGCAGCCCGTATGGCGTGCGACGCACTCGGCGCCCGGTGATAGCATTCGATCCCATCAACACGTCTGAACGAATTGTTTTGAACTTGCAGACAGTTCTTAACGCCCCCTTTCATTTCCCATCCCATCAGGAGAACAACCATGAGCGAGCGCAATGCAGGCAGAAAATCACCGGTGATATTCACCGGCTGCGAAATGACCAACGGCATGCAGGCTGCCGCGGGCGGGCAACGGCGGCAGGTCGTGATCGGCGGAAAGCGCGTCAAAACCATCGACGTGCACGCACACTGCGTGGTGCCCGAAGCGCTGGCGCTGACCGGTGAAACGGTGCAGGGGCAGCAGTTTCCGAACATGGACGAAGTGGGGCCGGTGCGCATTGCAGCGATGGACAAGCAAGGCGTCGACATCGAGGCGCTTTCCATCAACCCGTCGTGGTATCGCCAGCCGCGTGACCTCGTGGCCTGACTGGTTTTTTGTGCCAGGTTCATTGACGCAGTTTACTGCATAGCTTCTGCCTGTTCCAAGACGGGTGGTTGCGGGTTGATCGCCGCAGGTGCCGGTGGTCGGTAGCCCAGT
>OMIN01000108.1 GCA_900299145.1 Betaproteobacteria bacterium | reverse complement strand
TTTGCGGCTGATAGCGCAACAGGAAGGGCAGGAAGACGACGGCGCGTTTTTGCGCGTGGCCAACTTTCCGGCACGCGGCATCGGCGCACGCAGTCTGGAACAGGTGCAAACGCTGGCACGGGAGCGCGGCATCAGCCTGTGGGCGGCAGCGTGCGCGAATACGCTGTCGGGCAAGGCGGCTTCCAGTATCGCGGCGTTCGTGCGGCTGATCGAGCAAATGCGCGCGGCCACGCACGGTTTGCCCTTGCCGGAAATCATCGCGCACATGATCGACGCGAGCGGCTTGCGCGCGCATTATCAGAATGAAAAAGAAGGCGCCGACCGTATAGAAAATCTGGACGAACTGGTAAATGCAGCCGCGGCATTCGTGGCCGAGGGCGACGTGTGGCTGGTTGCCGATCCGCTGCAGGCCGCGGCGGTGGCCGACGTCACCTCACCCGTGGCGGCCGAGCGTGCCAACGAGGCAGACGATGTGCTGTCGGCGTTTCTCGCGCACGCGGCGCTCGAAGCGGGGGAGCACCAGGCGCTGCCGGGCGCGGAAGCCCTGCAGATGATGACGGTGCATTCGGCCAAGGGGCTGGAATTTCACACGGTGTTTATCAGCGGCATGGAAGAGGGGCTGTTCCCGCACGAGAACAGCCTCAATGACGATCACGGCGTCGAGGAAGAACGGCGCCTGATGTACGTGGCGCTCACGCGCGCGCGGCGGCGGCTTTATCTGTCGCTCGCGCAAAGCCGCATGCTGCACGGGCAAACGCGCTACAACGTGCCGTCGCGGTTTTTCAACGAGATTCCCGAAGCGCTTTTGCGGCGGATCAATGCGCGGCCGCGCTATCAGCAGGCGCCGGTGTATACGGGAAATGCTGGGTACGCCGGTGGCGTGGCGTCTCCGATAGCACCTTACGCCTCAACCCTGACGCCCCACGCCAGCATGCCGTGGCGCATCGGGCAAAGCGTGATGCACGCAAAATTCGGCACCGGCGTGATTGTCAGTGCTGAAGGGCGTGGCGCTGAAGCGAGGGTGCAGGTGAATTTTCGCGGCAACGGCCTGAAATGGCTGATGCTGGAATACGCGAATCTCGCGCCGGCGTAACGCGTGGCCGGCGGCTCAGGGTGTGGCAGCGCCGGCGCTAGGCGGCGACTCCACCGCCACGAAAATATCGCGGTAGCTTGCGTACAACGATGGAATCACGACTGGCGCCAGCAGCCACATGCCCAAGTCGAGGATACGCGTGGCCATGGCGATCGGCGTCACGATCATCAGCGCGAAAAACCACGCCGCGCCGTAAATCAGAAATGGCATCAGATTTTGCAAACACGCCTTGAGGCTGATTGCCATGGCAGGCAGCGGCCTCATGTCGTGCAGGTAGACCAGCAGCGGGCTGAACCAGCACGCCATGGTCAGCGGAATCGACAGCGCCCAGCCGGCGAGCACGGCCATCGTGGCCTGCGACACTGCTTCGCGGATGAGATGCATGTTCTCCGGCGTGACCTTGCGTTCGGCCGTGAATTTCAGCACCTGCATCAGCGAATCGCCGCCGAGCGTGATAATTATCAATAAAATCAATAAGTTACCTAAAAGATACAACGCACCCAACAGCGCCAGCGCCGCCGTGTTGCGTACAAAACCGCTGAGCAGATACGCCGGTTTTAACGGCTGGCCCAGATCAACCGCACGGCAGCCTTCCATCAGACCCACCAGTATGATCGGCAGGCCAAGCATGGCAACGACACCGATGAACGGAATCAGCAAAATAAGCTTGAAAGCGGCGAACAGCCCCAGCGTGATCATCAGCCACATGGCCGCGCTTTTTTTGAACAGCGCGAAGCCTTCGCCTATCCAGCGCAGGCCGCGCGACGCCGCTACCGGGCGAGATTGCACCATGACCGTATCAAAGCTTTTCGCAAATTTCCCTGGGCGTCATTATAAGCATCCTGACGGGGCTAGCACGGCAATTCGATCTGGCGCGTGCCGATGGCGATGTGCGCGCGCAGCAGGCGCTGAAAATGCCCCGGGTCCTTGGCGTGCGTAAGCTCGCCCTTGCGTGGCAAATGAAAGTCGTAAAGCCGTGATACCCAAAAGCGCAGCGCCCCCGCGCGCAGCAGCCCCGGCCATGACGCGTGTTCGGCGGCGGTGAACGGCCGCACCGCGCGATAGCCCGCGAGCAAGGCGCTGGCGCGCGCTGCGTCGAGTTGGTAGTCCGTCTGCAGGCACCAGTCGTTAACGGTGATCGCCACATCGTAGAGCAGTGCGCCGGTGCAGGCGAAATAAAAGTCGATGACGCCCGCGACGTTGCCATGATGAAACAGGATGTTGTCGCGAAAGAGATCGGCATGTATCGCGCCCTGCGCAAGGCTGGCCGCGTACTGCCTGTCCTGCCATGCGACTTCCTCGCGCAGCAGCGCGGCATCGTCACCGCCTAAAAACGGCAGAATGTCCGGCATCACCGCGCGCCACCACGCCGGCCCGCGCGGGTTATCCATGCGTGCGGCGTAGCCTTGCCCGGCAACGTGTATGCGCGCCAGCACCTCGCCCACCTTCGCGCAATCGTCCGGTGTGGGCTGCGTGAGGTCTTTCCCTTCCAGCCGCGTTACCAGACTTGCCGGCTTGCCGTTGAGTTCACCCAAAAAACCGCCCGTTCGATTGGCCATGGGCGCCGGGCACGGCACGCCGGCGCGTGCGAGATGCGCCATCAGGTTCAGATAAAACGGCAACTCGCGCGTGGTGAGCTTCTCGAACAACGTCAGCACGTAGCGGCCACGCGTGGTAGTGACGAAGTAGTTGGTGTTTTCAATGCCGGCTGCAATGCCCTGCAATTCCGACAGCGTGCCGAGATCGTAAAGTTTCAGCCAGACTTCAAGCTGGCTGGCAGTGACGGTGGTGAAGACGGACATCGTGCGAGCGTACCGCGTTTAGCATTCAGTGTACAAGCTACAAGCGGCAAAATTCCAATCTTGTCGCTCCTGCTTACGTTGAGGTATCCCCTCCCTCCGCTTGCGGGAGGGGAGTTGTGACGAGGGATGCGCCCTGTGACACCGGGTTATGGCTTCCCAACTGCTCGGAGTTGACGAACGCGGGGGCGTCTTCGCTGTTGGCACTCGGCAGTAATAACGAACAAAATCAAAAACTGTGTATCACCCACATCGGTGGACGCAGGCCGGTGTCGTGCGCATTCTGGCGCGCAAAGGAACCGTTGCCGGTGTGGTCGACCAGGTAATAGGGCGTGCCGCCGCCAGCGGGTGTGACTTTCATCATGTAGAGCCGGCCGCCAAGGCGGTATTCCTCGACGGTATCCTCGCCGCGCTTCACGGTGGTAACTTGTGGTTCCAGCGCGCTGTCGAGCTCGAAGCCCTTGGGGGGCGGCGGCGGTTCCGGCACCGGCTGCAGATTGGGCGGGCGCTCGCGCGTTTGCGCAAAGGCGTGCGGTGCGGCGGTGAACAGGGCGGCGGTCAGCAGCGCGGCCATGGCGGCGGAAACCGCCGTGAAACGGGCGCTGGTGGTGATTGGTGCGCGCATAAGGTACATAGTAGGGTATCCTCGATTCACGCTGGATTATCGGCCTTTCGCAGATAATTTGAAAGCGTGGCCCGCGTCTGCAAGTGATGCCCGGCACTCTCGAAATCAAGCGCAAACATGGACACCCTGCTGCTGGTTGACGGCTCTTCCTATTTGTATCGTGCGTTTCACGCGCTGCCCGATTTGCGCAACAAGCGCGGTGAACCCACGGGCGCGCTGTACGGCGTGCTCGCCATGCTAAAGCGGCTGCACAAGGATACGCCCGCCGCGCTGTCGGCCTGCGTGTTCGATGCCAAGGGTAAAACCTTTCGCGACGACGTCTACCCGGAATACAAGGCCAACCGTCCTTCGATGCCCGACGATCTGGCCTCGCAGATTCCACCGCTGCATGAAGCCATCGCCGCTATGGGCTGGCCGCTGTTGATTGTGGAGGGCGTGGAAGCTGATGACGTGATCGGAACCCTCGCGCGCGCGGCGGAAGCACAGGGTATGAAGGTGGTGATCTCCACTGGCGACAAGGACATCGCGCAACTGGTGTCACCCAGCATTTCGCTCGTCAATACCATGACCAACGAAAAGCTCGATGAAGCCGGAGTCGCGCAAAAATTCGGTGTTCCGCCAGAGCGCATTGTCGATTACCTGACGCTGATCGGTGACACCGTCGACAACGTGCCGGGCGTGCACAAGGTCGGGCCCAAGACGGCAGTGAAGTGGCTCACGCAGTACGGCACGCTGGATAACGTGGTGAGTCACGCGGGGGAAATTGGCGGCGTTGTCGGCGAGAATTTGCGCAAGGCGCTCGACTGGCTGCCCACCGCACGCGGGCTGCTCACCATCAAATGCGACGTGGCGTTGCCGGTGGCGCTGAATGAACTCACCGCGAAGCCGCGAGATGACGCCAAGCTCGAAACCTTGTTCGAGCGCTATGACTTTAAGTCGCGGCGCAAGGATTTGATGGACAACGGCGGCGCGGCTGAATCAGGCGCGCCCACGCCAGCGGTTGCCGCCCCAGTAGCGCCGCCGCCCGCGCCCACGGAAAAGCATTACGAAACCGTCACCACCGAATCCCAACTCGACGCATGGCTCGATAAAATTCGCGCGGCGAGACTTACCGCCGTGGATACTGAAACCACTAGCCTCGATCCGTTCAAGGCGCGGCTCGTCGGCATCTCGCTGTGTGTGGAAGCGGGCAGAGCGGCGTACATTCCCGTCGGGCATCAATATCCCGGCGCGGGCGATCAACTGGCGCTTGACCACGTGCTGGCGAAATTAAAGCCTTGGCTCGAAGACGCGGCCGCACCCAAGCTCGGGCAACACATCAAATACGACACGCATGTGTTCGCCAATCACGGGGTCTCGTTGCGCGGCGTGGTGCACGACACGCTGTTGCAATCCTACGTGCTGGAAAGCCACAAGCCGCACGATATGGATGATTTGTCTGCCAGGCATTTATCAATAAAAACAATTACTTACGATGAGGTGACCGGCAAGGGCGCCGGGCGCATCGGCTTTGAGCAGGTGTCGATCGAACGCGCCACCGAGTACGCGGCGGAAGATGCCGACATCACGCTGCGCCTGCACGAGACGCTCTACCCGCAAGTCGCTGCCGATGAAAAGCTGCTGCATGTTTACAGCGATATCGAAATGCCGGTGATGCCGGTGCTGCAATCAATGGAGCGTAACGGTGTGCTGCTCGACGTGAAGTTGTTGAGCGAACTGTCGGCCGAGTTTGGCGCGAAAATGATCGCTGCCGAAGCCAAGGCGCACGAGCAGGCCGGGCAGCCGTTCAATCTGAGTTCACCCAAGCAGATACAGGAAATCCTGTTCGAGAAACAGGGCCTGAAGCCGGTGAAAAAAACGCCCACCGGCCAGCCTTCCACCGACGAGGATTCGCTGGAGCAACTGGCGCTCGATCACCCTTTGCCTAAGCTGATCCTCGAATACCGGGGTCTGGCGAAACTGAAATCCACCTACAGCGACAAATTGCCGGGCATGATCAACCCCGACACCGGGCGCGTGCATACGAATTACGGGCAGGCCATTGCCATCACCGGTCGGCTCGCCAGCAACGATCCGAATTTGCAAAACATCCCGATCCGCACCGCCGAAGGCCGCCGCATCCGCGAGGCGTTCATCGCGCCGCCGGGCTGCGTCATCATGTCCGCCGACTATTCGCAGATCGAGTTGCGCATCATGGCGCACATCTCGCGCGATGAAAGTCTGCTCAAGGCGTTCGCGGCGGGCGAAGACATTCACCGTCACACGGCATCGGAAATCTTCGGCACGGGTCTGGCGGAAGTCAGCGGCGAACAGCGCCGCTACGCCAAGGTGATCAACTTCGGCTTGATTTACGGCATGTCCGCCTTCGGCCTCGCGCGGCAACTCGGGCTTGAACGCAGCGCCGCCCAGCAATACATGGAGCGCTACTTCGCGCGTTACCCCGGTGTTGATGCCTACATGAAAAACACCCGCGAGCGGGCGCGCAATCAGGGCTACGTCGAAACCGTCTTCGGCCGCCGCCTGTGGCTGCCCGAAATCAAAAGCTCAAACGTCGCGCGCCGCCAGGGCGCCGAACGCGCCGCCATCAACGCGCCGATGCAGGGCACGGCGGCCGATTTGATCAAAATGGCGATGATCGCGGTGGATCAATGGTTAACACGCGAAAAACTTGCCACCAAACTCATCATGCAGGTGCATGATGAATTGGTGCTGGAAGTGCCCGAAGCTGAACGCGTGCGTGTTAAAAGCGAACTGCCGGCGTTGATGAATGGTGTCGCGCAACTTGCCGTGCCGTTGCTGGTGGAATTGGGTGAGGGGGCCAATTGGGATAAAGCGCACTGACCATGGTTTCGTAACTGTTTGTTTCAATTGAATTTTTAAATTTACCCAGAATTTTTGAGGGTATGAATTCTTGCCGGAATGGCAGGTTCGTCTTGAGTGGGCTGGCCCGCACCGGAATTGCCCTGCTCGGCCCGGCGCGTGGCTATCATTCAGGATCGGTATTGGAATAGCGCGTAATAGTAATGACCGAAGCCGTTGGATCCAGGCAGGCGCAGCCGCCCGCACCCATGAGCGCGGCATTCGCGTGCGTGGCGCTGGTTGGTTTTTCCGCTGCCGCCGCCGCGCTGATGTGGATTGAAGTGTCCGGCCCAACGATGCTGATCTGGCTTGCGGACGCCGTGGGACTGTGCGCCATGCTGATTTTTGTTTTGGCTTTGATCGGCTGCTGGAAAGAACGCAAGCTGCGCGGCGGTAACATCGTCATGCTGATTTGTGTTTTGCTGCTGGCCGTGCCGCTGGTTCCAGGCCATTTACAATGGCGCGAGTAGCATGCTGCATTTCACGAACTGGTGCAGGCCATGCGACCCGTGAAATCGAACGGTGGCCAATGTCCGGATCTTATGAGGGACGGGAGGCTGGCGCCCATCGCGTTGCGTATACGCGGCCTCAAGGTTGCTGGCGGGCAGGTGATCTGGCGAATGTATTCATCCAGGCGCGACGAGGTGTACGATTGCAATACCGGGCGAATTTCGCTTCAATGAAAAGGGGCTTGGACGTTAGCGTAGTGCCGAGGCATGGCACAGTGTCAATTCCATGGAGAACCACAGATGAAAAGCCCGGTTAATACGATCCGTTTACGCTGTTGGCTGCTTTCGTTGCTGATGGTCGTGGTTTGCGGCTGCCCTGCCTTGTCATGGAGTCAAGTCTCGCCGAAGGGTGCAGCTCGGCATCATCAGCGAGCGGCAGCCCGACATTCCCTAGCAAACCCGTGCGTTACGTTGTGCCGTTCGGCGCGGGCGCTTCGCCGGATTTTGTGGCGCGCTTGCTGGGCGACCGGCTCACGCGCTTGTGGGGCCAACAGGTGATCGTGGAAAACCGCGTGGGCGTCGCCGGCATTTTGGGCGCGGCGTTTGTCGCCAAGTCGCCGCCTGATGGTTACACACTGCTTCAATGCAATATCGCGTCGAGCGCCATTTCGGTTTCTCTGTATTCAAACGTGCCGTACGATCAGGCGCGGGATTTCATTCCCATTACGCGCATCGGCACCACACCCAACATTCTGACGGCACATCCATCGGTGCCCATCAAATCGATCAGCGAATTCATCACCTACGCCAGGGCGCACCCCGGCAAGCTGAGTTACTCCGCCGGGCTTGCCGGTGAATCGCCACAGTTGTCGATGGAGCTGCTCAAGCTGCTGGTGAAGATCGACGTTGCGCACATTCCGTTTAAGGTGGCCGCACAGGGCATCACCGATACCATCGGAGGCCAGATACCGTTCAACATTTCGAATCTGCCCGCCATCGTCGGCCCGGTGCAGACGGGCCGCCTGCGTCCGCTGGCGGTTACCAGCGCGCGGCGCGCGGCATTGCTGCCCAACGTGCCGACGATGCAGGAGTCCGGCGTGTCGCGTTACGATGTGAGCTCGTGGTACGGCGTGTGCGCGCCGGCGAACACGCCCGCGCCGGTGATCGACAAAATTTATGCCGATTTCAGCACGGTGCTGCGCGCGCCCGACGTAAAGCAGAAGCTCGACGAAATGGCCATCGATACCACGCCGAAGGGTCGCGAGGAATTCGACCAGTTTATCCGCGACGAGCTCGCGCGCTGGGCAAAAGTCATCAAGGATGCAGGCATTCCGCTGCAGTAAACAGACCGCGTCGCGGTTTGGCCGCGTATCCGGCCGGCAGTTTAGTCATTTCGTCACGAACGCCGTGGTACCTGCCGCCATGGCCGCCGTCATGCGATCATAGCCGCATGGCACCTTCCGAACTCACCCGCATCATCAAGGACATCGGCCGCGGCAAAAACGCCGCGCGCGACCTGAGCCGCGACGACGCGCGCGCGTTGTTCGCGGGGATGCTCGCGGGTGACGTGCCCGATCTGCAACTGGGCGCGGTGCTGATGGCGCTGCGCATCAAGGGCGAATCGCTCGATGAGCTTACGGGCTTTCTTGAGGCGTGCGAGGCGAGTTATGCGCATCTCACCGCGCCCGCCGGCACAGTGCCGCTGGTGATTCCCGCCTACAACGGTGCGCGGCAGTTGCCCAATCTCACGCCGCTGCTGGCATTGCTGGTCGCGCGCGAAGGCGTGCCGGTGTTGATACACGGCGTGCGCACGGACGCCGCCCGCGTGACCACCTGTGAAGTGCTGGCGGCGCTCGGCGTGGCGCCTGTGGCATCCCTAAACGATCAAAAAAATAGTGAATTAAATCATATAGTTACGTTCATCCCCCTGGATGTGCTTGCGCCGCCGCTGGCGCGTCTGCTGGCTTTGCGCAACGTGCTTGGCGTGCGCAGTTCAGGGCACACCGTGGCTAAGCTGTTGCAGCCCTTCACCACGCCGGCGGTGCGCCTCACCAGCGTGACGCATCCCGAATATGTGTTACGCATGCGCGAATTTTTTACCCGCCATGATCGTCACAATCGGCACGCCCTGCTGCTGCGTGGCGCCGAGGGCGAGGCGGTGGCGCATCCGCGCCGGGCGCCGCAGATGGAGTGGCTTGACGGCCAATCCGCGCAACTGTGGGAAGCGCCCGGCGAGGCCGCCCCCGTGCTGCCTGCCAGCCGCGATGCGCAAGTCACTGCCGCGTGGATCCGCGAAGTCCTCGACGGCCGCCAGCCGATCCCGGCGGCGATTGCGCATCAGGCGGCGTGTTGCGTGAAGGCTGTGCGGCTTGTGCAGGAACTCGAATGCACGGCATGACTTACGTACTACGATACGTTTGTGTACTGCTGTGGGCGCTCTTGTGCGCCAGCGCGCACGCGCAACTGGCGACGCTGCCGCGTCACTCGCCGTATCCCGGCGGTGTGGCCATTGTGAAACTGAGTGAAGCTGACGCGCCGGTGCTGGAGGTGACGTTCGGCGGCAATCGCGTGTTGACGTTGACGTTGGACGAAGGTTTGTTCGGCGTGGTCGGCATTCCGCTCGATGCCGCGCCCGGCATGCAGCAGTTGCAGGTGAACGCGCTAAAAGATGGCGTGCGCGTGGTTTATACCACTGCGTTCGAGATCAAGGCCAAACCCAAGCCCTATCCCACGCAGCACTTGCGCATTGATCCGCGCTTTTTGCAGTTGTCGCCGGAGAATCAGGCGCGTGACGACCGCGATCAACCGCTGATCGCCGCCGCGAAAACATACTGGAGTGATGCGCCACCCGTGAATTTTTTTCTCGATTTGCCGGCGGCGGGCAGGCTGTCAGCGCGCTTCTGTTTACGCCGCACGTTAAATGGCAAAGAAGGCTCACCGCATGCCGGGCTGGACGTGGCGGTGGGCGCCGGCACGCCACTGCGCGCGGCGGCGGCGGGGCGCGTGATTGCCGTCGATGATTACTTTTATTCCGGTAAAAGCGTGTGGCTTGACTATGGGCAGGGCTTCATCACGCTCTATATCCACATGAGCCGCATCGATGTGAAAGCCGGCGACAGCGTGGCCCGCGGCGAGGTGATCGGTCTTTCCGGCGCCAGCGGCCGCGTGACCGGCCCGCATTTGCACTGGGCGGTATTGCTGAACGGTGTTTATGTGGATCCGGAACTGTTCCTGAAAGCGCGTTAGCAGCGGAAACGACGTAAGAGGCGAATCAGATCAACTGCCTTAGGGTGGTGTTCGTAACTATTTGTTTTTATTGATATTTTATTCAGGTGCTTTTTCGCCAGCCGCTGCCGCGCGCCACTGCGCTGACAATTCCGCCAAGCCCTTGTAGAACGCAGCCTCCTCCTGCTTTGCGCGTGCAGTGTCTTCGCCGGCGGGTGCGGCAATGCGCAACGCCAGCGCGAGAAATTCGCGCTCCTTCAACCCGGCGTCCGTTTTCAGAAACGCCTGCACCTCAGCAAGCAATGCCGGCGGGAGCTTTTGCCGCAGCGCGTCGATTTCGGCGGCAGCCGTCGCCACCGCGCCCTGTTGCACAAACGCAGCGTTCTCACCGACAAAAGCACCGCCGATGCGCAGGGCTTCTTCAAACAAGATCGTTTCGCTTTCGAATAGCACGGCAAACTCGCGGCGCAAGCGATTTTCCGGCGCGCGAAACGCCACCTGCTCCGCCGCCGACAACGCGTCGTTGCCGATCATCACCCGTGACAGCGCGCGCGTGAGCTCCGCCGGATAAAACACCAGAAACAGCTTCTCCAGCTCGATCAGCGCGGCGCCCGCGGGCGAGCGGTAAAACGCGAGCAGCGCGGTGAGTTCCTCCACCGTAAAACGCTGTGAATATTCCCGCGCCAGCGCCTCATCGATCCAGGCGAAACCCGCGTCACGCGCCATGCGTGCCAGATAATCCGCGTAAAGCTTTCGCCACTCCGCGTTAATGCGCTTTTCCGTGGCTGCCCAGTTCGGGTGCTGCGGATTCCACGCCGGGCCCTTACCCACGGCTTTGAGGAGCACCGGCACGTACGCCCGCACGCGCAGTTCTTCTAGATCGCGTTTCTTGTCGGTGTAGCCGGTTTTTGTAGTGACCAGTTCTTGCGCAAGCGGCAATGTTTCTTGTGCATGAATGGGCCGGGCGAGACAAAGAGCCAAGAAAGCGAAGAGGATCGGTCGAATAACCAAAAGGATATTCGGGCAAGTGGCCAGCGTTGTTGATTGCGCTCTTTGGGGGTGCATGGTCAGATACTGTAACCGCTAGCCTCGGGCGCCGCTGTTGCCCGCAACGCATGCCCGATCACCGTTCGCGTCAATGTCGGTGCAAATAACTCTATAAAATCATATACATAAGATCGAAGTGCGACACCGCGCCGGATCGCCAACCGAGTTACGTTGCTGGCGAAAAGGTGTGCGGCGTCGATGGCGGCAAGGTCGCTGTCGGCGCGCGCGTCGAAGGCCATGGCGGCGATGATGCCGATGCCAAGGCCTTCGCGCACGTAGGTTTTGATGACGTCGGAGTCGAGTGCGGTTAATACGATGTCGGGCGTAATGCCGGCGCGCGCGAAGGCCTCGTCGATGTGCGGGCGGCCGGTGAAAATGACTTCGTAGGTGACGATGGGGTAGGCCGCGACATCCGCCAGCGTCGGGCGCGTGGCGCGTGCGAGCGGGTGATCGGGCGGCGCGACGACGACATGGTTCCACGTGTAGCACGGAAAGCTCAGCAAATCGGTGGCACGCGCGAGAGATTCGGTGGCGATGCCGATGTCGGCTTCGCCGCTCCTCACGGCGTCGACGATGCGTTGTGGCTCGCTTTGATGGAACGCGAGTTTGACATGCGGGAATTTGCGGCGAAAGCGCGCCACCACGCGCGGTAGCGCATAGCGCGCCTGCGTGTGGGTGGTGGCGACCACCAGTTCGCCGGCGTCGCGGCTTCGAAAATCGGCGGCGGCGGTGCGCAGATTGGCCTGTTCCTGCAACAGGCGTTCAACAATGGGGACAATTTCGCGGCCAGCGTCGGTGTGGCCGGTGAGCCGCTTGCCGTGGCGGGTGAAAAGCTCCACACCCAGCTCCTGCTCCAGTTCGCGAATTTGGCGGCTGATGGCGGGCTGCGTGGTGTGCAGCGCCTGCGCCACCAGCGTCAGGTTGAAGTGCTGATGCGAGGTCTCACGTACCGCGCGCAGTTGCTGGAGGTTCACGCTAGGCCATCCGGCCGGCGGCCGAGTAAGTAAACGCTAACACAACTGCCTGCGGTTTACGTGAACCACGTGATTCACAGGATTTATTCAAGTGGTACATGACTTAGTCAATATATCTATTTGATTTAAATCATTAAAATATTTAAAATACGTCAATTCTGTCGCGAAAACGCCACGTAATATACTAAAAATTCATTAGCAAGTTTAAAAATAGTCGTTTACAGAATATAAGACTTCGGCGACCATCGCAACCCCGCTAAAAAGCGGTGAAAAAAGCCCCCGCATCGGGGCAAATAAAGTTAAATAAAACAAGGGCTTTCAGCATGTATCACTACGACGAAATCGATCATCGCATCGTCGCCGAACGGGTGGAACAGTTTCGCGATCAGACGCGGCGTTTCCTTGCCGGGACATTGGCTGAAGACGATTTCCGGCCGCTGCGCTTGCAGAATGGCCTGTATGTGCAAAAGCACGCGCCCATGCTACGCGTGGCGGTGCCGTACGGCATGTTGTCGGCGGCGCAGGTACGCATGTTTGCGCACATCGCACGCAAGTATGACCGCGGCTACGGCCACTTCAGCACGCGCCAGAACATCCAGTTCAACTGGCCCAAGCTCGCCGAGGTGCCGGACATTCTGGCCGACCTCGCCAAGGTGGAAATGCACGCCGTGCAAACCAGCGGCAACTGCATTCGCAACATCACCACCGATCATCTGGCGGGTGTGGCGCCCGACGAAATCGTCAACCCGCTGGTGTGGACAGAAGTACTGCGGCAGTGGTCGACGTTTCATCCCGAGTTCGCGTTTCTGCCGCGCAAGTTCAAGATCGCGGTTTCGGGCGCAACCGAAGATCGCGCCGCGATTCAGTTGCACGACATCGGCCTACAAGCCGTGCGTGATGCCAAAGGTGAGGTCGGCTTCAAGGTTTACGTCGGCGGCGGCATGGGCCGCACCCCGATCATCGCCCAGGTGATCCGCGAGTTTCTGCCGTGGAAACACCTGATCACGTACTTGGAGGCTGTGATCCGCGTCTACAACCGTTACGGCCGGCGCGACAATTTATACAAGGCGCGCATCAAGATTCTGGTGAAAGAGCGCACCATCGCGGCGTTTGGTACCGAGGTCGAGGCCGAATGGCAAAGTCTGGTGGATGGCCCCGGCACGTTAACCCGCGAAATCGTCGAAGGCATCGCCGCGCGTTTTACCGCGCCGCCGTACCGCCCGCAGCCGACGCACGATGCGGAGTTGCAGACATTTCTGGACGCTGATACGGCGTTCGCGCGCTGGCATGGGCGCAACGTGCACGCGCACAAAATGCCGGGCTATGCTGCGGTTACGTTGTCGCTAAAACGCGCCGGCGTGCCGCCGGGCGATGTCACCGACGCGCAACTGGACGCCATTGCCGATTTCGCGGAACGCTACAGCTTCGGCGAACTGCGCGTGACGCACGAGCAGAACGTGGTGCTGCCCGACGTGGAAAAGCGTGCGCTGTTTGCGTTGTGGCGCGAGGCGAAGACTCTCGGATTCGCCACGCCGAATATCGGCCTCATCACCAACATCATTGCGTGCCCCGGCGGCGATTTCTGTTCGCTGGCAAACGCGGTGTCGATTCCGGTGGCGCTGGCCATTGATGAGCGGTTTCAGGATCTTGATTTTATTCATGATATCGGCGAGCTGGATCTGAATATTTCCGGCTGCATGAATTCCTGCGGCCATCATCACATCGGCCACATCGGCATCCTCGGCGTCGATAAAAATGGCGAGGAGTGGTATCAGGTTTCCATCGGCGGGCAGCAGGGCAACAATGCCTCGCTCGGCAAAGTCATCGGCCCGTCGTTCGCGCGCGCCGATGTGCCGAACGTGGTGCAAAAGCTGATCGAATATTACATAGGCCACCGCGATTCGCCCGAAGAACGCTTTATCGACGTGGTGCAGCGGCTGGGCATTGAACCTTTCAAGAGACACATTTATGGCGACACTGATAAAAAACAAGCGCATCGCAATCGACAGCTGGCTGCAGCTTAAGGCGGAATTCGCGATCCCCGCGAGCGGCGACGTGATTGTGCCGCTGGCGGTGTGGACGGCGCAACGCGAGCAACTCGTAAAGCGCGCGGGCCGCCACGGTGTCCTGCTCGAAAACACCGACGATCCGCGTGTGCTGACGGCGGATTTCGACCGGCTGGCGCTGATTGCCGTGCGCTTTCCGAAGTTTGTCGACGGGCGCGGCTATTCGATCGCACGGCTGCTGCGGCGGCTGGGCTGGAAGGGCGAACTGCGCGCGGTGGGCGATGTGCTGCGCGACCAGTTGTTCTACATGACGCGTTGTGGTTTTGACGCCTTCGCGTTACGCGACGATCAGGATCCGCAAGTGGCGCTGACGGCATTTGGCGATTTCAGCGCGCCGTATCAACCGGCGATTGATGATGGCGTGCGCCTTGGTACCCCTGGCACGACACGCGTGGGCGGCGCGCTGGCGCAGCTCGCGGTTAATCCCTGGTGAGCCCTTGGTGATCCCCTGGTAAGCGGCCGAAATATTGCGCGCGTGAGCGGCACGGTTTATCTTGTTGGCGCGGGCTCCGGCGCGCCTGACCTGCTCACGCTGCGCGCTGCGCGCCTCCTTGCGAGCGCCGACATCGTGTTTCACGATGCGTTGGTGCATCCCGAAACGCTGGCGCTGGCTGAACGTGCGATTAAAGTTGCCGTCGGCAAGCGCAGCGGCAAGCATTCCACCGCGCAGCGCTTTATCAACAAACAGTTGATCGACGCCGCGCACAAGCATCAAACGGTGGTGCGCCTGAAGGGCGGCGATCCGATGCTGTTCGGCCGCGCGCAGGAGGAAATCGATGCGTTGTCCGCCGCCGGCGTGGCCATGGAAATTGTGCCCGGCGTGAGCGCAGCGTTTGCGGCCAGCGCTGAACTGCAAGTCTCGCTGACGCGCCGTGCCTTGGCACGCAGCGTGGTATTCGCCACGCCGCGCGAGGCGGCGGGCAGCAAGCCCAATGACTGGGCGAAAGCTGCCGCGGCCGCCGACACCGCCGTCCTCTACATGGCGGCAGGCGAGGCGCAAAACGTGAGTGATGCGCTGATTGCCCATGGCGTGCCGCCGGAGCGGCCGGTGGTAATTGTTGAAAACGCGTCGGGCGAGCCATGCCGCGTGATTCGCACCACGGTGGGTGAGCTGCCCGATGCCGCGCAAAGTGTTGGCGCAGGCCCGGCGCTGGTGATGGTGGGCGAGGTGTATGCGGACATGGCAGACAACGCCGTGACGGACACCCGTGCCACGACATTTGCCGCGACACTTGCCACGCTCGTGCGCAAATCCGCGCGCTGACGCGCGACTCGGGCTTCGGCGCGAGGGCGGTAGAATCGCGGCCAAGCGCCTGTCGAAAGCCGCTTTCTCTCCGATGCCCGAGCCATATCGACTGAAGGCGTCTAAAGGACATTCTTCGTAACCATCTGTTTTTATTGAATAATTATGCCAGCCAAAACCAAGCGTCCGACCCAGGAAGAAATGAAAGCCCGCATTGCGCGCTTCAAGGATCTGAAATCTACCAAGGCGCAGCACGGCGCGAACAAGGGTATCCCGCCGGAAGTGCTGGAAATGATTACCGCGAAAACCACTTACAACATCATGTCGCCGCTGCATCTGGGCGGGCAGTTGTCGCCGACGCCGCCGGTGGTGGGCGGTGATGCGGGTGTGTTTCGCCTTGGCATCGTGACCTGCCCGCCGGGTAACGGCGCTGGCCTGCATGTGCACTGGAAGACGCACGAAACCTTCATGGCGCTCACCGGCAAATGGGAAATGATCTGGGGCGACAAGGGCGAGGAAAAAGTCGTGATCGAGCCGTTTGATCTGATGGCCGTGCCGCCGGGTGTCACGCGTACCTTCAAAAATATTTCCGATGCCGACGCGCATATGCTGGTGATTATTCAGGGCAAGGTTGGCGAGTTCGACGACGTCGGCCGCGTGCCGGAGACTGCCGAAAAAGTCGCCGCGAAATTTGGCCCCGAGATGGTGGAAAAATTGATAAGCCTGGGCTGGCAGTTCACGCTGGAGGCGAATGCGCCGCTTGATGCGACGTAAATGCGCGATGGTTTGATTTTGAGTTTGCGTAGATGCTGATTAACCAAGGCTGTCATTCCCGCGCAGGCGGGAATCCATAATCGTGTCTCAAGTGGCACTGTGCTATAGGTTCCCGCGCAGGCGGGAACGACAGTGGCGGTGTGCCATGTTTTTCGTGCTGATGGCAAGCCTGCCGATAGCGCGGGCGCAGTCGTTCCCCAGCCGCCCCATCCGCCTGGTCGTGCCTTTCACCGCTGGCGGCACCACCGATGTCATCGCGCGCACGGTGTCCAATGAAGTCGGCGCGCAATTTGGCCAGCAGTTCGTACTCGACAATCGCGGCGGCGCCAACGGCATTATCGGCACCGACCTCGTGGCGAAAGCCGCCCCCGACGGTTACACGCTGTTGCATGTGACAGCTTCGTTCGTCATCAACCCGCTGACCTACACAAAACTGCCTTACGACATTAACCGCAATTTCGAGCCAGTGGTAAACGTGGTGTTGGGCACGGGGTACTTGCTGTTGGTGAACAACAATGTCGCCGCCAGCAACGTCAAGGAATTCGTCGCGCTGGCGCGCGAGGGCAAGGTGAACTACAGCTCACCGGGCGTGGGTAACACGCTCCATCTGGCGGGTGAACTCTTTGCCGTGCGTACGGGCGTCAAATTGTTGCACGTGCCGTACAAAGGTGTCGCGCCCGCGTTAAGCGCGTTGATGGCGGGCGAAGTGCAGGCGACGTTCATTCCCGCAACGGTGGCCTTGCCGCTGGTCAAGGGCGGGCGCGTCAAAGCGCTGGCGTTTACGGGCGCCGCGCGCTTCGCAGGGCTGCCGCAACTGCCGACGATGCGTGAAGCCGGCGTCGCCAATCTGGAGCTTGCCGGTTCGTGGCACGGCTGGTTCGCGCCGGCCAAAACGCCCGCCGCCATCGTCGCGCGCCTGCAGCAGGCGGCGGCCAGAGCTTTGCAGTTGCCGCGTGTGCGCGAAACACTCGTGAGCGGCGGCTATGAACCCGAGGGGCGCGGCGGGGCCGATTTTCGCCAGTTCATCAAGGCTGAAGCCGAGCGTTACGCGGAAATGGTGAGGGTGGCACAAGTGCCGCGCACGGATTATTAAAATAATGAATAAAAACAAATACTTGCATGATGGTGATGCCAGGCTTAGCGACACCGGGCTGATTTTGTTCGCCCACGGTTCTCGCAATGCCGCATGGCGTAAGCCCTTCGACCGCCTGTTGAAAAATGTTCGTCGCAATGGAACGCCAAATGCCGTGCTGGCGTTCGGTGAATTCATGCAGCCAGGTTTGCTGGAAGCCGCGCAAACGCTGGCGGCGGCGGGCGTAAAACGTGCAGTGATCGTGCCGCTGTTTTTAGGCGGTGGGCTGCACGTGCGCGGCGATTTGCCGAAGCTCGCCGCCGAAGCCCGCGCCGCCAGCGGCATCAAATTGCGCGTGGCGAAAGCGATCGGCGAAGACGCTGGCGTGCTGGACGCGATCGCGGATTACAGCCTGGCGCGGCTGCGCGCAAGATAATCCTCAACATCGTCTGCGCCAACCTATTGCGGCGGGCGATCTTCGTCCCACTGATCCTGAAATTCCGGCCGGCCCTGTCCGCCGATGAGCACCAGCTTGCCGTCGACCATCTGCCGCGTGGGCACCACTGTGCGGTCAATACTGCCTTCGAGCGTCATTGCCAGATCAAGCGCGAAGGTTTCGTCGCCAATATGCCAGGAGTGGTTGAACGTGCCGGTGAAGGTGGACTGCCGCGGATCCTTGCTCGCAAAATGGCTGGAGCAATCGATATTCACCGCTTTGCGCGGCGCGCCGGAGGGCAGGCCCACGCGTCCGGCGCGCGGGGCAGTGCCCAGCCGCTTCATGTTGGAAACCCCCAGTACCTTGTCGTAGCCGTTGGAGTAATTGGTCAGCCGGAAGCTGCGTTCATACATCGGCATGGCCCAGTCGCAATCAGCAGCCAGAGAGCTGCTTGATACGTCGCCGCCGATGAAAGCGATTTGAGCCATGCGCCAGGGCTTCTTGAAGTATCGGCCGTTCTTGGCTGCCTGCGAAAACGCCTCCATGATGACGTAGGCGCCTGTCGAGTGGCCAAGCAGGTGCACGTTGATCTTGCACGGAGGGGTGGCAGGATCGTCGGGAAATTGCGCGTCCACCACCAGTTCAAGCGCGTCGTCGATAAGCCGCTGCGCGACGTTTGCTGCATCTTTGCGGTCCTCCAGATAATTCAGCGTAGAGTTTTCGCTGGGCCAGTCAAAGCCGACCACCAACCCCTTCCAGCCAGCTGCTGTCAGTGTATTTTGCAGCGTGCGCGTGCGCCACAGCACAGTGGGGATATCATTGTTATAGCCGTGAACGAAAAACAGAATGTCTCCGGTGGCGCCGGTGACTTCGTCCTCGTGCCCATCGGCGGCGGCGATCACCGCTTTTTTCCAGCGGCTTTTGCTGATTTGTTCCGCTGTGCCGTAAGTGGTTTTGCCAGGTGATACACGCAAGAAAGTAGTTTCGCCGGGCTCACCGGTGTACGTGCCCTTGCTGTCAACCTTGCGCGTGCAGATCAGAAACGTATTGCCGATGGACATGTGCGCCTCCTGTTGCGATTATGCGGGGTGCGGTTATTATTTCAGCGCGCCGAAAACCTTCTTGACGATATCGCTCGCCGCGCCGACCGGGTTGGCGCGTATGGCTTTTTCCTGTTCGCCGATCATCAGGTACAGCCCATCGAGCGATTTTTGCGTGACGTAGCCTTCGATGGTGGATTGATCTTTTTTGATCAGGCCGTAGGACGCGGCTTGTCCGGCAAGCGTGTTGTACTGCTGCGCAAGGCCGACGCGCTCGGTGGATTTTTTCACGATGGGCAGGAAGCGCTGCGTAAGCTGGCCGCTGGTGGTGCGGCGAAAATAATCCGTCACGGAGGTTTGCCCGCCGGACAAAATGCCCTTGGCGTCCTGCAGAGTCATTTTTTTCGCGGCGTCGATCAGCAGGGTTTTCGCTTCCGGCACGGCGGCTTCGGCGGCGCGGTTCATCGCCAGTACCAGATCGTCCGCCTGCTTTTTCATGCCGAAAGTGCGCATCGCGCCTTCGACCTGTCGCAGCGCGGGTGGCATGGGAATTTTGACTTGCGGATTGCCGAGAAAGCCGTTTTCCACGCCGAGTTTGGCTACGGCAGCCGCTGCGCCGTCCGACAGCGCCTGACGCACGCCGCTGGCGGCGTCGGCATTGCTGATAGCGGCGAGTTGCGCGTTTGCAGCGCAGGACATGACAGACAGCAAAAACACACTCAGAATACGCAACATGGTCGATTTCTCCCGGTTAAACACGCGGCGCTGGATGCGGGCTGCCCGCACGTTTTGCAATCCTATGCCTGCCCGGTTGTTCGCGGCAACTGCTTGGGCGATTTTGGCGCTCCTGACAGCCTGTGCGCCGGCGTTCGAGAAAAAACCTGCGCCGGCGGTCACCTTTCAAACCGTCAAGGGCGAAACCATTCCACTCGCCAGCCTGCGCGGCAAAGTCGTGCTGGTGAACTTCTGGGCCACCGATTGCCGCATTTGCCTCAAGGAAATGCCGCAACTCGTCGAGACGCACAAGAAATATCAGACGCGCAGTTTTGAGACCGTTGCGGTGGCGATGTGGCACGACCCGCCGGTTCGCGTCGTGGGCTACGCCGAGAAAAACGCGCTGCCGTTCAAAGTGGCGTTCGACCCGGTGGGCGAACACGCCAAGGCGTTTGGCGATTTGACTCTGACGCCGACCACCTTCGTGATCGACAAGCGCGGCGATATTGTGTATCGCGTGGTGGGTGAGCCGGATTTCAAGAAATTGCATCGCACCGTCGAACGTGCGCTGGGCGAGGCAGTGTGAGCGCTAAGCGGCAGGGGCCGGTTTTTCATTCGAACGCACACTGAGTCAATGAAAAGGCTGTGCGCGCGGGTAAAATTGTCTCGCTATCGCGAATCCGAGCAATTCCAAGCATACGAAAGCAATCGAAAGGCGGCCAGCGCGCTTGAACAATCAAAGTGAACTATCGCTGGTGCTGCGCCGTTTTCACGGCGTATTCTGGGCGATAGGCGCATTCAGCCTGGCCATCAACGTGTTGTTGCTTGTGCCTTCGTTGTACATGCTGCAGGTGTACGACCGCGTGCTGTCCAGCCGCAATATGACCACACTGTTGATGTTGTCCCTCATTATGTTGGGGCTGTTCGCGCTTGAATCCGCGCTGGAGTTCGTGCGTTCTCGCGTATTGGTGCGCATGAGCGTTGCGCTTGATGTGGCGCTGGCGCCGCGCCTGTTTGACGTCTCGTTCGAGCGCTATCTGCAGAGTGGCAGCGGCTCACAGGCGCTCGCCGATTTGACGCAGTTGCGCCAGTTCATGACCAGTCAGGGCGTGTTCGCATTTTTTGATGCGCCGTGGATGCCAATTTACTTGGGTGTGGTGTTTATTATCAGTCCATGGATGGGGGTGTTCGCGCTGGCGGGTGCTCTGATCCTTACGCTAATGGCGTATCTTACGGAACGGTTCACGGCGCCAGCGCTCGCTGGCGCGGCGCGCGAAGCCGCACTAGCCAATGCCTATGCCGCCGCCAACCTGCGCAACGCGGAAGCCGTGCACGCCATGGGCATGCTCTCCCGTTTGCGCGAGCGCTGGTTCGGGCGGCAAGCCGCTTTTCTGACCCTGCAGGCGCAGGCCAGCGACCGCGCCGCCGCTATCAGCGCGCTTACCCGTTTTTTTCGTCTGACCATGCAATCCGGCATTCTAGGCTTGGGCGCTTATCTCGTTCTGGAAAACCAGATTACTGCTGGCGGCATGATCGCGGGGTCCATTCTGCTTGGCCGCGCGCTGGCGCCGGTGGAGCTGGGCATTTCCACCTGGCGAGGCTTTGTCGCCGCGCGTGGCGCGCGGCAACGCCTGCGCGAGCTGCTGGCAGCGCATCCCCCACGGCCGGAATCATTGCCCTTGCCGCGACCAAAGGGTGAGGTGCAGGCAGAAAGTCTGGAGGTCGCGGCACCGGGCCGGCGCGAAACCATCCTGAAGGGACTTAACTTTCGCGCGCCCGCAGGAGCGGTCGTGGCGGTCATAGGCCCCAGCGGCTCGGGCAAATCCACGCTGGCGCGTACTCTGGTGGGCATATGGAAGGCGCAAAGCGGAGCAATGCGCCTTGATGGCGCTGACGTATACGCCTGGAACAAGAGTGAGCTGGGCGCGTGGGTGGGCTATTTGCCGCAAAGTGTTGAGCTGATGGAAGGTACGTTGGCGGAGAACATTGCACGTTTTGGCGTGCTGGACACCGACGGGATTCTGCAGGCCGCGCAGCGTGCAGGCGTGCACGAGTTGATCCAGCATTTGCCGCAGGGTTACGACACGCGGATTGGCGAGGGGGGGCTGGTTCTTTCCGGCGGCCAGCGCCAGCGCATTGGACTGGCGCGCGCATTGTATGGCGATCCCTCCCTGATCGTGCTGGATGAACCGAACGCCAATCTTGATGAGGCGGGGGACGCAGCGCTGCAGAAAGCGTTGCGGGAACTCAAGGAGCGGCAGCGAACGCTGTTTGTGATTACCCACAGGCAAAACGTGCTGGCGCTGGCCGATTACGTATTGGTGTTGGTCGACGGGGCGGTTCAGGCCTATGGGCCGCGTGAGCAGGTGTTTAATGCGATGAAGGCGCGCATGGCCCCGGCGTCAGCGCCCGTCCCTCGCGTGTGAGGCGGATGACGGCATGAGCAACGATAACAACAGGGATGATGCTGACAAGCCCGCCAGCGGCCAAGTTCCTGGCGTCAGTACGGCGCCGGCGCCACCCGTGCTGCCGGATGCCAATTACGCCCGGGTCGTGCGCAGCGGGCTTGCGGTACTGCTGGTCGGATTTGGCGGTTTTCTGGCATGGGCGATTTTCGCACCTATGGATGAAGGCGTGCCGGGGCCGGGCGTGATCGCGGTGGAGTCCAAGCGCAAGCGGATCGATCATTTGTATGGCGGGATTGTCGACAAAATTCTTGTGCGGGAGGGGCAGCGCGTACGTGAAGGCGACACCTTGCTGGTGCTGAATGATGCCCAAGCGAAGGCAAGTCTGAATTCCGCCGAGAGTCAGTGGCGCGTGGCGGCGATAACCGCCGCGAGGCTGCAGGCCGAGCGCAGCGGCGTTACAGTGATACGCTACCCCGACACGCTTTCGGAAAAGGTGGCGGACGCCGAATTGGGGGCGTTGATGCGCGCGCAGGAGGAATTGTTTCGCTCGCGGCGCGCTGCGTTACAGGGCGAACTCGCCATTCTGCGCGAATCCGTGGCAGGTCTCGAATCGCAATTGCGGAGCCTTGATGAGTTGGTGGCGGGGCGCACACAACAGATCAAGCTGTTTACGGAACAACTGACGGCTTTCCAGAAACTCTTCAAGCAGAATTTTGTTTCGCGCGTGCAGTTGATTGAAATTGAGCGGCAGCTTGCCGAGGTGCAAACCAAACAAAGCGAAGATCTTGCCAATATAGCGGCGGTCAAGGCGCGGCTGTCCGAGTTTCGCATGCGCGGCGCGCAACGCGAGGTCGAGTTCCGGCGCGAGGTCGAAACCCAGCTTGCCGATGTGCAAAAAGACGCCGCCGTGGCGCGTGAGCGGCTGGCGGCGGCGAAAGATGTTCATGAACGGCTGGTGATGCGTGCCCCGGCGTCTGGCGCGGTTGTTGATCTGGCGCTTTTTACCGCCGGCGGCGTGGTTAAAGCCGGAGACAAATTGATGGAAATCGTGCCCGACGGCGATGAGCTTGTCGTGGAAGGCCAGATTGCGCCTCAATACATTGATCGCGTCCGGGTGGGCTTGCCCGCCGACGTGCACTTTGACGCTTACGTCAACCAGGTCAAGCAGCCGGTCATCACCGGCAAAGTGAAAACCCTGTCGGCCGACGCATTGACGGATCCGCGCTCCGGCGCGCAGTACTACACCATACGCGTCGCCGTGCCTGGTGTGGAACTGCGAAAGCTCGGCGCTTTTGCAATACAACCCGGCATGCAAACCACGGTAATGGTGAAAACCGGAGAGCGCTCAATGATGGCATACCTTCTGCGACCATTGTTACGGCGCTTTACGACGGCCTTTACGGAATCCTGATCGAAAGCGGAGCCGCGTCTGAGGCGATTGGCTTGCTAACCGACGCCCGCTTCATGCGCCTGCTGATCCGCGTGGTAACTTGATCGCACCAGTGGCGCGCTGGCCGCGTGCATGAAGCCCATCTCGGTGGCTCTTTCGGCAAACAGGTCGAACGTCGCAGGTTCAACGTAGCGCAGCACGGGCAGGTGGTGTGCGCTGGGTTGCAGATACTGGCCGATGGTGAGCATGTCGACGTTGTGCGCGCGCAGGTCGCGCATCACTTCAAGAATCTCATCGTCGGTTTCGCCCAGCCCCACCATGAGGCCCGATTTGGCGGGAAGGTGCGGGAAGCGCGCCTTAAAATTTTTCAATAAAATCAGAGAGTTAGTGTAATCTGCGCCGGGGCGCACCTGCTTGTAGAGACGCGGCACGGTTTCAAGGTTGTGGTTCATCACGTCGGGCGGGCATTCGCTCAAGATGTCGAGCGCGATATCGAGGCGTCCGCGAAAATCCGGCACCAGCACTTCGATGCGCGTTTGCGGCGAACGCTTGCGCACTTCGGCGATGCAGGCCTTGAAGTGGGCCGCGCCGCCGTCGCGCAGGTCGTCGCGATCCACGCTCGTAATCACCACGTATTTGAGTTTGAGCGCGGCGATGGTATCGGCGAGATGCACCGGTTCGTCGGCGTCCGACGGCAGCGGCTTGCCGTGGCCGACATCGCAAAACGGGCAACGGCGCGTGCACAGATCACCGAGGATCATGAAAGTGGCTGTGCCCTTGCCGAAGCATTCGCCGATGTTTGGGCACGAGGCCTCTTCGCACACGGTGTGCAATTTCTGCTCGCGCAGAATGTGTTTGATCTCGCGAAAGCGCGGGCTGTCGGTAAGGCGCACGCGGATCCAGTCGGGCTTTTTCAGCGCGGCCGCGCGCTCGACTGGCACGATCTTGATCGGAATGCGCGCGGTCTTGGCCTGCCCCTTCTGCTTTTCACCGGCCGTGGTCATGCCAACCCGCGCAGCAGATGTTGGGTGAGTTTTTCGCTCACGGTTTCAAACGGCTCGTTCACCTGCAGATCGCGCAGTTGCGTCACGGCAAGCCCGGCGTAGCCGCAAGGGTTGATGGCGAGAAACGGGGCGAGGTCCATGTCGATGTTGAGCGCGAGTCCGTGATAGCAGCAGCCGTTCTTGACGCGCAATCCCAGGGCGGCGATTTTGGCTTCGGCGTGATTAACGGTGACGTACACCCCCGGCGCGTCCGCACGGGCATACGCCGTGATGCGGTAAGCGGCGAGCAAGTCTATCACGGCGGATTCGAGCTTACGCACCAGCGCACGCACCCCCAAACCGCGCCGTTTGATATCGAGCAGCGTGTATGCCACCAGTTGTCCCGGCCCGTGATAGGTGATTTGCCCGCCGCGATCGGTTTTCACCAGCGGGATGCCGGTGCTGGCGTGCAGCAGATGTTCGGGCTTGCCCGCAAGGCCTAGAGTGTAAACCGGCGGGTGTTGCGTGAGCCAGATCTCGTCTTGTGTCGCGTCAGTGCGCGCGGCACTGAAAATCTGCATGTCGCGCCATAGCGGCAGATAGTCGCGCACGCCCAGCACGCGGATGGCGGGTGCAGGCAAATCCACCGGGGAATTCATGGCCGAAGGTGCGGTCTATGGTGAGTCAGCAACACGTCAACAATCGTGCGCGGTTGTTCCTGAACGGGAACGGTAGCACAATGCCGCCTTTCGCGGTCGAACCAATGGTTGGGAATGTCATGAAAATGTGGGTTTTTGCGAAGGCGGGTGCGTGGCTGCTGCTGGCGCTGACGGGCCCGGCGCACGCGGCTGCAGCGGCATCAGCAGCCGAGGGCCGCTCGTATACCGCCGATCTGGCGACGATGTACAACGAGTATCAGCGCCTGCTTGCTGTTCGTGACGCGTGCATGACCCTTCCCGGCAAGCGTGATGAAATTTATGGCGCTTACAAGGATTGGTACAACCGGCACGAACGCATCATCGACGATTTTGACAATCGCTTCGCCGCGCTGGTGAAACGTGCTTCGAAGGATCAGGGGGATTACCAGAAAAATTACGGCAAGTATCAGGCCGAGGTATTGCAACTGCGCGAAGAGAGCAAGAAAGCCCTGCTCGCCGACAAGGCGAAATTGACGCAGCAGTGCAATGAATTCCCCGCCTATGTGCGGCATCCGAAATCGGATATTCCCGCGATGTTCCCGGTCGAATTCAAAACGATCTATCGCCCGCGTTAGCAACCTTCCCTGCGGGCGGAGTACAATGCAGCTTTTCTTCAGGGAGTCATGCAATGGGCAGAGGCGACAAGCGTACGGCAAAAGGCAAACGGGCTATCGGGTCTCACGGTAACACGCGGCCAGCGGGCAAGAAAGTGGTCAAAGCCGCGGCCAGCGCCAAGGCAAAGAAGACCGCCAAGAAAGGCTAGGGCCGGGCGTTATACTGATCTGGCGCCGCCCGCCGGCGTCACAGCACCTTGACCACCATGGGGTGGTCGCACAGTGCCTGATACAGCCCGTCGAGTTGTTCGCGCGAGGTCGCGCGAATGGTGCAGGTCAGGCTCAGGTATTTTCCCTTGCTGCTGGGCCGCATTTCCATTTCCGCGCCGTCGTAGTCGGGCGCATGCTGTCGCACCAGTTCGAGGATGGACTGCGCGTAGCCCGCGCGCTGAAAGCCGATAATTTTCAGCGGGAAATCACACGGAAACTGTAGCAGGCTTTCTTCGGCCATCGCGGTGGCTAAGCCGGCTTCCTGCGCATGACATCCCGCTTGAAATCCTGATACAGCGCGTGCATGCGTTTGAAGAGCATGCCGGGCGCGCCGTCGCCCACCGGTTTGCCGTCGAGCGTGGTCACGGCGAGCACTTCCTTGGTGGATGAGGTGACCCAGATTTCGTCGGCAGCGCGGGTTTCAGCTTCGGAAATTTCGCGCACCTCGACTTCAAATTCGCGCGCGTGGGCGATTTCCAGCACCACGTCGTAAGTAATGCCCGGCAGCACGAGGTTGTTTTTCGGCGGCGCCAGCAGCACGCCGTTTTTTACCACGAACACATTGCTTGCCGAGGCTTCAGTCAGCTTGCCGTCGCGGAACAAAATCGTTTCCACCGCTCCGGCGTCCACTGCCAGTTGCCGCAGCAGGCAGTTGCCGAGCAGCGAGACGGATTTCACGTCGCACTTCAGCCAGCGGAAATCAGACGCCGTGATTGCGGATACGCCATTGTCGACTTGCGCCTGTGGCGGTGTGGTCAGCGGGCTCGACATCATGAATACCGTTTGTTTGATGTCCTTCGGAAACGCATGATCGCGTTTGGCTACGCCGCGCGTGACTTGCAGGTAAATCGACTGATCCTCACCTTCATTTTTGGCGATCAGTTCGTTCATGAGCTTCGTCCAATCGGCGTCGCTCAGGGGGTTGGCAAGGCGTATGCCGTCAAGGCTGTGTTGCAACCGCCGCAAATGTTCGGCCATGCGGAACGGGGTTCGCGAATAGGCGGGAATTACTTCGTAGACGCCATCGCCGAATATGAAACCGCGGTCGAGCACCGGGATACGCGCTTCTTCCAGCGGCAGGAATTCGCCATTGAGATACACCGTGTCAGTCATCACGCCCTCTGCGAATATTCTATAACTATTTGATTTAATTTATCTTTTTTAAAGTTCTATTGTAACGTCAGGCGCAGTGCATCCCACGTACGGCCGAGTATGCCAGCCACCGGCACGTCTTCAAGCGCGACCACCGCCTGCGTGTAATACGGCTTGCCGTTGAGTTCCAGCTTTAAAGTGCCGATTGACTGGCCCGTGCGCAGCGGCGCCAACAGCGGCTGCTGGCTTTCGATTTTAGCCTTGAGGTTCGCCGCTTGCCCCTTGGGCACGGTGACGTATAGCCCTTGCGGGAAACCGGCCTTCACCTGATTCAGCGTGCCCTTCCACACGCGCGGCGTGGTGGCGGCCTGCTTCGGCTCGTAAAGCCGCACGGTGTCGAAATTCTGAAATCCGTAATTCAACAGCTTCTGGCTTTCGGCGGCGCGTGCGCTGTCAGACGCCGCGCCGAGCACCACGCCGATCAGCCGCCGGTTGTCGCGTTTGGCGGAACTGATTAAACAATACCCGGCAGCTTCGGTGTGGCCTGTCTTTACACCGTCCACTGTCGGGTCGCGCCACAACAGCCGGTTGCGGTTGGGCTGGGTAATGTCGTTGTAACGGTATTCTTTTTGCGCGTAGAGTGGATAGTGCTCCGGGTAATCGCGAATCAGCGCGGCGGTGAGTTGCGCCAGATCGCGCGCGCTGGAGGCGTGGCCGGGCGCGGGCAGGCCGGTGGAATTGGCAAATTGCGTGTTGGCGAGCCCCATGCGCTTGGCTTCCTGATTCATGCGCGCGGTGAAAGCTTCTTCCGTGCCGGATACCGCTTCGGCGAGGGCGATCGTCGCATCGTTGCCAGACTGGATAATCATGCCGCGAATGAGCTCGTTCACGGTCACCGGAATATCCTGCTGGATGAACATGCGTGAACCGATGGCGCGGCGCGCTTTCTCTGACACCGGCACCACTTGATCCGGTTTGATTTTTTTCTGCTTTAGCGCGTCAAACACCAGATACGCCGACATCAGCTTGGTCAGCGAGGCCGGATCGAATTTGTCGTCGTGCTGGTAACCGGTGATGAGTTGGCCGCTTTGCGTGTCGAGCAGCACCCACGAGCGCGCGGCGATTTCCGAGGCGGGCGGTTCCTGCGCGTGGACAGGCGCGCCGTACAGAGCAGCGCAAAACAATAGAACTGACGGGAGGATTTTCACGCGCCGATTATACGTGGCGGCGCGAGCCCCTGTACAGCGAACCGGTCAGCGATCCTTGTCCTGCTCAAGGTAGCGCTGCAGGGCGGCACGCATGATCTGCGTGTTGTTCTTGAAATTGCGGCAACCCGTGCAAATATACAGATGCAGGCGCAACCAGAATCTTTCGCCGGCGCCCAGCGGGTGCTCATGCTCGCGTGAGATCAGTACGGAGACATCCTTACAGGTCAGCTTTTTCACGATGGCAAGTCGCATGGGTCGCGGCAATTTGATTCTGGGGATGGGCATTATTTCTTCCCAAACCACTTCATTTCCAGGCATTCGCGCAACGACAGGCGCGCGCGGTGCAGCAGCACCCAGCAGTTGGTCGTGGTGACGTTCAGCGCCTTACAGATTTCGTCGGTGTCGCATTCCATCACTTCGCGCATCATGAAAGCGCGCGCAGTCTTCTCGGGCATGCCCTTGGCGCAGGCCTCGAATATCGCCATGAATGCCTTGTTTTCCAGCACCTTGTCGGGGTCGCCCCAGTTCGACGGCGGCTGGCGCCAATGGCCGTCTTCAAGAAACAGGGCGTCGACAATATCTGATTCGCTGCCCTCGCTGTCCTCGGACAACAGCGGCTGCTCACGCGACTGGCGCCGCACGTGGTCGATGATTTTGTGCTTGAGGATGCCGGTAAGCCAGGTTTTCACTGATGACTTGCCGGAGAAACGCGCCGCGCCCTCTATCGCCGCCATCAGCGTGTCCTGTACCGCGTCTTCCGCAGCACCCGCGTCGCGCAGTTGCAGCGAGGCGTAACGCAGCAGGTAAGTGCGGTGCTGCTCAATCTGGTTGGCGCCGACGGCAGGTGCGGACAAAACGACCCCTTGTAAATAATCAATTAAAACAATGGTTTACGTTGCCATACTGGCTGCGCGTGAAATTTTTCACGCGATTGTGCTTGAAAGCGCTTGAAATCAAAACGGCAGATTCCATATTCGAATCATCGGCGCCACCCACACACGGCGCCTCAACGAACAGGAGATGACACCATGTTAAATATAGCGCGTTTTTCCCCCTTTGATGATGCGTTCGATCACTTGCTGCGCGGCTTTGTTGTGCGCCCGGTGGCGCTTGAGGCCAATGCCAACGATGCAGCCGTCAAGTTTCGCGCGGATATCACCGAGACCGAAAAAGCCTACACCGTGCATGCCGAATTGCCGGGTGTGAAAAAAGAAGACATCCAGATTTCCATCGACGGCGATCAGGTGGCGATCAGTGCCGAGACCCGCACGGAAAAGGATGTCAAGGAAGGCGAGCGCGTACTGCGCAGCGAACGCTACAGCGGCAAGTATTACCGGGCCTTTGCACTGGGCGCGGCGGTGGATGAAAGCGGTGCCAATGCGCGGTACGCCGATGGCGTGCTGGAACTGACGCTGCCGAAAAAAGCGGCAGCTGCAGCCAAGCGCATCACCATCCAGTAACGCAAACGGCTGGCGTCACAAAAGAAGCAGCGGGGTGGCAATACGCGCCCCGCTGTTTTTTTGCTAATGTAAAATAAGCGAGTCCTCACCTTTGGCCTCACGTTCGATAACTCTTTCTGCCACAGCCAGTCATGACGACTCCGGATAACTTACCCAGCGCCGCGATCAAAGCCCAAATTCTTGCCGAGGCGTTGCCGTATATCCAGCGCTTTCACGGCAAGACCATTGTCGTCAAATACGGTGGCAACGCCATGACCGACCCGGCCTTGCAGGAAGGTTTCGCGCGCGACGTAGTGTTGTTAAAGCTCGTCGGCATGAACCCGGTGGTGGTGCACGGCGGCGGGCCGCAGATCGACGAGTGGCTGAAAAAAGTCGGCAAGAAAGGCGTGTTTGTTCAGGGCATGCGCGTCACGGACGCAGAGACCATGGACGTGGTGGAAATGGTGCTCGGCGGCCAGGTGAACAAGGACATCGTGAATCTCATCAACAAACACGGCGGTCGCGCGGTGGGGCTGACCGGCGCCGACGGCGGTCTGATTCGCGCGCGCAAAATGCAGATGCCAGACGCCAGCAAGCCGGGATCGTTTGTCGATATCGGCCAGGTAGGCGAAGTGGAAAGCATTGATCCGGGCATTGTCGCGCTGCTGCACACGCAGAATTTCATTCCGGTGATCGCGCCAGTGGGTTTCGGCAAAAATTTCGAGTCCTACAACATCAATGCCGATCTGGTGGCGGGCAAGGTGGCGGAGATTCTCAAGGCGGAAAAACTGGTGGTGCTGACCAATACCGAAGGTGTGCTCGACAAAAACGGCAAGCTGCTGACCGGTCTTACAGCAAAGAAAATCGATGCGCTGTTCGCCGACGGCACCATCCACGGCGGCATGCTGCCCAAAATCGCCTCCATCCTGGATGCGGCCAAGAACGGCGTGAACAGCTGCCACATCATCGATGGGCGCGTGCCGCACGCGCTGCTGCTGGAAGTGCTGACCGCCGAGGGCGTGGGCACGCTGATCAAAAGCCGTTGATTGGCCGGCGTTGCCAGTGCCACCCGTGCCGGCCATGCCCACCGTGTCCCGATTCAACCCGGGCAGCGCCTGGATATTCGATCTGGACAACACGCTGCACAACGCCACGGTACATATTTTTCCGCGCATCAACCGCGCCATGACCGAGTACGTGCAAACGCATCTCAATCTTAGCGAGGCCGATGCCAACGCGCTGCGCCATACCTACTGGCGGCGTTATGGCGCGACCATCCTTGGCCTCATCCGCCATCACGATACCGACCCCGCGCATTTTTTATGGCACACGCACCAGTTCCCGGATTTGCATGGCGTGCTGATTGCCGAGCCCATGCTGCGCGCCGCGCTGACGCGCCTGCCGGGGCGAAAATTCGTGTTCTCCAACGCGCCTGTGCATTACGCGCAGGCGGTGCTGCGTGCGCTCAACATTCATGATCTCTTCGCGGATGTGTACACCATCGAGCACACGCGCTACAGGCCCAAGCCCGACACCTTCGGCTTTTTGCGGCTGTGCCGCCAGCACCATTTGCGCCCGCGCCGCTGTATCATGGTGGAAGACAACCTCGATAACCTGCGCACCGCCAAACGGTTGGGCATGAAAACCGTGTGGGTAACGGGTTCCGCGGTGGCAAAAAGCCGCGCGCCCGGCTATGTCGACAAAACCGTGCGTAGCGTGGCTAATCTGCAAGGCATGTTTCACCGGATTCACTAGAGGATAAGCGTGGCAAGAACTTCAGACCGCAAGAATCAGATTCTGCAAACGCTGGCGCAAATGCTCGAAGGCCCGGCAGCGGAAAAAATCACCACTGCCGCGCTGGCGAAGCAACTGGATGTGTCCGAGGCGGCGTTGTACCGGCATTTTTCCGGCAAGGCGCAAATGTTCGAGGGGTTGATCGATTTCATCGAGCAAACGCTGTTTGCGTTGATCAACAAGATCACCAGCGAGGAAAAAAGCGGCCTGCGCCAGTGTGAATCCATCATCGGTGTGCTGCTGGGCTTCGCGCAAAAAAATCGCGGCATGACGCGAGTGTTGATTGGCGACGCGCTGGTCAACGAAGACGAAAAACTGCAAATCCGCATTAATCAGTTGCACGAACGCCTCGAGGCCACGTTGCGGCAGGCATTGCGCTTTGCCATGGGCGCGAACGAAGTTGCGGCCGATGCAGACGCCGCCGCCGAAGCCAATCTCATCATGAGTTTTGTCACCGGGCGTTGGCACCAGTTCGCGAAGAGCGGATTCAAGCGCGACCCTGCCGAAAACTGGGGCCGCCAGTGGAAACAGTTAATGGAAGGCGTGCTGGCTTAATCGACCCCCGATTCTGGCGGCTATAAACAGGAGCTCACCATGTCCACACTCACCACCGAACAAATGGCCGAACTGCTGCTCGGCATCGCCCGCTCGCAACTGGCCATGGCCGACGCGGTGGAAAGCCTCAAAGCTGGCTTCAAGGCGACACACCTGCGTAACAACGTTGAAAGCGCCGCCCGCATAAAAATGAACCGGCCCGAAACCCTCGCGGATTTCCCCTCGCGTGTGCTGCTGCAAATGCTCGGCCGCAATGCGCCCACGCAGGAAGCGGTGACAGCGGCGTTAAAGGCGTTACTGGAGAATCCGGGTGCGGCGGCGGCAGTTTCTGCTTCTGCTGCAGAGAGTGCGGATTCGCTGGATATGACGAAGTAGGCTTACAGGCTCGCAGCGGCAATTATCCGCACACCGCGCAAGCCGCATCTTTCTTCAACCGTATCGTCCGAATATCCATCGCCAGCGCGTCCACCAGCATCAGCCGCCCCGCCAGTGGCTGCCCCGCCCCTATCAGAATTTTCAGCGCTTCGGCAGCCTGTATGCAGCCGACGATGCCGGTCAGCGGTGCGAACACGCCCATCACGGCGCACCGCACTTCTTCGCTTTGTGAGTCTTCGGGGAACAGGCACGCGTAGCAGGGCGCCTTGGCATCGCGCATGTCGAACACGGCGATCTGCCCGTCAAAGCGCACGCCTGCGCCGGAGACCAGCGGCTTTTTGTGTTTGACACAGGCGCGGTTGACGGCGTGACGGGTGGCGAAGTTGTCGCAGCCGTCAAGCACGACGTCGGCTTTGGCGACGAGTTGATCGAGTTCGTCGCCCGCCACGCGCGCGGCGATCATTTCGATTTTCGTTTCAGGGTTCACGTCGGCCAGCGTGTCACGCGCGGATTCCACTTTCGGTTTGCCGATGGCATCCGAGCGATGCACGATTTGCCGTTGCAGATTGGTGAGGTCTACCTTGTCGTCGTCACACAGCGTGACCGTGCCCACGCCCGCCGCCGCGAGATACAGTGTGATGGGGGAGCCGAGTCCGCCCGCGCCGATCACCAACGCACGCGCGGCACGCAACTTTTCCTGACCCTCGACGCCGATTTCCGGCAGCAGGATGTGGCGGCTGTAGCGTAGGAGCTGTTCGTCGTTCATAAAAGAATACGCCCGGCGGAGCCGGGCGTTGTCCTGTCATAAGTATTTGTTTTAATAAATTATTTTAGTTGGCGCCGGAACCGCTGCCCCGCGATTTCAGGAATGCCACGGCCTGATTCAACTCGTAATCTTTCGGCGATACGATCTGGCCAGGCTCGGGGCGCAGCTCTTTGGGGTCGACTTCGGGCCGTGCCGCAGGCGTGAAATTGTATTTGGCGCGTGCAGCAGCGAGCGCTTTTTCTTTTTCCACTTCCTTGCTGTCCTTGCCATCCTTGTTTTCCGCGGCGCTGTCGGCAGCGGGCTTGCCGTCATCCAGATGCTTGGAAAGATCGGCCTCGCGCAGCCGCAGGCTGGCGTTTTTGTCGATGGCGCTCTCCAGCGGAATGTCCGGCGTGATGCCCTTTGCCTGAATCGAGCGGCCATTGGGCGTGTAGTAACGCGCGGTGGTGAGCTTGATCGCGGTGTTGTTGCCCAGCGGCAGTATGGTTTGCACCGAGCCTTTACCGAACGTTTGCTGGCCCATGATCACCGCTCGTCCGTAATCCTGCAGTGCGCCAGCAACAATTTCCGAGGCCGATGCTGAACCGCCGTTGACCAGCACCACCATCGGCAGCTTCTTGATTTCTGGCGGCAGCTTGGCCAGATAATCGGTGCGGTTGCGGCCGCGCAGGTAATCTTCGGGCCTCGCGTTAAGACGCATTTTTGAATCTTCCGCGCGCCCGTCCGTGTACACCACCAGCTTGTCCCTATCGATGAACGAGGCGGTGACCGCCACAGCGCTATTCAACAGGCCGCCCGGATCATTGCGCAGATCGAGGATGATGCCTTTCATCGGGCCTTTCACGTGTGTGTTAATGGCGTTGGCGAGCAGCTCGCCGGTGCTCTCCTGAAACTGCGTCACGCGGAAGTACGCATAACCCGGCTCCAGCGTGGTGGCCTTCACGCTCTGGATTTTGATGACGGCGCGTGTCAGCGTAATTTCGATCGGGTTCGGTTCGCCTTTGCGTACAATGGTGATACGGATGTTGGTGTTGGGCCGGCCGCGCATCTGTTTCACGGCGTCGTTCAGCGTCATGCCTTTCACCGAGTTGTCGTCGAGCTTGACGATGAGATCGCCCGCCATCACCCCCGCGCGCGAAGCCGGGGTGTCGTCGATGGGCGAAATCACCTTGACGAAGCCGTCCTCCATGCCGACTTCGATGCCGAGACCGCCGAACTCGCCCTGCGTACCCACCTGCATGTCCTTGAAGGCGTCCTGATCGAGGTAAGCTGAATGCGGATCAAGGCCGGTCAACATCCCATTGATGGCTTCGGTAATGAGCTTTTTGTCTTCGACCGGCTCGACGTAATCCTGCTTGACGCGGCCGAACACTTCGCTGAATGCACGCAGCTCCTCGACCGGCAACGGCAGATTTTGGCGGGTTGCCCCCTCGCGTTGCGCCACCGCCGAAAAATTCAGGCTGATGGCAACGCCAATAACGATGCCGCCGATGACAAGGCCGATTTGACCCAGTTTGTTACGCATGGACTACTCCGGTTAAAAACGCTGCAAAGCTCAAAACACCAAATTTATTGCCGAATTGCTACTTGCCGCGAACCCAGGACAACGGATCAAACGGCTTACCCTGATGGCGAAGTTCAAAGTATAAACCTGAATCCTCGCCACCGCCGCTGTTGCCGACGATGGCGACCGCATCCCCGCCGCCGATGTCGTCGCCGACACGCTTAAGCAGGGTTTCGTTGTAGCCATACAGGCTCATGTAGCTTTCGCCATGGTCGATAATCAGCAGATTTCCGAATCCTCTGAGCCAATCGGCATAGACCACGCGCCCGGCCGCCACCGCCCGCACCGTTTCGCCGGCCCGCGCGGCCACAAATACGCCTTTCCATGTTGAACCGCCATCGCTGCGTGGACTGCCGAAACGCCCGCTTAGTTCCCCACGCACCGGCAGCGCCAGTTGTCCGCGCAATTTTGAAAAAGCCTGTGCGATGGCGGATGAAGCTGACGGGACGGAAGGGCTTGCTGGCTCCGGCACGCGTTCGTCGCGTTGGCGCGGAGCGGCTGGTTGCGGGGTTACCGCTGGCGCGGCCGGGCCGGGGCGTGCCTGCGAAGGCGTGCGCGTGATGACTTTGGCCAATTGTTCAATCAGATTCGAAAGGCGCGATTCATTGCGTTGCATGGCGCCGATTTCGCCGCGCTGGCGGGCGATGTCGCGCGCGAGCCGCTTGACAACCTCGGCACGCTTGGCTTTTTCCGCTTCGAGACGTTTGCGTTGATTGTTCTGCTCGGCGCCGATGGCGGCCAGCTCGGCGGCTTTGGCAGCCGCTTCTTCCGTGAGCGCCTTGAGTTGCGCCATGCTTTCGCGCACGCCGCGTATGGCGTCGGCGTGCGTGCGCGACACATAGCCCAGGTAATGCAGATCGCGCGCGAGTTCATTGGGATTTTCGCCGCCGAGCAGCAGACGTATGGCGTCCGGCGGACTGCCGCCGTGGCGCACGTGTTGCGCGTGGAGAAGGCGGGCGAGGTTTTTCTGATGCCCATCCAGCGAAACGGAAGCCTTTCGCGTTTCGCCGCGCAACGCTTCGCTGCGCTGGCTGACTTCCGCCGACGATTTATCCAGTTCCGCAAGATCGCGGTTGGCTTCGGAAATGGCCCGCTCCGATTCACGCAGGGCATCGGCCGCTTCATTGCGCGAGGTTTCCGCGCCTGCCATTTGCTTTTGCAGCGCCTCGATGCGGCCACGCAGTTGTTGCAGTTCTTCCTTCGCGGCACCCGCGTTCGGGGCTGTGGCTGGTGCGGCCGAAGTGGATGAAGCGAATGAGGCGAACGCCAGCGCCGACAATAAATATAATAAAAACAGATACTTATGAGATGTCACGCGATGGGTGGTACGCAGGCGGTCACTTACAAAAATTCCAGCAGCGGCTTGCCGGTCATTTCCGCTGGTTGGGGTAAACCCATCATTTTAAGCAGCGTCGGCGCGACATCCTGCAGCGCGCCGCCGTTTGCGGCTTTGGCCTTGCGGCCGATGTAGAGCAGCGGCACCAGATTCAACGTATGTGCGGTGTGCGGCTGATTGGCTGCGGTGTCGAGCATGGTTTCGGCATTGCCATGATCGGCGGTAATCAACACTTCGCCGCCAACGGCCTGCATGGCCTCGACCGCGCGGCCGATGCAGCCATCCAGCGTTTCAATCGCGCGCGTGGCGGCGGAGAGATCACCGGTGTGGCCCACCATGTCGCCGTTGGCGTAGTTGCAGACGATGGCGTCGAATTTTTTGCTTTGGATCGCGGCGACGAGTTTGTCGGTGACCTCACGCGCACTCATCTCCGGCTGCAGATCGTAAGTGGCGACTTTCGGTGAGGGCACCATCACGCGCTCTTCGCCCGCGTACGGGGTTTCGACGCCGCCGTTGAAGAAGTAAGTCACGTGTGCGTACTTCTCGGTTTCGGCAATGCGCAACTGCTTCAGCCCGCGCGCAGCGAGATATTCGCCAAAGCCGTTGTTGATATTCTGTGGCGGGTAGGCGGCAGGAATGTGCGCGAAATCCTCACCGTAAGTCGTGAGCGTGCAGTAGTAGCCGAGCCTGGGCGCATGCTCGCGGGTAAAGCCCTTGAACGCGGCATCGGTCAGCGCATTGGTCAGTTGCCGCGCGCGGTCGGCGCGGAAATTCATGAATACCACCGCATCGCCATCGTTCATGCGCACCGGCTTGCTGCCGGGTGGCACGATGGCGGTGGGTTTGACGAATTCATCGGTCTCGTTGCGCACGTCGGCCAGCGCGTACGCATCGGCAGCGCTGGCTGCCCAGAACTCCGACTTGCCCTGCGTGATGACATCGTAAGCAGGCTGCACGCGTTCCCAGCGCTTGTCGCGATCCATGGCGTAATAGCGGCCCGTAACGGAGGCAATGCGGCCACAACCCAGCGCATCCAGCTTGTTTTGCAACGCCGTCAATGATGGCGCGGCGCTTTTCGGGGGCGTATCGCGGCCATCCAGAAACGCATGCACGTAAAGATTTTTCACGCCCGCTTTCGCAGCCATGTCCACCAGTTCAAGGATTTGCGACTCGTGGCTGTGCACGCCGCCGGGCGACAGCAGGCCCAGCACATGCAGCGCGTTGGTTTTGCCCACCTCAATCGCCTTCACCATCACCGGGTTTCTGCGAAATTCGCCGGTTTCAATCGCATGTTCAATTTTCGTGTAATCCTGATACACCACGCGGCCGGCGCCGATGTTCATGTGGCCGACTTCGGAATTGCCCATCTGCCCCGTGGGCAGGCCCACCATTTTTTCCGAAGCGTCGATAACGGTGTGCGCGTACTTACCCCACAAAAAATTCCAGTGCGGCTTGCGCGCTTGGCAAATGGCGTTGTGGTCGCATTCCTCGCGGTGGCCGAAGCCGTCGAGAATAATCAATAAAACGGGAGTGATTTTCACGGAAGTTTTTACGCCAGGTTCATGTTTTACAAAGGTTTTTTTGCGGCATGCGCATACGGTATAATTCTAGCCCAAATCAGGAGTGCGCTTCGGAAGCATTATGGATGCGTCAATAGCCAGTTTTTTTACCTACATTCAGAAAAGCCCGCTCAACATGGTGTTGTTCGGGCTGGCGATCACCTCCGGCGGCATGCTGCTGTTTCCGCTGTTTTCGCGCGGCATGCGTCCCGGCGCGGAAGTCGGCCCGATGGACGCGGTAACACTGATCAACCGCAAGGACGCGGTGGTGATCGACGTGCGCGACGAGGGCGAATTCAACAGCGGCCACATCAACAGCGCGCGCCACATTCCTGAAAAGCAGCTGGCCGAGCGCGTGAAGGAGCTGGAAAAATTCAAGTCAAAGCCGGTGATTGTCAGTTGCGCCATGGGGCGCCGTGCGTCGGCTGCGGTCGAGACGTTGAAAAAGCAGGGCTTCGCCGATGTGGTGGCATTGCGCGGCGGTATCAGCGCGTGGTCGCAGGCGGGCATGCCGCTGGAAAAATAGTTAATTAAATCAAATGCTTAAATAATACCCACAAGGACGATCATGGCCAAAGTCGTAATGTACAGCACCGCAGTTTGACCCTACTGTGTAACCGCGGAGCGGTTACTGGCAAGCAAGGGCGTGAAGGAAATCGAAAAAATCATGATCGATAAAGATCCCGCGCGCCGTGCTGAAATGATGGAAAAAACCGGGCGGCGCACCGTGCCGCAGATTTACATCGGCGACACGCACGTTGGCGGCTACGATGATCTTTCCGCGCTTGATCGCGCGGGCGGACTCGATCCGCTGCTGGCAAAGTAACCGTATTTCAAAAGCCAATCTGAAAGTTCTTTAATGAGCCAACAAGCCCCCGCGCCAAATGCGCCCAATGCACAGAATCCGGCTGACATGACGCAGCCGATTTTCAGCATCGAAAAAATCTACGTGAAGGACATGTCGCTCGAAGTGCCCGCCGCGCCGAAGATTTTTTTGCAGAACGAACAGCCGCAGGTGGAAGTGAACGTGCACACCGGCGCCAATGTCGTCGAGCAGGGTGCGCTCTACGAAGTGGTGCTCACCATCACCGTTACCGCCAAGGCGAAGGATCACACGGTGTTTCTGGTTGAAGTGGCACAGGCGGGCTTGTTTCACATCCGCAATCTGCCGCCGCAGGATCTCGACGCCGTGCTCGGCATTCTGTGCCCGACCAATTTGTTGCCCTACGCGCGCGAGGCGGTGTCAAGCACCATCGGCCGCGCGGGATTTCCGCCAGTGGTGTTGCACCACATGGATTTCAACCAGGTGTTCCAGCAGGCGGCGCAGCAGCGCGCGGCTCAGGCGCAGGCCGGAGCTGCGCCAGCGAAGGTTAACTGACATGCGGGGTGGCGTCGCAAGCCTGATATTGGCGGCGTGCTGCGCCAGCGCAGGCATTGCCAGTGCAGCCGAGTTTCGTTCGGCCACCGACGAGGCCGTCATTCTCTACGATGCGCCGTCCACGCAATCGCAAAAGCGTTTTATCGTCAGCCAGGGATATCCACTGGAAGTGGTGGTGGTGTTGCAGGGCTGGGTGAAAGTGCGCGACGCCACTGGTGCGCTGAATTGGGTGGAAGCCGGCAAAGTAAGCAACAAACAACGCACGGTGATGGTCAAGGTGGCATCCGCGCAAGTGCGCGTGGATGCCGATGAAAATTCGCCGCCGGTGTTTCGCGCGCAGCAGAATGTCGTGCTGGAATTGAGCGAAACGCTGGCCAGCGGCTGGCTCAAGGTGCGGCATCGCGACGGCGCATCGGGGTTCATACGCGCTGCGCAGGTGTGGGGCGTGTGACGCGCGGGCCCGCCGGTTTTCCACGCGATCCATTCAGACCACATTCAGACCACATTCCCGAATGAACATCGCCGTGCTCGGAGCGGGCGCCTGGGGCACCGCCATGGCCGTGCATCTGGCTGCGCGCCACGCGGTGTCGCTATGGGCGCGTGATCCCGGGCAAGCCGCGGCGCTGAATGCGCAGCGTGTCAATCAGCGTTATCTTGCGGATATCGTCATACCCGCCAGCGTCAAGGTCACCGCGGATTTGCCGCTGGCACTGAACAATGTGTCGCTGGTGCTGGCCGCAATGACCACGGCGGGCTTGCGTGCGACCTTGCAGCAGTTGAATGCCGCGCACAGCAACGCACCCGTGGTGTGGTTGTGCAAGGGGTTCGAGCGCGAACAGGCCTTGCTGCCGCATCAAATCTGCGCTGCTGAATTGCCGCAAGCGACTTGCGGCGTGCTTTCAGGCCCCAGCTTCGCCGAGGAAGTCGCGCGCGGCCAGCCGACGGCGCTGACCCTCGCTTCGGCTGACGCTGTGTTTGCCGCCGCCACCGCGCGTGAGCTGCACGGCGGTTCGCTGCGCGTGTATTCCAGCAGCGACGTGGTGGGCGTGGAAGTTGCGGGTGCGGTGAAAAACGTGATGGCGATTGCCACCGGCATTTGCGATGGCCTCGGCCTTGGCTTGAACGCACGCGCCGCGTTGATGACACGCGGCCTCGCGGAAATCACGCGGCTGGGCGTGGCGCTCGGCGGGCGTGCGGAAACCTTCATGGGGCTCGCCGGCGTAGGCGATTTGATACTCACCTGCACCGGCAACCTGTCGCGTAACCGCCGTGTGGGGCTGATGCTGGCGGAAAGCGCGAAGGACGCAGCAGGCAAGACGCTGGATGCCATCCTCGCCGAACTCGGCCACGTGGCCGAAGGTGTCTACAGTGCGCGTGAAGTTGCGCTCATCGCCCGCCAACGCGGCATCGACATGCCGATCACCGAGGCCGTGTGCCGCGTGCTCGATGCACCCGGTTCGGCGGCGGCCGTGGCGCGTGAACTGCTGGCACGCGATGCAAAAGCCGAATTATAAAATACTCAATAAAAACATATACTTAAAATACATTTCATGAGCATTGATCCACAAACCCAATCCTTTATCCGCCAGAAAGTGTTGCGCGCGATTTCCAGTAACCGCGCGCCGGGCATGCATTTTGTCGGCTACTACCTCGACCTGACTGTCCCGCGCTTTGAGAAATCAGGTGTCGAATTTGTCGTAGAGCCCGGCCCGCATTGCACTGACGCCAATGGCGTCGTCAACCGCGCGGCGCTGATTTATCTGGCGGACATTGCGCTCGCGGGTGCGAACCGTGTGTTCAGCGACCCCAACGCGCGCACCGCCACGCTGATGCTGCGCACGGAATTCACCGGCGAGCCCGCCATCGGCACACTAAAGGCCGTGTGTCAGGGCAGCGGCTTTTCACCGCGCACTGCGCTGCCGGAAAGCTTCGCCAGCGGGCATCTCACGGCCGGCGGCCGCGAAGTCATGCGCATGTCGGGCACGTGGGTGGCGCCGCCTGCGCCGCCGGGCCGCGTGATGAGCGGGCTGCCGTGGGAAGGCGGCGAGAACGGCCATATGCGGCCCCTGCTCAAAAAGAACGAACTCGAAGCCCTCGAAAAAGAAACCGTGCGCCGCTTTGAAAAAGCCCTGCGCGATGCGCCCAACGGCGACGTCCTCGCGCCGCTGTGCAACCCGGTCGTCAAGCGCACCGCGAAGGGCGCTGCCGGCAAACTGGCGGTGGGCCTGCATATTGGCAATCGCGTCGGTCACGTGCAGGGCGGTTTCCTGATGCACGCCGCACTCGTCACCGCCGAAGCGGCAGTGCCGCAGCACCCGCTGCTCACCGGCGCCTCCGCGTGGTACATCAGCCCCGGCGAAGGCAAGGCCATCAGCGCGCGCGCCACCCTATTGCAAAGCGGCCGCAATGTCGCAGTGGTGCGTACGGAACTATTTAATGCTGATCGCCGGCGGGTGCTGGAAGTGATATCCAATCATGCGGTGGCGGCGCGGCAAGGGTAAATGGTTCGCCTTTCCCAAGGCCCTGAGGTTGTGCAGGATTTAGCCTCAGTCATGGTCATCGATGAGGGTGTCGATAAAATAATAAATTAAATCAAATACTTAAATTACAATGCGCCTTGAGCTAACGAGCCGTGCCGTTTGGGGGCTGAACCAGGGGCGCGTGAAAGTGTGACTTGAAGAGTTCCGTTGCCGTTACATACCCAGCCGCAATCAGGATGGTCGTGATCAGCATGGTTCCCGGCAGCGTGACAAAGCCAAACAGGGCGGTTGCCGCGCCGGAGTAGGGCAGCATCAGCGTGAGGAGGCCGACTGCAACGGTGGTCCACAACAGGATGCCACTCGGCGGGCTGCGCCAGCAAGCCATACGCGTGCGCAACACCAGCACCACCGCAAGCTCCGTGAGCAGCGACACCACAAACCACGTGGTTTGAAATTGCGCTTCGGTGGCGTGGAACAATTTGAGCAGCACCCAAAACGTCAGCAGATCGAAGGCGGTGCTGACCAATCCGAACACGATCATGAAGCGCTGAATCTGCTTCAAGTCCCAACGCTGCGGGTGCTCAATCTGCTGCGGGTCGACGTTATCGGTGGAGATCGCGATGCTGGGCAAATCGGAGAGAAAGTTGTTGAGCAATATCTGCTTTGCCGCAAGCGGCAGGAACGGCAACAGTGGCGTCACCAGCGCCATGCTCACCATGTTGCCGAAATTGGCGCTGGTGGTGATGCAGATGTATTTGAGCGTGTTGGCGAAGGTGCGGCGGCCATCTTCCACGCCGCGGCGCAGTACCGCCAGATCCGGACGCAGCAAAATCACATCGGCCGATTCGCGCGCCACATCCACCGCCTGATCGACGGAGATGCCCACGTCCGCGGCTTTGAGCGCCGGCGCATCATTGATGCCGTCGCCCAGATAGCCGACGGCATTGCCGGTGCGCTGCAGCGCCAGCACGATGCGTTCTTTTTGCTGCGGATCGACTTCGACGAACAAGTCTGTGTCTTGCGCCAGATGCCACAACGCTTCGTCGTTGAGTTTTGCAATTTGCCCGCCGGTGAGCAGGGCTCGCGCGTCGAGCCCGATCGCCTTGGCCACGTGAGCGGCGACATGGCGGTTGTCGCCGGTGATGATTTTGATGCGTATGCCGAGCGCGGCGAGCTCGCGTATGGCCTGTTCGGCTTCGGGCTTGGGCGGGTCGAAGAACAGCAGGAATCCCTCAAAACACATGCGCGTTTCGTCATCGCGCCCATAGTGCGCCTTGCGCGCCCCACGTCTGCTTGCCACCGCGATCACGCGAAAGCCGAGGGTGCTTTGCTGTTGAAAGTAGGCTTCGAGTTGCGCGCGCTGGGCATCGTCCAGCGGGATCTCGCCGCTTTCGCGTGTCATTGCCGTGCAAATTTCGAGTACTTGGGCGACCGCCCCTTTGGTGATGATGCAATGTTGCGCGGGAGTGGCGTGATCTGCCACCACAATGGTGAGCCGCTTGCGCAAAAAGTCGTAGGGAATTTCGTCGATTTTGTCGTAGCCTGTGCTTGTGAATCCCGACCGTTCGGCCGCCGCGACGATGGCGCGATCGAGCGGATTGTCGATGCCGGTTTCGAGCGCGGCGTTAAGGTACGCCAACTGCTCGACCCGTGGCGAGGCATTGCCTTGCGCATCGACCGCGGAATCCAGAGTAATGACACCCGCAGTCAGCGTGCCGGTCTTGTCGGTGCAAAACACATTGATGCTGCCGAGGTTTTCAATGGCTTCCAACCGCCGCACGATGACGCCGCGTTGCGCCATCGCGCGCGCGCCATGCGACAGCGTCACGCTCACAATCGCGGGCAGCAGTTCCGGTGACAGTCCCACCGCCAGCGCCACGGCAAACAGCAGCGAATCCAGCGCCGGACGCCCCAGCCATTGGTTGATCATCAGCACAAACAACACGATCACCAGCATCACGCGCAGCAGCAAATAGCCGAAATGGCGCACGCCGCGCGCGAAATCCGTCTCCGGCGGGTCTTCCGCCAGACGCGCAGCCAGGCTGCCGACGGCAGTATCGGGCCCGGTTTTTACCACCAACACCGACGCCGTACCGCTGCGCACCGAGGTGCCCTGAAACACGCAATTGCCGCGCGCGGCCAGCGGTGCATCGGCGGCGGCCACGCCCGGCTGCTTTTCGACCGGGAACGACTCGCCGGTCAGCGCGGCTTCGCTGACCAGAAAGTCTTTGGCGTCGAGGATCACGCCATCGGCGGGAACCAGATTTCCCGCCGCCAGTTCGATCACGTCTCCCGGCACCACCGCAGAGGCGTTAACACGGGTCACGCAGCCGCCACGCCGCACGCGCACTGTCAGCGCCAGGCGTTGCTTCAGGCGTGCGATGGCCGCCGAGGCGCGATATTCCTGTGAAAAGCCGAGCAGACAGCTTCCCAGCACAATGGCGAGAATTATCGTGGCTTCCACCCAGTCACGCATGACCAGCGACACGGCCGCCGCGAACACCAGAATCATCACCAACGGACTGGCAAACTGCCGCAGCAGGAGTTTCAGCGCGGCACGGCGCGCTTTTTGTGCGACGGCATTCGCGCCGTGGCGTTTCAGGCGTTCGGCGACCGCTTCCGCGGACAACCCCCGCGTGCTGCTGCCCAGCCGCGTGAGCAGCGTGGCTGCTTCAACATTCCAGTAAGCCTGATTGTTGGCCTGCATGTTGAGCCCGATGCCGCCTTACGTTTAGGCGCAGTATCGAATGGCGAGGCTCCGGCGATGTTGATGCACATCAAGCGGCGGCTTCGGGGAACGATTTAAGGTTTGAGGCGGAGCTCAGCGCATTCAAGGGCCAACGCCAAGGTTCGCCTCCAAGCCTGTTACCCTTTAATTCCCTTTCTTTGTCGATGCATGATCACACCTGCAATGAGCAGGCACCCGCTGACCAGAAGTGCGCCATTGCCTGGTTCCGGAATCGCGGAAAAAAAATGTACGTCATAAACTAGGCGGTCAAAGACAATGGGGCCGTGTTCCAGGGATGGCCCGCTGCCGTGGAGGAATAAAGCGTAACCGATTCCACCCCTCGCCTCGCCACCTTCGCCGGCAATTCTATATCCGGCAAATATCTGAAAGCCTTCATATCTGTACACTATGTCTCCGACGATGGAGTCGCGATACAGATCGGCTCGCACACCATATTTGCTTCCGGTTGATCCGGACGGAGCAGCGTAAATTTCCAACTCGAGTCCCGGGTCAGACTGGAGCCAGGGGGCTTGGAGATCTATCGGGCTAACGAGTCCGATTGTCCCGGTGAATCGTTGTCCGGTCTGAAGCGTTCCCAGTTCCCATTCTGCAAGGCGGTAGGATTGTTCTGCAAAAAGATTCGAAGTGCTCGAAATGCCAAGCCGTAGCTCATTGTCCGATCCGGTATTAATTTCCGCACCATAAACGGCAGTGGTTACAAGGACGAGTGCCGTGGCAACAATAATATTGAACATAGCTTTACCTGAGAAATACCCGAGATCAAATTACGGAAAGCCGATATGAGTACGTAGCCACCGTCAATCGTGGTGTACGAAAACAAAGCGCGCCGCTAATGCCATGCATTTGGATATGTCGGGTTCAGCTTGACACCCCGCAAGTAGAGACCGCTGATACAGATCAAGCATATCGCGAGTTTCTGTAACTTTTACCCAAAGCGTCCCGGCAGTCTGTCGTGCACCATAGCCATGAGCCCACCCAAACAGGAATTTCCGCATCAAGAGAGAGAACGCTATCTCCAAGAATTCATTTGGAAATCTGCCCTGCTCCCCGATGTTCAGAGTGTTCTCTACATCCTACGTTACCGAACTCACACTGCCTCTCCGACAACTTGTCTTTTCTGCGAGGGAATGAAAAACGTAATAAAAACAGATACTTATTTGGATTCGCGATTTCATCGCCACCTGCTACCTAAGATGCCAGGTTCTCAATGGCCCTCCACAAACCCCACCTGCCGCCAAGCCTCATAAACCACCACGGCCACCGCGTTTGATAAATTAAGGCTGCGCGCGGCCGTGTGCATCGGCAACCGTATGCGTTGCCCGGCGGGGAGTTCATCGATCATCGCTTGCGGCAGGCCGCGGCTCTCGGGGCCGAAGAGGAAGACATCGTTTTCCTGAAAGGCCACGGTGTCGTAGCGTTGCGTGCCGCGGGTAGTGACGGCGAATAGCCGCCGCCCGATGAAGTGTGTTTCGCAGGCGCGCCAGTCATCGTGCACGGTGACGTCGGCGAATTCGCGGTAATCCATGCCTGCGCGTTCCAGTTGCTTGTGCGAGATCGAAAACCCCAGGGGTTTGACGAGGTGCAGGCGCGCGCCGGTGTTGGCCGCGAGTCGCACGGCGTTGCCGGTGTTGGGCGGGATTTCCGGCTCGTAGAGGACGATGTCAAACATCGGGCGCGTGCGTTCTGTTCTTACGAAAAGCGCCGGGCAGCGTGCGCGTGGCGATGAGACCGGTGACGCGTGCGGCGCCCGCCTGTTTGATGTTGCGCGCGATTTCATTCAACGTGGCGCCGGTGGTCATCACGTCGTCGACCACCGTGACATGCAGCCCGGTGAAATCTTCGTCGCAGACAAACGCCTTGCGCACATTCTTCGCGCGTTCCTTCCACGGCAGCGCGGCTTGCGGCGCGGTGTCGCGTACTTTGCGGCAGGCGCGCGGCGCCAGTCGTATGCCGCTACGCCGGGCGACGTGGCGCGCGATTTCCTGCGCCTGATTGAAGCCACGCTCGCGCAGGCGCGCATCGGCCAGCGGCATGGGGATGATGACATCGGGCCGCACGTCGAGCGTGTCCGCAATGGCGTTGCCGAGCAGTGGCGCGATCGCCAGTCCGTTGCGATACTTCAGCGCCCGCACCAGCGCATCAGCGGGGAAGGCATAGGTAAACGGCGCGCAAACGTGGTCATAGGCGGGCGGGTTGGCCAGACACGCGCCGCAACGCGTGCCCGCCGTGATAGGCAGCGCGCAGGTGTCGCACAGTGCGCCATGAGCCGGGGCCACCGGTAGCAAATGGGGCAGATCGTCTTCACAAGGCTTGCACAACAGCGCGCCCGCGCTGGGGCCGGCGCACAAAAGGCACGATGGCGCAACCAGCTGCTGGGCAAAGTGTACGCACTGCGCCAAAATCCTGGATGTAAAATTTGACAACCTGGGGTTCATTGACGACACTGTAAGTGGTTCAATTCATTCAATAATTTTAGCCGCCATGGATACGCCTGATTCGCGCCCTTCGTTACCTCCGCTGCACGATCCGTCTGGCGCGCCTGCCAGTGCCGGGCGCTGGAACGTCGATCAAGTCGCCGCCTTATTCGACCTGCCGTTTAATGATCTCATGTATCGCGCGCAGACCGTGCATCGGGAAAATTTTGATCCGAACGCCGTGCAGCGCTCAACGCTGCTGTCGATCAAAACCGGCGGCTGCCCGGAAGATTGCGGCTATTGCCCGCAGGCCGCGCGTTATCACACCGGCGTGGAAAATGAGGACATGCTGTCCATCGAAAAGGTGGTCGCCGCCGCGCAATGCGCCAAAGACAACGGCGCAACGCGCTTTTGCATGGGCGCGGCGTGGCGCGGGCCGAAGCAGCGCGATCTCGACAAGGTCATCGACATGGTGAGGGCGGTGCGCGGGCTGGGTATGGAAACCTGCGCCACACTCGGCATGCTAAAAGAAGGGCAAGCCGAACAATTGAAAGACGCGGGCCTTGATTATTACAACCACAACATCGACACCGCGCCGGAGTTGTATGGCCAGATCATTTCCACACGCACGCAGGATGATCGCCTCGACACACTCTCGCGCGTGCGCGATGCTGGCCTTCATGTGTGCTGCGGCGGCATTGTCGGCATGGGCGAAACCCGCCGCGCACGCGCTGCATTGATTACGCAGCTCGCGAACATGAATCCGTATCCCGAATCCGTGCCGATCAACAATCTGGTGCAGGTTGAAGGTACGCCCCTGAATGGCACACAAACGCTCGATTTACTGGAGTTTGTAAGGACTGTTGCCTGCGCGCGCATCACCATGCCCAAAGCCATGGTGCGGCTCTCGGCTGGCCGTCAGGAAATGCCAGAAGGCATCCAGGCGCTGTGTTTTCTGGCGGGGGCGAATTCGATTTTTTACGGCGAGAAGCTGCTCACCACGGGAAACCCTGACGTGGAAAAAGATCAGGTGCTGTTTGCGAAGCTGGGGCTGCATGCGATGGAGCCCGCAAGACAGTAGCTATCCCACGATGTTCGCCGAAGAACTCGCGCGCCTTGACGCAGCAGGCCTGCGCCGCCAACGCCGCACGCTGGAAAGCGCACAAAGCGCGAAAGTTGTCGTCGATGGCAATCCTTACGTTGCATTTTGCAGCAACGATTACCTCGGCCTGGCCAATCACCCGTATTTGATTTCCGCCGCACAGGCGGGCGCGCAAGCGCACGGCGTCGGCGCGGGCGCTTCGCATCTGGTGCTCGGTCACGCGCGCGCGCACGAGCAACTCGAACAGGCGCTCACGGCCTTTGTGCAACTGCCGCGCGCGCTGCTGTTTTCCACGGGCTACATGGCCAACATCGGCACGGTTACGGCGCTCTTGGGTCGCGAGGATGCCGTGTTCGCCGACCGCTTGAATCACGCCTCGCTGAACGATGCCTGCCAGCTTTCACGCGCGCAATTCAAGCGGTACGCACACAACGATCTCACGCAACTTGAGCAGCTGCTCGCGACGACGAAGGCTCGCCGCAAACTGATTGCGGTGGATGCCGTGTTCAGCATGGACGGTGACATTGCGCCAGTGCGCGAACTCGTGGCGCTCGCCGACAGACACGACGCGTGGATCCTGCTCGACGACGCACATGGCTTTGGTGTGCTCGGTGAAAACGGCCGTGGCGTGCTCGAGCACTTCAACGTCAAGCACCCACGCGTGATTTACATGGGCACGCTGGGCAAGGCCGCTGGCGTATGCGGCGCGTTTGTCGCGGGCGAGGCTGACCTCATCGAAACCTTGATGCAGCGCGCGCGCACTTACATTTACACCACGGCGATACCGCCGCTGCTGGCGTGTGCGCTCATGAAAAGCGTTGAACTCATCGCCGATGGTGGCGCTTTGCGTCAACAGCTCCAGAAAAATATTTATCAATTAAAACAAATACTTACATCCATTCCGTCGAGCTGGCGACTGCTATCTTCGGACACCGCCATCCAGCCGCTGATCATCGGCGATAACCGCGCCGCACTTGCCGTGGCTGACGCGCTCAAAGCGCGCGGCATTCTGGTGCCCGCGATACGCCCGCCCTCCGTGCCGCCCAACACGGCGCGTCTGCGCATTTCACTCTCCGCCGCACACACCGCCGACGACATTCGTCAACTCGGCACGGCGCTGCGCGACGCCGCAACGGTATTCACATGATCGGCAAACCGCATCTGGTGTTGCTGCACGGCTGGGCGAGCCACACCGAAATTTTTCGGCCGCTCGCGCGTGCGTTGGGGAAAAATTTTCGCGTTACCGTGATGCCGCTACCCGGCTATGGCGATGCGCCCGCGTGCGAGCCTTACACTCTGGAGCGCATCGCGGGCCAACTCGCAGCCTCATTTGCGAAATCGGCGCCGAAAACCTGCCACGTGCTCGGCTGGTCGCTGGGCGCGCAGGTCGCACTCATGTGGGCGAAGCGCGCACCGGCGCAAATCGAACGGCTGGCGCTGGTCGCCGCAACACCTTGCTTTGTGCAGCGTGAGCGCTGGCCGCACGGCGTGACACCCGCACTGATGCGGCAATTCGCCACGCAACTCAAGCGCGATGGCGGTTCCTTGCTGCGGCGCTTTGTCGCATTGCAATCCCAGGGCGATGTGCAGGCCGTGCGTGTGGCGCACCAGTTGCGCACGGCGCTATTCACGCACGAGTTGCCCGCGAGCGCGGCGCTCGAAGCCGGGCTGGAGATTTTGCGCGCCACCGATTTGCGCGCCGACTTGGCGAGCATTACGCAACCGACGCTGGTGATTAACGGCGAAGCTGATGCAGTCACACCGTGCGCGGCGGGCGAGGCGCTAAGCCGCGCGCTGCCCAACGCGCGTTTTGAGGCTATCGCCGGCGCAGGCCACGCACCATTTTTGAGCCGCACCGATGCGTTCGCAGCGATGCTCAGCAGATTTTTCGATGAAACCACCGCAGTTTGACAAAGCCGCCGTGCGCCGTTCGTTCGGGCGCGCTGCGGCGAGTTACGACGTGGCCGCCGTGTTGCAGCACGAAGTGTGCAAACGCATGAACGAGCGGCTCGATCTCATTAAGCATCAACCAGCACTGTTGCTCGACGCCGGTTGTGGCACCGGCAACGCGCTGCCGCTGTTGCGCGCGCGGTATCCCAAGGCGCGCCTCATGGCTTGCGATATCGCGCTCACCATGCTGCAAAAGGCGCGTGAGCGAGCGCCAACCCCATGGCTTAAATTCTTTTTAAATCAAAAGGTTATGGAAGTCTGTGGCGACATCGAAGCGCTGCCACTCGCCACCGCCAGCGTAGATCTGGTGTGGAGTAATCTTGCGCTGCAATGGGTTAACGATCTGGACCACGCGTTCGGCGAATTTCACCGCGTGCTGAAACCCGGCGGGCTTTTGATGTTCAGCACCTTCGGGCCGGATACCCTGAAGGAATTGCGCGCGGCGTTTTCAACAGTGGATAGGCACACGCACGTCAGTCGCTTTGTTGATCTGCACGACATCGGCGACATTTTGGTCAAGCGCGGATACGCCGATCCGGTGATGGACATGGAGCCGTTTACGCTTACCTACCCGGACGTGCGCGCGCTGATGCGTGACCTCAAAGCCATTGGCGCACACAACGCCACGCAAGACCGTGCGCAGGGCCTTACCGGCCGCGCGCGGCTGGTGGCGGTTGCCGAAGCGTACGAACCGTTACGCCGTGACCGCAAACTCCCCGCAACGTTTGAGGTGATCTACGGCCACGCATGGAAGCCGCTGCCGCGCGTGACGGCAAGCGGCAAAAAAATCATCGACATCAAACCTGCACGAGAACCATGAGCGCCGCGCCTCACGCCTCACCTCTCACGCCTAACGGGCTGTTCATTACGGGCACCGATACCGGCGTTGGCAAATCGCTGGTCGCTTGCGCGCTGCTGCGTGCGTTCGCGGCGCGCGGCGCGCGTGCGGTGGGCATGAAGCCGGTGGCGGCGGGCGCAGAATTCGTCAATGGCGCGTGGGTGAATGAAGACGTTGAGCAACTGATCGCCGCTGGCAACGTGAGCGCGCCGCGCGGGGCTGTCAATCCGTACTGTTTCGAGCAGGCGATTGCGCCGCACATTGCAGCGGACATTAATAGAAAAACCATAAAAATCAAAGAGATAATTAAATTTTACGCACGCCTGTCGGCGCTTGCTGACGTTGTGATCGTGGAAGGGGCAGGCGGCTTTTGTGTGCCGTTGAATGGCAGCGAAACCAGCGCCGATCTGGCGCGCGAACTGGCGCTGCCGGTGGTGCTGGTGGTGGGCATGCGTCTGGGGTGCCTAAATCATGCGCTGCTCACGGCGGAGGCGATCCGCGCGCGCGGCCTCGTGCTGGCCGGCTGGGTGGCCAATCACATTGATGCAGACATGCCTTACGCGGATGAAAACGTCGCGGCTTTGCACGAAAGGCTTGCCGCGCCGTTGCTTGTACGCATCGCGTTTGGCGCGGCGCGGGATGTGGTTACCGTCACTCGCCAGTGGGATTCACATGTTGAGCAATGGCTGCGCGATGCGCGCGTAGCCTGAAAAATCGCGCGTGTCAATGCGATGCATCAACGAGATTTCACGAGGATTCAAGGGCTTACCAAGTTGCCTCGATACCCTTCGCTGTGTTAAATTCACCCTGCTTATCAGGGGGGCTTTTCGCCTGCGTCCGATGGAATCCTGCAAACGCATCAACGAGGGTTTCAATAATATGGCATTCGAGGGCGCCGGCGGTCAGCTTGGGGAGTTCGCGTTGCATACGCGCCGGATGAATTCGCTGGCCGGTGTTACAGGAAATGCCGGTATAGCGGGTGATTCGCCGGGCACACGCTGTTGTGCAATGGTGTTTACTTCCCTGGCGCTGATTTCCCTGATGATTGCAGTGATGTTCGCGGCGCTGGGCGCATGGCTGATTCTGCCGTTCGCCGGATTGGAAGCGTTCGCGCTGTATGTGACTTTTGTCTGGATCACACGCCATGCGCGGGATTCGGAATCGCTGGTGATCCGCGGCAACGCGGTGGCGCTGGCGGTATGCGAGGCGTCGCAAACGCGGCATTATGAATTTAACCGCGCCTGGGCGCAGCTAGTGGTGGAGCAGAGCGGCTGGCACGGTTCGATTACGCGGCTCGCACTGCGCTCGCACGGCAGGGAAGTGGAAGTGGGCCGCTATCTTGATGATGGCGGCCGGCAAAGGTTGGCGCGGGAGCTGCAAGCCAGACTGCGCGGCGGTTGAGGGCTAGTGGTACTAGTATCAAGTTGAGCGGTAGTAACCATCCGGGGGAAGAATGAGTAACAAGCGGGCAATAATTTCCAAGGTGTCCACGCTATTGGCGAGGTTGGCGGTTGTGACAAGGCTGCCGATGATGCTGATGGCGCTGCTGGCGCCGGCCGCCGCGTTCGCGGAGTACAAGCTCAACCTGCAAACGCCGAATACGGCGCTTGGCCACACCATTTATGACTTGCACATGGTGATCACCTGGATTTGCGTGGTGATTTTTGTCGTGGTGTTCGGCTTCATGTTCTACGCCGTTCACGCGCACCGCAAATCGGTGGGGCACAAGGCCGCGAATTTCCACGAGCATTTCTGGGTGGAAGTGGGCTGGACGGTGGTGCCGGCCATTATTTTGGTTGCGATGGCGTGGCCCGCGACGCGCGCGCTGATCCAGTTACGTGATACTTCTGATCCCGATCTGACCATCAAGGTCACTGGCTATCAATGGAAGTGGGGCTACGATTACATCAAGGGCGAAGGCGAAGGGATCAGTTTCTTCAG
>OMIN01000107.1 GCA_900299145.1 Betaproteobacteria bacterium | reverse complement strand
GTGATTTCGTCGCCCGCCACAATCACACTGGTCGCCGTGGCGATGTGCTTTTGATAGCGGGCGACCCAGGCTTTACCGGCCGGCCGCACGCTGTATTGTGTGAAGGTATCGTGGTCATTGGATCGGGCAGCTTGGGTAACTTGGCGTCGCGGTTGCGCATGGGTTCGCTCCTTACTTACTGATCAATATTAGCGTTCATTCAACACCGGTTAGTGTAACGGCGCGTCCGGAGTTTTTGGGAAAACCAGAGTAACCAAGGTAGCCTGTATAAATTCTCCCCGTCATTCCCGCAAAGGCGAGAATCTATAAACCCTTCTCAGATGGCGATGTGTTATGGATTCCCGCTTTCGCGGGAATGACAGGGTTGGTTTTGCGCTCTTGGGCAGTTGGCGGGGCGCAAGTTTTTGATTATTGTGAACCACCCGCCCAATCGTCAAAACGCGGTTTACAATGGCCGCCATGACACCCACATCCCGGCACCAGTTTTTCACCACCGCCCGGCAATTCGCCGCCGCGCTGCTGTTACTCGCTGCTTGCGTCACGCCTTTAGCCCACGCGCAGGAAATGGTGTGGACAGTGGCCAAGCTCCTGCTCGACGGCAAAGAAACGTCCGAACTCACCGGCGTGGGCCGCCGCGACCGCTCCGCCGACCCGCTCGCCCGCATCACCCTCAAACAAAACGACAAACTGCCGCCGGGGGCCGAAATCGCCGTGCCGCCGCGCGCCAGCGTTGAACTGCTGGATGCCAACGGCAATCGTACCATGCTCTATCCCGGCTCGCGCATCGTGCTGCTGCATTTATCCGCACGCGGCGCGCGCCAGCAAATGATGGAAGGGCGCGCGCGGTTTTCCATTAGCAAGGCGCTGGATTACTTCAACGTCAATACGCCCGACCGTTTTCTCGCCACGGTCAAGGGCACCGACTACGAACTCACCTTGGTGCCGGGCAAAAGTGTTGAATTCAAGGTAGCCGAAGGCGCGGTTGAAGTCGAGCGCACCGGCACAGTACGCATCGCGCAGGATACCCAAGGCCAACCCCGCGAAGTCGAGAACGTGGCCGAGGCCGAATCCCTCAAGGCTGGGCAGGCCAAACGCTATGACCTGACCCAGGCGCAATATCTTCGAGAATTCGGCAATTTCAAGGAAGCCGAAGCCTACTTCCGGCAGGCGCTGGCGGAGGCGGAAAAAGGCGCTGACCAACAACGCATCCAGCGCGCTCGGGAGAGCTTGGGGTGGATGCTGATCACCTTGAGCGTGTATCAAGAGGCTGCCTCACTGTTCCAGCGCAATCTGGAAGCGGCTCGACAAAACACGGACGAAGCGGCACAAGCAGACGCATTGCAGGGCCTCGGCGTGGCCTACGCGGAACTGAACGAATACCGCCGCGCCATCACGTATTACGAACAGGCGCTGGCGATGAGGAAGCGGCTGTTTGGCGAGCGCGATCACGACGACATCGCGGTGCTGTATCAGAACCTCGGAGTCGCCTATGAGAACCTGAACGAATACCGCCGCGCCATCGCGTATTACGAACAGGCGCTGGCGATGAGGAAGCGGCTGTTTGGCGAGCGCGATCGCGACGGCATCGCGGTGCTGTATAACAACCTCGGCGTCGCCTACCTGAACCTGAACGAATACCGGCGTGCGATTGAGCATTACGAACAGTCGCTGAAGATGCAACGACGCCTGTTTCCCGGGCGCGACATGGATGTGATCGCCCTCAGCTTGCGCAATCTGGGTGACGCCAACGAGAAACTTGGTGATGTGGCCGCTGCCGCCAAGTATCGCGAAGAGGCCAATGCGATGTCTGCGCGGATCAGGGAACGTGAAAAGCGTTAGCTTGAGGTAGTGCATTTCCGCTAGTGGATGTCATGTAAGTATCTGTTTTTATTTGTTAATCCTTCATGATTTGCCATCGTAAAAAACGAATGTCGTCGCCCCTGACGTAGCGCTATACCAACACCATGAAACACGTGGCTCTCTACGCGCTTGCGGTGCTACTCGCCGCCGCCAGCGGCTTATTCGGCGTATGGCAATCCGCCGATCTGTGGCTGTTTGGCCGCGTGCAGGCGCTGGATCTGCCGAAGCTGGCGCCGGACATCGCCTTGATCGATGTGCCGTATCCGCCGGAATTCAAGACGCAGGATAACCCCGAGCCGCTGCGCCGTGCGTTGGGCGCGTTGATGCAGGAACTGGCGCGTGATCCGGCACACGCGCCGCGCGAGGTGATTCTGGACTTTTATTTTTTCAAGAACCCGGCGGGGGCGGAGGCCCTGTATGCCGGGCTGGAAGCGCTGCGCCGCGCACGGGTGCGCACGTTCGCGACGGTGAGTTTTGGTGATGCATCGCAGCCTGTGAATCCAGGTTATCTGGCCGAACACCTGAGTGAGTTGTATGCCCGGCACGTGGTCAACTTCGGCCACACGCGTATCGCGCACGCGGGTGGCGTGCTGTGGTACGACGTCAGCGATGGGCCCGACAACCGGCCCGCGTTGCCAGTGGCGCTGCACGACAACGCGCAGGAGCTGATCGACCGGTTGCCCCGCCGACTGGTCTCGCCGCTTGGCGATGCGAGCGAAACGCGAGCGGTGACGTATTGTTATTCGCAGGAAGGACGATGCGCCAAGGGTGCGCTACCGTTGCCGGCCGGCGGCCTGCGCGACAAACGGGTGATTATCGGCAGCTTTGCCGAAGACCGGCAGAACCCGCTGGATCGCCCCGGCCCGGAATTGCTGGCGTGGGCGGTGTCGGATTTATCCGCGCAAGGCTCGAGCAGGGGTGTGGCGCCGCTGACGCAGCCTTTGGCACTGTTGGGCGTGGCACTTTTGCTGGCGTTGGTGACCGCATTGACGTTTTATTTCGGCTACCGTCTCGCACGGCGCGTGAGCACGCCTGCCGCGTTGCCCCGGCGCTTGATTGGGGTTGCGCTGGCGGCGGCAGTGGCGGGGCTGCTGGTGTGGGCGGCGTTGTGGGGCTTGCTCTACGCGCAGCGTATGGCGTTGCCCGCGGTGCTGGCATGGTTTTCGGTGCTGGCGGCTGCGGCGCTGTGCTGGCACCGCGCGCAGGGCGCTGCCGCCGATGCACTATACGTTGCCCGCGCCGCCGAAGAAGCCGCGCCGGTGCAATACGACGTGTTCGTGAGTTACGCGCATCAGCCGCCGGCAAACACGGCGTGGGTCAAGCAACACGTCCACGCGCCAGTGCTGGCGGCCACGCACGCGGACGGCACGCCGCTGAAGGTGTTTTTCGACGAGGGCAGCATCGGCGGCGGGCGCGACTGGAAGCGCGAGATCGACCGCGCGATAGCGGGTTCACGCGTGTTTTTGCCGGTGTATACCCCGCGCTACTTTGAAAGCCCGCAGTGCCGTGATGAACTGGCGTTTGCTGAACAGCGCCGCAGTAGCGGGCTGTTGACAATAATGCCGCTGACACGCATGCCGATGGAAGATGTGCCTGACATTTATCAGAAGGTGCAGGCAACGGATGCGGCGCGGGTCGGGGAGTTGATGGAGACGGCCATCAAGTGTGTGCGTGAAGCATCCTCTGCCAGAGTCCCTGAGCGGTAAAATAGGCCTATCACGTTGGAGCCGCACTTCGCCTGAAAATCGCAATGGCACAACAATACAAGGCGTTTCTTTCCTATAGCCACGCGGACGAGGTGTTTGCGCGCTGGCTGCACCGGCAACTCGAAGGCTGGAAGGTGCCGCGCGATCTGGTCGGGCGGGTGACACCCACTGGCGCGGTGCCCCGCACGCTGCGTCCGGTATTTCGCGACCGCGATGATTTTTCCGGCGGCTCCTCCTTGAAGGATGCCACGATCAAGGCGCTTGAGGCATCCGAATTTCTGGTGGTCATTTGCTCGCCAAACTCGGCGGCGAGCCAGTATGTCAACGAAGAAGTGCGCCTGTTTAAGGCGATGGGACGGGGCGACCGGATCATTCCGGTGATTATCGCGGGCGAGCCCGGAAGCGCCAATGACGAGTGTTTTCCGGATGCGGTGAAGTATGTCGTGGATGAGAGCGGCGCGATAGGCACGGACGCGGCTGAACCGATAGCCGCGGATGCCCGCGAATCAGGCGATGGCCGCGTGCGTGCGTTGGCCAAGGTCGTTGCGGGATTGCTGGGCGTGGCTTTTGACGAAATCACCCGGCGAGCCGAGCAGGCGCGCCGGCGCCGTGTTGCCATCGCGGCGGGAACGGGCGCGGGTGCTTTCCTGTTCGCGACGGGGTTTGGAACTTACGCTCTCTACGAAAGCTATCAGGCGGGTGTGGCGATTGACCGCAGCGTATTTGCCATTGCCGGCATGATCGGGCGCACGGATGATATCGACGCGTCGACGGATTTGAGCGCATTGCGTTCAGAAATGCTGCGAACCGAATGCGACTTGATTCAGGGACTGGCGCGCGGCCGCCGTGCGATGGAGCCACGTGAGGCAACGATCTGCCAAAATGAGCAGGCGCGTGCATTGTTTGAGCGTGGAGACAAAGCCGGGGCTATCGCAGGCACGGCTGCCTGGTTGACACGGATGCGCACCGAATTTGAGAGCACGACGCCACCCAAGCTGGACCTTGCGATTGCCTATGTCAAAGCGGGCCGCGAACTGTACGTGTTACGAAGTGCCGCCGAGGATCCCCTGCAGTATGCGGCACTTAAAGACGTCATTGACATCTCGGCCAAAGCTGGACACGCTTTCCTGACAGATCAGTACATCCGCAATATCCACGAGGACGCGATCTGGAGATACCTGCCCTATCTGGAAAAGCGGAAGGACTGGAAGGCGTCCCGCGCCATAATGGAAGGCGCGACAGAACTTCGAGCACAACAGGCGTCGGTTGGAACGGAAAGCGAACGCTATGGCGCGGCGATGGAGCACGGAGTCTATTTGCGCCGGCTCGGGTGGCTCGCATTGCGGCACCTCAACGATAAGGACGTTGCGCTTAAATCAGCCCAACAGGCAGTGGCGTTATTCGGCAAGTTGAAAGCACCTGAGGAAGGCGCAGTGAGGTTTGCCCATCAGTCGGCACTGGCCCACGAAGTTTTGGCTGACACTTATCTGGCCGCAGGTAACAAGGCGGCTGCAGCTTCTGGCTATCAAGCCGCCCTTGAGTGGTGTAACCGTGCACTCAACAGCAAGCAACCCATTGACAATGAGATGCGCCAGACCCTGAACAAGGAGATGGCTTATCTGCGCCGCCAGATGGCGCTGGTTCAGTAATGAACATTATCTTTCAGCCGATGTTTTGGCTTTCACTGTTGCTGACAGCCGTGATGCTGACAAGCACGGGCGCGCTCATCGCGTATGCGGTCGTGCCGAAGCCGCCGACCTATCACAGAACCACTTATTTCGAGTTTGCGCTGCCCCCGGGCTGGGTATGCGTGCGGGAAGGTACGGAAACCGTCTGCCGGCCCGACATCCCGCCACCGCACGATGCGGTCATTATTTTTACCGCAAAAATCCGCAACGAATCGGACAATCTCGCCGCTTACAAAGACCATGTGTCTAAGCCGAAGAAACGAACGGAACGCGATGGCAAAGAACACGATTCCGAGGTAGTCCGCTACGGTGAACAGGCGATCGGGGAATACCATTGGATCGATGCGTTGCACCTGGGGTCGGAAATCGCCAACTACTACACGCGCTATTTGGCAACGACCACGGCTCAACTTGGCGTGCTGATTACATTTTCCGCGCACAAGTCCAAACTGGACGAACGCACAAAGGAGTTCAAAGCTTGCGTGGAGAGCTTGCGGATCTACCAGTCGCCCTCACGGTATAACTAGCACCAGCACAATTTGATTTGAACCGGGGGCCGCACCAGTGCAACTGAAGACAACTCCGTATCTGTGTTCCAAGATTGAGGTTTCCTGCACTCAACGCCCACCTGCAGAAACTAAACGCGTATCACCTTCCCGCGATTAAACAGATTCCGCGGATCCATCGCCTGCTTGACCGCGCGCATCACCGACACCGCCTCGCCGTGTTCGGCGTCGAGGAAATCCAGTTTGCCAAAGCCGATCCCGTGCTCACCCGTGCAGGTGCCATCCATCGCCAGCGCGCGTTCGACGACGCGGTGGTTGAGGTGTTCAGCTTCGTCGTGATGGGCGGGGTTGTTGGGGTCGACCACGATCACCAAGTGAAAATTGCCGTCGCCAACGTGGCCGAAGAGCGCCACGGGGATGGTGGCGGTTTGCAAATCCTTGTTGGTTTCGGCGATGCATTCGGCGAGCCGTGAAATCGGCACGCACACATCGGTACTCATGGAACGGCTGCCGGGCATCAGGCGGCGGCACGCGGGATAGGCGTCGTGGCGCGCCTGCCACAGGCGTGTGCGGTCTTCCTGTTGCGTGGCCCATTGGAAATCCATGCCGCCCTGCTCGCGCGCGATGGTCTGCACGGTTTCGGCCTGCTCCTTCACCGACGCTGCACTGCCGTGAAACTCGCAGAACAGCATGGGCGCTTCGCGCAAGCCGAGTTTGCTTTGCTGATTGACGGCGCCGATGGTGACGGCATCCAGCAATTCGCAGCGCGCGATGGGCACGCCCAACTGAATGGTTTGAATCACGGTGCGCACGGCGGCGTCAATTGTTGGGAAGGCGCAGGTCGCGGCCGAGGCAGCCTCGGGCTGCGGGTAGAGCCGTACGGTGACTTCGGTGATCAAGCCCAGTGTGCCTTCGCTGCCGACAAACAGCCGCGTGAGATCGTAACCCGCCGCGGATTTGCGCGAGCGGCCACCGGTTTTTATGATGCGCCCGTCGGCCAGCACCACGGTCAGCCCCAACACGTTTTCGCGCATGGTGCCGTAACGCACGGCGTTCGTGCCGGAGGCGCGCGTCGCGCTCATGCCGCCGAGGGTTGCATCCGCACCCGGGTCGATGGGGAAAAACAATCCCGTATGCAGCAGGTGCTGGTTCAGTTGCTTGCGCGTGACACCGGCCTGCACCGTGCAATCGAGGTCTTCAACATTGACCGCCAAAATGCCATTCAACCGGCTCATGTCCACGCACACGCCGCCGTGTATGGCGAGCACGTGGCCTTCGAGCGACGTGCCGACCCCGAAGGGGATAATCGTCGTATCATGCGCCGCACACAGCTTGACGATGGCCGCGCATTCTTCGGTGGATTCCGGAAACACCACCGCGTCGGGCGCGGCGATGGGGTAGGCGGATTCGTCCTTGCCGTGGTGTTCGCGGATGGCTTGCGAAGTGGCGAGCCGCTCGCCAAAACGCTCGCGCAGCGCGTCGAGCAGGGCGGGC
>OMIN01000106.1 GCA_900299145.1 Betaproteobacteria bacterium | reverse complement strand
TGCAGATCGGCAAGGCATTGGGGGCAACCGTGATTGGCACCTCGGGTTCCGAGGCCAAGCTCGCAAAACTGAAGACGCTCGGCATGGATCACGGCATTCACACGCGCAAGCCCGACTTCGCCACGAAGTGCAAGGAGCTCACCGGCGGCAAGGGCGTGGACCTCGCGATCAACCTGGTCGGTGGCTCCATCTTCGCCGAACTCATGCGTTCGCTTGCACGCAAGGGCCGCATCGGCATCGTCGGTTACGTCGATGGCGTGCTGAAAGCCGAGATCGACCTCAATGCGCTTCACGCCAACCGCTTCGAAGTGTTCGGCATTTCCGGCAGCCGCGCCACGGTCGAAGAAAAAGCCGAAGCCATGCGCTGCTTCATCCGCGACGTGGCGCCCATGCTGAACGACGGACGCATCGTGCCGGTGGTGGATAAAGTGTTTGCATTCGACAAGATTGACGATGCCAAAAAATATGTTGAATCCGATGCGCAGATGGGCAAGGTGGTGGTGCGAGTGCATTAAATTCGATGGATATGCTTCGCCGCGAGGCAGGACGGCATGTGCGAAGAAATCACTATCTGCCTGACAAGACCATCTCCAACCCCAATCTCTGTCCAACTCACCAAGGAGTGACCACCATGACTTATCGAATGCGCCTAGTGCCCGTTGTCGCCGCCGCCCTCACCCTGCTTCCTACCATTGCGGCAGCAGCATGTCCCGATGCAAAGACGATCGATGCAATGGCCCAAGCATTTTTTAAGAAGACGCCAGCCCCCCTCCTCCCCAGCGACGCGAGCTTGGACGATGCGTACTGCGCCCAGAAGAAATACGTGGCACTGCTAAGTCGCGATCTCGGCAAGGTGGTGGGGTACAAGGCCGGTTTGACCAACAAGCCACTGCAGGAACGCTTCGGCGCTAAGGAACCGCTCTTTGGTGTGATGTTCGCGCAGCAGTTTCTCGCGTCAGGGATTTCAGTAGACACACAGTGGTTGGGCGTGCGGCCCCAGTATGAGGCGGACCTGATTGTTACGGTCAAGGACGAACGGATCAACGAGGCGCGCACTCCGGTGGAGGCTCTGCGCTCCCTGAGCGAGGTGTTCCCGTACATCGAGATCCTCGATCTCCCGGCGGAAGTAAAGTCGCTGAACCTCGCGACCATTGCCGCCTACGACATCGTGTCTCGTTCGGGTGTGATGGGCAAAGGCATTCCCGTCCAGGCTACGGCAGAGTTCGTCGAGGCACTCGCGAACATGGAATCGACGACGACCGACGATACGGGTCGAGTCATCCAGATTGCCAAGGGCTCGGACATCCTCGGCAACCCCCTCAACGTGGTGTTGTGGCTCACCAGATTCGCCAATGCTCAGGGCTACCGGCTGCGGGCCGGAGACGTTCTCAGTCTGGGCGCAATGGGGAGGTTCTACGCCGTGGAGGCCGGTCGCACCATCAAGATTCGCTATACCGGTTTACCGGGTGGCGATTCCGAGGCCGTTGTCACTTTTCGTTGAGCCGCGACAAAGTGCGTTTGCGTTCGGACCATGCTGACAGGGATCATATATTGAGCCCGCGATTTCGACGCAGGCTGGAGGATTGGCATTTCAGTTGGATACATTCTTCCAACCTCTGATACATGTTTGGACGTTGAGCTTGCTGCTTGCCGCATGTCTCGCGCTGCCGAGTGGCATCATCCAAGGTTATGCCGGCTTTGGCGGCGCCTTATTTGCAGCCCCGCTCTTTGCGCTGTTGTTGGGTCCGGTAACCGGGTTCAGTATCCTGGTTATTCTCATGCTGTTCAGCCAGGCGCCACTGTATCCTGAGGCGTTGCGCAAAGCCGACTGGAAAGAGGTTGCCCCTCTCGCTGTTTCCAGCGCCGTAACCATGCCGCTCGGGGTCTCGTTTTTCGTGGCTGCAGATCCGACTTTCATTCGGCGCGGCATGGGCGTGCTGATACTGCTCATAACCATCGTCATGATGTTCGGCTACAGGTATGCAGGAAAGAGGCGGATCCTGGTCGGCATTGCCACTGGTGCGGCAGCTGGTGCGATCAGCGGGTTTTTTGGCGTGCCCGCCTTCCCGCTCTCTGTCATCTATCTGCATAACTCCGGTCACTCACCAGGAGCCATCAGAGCGAATGTTCTCGCAGCGATTTGTTGCATCCTGACAGTATATTTGATCATGTTGGGCCTGAACGGCATCTACAATGTTTCCTTATTGATTCAAGCGGCCATATTGACACCCGTCTTCACCGTCGGGGTTTATTTAGGTCAGTATCTCTTTCGAATTGCGCCGGCAGATTGGTTCAAAAACATCACGTACGCGATTTTGATTTGTACCGCTCTCATCATGATGGCGACCTGATCTTCCAGTTCATCGTTCCTTCATACGCCCATCGCCCTATGCGCGCAGCAATTGCGCGCCGCTGCCACCCGCCCGCCGCACTACCAACGCCACCGTCCCGAACAAACGCCGCTCTACCGGGTGGTGCACGCGCCACGCGGCCCGTTCCCAGCGAGCCGGATGCACCCACGATGTTTTCGACCACGACCGTCTGTCCAAGCGAGCGGCGCATGCGCTCTGCAAGTATGCGCGCCAGCGTGTCGGTGGGCCCGCCCGCGGACTACGACACCACCATCGACAGCGGCTTGGTCGGGAAGCATTGTGCAATGGTCGGCCCGGCAGCGACTATGCTGCCCGCCACAACAAAAAAGGCAAAGACTGATTTCACCGTCGTGTCCATATCCGCTACCTTTCTGCAAATGCACACCGGTTTTCGCCAAAGTAACGGAGCTGTGGTACGTTCTGGACGCGCACCTGCAGTCATCCAAGAAGCATAGTAAGTGAGTCCCTAACGCAGCACAACTCTCGGTCTTATGATCGTTAGCGACGTAATTTAAACGTAACGGCGAATGTCGCCTTATGGCCGGGAGCCGCCAACCATTTTCAGCCGTATGTTCTTACACGGAATGCCAGATCGAAACCTAATGCTTACACATAACTATTTGTTTTAAAAAATTATTTCCCCTATGAGCTGCACTCACACCACCACATTCTGCGGCGCCCCCGCCAGAAACTTCTTCACGTTCTGTATCGTCAGCAGCAACCCATCGCGCCGCACCTCAGGCGTCTGCCCGGCGTTGTGCGGTGACAGCACAGTGTTGGCGAAGCTCAGTATCGGGTCGCCCGCCTTCAGCGGTTCATCGTGAAACACATCCAGCCCCGCTCCCGCGATGCGCTGTTTGGCGAGCACGTCGTGCAGCGCCTCGCGGTCGACCAGCGCGCCGCGCCCGGTGTTGACCAATATCGCTTCGGACTTCATCAAGGCGAACTCGCGCGCGCCGATGAAGCCGCGCGTTTGTGGCGTCAGGCGCACGTGCAGCGACACGAAATCGGCGCGCTTTAGCATATCGTCGCGCTCGGTGAGGCTGTTGCGTTGCGCGCTCCACGCCAGCACGTTCATGCCGAAGGCGCGCGCGAGTTTGCCCACGTGCGAACCGATGGCGCCGGTGCCGAGCAGCGCCAGTGTTTTGCCGTGCAGCTGCCCCAGCATTTCGCGCGGCCATTCGCCCTTGCGCATGGCACTGTCGATTTGCGGGATTTTGCGTGCCACCGCCATCATTAAGGCGATGGCGTGCTCCGCCACGGCAATGGCATTCGCGCCCGGCGTGTTGCACACGGTAACGCCGCGCCGCTTGGCCGCTTCGAGGTCGATATTGTCTGTGCCCACCCCCCAGATCGAAACCATCTTGAGATTGGGGCACGCGGCGAACACCGCATCGGTAAAGTGGGCGTATGCGCGGATATTGACCGCGACCTGGGCGTTGCCGATGCGCCGTGCGAGTTCAGCGGAATCTTCCGCGCCGCGTTCGCTGAACACACGCACGGTACCGAGCGCGCGCGCCTCATCGTGCGCGGCGCTGCCCTCGAACACCGTGGTGAAATCATCGGGCACTACGATCAGCGCTTTGTTATCCGGTGTGCTCATGGGCCTTGCTCCTCACGCTAATGTTGTTTGATTCTTGTTCACTACTTAATCCACCTTGATCCCCGCCGCCTTGACCACCTTGCCGTATTTGGCAATTTCGGATTTGATCAACGCGCCGAATTCCTCCGGCCCCGCGCCCGCCGCATCCAACCCCTGATGCGCCAGTGCTTCGTTCATGCCGGGGCGCTTTAACGACGCTTTTAGGTGATCATGCAGCATGCGCACGGTGGCCACCGGCGTTTTAGCAGGTGCGGTAATGCCCTGCCAGTTGAGAATCTCAAACCCCGGCACGGTTTCCGCGATGGTCGGCACATCGGGCAGTGTCGCCACGCGCTTTTTGCCCGACGTGCCCAGCGCGCGCACCTTGCCGGCACGCACGTGCGGCAAGCCCGCGGGCAGGGTCGTCAGCATCATGTGCACCTGACCTGCGATGAGGTCAATAAACGCAGCGCCCGCGCCCTTGTACGCCACGTGCACGATGTTCGTGCCCGTGCTGTATTTGAAAATTTCCGGTGCAAGATGCACGGACGAGCCCACGCCAGCGGATCCGTAATTCAGCGTGCCGGGCTTCGCCTTGGCTAGTGCAATGAATTCCGGAATGGTTTTCGCCGGCACGCTGTTGTTCACCACCAGCACGAACACCGATGTCGCAAGCAGTGTCACCGCGGCAAAATCACGCACCGGGTCGTAAATGGGCTTTTCCTGCAGCAGCGGGTTTTGCGCAAGGTTGCCGAGACTGCCGAGAAAAAGCGTATAGCCGTCGGGCGCGGCCGTGGCCGCGATCTGCGCACCCAATGCACCGCCCGCACCGCCACGGTTATCAACAATAACTTGCTGATTGACGACCTCCGCAAGCCGCTGGCCGATCGCACGCGCGAGCAGGTCGTTGCCACCGCCGGGCGGGAACGGCACGACCAACCGTATCGGCTTCACCGGGAAAGCGGGTTGTGCGTACAGCGGCGCGCAGCCTACGCAGAGTGCGGCAGCCAACAGCTTTGGCGCGAGATTCAGCATGAAGAATTATTCAATAAAAACAGATACTTATTATACGAACCCACAGCTACCGGCGCTGCGTCGCCTGATACAGTGGCATCACCTGCACCGCGTACTTTTGCAAGTCGCTGATGCGATCTGACGCAGTCGGATGGGTGCTCAAAAACGCCGGGCCGCTGCCGCCGCTGGCGCGGCCCATTTTCTGCCACAAGGTCACAGCCGCGTTGGGGTCATAACCGGCGCGCGCGGCGAGTTCAATGCCGATACGGTCAGCCTCGCGCTCGAACTCGCGCGAGTTAGGCAGGCCATACGTGACTTGCGCGGCAAGATTCGCCAGACTGGCCGCGCCCTGCCCTACGCCCAGCACCGCCGCGCCTATACCGATTACCGCATTTTGCGCCGCCTGCTGCGAGGCCTTTTCGCGCCCGTGTTCGCGCAGCGCATGTGCGATTTCGTGGCCCATCACCGCGGCAAGCTCCGCGTCGGTCAGTTGCAGGCTTTCCATAAGGCCGGTGTACACAGCGATCTTGCCGCCGGGCATGCACCACGCGTTGATCTCCTTCGAACTGATGACATTGACCTCCCACACCCATTTCAGCGCATCCGCACGAAACACCCCCGCCGCCGGAATCAGCCGGGTCGCCACCGCGCGCACGCGGTTCAGCTGATTGGCGTCGCGATTCAGCAGCCCCTTGGCCTGCGCCTGCTGCATGGTTTGCTGATAGGACTGCGCCGCCGCAGCGTTGATCTGCTCAGCGGAAATTGACATGCGCTGAGTACGCTCGACGCCCACCGCGCCGCCCTGGGTGGTCTGCACCGTCTCGCAACCGGCAAGCACCGACATCACGATCAACAAAAGGGCCGTACGCAATTTCATACCTGGACTCCCGTCAGTAAACCGGAATTTTCGAATCGCTATTGTCACTCAGGAGTTCGTACGGACGCCACTCCCCCGCGCCGTTCCCCACCTCCCGGCACATGCCATAGCGAAACGGCCATGCCGCGCGGCCCGGCGTAAAAAAGCGCAGGTCCTGAAACCACACACAGGTGGACGGGTTTCCCTGATCAATACGATACAGCACAGGATAGGCCGCAAACCAGCGGAAAAATTCAAACTTCGGATGCAGCATCACCTCGCGCGCCAGCGGTAACTCATTGTCGTTGCCCAGCCGGTCGGCGCGCTGCCATTTTGCCTGTGACAGGGGCAAATAGGGCGCGCCCAATTTCGCAAAAAACCCGGCATCCGGCGGCAGCGGCGCGGGCGCCTCTTTCGCGTTGAGGCTGATAAGACTGTAGTGAAACTGCGAATACGTATCAACCACCACCATCCAGTTAAACGGCGACAGGGGCCGCGGCAGTGCGGTGACTTCCGACACTCGCAACCCATTGGCAAGCGCATACTGCCGGCCGAAATCGATCGCGCGCTGTTGCATGGCAAACTGAAACACCACGTAGCCGCACAACACGCCTAACCCGGCCACCGCAGGCCAGCGGGCATGCCGCGACCTGCGCCACACCCAGCTTGCCGCAAGGCCAACAATGATGATGCCGCTAAACCATAAGTCGATAATGAACGTCGTCGACAACGCCGCGCGAAAATCCAGCAAGGGCGCAAACACCATGGTACCGAATGACGTGATCCAGTCGCCGGCAATATGCGCGGCAATACCCATGCCGATCACGCCTGCGTAGGCGCGCCAGCATGGACCGTTGTTCTCCGTGCCGCGCCACAGTTTCGCACACAACCACGCCAGCACCAGCGTCCACAGCGCTAGCATCACCAGCGAATGCGTGACGCCGCGATGGTGATAAAGATACGCGAGCGGTGACATCCACGACACCACCACATCGCAATCGGGAAACGCAGCAGCCAAGGCCCCCAACGCAACGCGGCGGCGCAGCGGCAGCATGCTTTGCGAGGCCTTCGCAGGTGCAGTGGCTCGGGCGAGCAGCGCGCCGGAAAGCGCGTGGGTCAAAGTGTCCATCGACGAGCCAGATTCAGAATAAACAATTCGCCTGACTTACCGGGCTCGCCCCACTTGGTCTTACTCCGGCTGAATCCCGGCCTCGCGCATGATTTTGCCCCACACATCGAGCTGCGTGCGCACCCAGTCGCCAAAGAATTCTGGCGTAGTGCCCTCGCCGGCAAAGGCGTTTTGCTCGAATTGTGAGCGGACTTCCGGGCGCTTGATTTGCGCGTTGAATTCACGATTGAGACGCTCGACCACGGGGCGCGGCATGTTGGCCGGGCCCAGCAGGCCCGCCCACGGAATGATGGAGAACTTGGGCATGCCCGCTTCAGCCACCGTCGGCACATCGGGCAACAGTGGGCTTCGATTTGGCAGCGCGGTGGCCAGCGCACGCAGGCGCCCGCCTTTCAGGTGGCCCGCAATGGTGGAATAGGAGCTCACCATCACCTGCACCTGGCCGGAGATCAGATCCACCACGGCCGGCGGTTCGCTCTTATACGGCACGTGCAGCATTTTCGTGCCGGCCATGGAGTTCAACATGGCCGTGATGACGATACTGCTGGTGTTGCCGGATGCGTACGCCAGCTTGTCCGGTTGCTTGCGTGCGAGATCAAACAGCTGCCCCATGGTTTTCGCCGGCACGGACGGGTGCGCCGCCAGCACAAAGGTATACCGGCCCACCAGGGTGATCGGCGTGAAATCACGCACGGCATCGTAGGGCGGCTTCTTGCGAAGGTGTGGCACAGCCGAGTGCGGGCTGTTGGTGGACATGATCAGTGTGTAGCCATCGCCCGGCGCCTTGGCCACCAGTTCACCTGCAATCGCGCCATCGCCGCCCGCGCGATTGTCGATAATGATCTGCTGCCCCAGCGCCTGCGCGGCGCCCGGCGCAAGGATGCGCGCAACGATGTCCGTGGTGGAACCCGCCGCGAAGGGCACCACAAGTCGTATGGATTTGGTGGGGTACTGCTGTGCAGAGACGCTGAATGCCGCAGTGGCAACAAAACCGGTCAAACAAGCTCGGAACACGAGACTCCCTCCAGACGATTCAAGTTTCACATTTCCCGATTTGCGGCACTACACCGCCACGACTTCCATGTCCGGCTCGATTTGCCGCACCAGGTTTTCGATACCAGTCAGCGTGCCCGACAGCGAACTGGGACAACTGCCGCAAGCGCCCTGGTAATGCACCGATAGCTTGTTGCCTTCCAGGCCGACGATATAAACGTCACCGCCATCGTTCTGCAAAAACGGGCGTATTTGATCGTCGAGCAATTCGTTGATTTTATCAAGGCGCACCCGGTCTTCATCGCTCAGTTTTGCGGGATCGAAATTCGCCATGGCGTCTTCGATCAAATTCGCGGAGTTTTCATCCGCCGCCGGCGCCTCGCGTATCGGCACGGCCAACTTGCGCTTCAAGTCATTCCAGTCGGCCTTGCCATTTTGTGTCACGGTAATCCAGTGATCCACATAAAACACGCTGGTTACGTGCTCGATGGCGAAGAGGTCTTGTGCAAGCTTGTCACCTTTAGCGTCCGCCTGCGAAGCCTCATCGTACGAACGCGTGATGCCCCAGGTCAGCGGCTCCTTGAGGATGAACTTCATCGCGTTCGGATTGGGCGTCGGCTCGATTTCAGCGATCTTCGGCATTATCGTAAGTATTTGTTTTTATTAATATTTTAGAGTTTAGGCATCAGGCAAGATTGCCAGAGCCCGGCACCGGATCAGCGTCGGCTTCCGTCGACGTGCTGGCTTGCGCATTCAACGCTGCGTGCAACGTATGCCAGGGCAGAATCGCGCACTTCACGCGTGTCGGCAAATCGCGTACACCGGCAAACACCGTCAGCCGCCCGAGTTGATGCGGCGAAGTTGCGGTATCCAGTTTACCTGTGGCCATGTCACGAAACTCGTTGACCAGTTGTTCAGCCAGTGCGCGTGGCTTGCCTTTCACCACGGTTGTCATCATCGACGCGGATGCCTTGCAGATGGCGCAAGATTCGCCTTCGAAGCCCACGGCCTCTACAGTCCCGGCGGCATCCCCACTCACCTTGAGCGACACCCAGATGTGATCGCCACACAGCGGATTCAGCCCCTCGGATTTGTGGGTGGCATCCGCCAGCACGCCCCAGTTGCGCGGCTTCTTGTTGTGATCGAGGATCACTTCCTGATACAGATTTCTGCTGTCAGCCATTTCTTTCGCGAGGCGAGAAGCGTGAGGGGTCAGGCGTGAAATGCCCATTGGCACGTCCACGAATCTCGCTCCTCACGCCTCACGCCTCACGCCTCACGTAAACACTTTTTGAACGCGCTGCACCGACGCCACCAGCGCGTCCACTTCCGCTATTGTGTTGTAAAACGCAAACGATGCGCGCGACGTCGCCGGCACCTTGAAGCGCTGCATCACCGGCTGTGCGCAGTGGTGGCCAGTGCGAATCGCCACGCCATCTTCGTTAAGCAGTGTACCCACGTCATGCGGATGTACGCCTTCGATTTTGAAGCTCAACACCGCTGCCTTTTTTTCCGCCGTGCCGATGATGGACACGCCCTCAAGCGCATTGAATTTTTCCGTGGCGTAATTGAGCAGTTCCGTTTCGTGCGCGGCAATGTTGTGCATACCCACATCCGTCAAATAATCCACCGCCGCACCCAGCGTAATCGCCGCCGCGATGGGCGGCGTGCCAGCCTCGAATTTCGCAGGAATGGGAGCGTAAGTGGTTTTCTCGAAAGTCACCGACAAAATCATGTCGCCACCACCCTTGAACGGGTTCATTGCCTCCAGCAGGGCTGCCTTGCCGTACAGAATGCCAATGCCGGTCGGGCCGCACAGCTTGTGGCCAGAGAAGGCGTAGAAATCGCAGTCGATAGCCTGCACATCCACCGTCAGGTGCGGCGCCGCCTGCGCGCCATCCACCAGCGTCACCACGCCATGTTTGCGTGCAGCGGCCACCATGGCCTTTACCGGGTTGATGGTACCCAGCGCATTCGATACGTGTGTGAAGCAGGCGATCTTGGTATTGGCGTTAAAAAGCTTCTCGTATTCATCCAGACGCAGTTCGCCGCTGTCGGTGATGGGCACCACGCGTATCTTCGCGCCCTTCTCGTCGGCCACCATCTGCCACGGCACGATGTTGGAGTGATGCTCCAGCGTGGTGAGGATGATCTCGTCGCCGGCCTTCAGGAACTTGCGCCCCCACGCGTGCGCAACGAGGTTGATGCTCTCCGTCGTGCCACTGGTGAAAATGACTTCGCGCTCTTCCCTGGCATTGATAAACGCCTGCAACTTGCGGCGTGCGGATTCGTACTCAGCGGTCGCGGTTTCGGACAGGTAGTGCACCGCGCGGTGAATATTCGCGTGCTGGCTGGTTTGATACTTGTTCCAGCGTTCGATGACCGCGAGCGGCATTTGACTGGATGCCGCATTATCCAGAAAAATCAATGGCTTACCATTGATCTTCAAGTCAAGTATCGGAAAATCCGCGCGAATTTTGGCAATATCGAGACTCATCGCGCGCTCATTTCGCAATCATTTTGCGTCTACCCGCGCCAGCACCGTTTGCTGCAATCGATTGACCAGCGATTTCACCGGAATGCGCTGAATGACTTCCGCTCCAAACGCATAGGTCAGCAGATTGCGCGCCTGCTGCTCCGGCAGGCCGCGGCTCTTGAGATAAAACAGATGCTCCGCATCGAGTTGGCCGACCGTGGCACCATGAGCGCACTTCACGTCATCGGCGAAAATCTCCAGTTGCGGTTTGGTGTCCACACGCGCACGCGGCGATACCAGCAGGTTACGGCTCTGCTGCGCGGAATTGGTCAACTGCGCGCCCTCGCGCACCAGCACTTTGCCGTTGAACACCGCGTGCGCAGCGCCGCCGACGATGGTCTTGTGCATTTGTCTGCAGCGCCCGTGCGCAAAGGCGTGGTCAACGCTACTGTGCGTGTCCGCCACCTGTTCACCACCAATCAACGCCAGGCCATCCAGTTCGACATCCGCACCTTCGCCAGCCTGCCGGATATCCAGATTCACGCGTGACAGCCGCGCACCGAGTGCGACGGACTGCGAGCGGTAACGCGCATCTTTCGCCAACGACACCGCCGTGGTGGCGATATGTGTTGCGGCAAGAGATTCTCGTTGCAGCCGCACGTGATGCACTTCAGCATTGCCAGCGATTGACACTTCGCACACGGCATTGGCCAGATAGGCGCCGTTCGTCAGCGAAACATAGTCTTCGATCAGCTTGCCTTGCGCCCCGGACTCGGCTACCACCAGCACGCGCGGACACAAAGCGATGTTGGCTTGCGTGGCGACAAACAGCACATGCAGCGGCTGCTCAAGCACGGCGTTTCTGCCCAACACCACCAGCGCGCCGTTATTACCGTGCAACCAGGCCGTATTCAATGCGGGAAATACCTGTTGCTCAAAGCCAGCATGCACGCCCAGATGTTGCTGCAACAAAGCACCGTGTGATTTCAGGCCATCGGTCAGCGTGCTCACTGACGTGCCAGTTGACGTGCCGCCTGACGTACCGATCAACGCACCAACGCCATGCGACAACGACGGCGCAAACTGGCCGTCGACAAACACCATCCGCGCGCCGGCTTCGGGCAGGTTAAACAGGGCAATGTCAGCCTCGGTGATGGTGCGCGCGGCGGGCGGCCGTTGCAGAGAAAACTGACGCAGCGGCGCCAGATCGGTAAAGCGCCATTCCTCGTCGCGCGTGGTCGGCACGCTCAATGCATTGGCACGCTCCAGCGCCTGCGCGCGACGTTCGTTCAGCCAGGCCAGCGGGCTTTGCGGCAACGCGTGGCCATCCGCCCGCAGCGTAGCCAGCCACTGCGGGGTATCCACCACCGTGGTCATGCGCTGACCTCAGTGGCGTTCCGTGTTTCTTCAACCACCCAGTCGTAGCCGCGCGTTTCCAGCTCCAGCGCCAATTCGCGCCCGCCAGTCTTGATGATGCGGCCTGACTCCATCACATGCACGTAATCCGGCGTGATGTAGTTGAGCAGGCGCTGGTAGTGGGTCACCAGCACACAGGCATTGTCGGGCGTGAGCAATGCATTCACGCCGCCAGCAACAATGCGCAGCGCATCAATGTCCAGACCCGAATCCGTTTCATCAAGGATGGCGAGCTTGGGTTCGAGTATCGCCATCTGCAGGATTTCATTGCGCTTTTTTTCGCCGCCAGAGAAACCATCGTTCACGCTGCGATCGAGAAAGCCCTCGTCCATCTCCAGCAGCTTCATCTTTTCGCGCACGTAGTCGTCGAATTCCAGCGGATCGAGTTCATCCTTGCCGCGCGCGCCCTGCACGGTGTTATAGGCCAGACGCAGGAAACCACTATTGGACACACCAGGAATTTCCACGGGATACTGAAAACCCAGGAACAAACCGGCGCGCGCGCGCTCCTCGGCGCTTAGCGCGAACAAATCTGCGCCATCCAGCAAGACCTTGCCGCCTGTCACCGCGTAAGCGGGATGCCCCGCCAGCACCTTGGACAACGTACTCTTACCCGAGCCATTCGGCCCCATGATGGCGTGCACCTCGCCCGCGCGTACGGTGAGGTTGATGCCTTTCAGAATCTCGACGCCAGCCACAGTAGCAGTGAGGCCGCGCGCTTCCAGCAAAGTTTTTGCGTTTGTGTTTTTCATGACTAGCCCACACTGCCTTCCAGCTTCAATCCCAGCAGCTTGGTGGCTTCTACCGCAAACTCCATTGGCAACTGCTGAAAGACATCCTTGCAAAAACCATTAATAATCATGGAGATAGCTTCTTCGGCGCCGATGCCACGGCTCTGAAAATAAAACAACTGGTCTTCGCCGATCTTGGAAGTCGTCGCTTCGTGCTCGACTGTTCCGCTCGGGTTGCGCACATCGATATACGGAAACGTATTCGCGCTGCACTTTTGCCCGATCAGCATCGAATCGCACTGCGAATAATTGCGCGCACCACTGGCCGTGGGTGCAATGCGCACCAGTCCGCGATAACTGTTGTTCGAGTGCCCCGCCGAGATGCCCTTGCTCACAATGGTGGAGCCCGTGTTCTTGCCGATGTGGACCATCTTGGTGCCGGTGTCGGCCTGCTGATAGTGATTGGTCAACGCCACCGAATAAAACTCGCCCACGGAATTGTCACCACGCAGCACACACGACGGATACTTCCAGGTAATTGCAGAACCGGTCTCCACCTGCGTCCATGAAATGCGCGAGTTCACGCCACGGCACAACCCGCGCTTGGTGACGAAGTTGTAGATGCCACCAACGCCCTTCTCATCACCCGCATACCAGTTTTGCACCGTCGAATATTTGATATCCGCATTGTCCATCGCCACCAGCTCCACCACGGCTGCGTGCAACTGGTTGGTATCGAATTTAGGGGCAGTGCAGCCTTCGAGGTAAGACACCGAAGCACCATCTTCCGCCACGATCAACGTTCGCTCAAACTGGCCGGAGTCCTGCGTGTTGATGCGAAAGTAGGTGGACAACTCCATCGGGCACTTCACGCCTTTGGGGATAAAGCAGAACGAGCCGTCGGTAAACACTGCCGCATTCAAAGCGGCGTAGTAGTTGTCGCCCACCGGCACCACGCTGCCCAGATATTTGCGTACCAGCTCCGGGTGCTCGCGCACGGCTTCGCTGATAGAGCAAAAGATGATGCCCACGTCCGCCAGCTTTTGTTTGTACGTGGTGGCCACCGACACTGAATCGAAAATCACATCGACCGCAACGCCCGCCAGCGCCGCGCGCTCGTTCATCGGCACGCCCAGCTTCTCGAAGGTCTTAAGAAGCTCGGGATCGACTTCATCCATGCTCTTGAGCTTTTTCTTCTGCTTGGGGGCGGCGTAATACGTAATCGCCTGAAAATCCACCGGCGTATGCTGCACATTCGCCCATTGCGGCGGCGTCATCGTCAGCCAATGCTGGTACGCCTTCAAGCGGAATTCGAGCAGCCACTCCGGCTCGCCCTTCTTCGACGAAATCAGCCGGATGATGTCCTCGTTCAGCCCCTTCGGTGCCGTCTCGGCTTCTATGGCCGTGACAAAGCCGTGCTGGTAAGGCTGGTTGACGAGATTTTCCAGGACAGTGCTCATACGCCACAACTATTTGTTTTTATTGTGTTTTTTCTTTGACACTGAAACTCTCGCCGCAGCCGCAGGTGGCATCCACGTTCGGATTGTCAAACTTGAATACCTGCTTCAGGCCGTCTTTGACGAAATCAAGCTTCGAGCCGTCGATGAACTCAAGACTCTTTTCATCCACCACCAGTTTCGAGTCATAGGCTTCAAACACCTGGTCGCCCGCACGCACTTCGTCGGCGTAATCATAGGTGTAAGCCCAACCGGAACAGCCGTTTTTCTTTATGCCCACGCGCAGGCCCAAGCCTTTGCCGCGCTTGCTTAACTGGGTCTTGATCTGTTTTGCTGCGTTTTCCGTCAATTGAATCATCACGCCACCATCGCTGTTAAACCACGGAATCGTTGGACCACGCTGTTAAGCGCCACCAGAAAAGCATCTACATCGCTGGCGGTATTCGCAACACCGAGCGAAAAACGCACCGCGCCGCGTGCGATTTCCGGCACGACGCCCATCGCTGTCAACGTCGCGGACGGTTCCGGATTCGTACTCGAACACGCCGCACCCGCCGCCACGCCAAAGCCCATTTTGTCGAGCTCGATGATCAGTGTTTCGCCGTCGATGCCCTCGAAGGCAAAGTAACTGGTGTTGGGCACACGCGCTGCCTTCGCGCCGAATATCACCGCGCCCAGTTGGGTCAGTCCGGCCTCCAAACGCGCGCGCAAGCCTTCCAATCGAGACGCAAGTTTGTCCATGCGTTCTGCCGCAATCTCTGCCGCCACGCCAAAGCCCACGATGGCAGCGACATTCTCCGTGCCGGAGCGCATGCCGAATTCATGCCCGCCGCCAGAGAGCAGCGGCGCGAGTTCAATGCGCTTGTCGAGGATCAGCGCACCACTGCCCTTGGGGCCGTAGATCTTGTGTGCGGAAACGGTCATGGCCTGCACACCCAGCGCTTCGAAATCCACGGGAATCTTGCCCAACGCCTGCACCGCATCCGTGTGCATCCATGCTTTTGCGGCGCGCGCACGTTCAGCAACTGCCGCCACCGGCTGAATCACACCGGTTTCGTTGTTCGCCAGCATCACCGAGACGATGCCAGTCCTGACCTGCAGCGCAGCATCCACATCTGCGAGATTCACCACGCCTTCGCCCGTCACCGCGAGCTTGCGCACGCTCCAGCCACGCCTGGCCAACGCCTCCGCGGGCCGTGCCACGCACGGGTGCTCGATGGCACTCACCGCAACTTGCGCGGGCTTCAAAATCTCCGCCGCGCCCTTGATAAAAAGGTTGTTCGCTTCGGTGCCGCCGGAGGTAAACACTACTTGCTGCGGCCGCACGTTCACCAGTGCCGCCACCTGCTCGCGCGCCGCATCAATCGCCCGGCGCGCGGTGATGCCCATGTCGTGGCGGCTTGACGCATTGCCGTACTGCTCGCGCAGAAACGGCAGCATCGCATCAAGCACGCGCGGCTCCAGCGGCGTGGTGGCGTTGTGGTCGAAGTAGGTGAACATCGTTGGCGGGATTGGGAATAGTGCTTCGCTCTGGCGCGGCAAACTCCGCACCGCTCTCCTATACCGAAACCGTCTCAGTCTTGCCCAGGCCACGCATATCCAGCATGGGCGACACACCGGCTTCCTTCGCGCGGTGGTTATCCACCAGTTGCTGCAACGTCACCGAACCCAGGTATTCAAAAATGCGCGCGTTGAGCGAAGCCCACAGATCGTGTGTGATGCACTTGCCGTCATCGTGGCAGTTTTCCTTGCCGCCGCATTGCGTGGCATCAATCGGTTCGTCCACCGCCAGTATGATTTCGGACACGGTCAGCTGGCGCATGTCTTTGCCCATCAGGTAACCGCCGCCCGGCCCGCGCACGCTTTCGACAATTTCCTTGCGGCGCAGTTTGCCAAACAGCTGTTCCAGGTAAGACAGCGATATCTTCTGCCTCGCGCTGATTTCGGCGAGCGTCACCGGCCCTTTGCCGTGGCGCAGGCCCAAATCGACCATCGCTGTTACCGCGAATCTGCCCTTGGTTGTAAGCCGCATGGCGACACCTAAAAAGTGTTTTAAAACAGATGTTTATGAAAATACCCACTAATCCTGTCAACTTTACCTATTCCGACAGAATTAGTCAAGTAAGATTTCAGAAAGCCGCAGGGCACGCCACCTACCCTCACGCGCGCTTTTTCTCCTGCGCCAGCAGCATCTGGCTCAGTTGCTCCATCGCCGCGGTCAATTCCTCAATGCGCTTGTCGGTATCGCCGCTGTGGTTGATGAGTTCATTGATGGCGCCGGTGAGCGGATCGTTTTCGTCACGCCCGACGGCGTAAGCGGCGAATCTCCCGTTGGTATCCGCCGCCTGCACCACGCGGGCCGGGATGCCAACTGCCGTCGCCCCCGGCGGCACATCCTTCACCACCACCGCATTGGAGCCGATTTTGGCCTGATCGCCCACGGTAATCGGCCCAAGCACCTTGGCGCCGGCGCCGATGACCACGCCCTTGCCCAGCGTCGGGTGGCGCTTACCCTTGTTCCACGACGTGCCGCCGAGCGTGACCCCGTGGTACAACGTGCAATCGTCTCCGATTTCCGCGGTTTCACCGATGACCACACCCATGCCGTGATCGATGAAAAAACGCCGGCCGATGGTGGCGCCGGGATGAATTTCGATGCCCGTCGCCCACCGCCCGAAGTGCGACACAAAACGCGCCAGCCACTTGGCGCCCGCGCCCCATAGCGCATGCGCGAGGCGATGCGTCATCATGGCGTGAAAGCCCGGATAACAGGTGATCACTTCCCAAGTATTGCGCGCGGCGGGGTCGCGTTCGAACACCACGGCGATCTCTTCTTGGATACGGGAGAACAGGGAAATCACGGCAATGAATGGCGCTTTATCCAGCAACGTCCAGCAAGGGTTTTCAGGTCAATAGTATACTAAAATTATGGGGTATTGCCGAGTATTACGAATAATTCAATAAAAACAAATACTTACATAAAACCCTACTTCAGTCACGTTTTTTCGGCTGGCGCAACGTACGCACAATGCCGCGCAGAATGCGCACCTCCTCCGCATCCAACGCCGTGCGTGAAAACAACCGGCGCACGCGCTGCATCAAACGCTGTGGCACTTGAGTGTTCACCTTAGCACTCAGGAAGCCTACCTCAATCAGTTCCCGCTCCAAATGCGCATAAAAGCGTTCCAGCTCCTCATGCGAGGCCAGTTCACGCGCCTTGTTGGGCAGCGGCTCGTCCACGGCATGCAGGCGGCACTCATAGGCGTACACCTGTACTGCAGCCGCTAGATTCAATGAATTGTGGCTGGCATCTGCCGGGATCATGGTCACCCGCTGGCAGCGCTTGACCTGCTCCGTGGAGAGTCCGCTCACTTCGTTGCCGAACACCAGCGCCGCCGGCTGCGTGCGCGCCACATCCACCAGTTGCCGCGCCACGTTGCGTGCAGGTTCGGCGGGCGCCGCAATCTCACGACTGCGCGCAGTACAGGCGGCAGCAAGTCCCACGCCCTGCAGCGCCGTATCCAGATCGCTGCAAACCTTGGCCCCTTGCAGCACATCCACCGCACGTGTGGCCATCCAGTCCGCCTGCTTGTCGGGGAACTGCCGCGGATTCACCAGATACAACTCGCTTAAGCCCATGGTCTTCATCGCGCGCGCCGCCGAACCGATATTGCCCGGGTGCTGCGTTTCACACAGCACGATGCGGATGTTTTTTAAGGGGTCAGTCACTGGCCGGTCACAATCAAGTCATATCACGTACAATCCACGGCACAGCGAAACGCCACACGTTTCACCATTCACGTTTCAAATTTCACGGTCAAAAACATGCACCCCATGCTCACCATCGCCATCAAGGCCGCGCGCCGCGCCGGTGGCGTCATCAACCGCGGCGCGCGCAATCTTGATGCGCTTGCCGTGCGCGAAAAAGCCGCCAATGATTACGTGTCGGAAGTGGACAAGGAGTCCGAGCAAACCATCATCCGCACGCTGCTCGAAGCGTATCCCAAGCATTCGATTTTAGCAGAGGAGTCCGGCGCGATTAATGCCGGCAGCGGCGACAAAAAATCCGACTATCAGTGGATCATTGATCCGCTCGACGGCACCACCAATTTCGTACACGGCTTTCCGCAATACGCGGTGTCGATTGCACTCGCGCACAAGGGCGTGATCACGCAGGCTGTCGTTTACGATCCGTGCAACAACGATCTGTTTACCGCCACCAAGGGCGCCGGCGCGTTCCTCAACGATACGCGCCTGCGTGTGGGCAAGCGCCAACAGTTGAAGGGCACGCTGATCGGCACCAGCTTCCCGTTCAAGGAACATCAGCACATTGACGCCTACCTTGGCATGCAGCGCCGCGTCATGGAAACCACCAGCGGCTTGCGGCGCGCTGGTTCCGCCGTGCTGGATCTGGCCTACGTTGCCGCTGGCCGGCTCGACGGCGTATGGGCGTTTGGCCTTGCGCCATGGGACATCGCCGCCGGATCGCTGCTCATTACCGAAGCGGGCGGCGCAATCACCGATCTGCAAGGCAAGGACGGCTACATGAAATCCGGCGACATTGCCGCCGGCAATCTGAAGGTGCTGCACGAACTGCTGCAGGAACTCGCGCCGTTCATGACACCCGCGCTAAAGGCGCGGTAGTAACGCCAAGGCTGAAAGCGCGGCTATGATTTCATAAGTGACTACGTGAGCGATTACGCAAGCGCCTAGCGAAACCCGTCGCGAAAACGCACCACCGCGTCTTCAATCCGCTCCACTGCAATCACCGTCAGTCCGTTGATCGGTTGCTTGGGTTGATTCGCTGCGGGAATCAACGCGTGCGTGAAACCCAACTTGGCCGCCTCACGCAATCGTTCCTGCCCCCGCTGCACCGGCCGCACCTCGCCTGCCAGCCCCACCTCGCCGAACACCACCAGCTTCGCCGGCAGGGGTTTACTTTTCAACGACGACACCACCGCCATCATCACCGCAAGATCCGCCGCCGGTTCAGTAATGCGCACGCCGCCCACCGCATTGATAAACACGTCCTGATCGAAACACACAATGCCCGAATGCCGGTGCAACACAGCGAGCAGCAGCGCCAGACGATTCTGCTCCAGCCCCACCGACAGCCGCCGGGGATTGGGCGCATGCGCCTCGTCGACCAGCGCCTGAATTTCAACCAATATCGGCCGCGTGCCCTCCTGCGTCACCATCACGCATGAGCCCGCCACCTCGCCGCTGTGCTGCGACAAAAAGAGGGCCGACGGATTCGACACACCCTTCAGCCCCTTTTCGCTCATCGCGAACACACCCAGTTCGTTCACCGCGCCATAGCGGTTTTTGAACGCGCGTATCAGGCGAAAACTCGAATGCGTGTCGCCCTCGAAATACAGCACTGTATCGACCATGTGTTCCAGCACGCGCGGCCCGGCAAGCGCGCCTTCCTTGGTGACGTGGCCAACAAGAATAATGGTGGCGCCGCCCGACTTCGCCACCCGCGTCAACTGCGCCGCACACTCGCGCACCTGCGCCACCGAGCCTGGCGCCGAGGTCAGCGCGGATGAATATAGCGTCTGAATCGAATCAATCACCACCACTTCGGGCTTTTCCGACTGGATCGTGGCCTGAATTTTTTCGAGGTTAATTTCGGCCAGCACGTGCACCTGCTTTGCGTCGGCATCCAGCCGCTTCGCGCGCAGTGCGATCTGCTGCGCCGATTCCTCGCCACTCACATATAACACCTGGCGCGTGGAACCCATGGCCGACAGCGATTGCAGCAACAGCGTCGACTTGCCGATACCCGGATCGCCGCCGATCAGCACCACGCCCCCGGCCACCAACCCGCCGCCCAGAACACGGTCGAATTCCGACACTCCCGACGGAATCCGCGCCTCCTCGCGCGCTTCCACTTCCGACAGGCGTTGCAACTTGCCGGCCTCGGCAATCAATCCGAACCGATTGCCGCCCGTGGCGGCTTCTGCAACGCTTTCCACCAGCGTATTCCACTGCTGGCACGCCGGGCACTGCCCCTGCCATTTCGCTGACTGGCCGCCGCATTCGGTGCAGACGTAGAGGGTTTTGGCTTTGGTGACTTTGGCCATCAGATCGCCTCCAGCAATTTGGGCCACACGATACGCCACACTTCCGGGAAGGTGTGAGCCTGCGGCGTCAATACCGCGGCAACAGCGGTGAATATCCACAACGACACCAGCACAATGGAGAGCGGCAACCACGTCGCCTTAAACACGCTGCCCACCCAGCCGGGCTGATCCATGCGCCGGCCTGCCTTGACCAGCCCGCCTGCGAGCAATGCGCTAAACGCAGCATCGATCAGAATTTCCGGCCCCAGGCTGATGACAAAGAACGCCGCGCCGATGGCAAAAAGCAGCAACCCCGCCACGATCATGACAGCGAGCGCAATCAGGCAACCATCGCCGTCTCCGCCAAAGTCCCCAATATCACCCAGACCCTTGGCGGCGTCTCCCAATCCGCTAAGGCTACCAGTGATCCCATCACCACCACCCGGTGTGACGCCACCGCCCTCCAGCGCCAACAGGCTCGAGGGTTGCGCATCTGACGCATCGAAGCTGCTGCTGGCGCCGCCGCCACCGCTGCCGCCGCCCTGCCCGCTGAACACCGGCCCGCCTGAACCGCGGCCCAGCGAAATATCCGGAAGATCAAAAGACCCCGAACTGCCCCTGTTGTCAGACTGCCGCGCCGAACGGCTGCCGCCCATGTCACTGCCGCCGCCGCCACTGTCTACCGGCACGCCGACATACGCGAGCCAGATACGAACACCGATCAGAAAGGCGCCATACGCCACCACCACGGCAAACGTGTAGCGCCAAAACATCGAATGCACGCCGAGCGCCAGCAACCCCTTGGTCACCAGTAACCCGGCGCTGAACGACCACAGCAGTAGAATCGAGGTGTGAATGCGCAAGCCAAAGCGCTTGCGCATCATTGCAGCAAAATTACCACGTCGCGATGGCGCAAAAACGTCAGTGCGCCTCGTATCTCTTCTCGCGGAACTTACGGAGGCTTTAGCCATGCTCCACCACCGGCACGCGCGGCGTCAGCGCGCACAATAACTCGTAGCCCACCGTACCCGCCGCCGTGGCCACGTCGTCCACCGGCATACCTTCGCCCCACAAGGTCACCGCCGTACCGACACCCGCCTGCGGCAATGCTGTAATGTCCACACACAGCATGTCCATCGACACACGCCCCACGGTGGTGGTCATCACATCCCCCACGCGCACCGGCGTGCCGCTGGGCGCAAGGCGCGGGTAGCCGTCGGCGTAACCGCAGGCGACGACACCGATGCGCATGTCGTGCGCGGCCTTGAATGTGCCGCCGTAGCCCACGCTGTCGCCCACTTTCAGGTGTTGTACAGCGATGATTTGCGAGGCAAGCGTCATCACCGGCTTCAGACCCAGTTCCGCCGCACTGACGTCGGGAAACGGCGAAGCACCATACAGCATGATGCCCGGCCGTACGCAGTCACCCTGTGTTTGCGGATAGCGAATGAGCGCTGCCGAGTTGGCCAATGTGCGCGGCAGCGCCACGCCTGCCGTCATGCGGTTAAACGCGGCGAGCTGCCAATCCACGCCGAGCGCGTCGTCAGCATTGGCGAAGTGCGTCATCAGCGAGAGATCGCCCGCTGAGCGACACTCACGCAGCGACGTGAGCGCGCCAGCGAAGTTAGCCTCGGTAAAGCCCAGCCGGTTCATGCCGCTGTTAAGTTTCAACAGCAGGTTGAGCGTCGTACCAGCAGGCGCATGCGCCAGCATCTGAATTTGTGCAGCGTGATGTATTGCGCTGTCGATGCCATGCCGCGCCAACACGGCCAATTCGTCAGGCTCGAAAAAACCCTCCAGCAGCACAATGCGTTGCGTGACACCGGCTTCGCGTAGCGCGACTGCGGCGTCAAGTTCCAGCAAGGCAAAGCCATCCACACCAGCCTGCGCCAACGCACGCGCCACGCGCAGCACGCCATGCCCATAGGCGTTGGCCTTGACCACGCCCAGCACGCGCGCGGCGGGGGCAAAACGGCGCACCACGCCAAGGTTGTGGCGCAGCGCGTTCAGATCAATGACAGCCCGTATCGGTCTAGACAAAATATTATTTAAAAACAGATACTTACGTTTATTCTTTACGTTGATTCCATTCGGTCTCTACTCGATCCGGATATTGGCGTCTTTGATGACTTTCGCCCACTTCACAGTTTCCGACTGGATAAACGCGGCGAACTGCTCGGGCGAATTGGTCGAGGCAACCAGGCCCATTTCCAGCAGCTTCTGTTTGACCTCTGCCGCGCCCAGCGCCTTCACCACTTCACTATTGAGCCGGTCAATTATCGGCCGCGCCGTGCCGGCGGCGACAAAAATGCCCGCCCAATTGGTCACCGCGAAACCCGGCACGCCGGCCTCGGCCACTGTCGGCACATCCGGCAGCAAGGCAAAGCGCGTGGGCGCCGCCATCGCCAGCGCGCGCACGCGTCCACTCTTGATATACGGGATGCCCGTGGCCAGCGTGGCAAAAATCAACTGGATGTTGCCGGCCAGCAAATCCACCATCGCCGGCGCACCGCCCTTGTACGGCACATGGGTCATGCGTATACCCGCCATGACATTGAGCATTTCGCCGGCAAGATGATCTCCCGCGCCATTGCCCGACGAACCGAAATTCAGCTCTCGCGGCCGCTGTTTGGCCAAAGCGATCAGTTCCTTGATCGATTTCACCGGCAGCGCGGGATGCACCACCAGCCCGTTGGGCACTTCACCGGTGATGGTCACCGGCGCCAGGTCCTTCACCGGGTCGTAGGGCATTTTCGAATACAGGCTCGGATTGATCGCTATCGGCCCGATGGTGGCAATCACCATGTTGTAGCCATCCGGCGGTGATTTAGCAACGATCTCGGTACCGAGCATGCCGCCGGCGCCGGGGCGGTTTTCAACAATGACCTGTTGGCCCAGCGCTGAAGCAAGGCGTGGTGCGATCATGCGCGCATTGAGGTCCGTTCCTCCGCCCGGCGGAAATGGCGCGATGAACCGTATGGTCCGTGCTGGCCAGTTTTGCGCCATGGCCGCTGGCGCCACCAGCAGCGTCATGCAGGTCGCGAATGTGGGCCCTGCCACCCCTGCCACAGCACCCGCCAACAAATCCCGCCGCAGAGTTTTCAGCCATTTTTTCAGCAAATAATTCACGCCATCTCCAGAAATATCCCGCGCCCCGCTGAGGCGCGCGTGCAACGGTACTTCAAACGAGCGCGGGCTATTCAACCATAATTCCGCCCGGGCTTGTAGACAGATTTCCCCGCAGGGCCTGCCGCCGGCCTGTGCGACAGGCCACCCGGCCTCGATGCCCAGGTGGAGCAGCGATGGTCCGCTCAGTTGCTTTGCGAAGAGACCCGGCAACCCACGCCCGGTAGCGGTATTCAATCTGTGGTATAAACGTCGCCGTTGCATGACCGGCTCGGCACCGGAATCAAAATTATTCTTATAAATCAATAACATGCCATTCGGCTTTTACATCATCATGGCGGCGCAATTTTTTTCGTCGCTGGCGGATAACGCGTTGCTGGTCGCCGCTATTGCATTGCTGATGCAGCTGTATGCGCCGGAGTGGATGACACCGATGCTGAAGTTTTTTTTCACGGTGTCTTATGTGCTGTTCGCGGCGGTGGTCGGCGCGTTCGCCGATTCCATGCCCAAAGGCCGCGTGATGTTCATTACCAACACCATAAAAATCATCGGCTGCATGATGATTTTTTTCCATGAACTGTGGTCGGTGCCGGGGCTCGACGATTACTTTACCGTGCTGTTCGGCTACGCGGTGGTGGGGCTGGGCGCGGCGGCCTATTCGCCTGCGAAGTACGGCATTCTCACCGAATACCTGCCACACCATAAACTGGTGGTCGCCAATGGCTGGATCGAGGGGCTGACGGTGAGTTCGATCATTCTCGGCACGCTCCTGGGCGGCGCACTGGTGAGCGAACGGGTATCCGACCGCCTGTTGGCCGTCGAGTTGCCGCACTTTCTGGCCGGCATCGACACGCCCGTCGAGATCGCCATTGCCTTCATCGCGATGCTTTATCTGATCGCAGCGATTTTCAATCTCTACATTCCGAACACTGGCGTCGATCACAAAATGGTGAACCGCAACCCGGTGCACCTGATCCGCGAATTCGCGCATTGCATGAAGCTCTTGTGGACCGACAAGCTCGGCCAGATTTCGCTTGCCACTACCACCCTCTTCTGGGGCGCCGGTGCCACGCTGCAATTCATCGTCCTCAAATGGGCAGAAGTCGCACTCGGCTATACGCTTTCGCAAGGCACTTATTTGCAGGGCGTGTGCGCACTGGGCATCGCCATCGGCGCGGTAATGGCGGCGAAAATGGTACCGCTCAACCGCGCGGTCACCGTGATTCCACTGGGTATCCTCATGGGTGCGGTGGTGATATTGATGGTGGTGGCAAAATCCGTCTGGATCGCCGCGCCGCTGATTATCCTGATCGGCGGGCTGGCGGGATACTTTGTAGTACCGATGAATGCGCTGTTGCAGCATCGTGGGCACATCCTGATGGGCGCGGGCCACTCCATCGCGGTGCAGAACTTCAATGAGAATCTGTCGATTCTGTGCATGATCGGCATTTACGCACTGCTGATCAGCCTTGATCTGTCCATTTACATCGTCATCGCGCTATTCGGCGCCTTCGTGTCAGGCTCGATGTGGCTGGTGCGTAAACGCCATCAGTACAACCTGACGCAAGGCCCGTTGCCAGCGATTCCAGAGGGGACCGGGCATTAACGGTTCTAAGCCCATCAACAAAAAAGGCCGCTGATGCGGCCTTTTTTGTTGGAGCTGACAAACTCAATCGATCACACTGCCACGTATTTAAACCGCTTCACGGTGGTCATGTCCATGCCTTCAATGCGGATCAACTTGGTCGAGGCGTCGCGCGTGGGCGAATGCAGATCACCCTCGTTATACAGGTGCGCGACACCCGGCGTCAGTTTATAGGTGCGCACGTGTTTGACCTTGCCGGGCTTTTGCTCGGAGGCGGCTTCCAGCAGCGACCAGTCGTTCATCGCAGTTTCGCCGCGCGCCTGCCCGTAAATCGCCCACGACGGGCCGTGATCATGCGGATCACTGGTCTTCGGACCTTCATAGTTATGCGCGATGATGCAAAAACCGAAGTCGGGATCCTGATACAGAATGTTCCGTTCCTTGGTGTTCGGATCAACATACTTGGCGACAAATTTTTCGTCAGCCAGCACCTGCGATAGCAGACCGCACACCTTCTTGCGGCCCGCCGGTCCCGGCTCGGCCTTGATGAAATCGTGGCACTGTGCCGCGAAAGTTTCCAGCGTGTGTCCTACGTGCTCCATGTTGCCCATGACGGTCTCCGGTTAAAAGTGGACTGAAGTCGACGAATGATATGCACCGGATTGTGCACCCGATACCCCCTGCTTGGAAAGGGGTTTGGTAGCGGCGTGCACCGCGTGCAAGAATAGTGGCAGGCACGCCGAGGAGGAAAAATAATGTTCAATAAAATCATATACTTAAATACGCACAGCCTCGGAGCTGTGGTGGCACTGTGGGCTGTGGCTCCGTGCACGCACGCACAGCCGGCGGGCGGCGCCTACCCTGAGCGGCCCATCCGCATGATCGCCGCTCAGTCTGCAGGCTCGTCGCTCGACACCATATTGCGCATTTTCGCGCAGAAAATGACTGACGTGCTGGGCCAGCAAATCGTCGTCGACAATCGCGGCGGCGCCGGTGGCACCATCGGTGTGGAACTCGCCGCGCGTTCGCCCGCCGACGGCTATACGCTGCTGGCGGGCGCATCGAGTTCAATGATCGTCTCCAGCTACACTTACAAAAAGCTGCCCTTCGACACGCTGAAAGACTTCGCACCGATTTCACTGTTCGCCAACGTTGAAGCAGTGTTTGTGGTGAATCCTTCGTTGCCCATCAAAGGCGTGAAAGATTTTCTCGCGCTCGCCAAAGCGCAGCCGGGCAAACTCCACATGGGTTCTGCGGGCGTGGGCTCGTCCAGTCATCTCGCCGGGCTGCTGTTTGTGAGTTTTATCGGCATCAACAGCACGCACGTGCCGTACAAAGGCGGCGGGCCGATGGCCGCGGCGATCGTCGCCAACGAGTTGCAATGGGCGATCTCGCCGGCGGCGGCGCTGGTGGGCCTGATTCGCGCCGGGCGCCTGCGCGCCATTGCGATTTCCTCGGGCAAGCGTTCGTCAATTCTGCCCGAACTGCCCACTGTCGCCGAGGCGGGCGTGCCCGGTTACGACTTTGGCAGCTGGAACGGCGTGCTGGCGCCCGCAGGCACACCGCGCGCGATCATCAATCAGGTGCATGGCGTGATGCGCAAGGTCGCAGCGATGCCGGATGTGAAGGATCAATTCGCTTCTCAAGGCCTTGCACCCACCGCCAGCATCTCACCAGAGGAATTCGCCAAAATGATTCGCGACGACTATGCCACGATAGGCAAGGTGGTTAAGGCGGCGGGGATCAAGCCCGAGTGACCGTGAGGCGTAAAACGTGAGGGGTGAGGCGCAAAACAATGAGCGTAAATAGTGAACGTTAGACACCTGGCGGGTATCGGTGCGCTGTGGCTCTCATGCCTTTGGGGCGGCTGCGCGCTTGCACAGGAGATGATCACCATCCCCGCCGGCACCTTCACCATGGGCCGCGACGACGGGCCGGAGGATGAACGCCCGGCGCATCAGGTGACTCTGCCGGCGTTTCAGATCGACCGTTTGCCGGTGACCAATGCGCTGTTCGCGGAATTCCTCAACGCGCGTGGACACAGCAGCGCCAGCGGCGCACGTTATTACGATTTCGACGATGGTGATGCGCGCATCCATCAGGCCAACGGCAAATATATCGCCGACCGCGGCTTTGAAAATCATCCGGCGGTTGAACCGTCATGGCTGGGCGCGCGCGAGTATTGCGCATGGCGCGGCAAGCGCCTGCCCAACGAGGCCGAATGGGAAAAAGCCGCTCGTGGCACCGATGCGCGCCGCTACCCGTGGGGCAACACCGCGCCCACGAAAGCGCATGCGCAATTCGGCGCGCGCTTTAACGACACCGCCCCTATCGACAATTTCAACGCAGGCACAAGCCCCTACGGGGTGCTCGGCATGGCGGGCAATGCGTGGCACTGGGTATCGAGCGCGTATCACCCCTACCCGTATCGCGCGGACGATGGCCGAGAAGATTTAACGCCGGGTGCAGTTCGTGCCACACGCGGCGGCGGCCACGATTCGCCGGCAGACGAAGTTACCACCACGCAGCGCGGGCGATACCTTTCGCGCAACCCGCGCGCGGGACATCACAACATCGCTTTCCGCTGTGCAAAATAATTCAATAAAAACAGATCCTTATGAATGATATTGCGAATGAATTGCTCAGTGCCTGGGACAACGGCGCGGTCGTGCCACGGATCACCGTGCGGCATACGTCCTTCAACTGGAATGATGCCTACGCCGTCAGCGCCGAACTCATACGCCTGCGGCGCGCGCGCGGCGAAAAGCCGGTGGGGCGAAAAATTGGCTTCACCAATCGCAACATCTGGCCGCAGTACGGCGCAACCTCGCCGATCTGGCATCACGTTTATGACCGAACGCTGGTGCGCGCTGAAAACAGCTCGGCCACACTATCGCTCGCCAACAGTTGCCAGCCGCTGATCGAGCCAGAAATTGCATTTTGCCTGCGCGCGCCTGTGCCGGTGCATTGCACGGATCCTGAAAAAATCCTGCAAGCCATCGCATGGTACGCGCCGAGTTTTGAAATCGTGTGCTGCCACTTCGCGGATTGGAAATGCTCGCCGGCGGAATTTGCCGCGGATTTTTCGCTGCACTGGCGGCTGGTGGTGGGCACGCCGGTGGCGGTGACCGCGGACATAATCCCCGCGTTCGCCGCACAACTGCACGATTGCACGATTGCCCTAAACCGCGACGGCGCGCCGATGGATCAGGGCAAGGGCAGCAACGCGCTCGACCATCCCGCGCTGGCGCTGGCGTTTCTCGCAGACATTCTCGCCACGCAGCCGGCGTTCGATGGCCTCGAGGCCGGTGAAATCATCACTACGGGAACGTTAACCGCTGCATTGCCCGTCAAGCCAGGCGAGACGTGGCAATCGCGTTACAGCGGTTTGCCCGGCGTTAAGGGACTGATGCTGCGCTTCACGGACTGAAACACGATTTGCTTCGATGCCCGGTTAAGGATCTCCATAACTATTTGTTTTAATTGACTTTTTTAAGACCTTACCGCAAGCATTTTGCGGGCAGGATCAATCTCTACAGTCGAGCCATGCGCCACGGCCTGTGTAATATCGACATCAAAGCCCGCCAGCAACGGTACATCGCCCAGCGCTGCGCCCTGCGCGATGATGGGGTTTACCGAGTTGAGCACAATGGCCAGTGGCACGATGCCGCGCGACTGCATCTCGAGCAACATCCACGCAGTGGCGACTCCGCCCTTGGCAGTGTCGAGCACAAGGATTTTGCCAACGTAAGACTGCCCCACCAATTTATGCGCGGGCCGCGAAAACACGCCGTTGATGCGATCCAGATCGTAGCGCGCGGAGAAACCGTCTTTCGCTACGAGTGCCTCGCCGCGCACGGCTTTCCCCATGGCGTGACGCGCCGTGAAGGTCTTATTTGCGCTCATACCAGCCTCCCCGTCGCAGCCGCTTCCACGCACGCCTCCATCGATCCCAGCATCGGCTGATAGCCATAGCCGCCGAGAATATTGACGAGTTTCGCGCTGTTGGTGGCAAGCCGTTTCCAGCCGTGCGCATCAGCCATCTCGCGCGCGTAGCTCTGGTAGAAGCACATGCCGGAGAGCACCTGCCCCCCCGCGTCTTCAATCGTTTGCGTGAAGCCCATGTGGTCGCTGTCGGGCTTGATCTGCGGGCTGGTGATGGCGATCAACGGCTTCTTGAAGTTGCGGCCGTCGCATAGCGCCGCGATATCGCGCAATTCCAGCAGGCTAAGTTGCGGCGCGGAGAACACCACCACGTCCACTTCATCGGTGGAATGATAGGACTGCTGCAGCGCCGTAAAATCAGCCCGCGATACGCGTTGCGAGGGCAATGATTTCACATCGGGCGCGACATCGGCAAGACGCGACGCTTCCGGCGTCAACCCCACCAAATGGAAGAGCGCGATGGAACCGAAGCTCGCCATCGCCGCACCAAAGTGCTTCAGTGCGTCGGAACCCGGCGCGCCTTCGATCCCCTCAATCACAGGGACTGCCCAATAGTTTCCAGCGATGCGCCCGATCACACCGCCAAGCGCCCCCCATTCATTGAGTGTCGCAGGTGTGTCTTCGACACGCACGTGCAGCGTCGCCAACCGCTGTTGCGGCAAATGAAAGCCGTAACGCGGCGTTCGCCCGGTAATGCCTGCCGACAACGCCGACGGCCCACCCTCGAAATTGGACCGCGCGCCGCACACCGAATTGGAGTAGATCACCACACCGGTGTCGCCATAGGCCACGTGCTCATTGCGCGTGGCAGGCTGCACGGTCTGATAGTTGATGCAGGTGTTGGTCATCAACACGCCCAGTCTGACGAACGCGGCAATCGCACGTTCCTCCAGCGTCAGCATGGCCTTGGTATGCCGCAAAAAAGCCGCCTTGGCAAAATCCGTGCCGCGCGGATCGGTAATGGTGGGGATGCGCACGCGCCGGCGGCCGGCCTTTTCCGCGGCCAGCCCTTCGAGCCACTGCACGCCTGCTTCACCCAGGCTTTCGGTATCGGCCATGATGTGCGCCTGCGTGACCGGCACAAAATCCACCGCACCGAAAAAATCGCCGACCTTGATCTGGTGTTCAAGTGCTTTTTTCGGCACCGGGCCCTGCTTGCCCGCGAGAATGTCCTGTTCTTCTTCGTTAAGTTTCATGAGCGATTTTTTCCTAGTCCGGACGCCGATTTTACGCCTGCCTCATTCTGGTTTAATCCCTGCCGCCCGCACCACTTTGCCCCACTTCTCCATTTCGCTTTTCACGCGCGCGGCGAATTCCTCCGGCGATGACGTTACCGCGTCGACGCCTTCGCCTGCCAGCCGCTTGATCACGGCAGGATCGCGCATGCCGCGCGCAATTTCCGAGTTAAGCCGCGCCACGATGTCCGCCGGCATGCCCGCAGGCCCGCCCACGCCGTACCAGCCGGTCACGTCAAAACCCGGCATGCCCTGTTCGGCGATGGTCGGCACTTCCGGGGCGGCACTCGTGCGCTTTAAGGAAGTCATGCCCAACGCGCGCAGCTTGCCGCCTTTCACGTGCGGCATCGATGCGAGCATGCTGTTGAACATGATAGGCACGTGGCCGGCCAGCAAATCCATGGTCGCTGGCGCACCGCCCTTGTAAGGGATGCCAACCATTTTCACGTTGTTCATCTGGTTAAAAAGTTCTCCCGCCAGATGCGGCAGGCCGCCGAGACTTGTCGCGCCGTAATTCAACTGGCCGGGACGCGCGCGCGCAAGTGCTGCCAGTTCACGCACGTTTTTCGCCGGCAGCGCCGGATGCACCACCAGAATGAACGGCGCTTCAGCGATTAGCGCAAGATAGGTGAAATCGCGCAACGTATCGAACGGCATTTTCGCCTGTATGGACGGCGTGACTGCGTGCGTCGCGGGTACCGTCAATAGTGTGTAACCGTCAGGTGGCGACTTCACCACCATTTCGGCGCCGATGTTGCCCGCGGCGCCCGGCCGGTTGTCAACGATGAATTGCTGGCCCATGTATTCGGAAAGCTTTTGCGCCACCAGCCGGCCCAGAATATCGGTCGGACCGCCAGGTGGATAGGCCACGACAACACGACCTGGCTTTACCGGGTAACCCGGCCTTGGCGCAGGTTGCGCGTATACCGCGGCAACGGCCAACAACCAAATCACGCCCGCACCCAATACATGTCGCTTACTCAATTCTGATCCCCGCCACCTTAATGGTTTTCGCCCAACGCGCCGATTCTTCGATCATATAGCGGCGCAATTCCTCCGGCGAACTGGACGAAGGTTCACCACCGTTGGCGATGAAGCGCTGATGAATGTCGGGCGCGGCGAGGCCCTTGACGAGTTCGCTATTCAGTCGCGCAACGATGGCCGGCGGCGTTCTCGCCGGCGCGAACAGACCGTTCCAGGCGCTGTATTCAAAACCCGCGACTCCGCTTTCAGCCACGGTCGGCACGCCCGGCAGCGCCACCGAACGTTTGGCGCTGCCCACCGCCAGCGCGGCGAGGCGCCCCGCTTTGACGTGCGGCAGCACCGCTGGCACGCTCGAAAACGCCAGATGCATCTGCCCACCGATCAAATCGGTGATGGCCTGTCCACCACCCTTGTACGGCACGTGCACAATGTTGACGCCGGTCATGCTCTTCAACAACTCAATGCCCAGATGGTTGGGCGTGCCAACACCACTCGACCCCGCATTGAGCATGCCGGGTTTCGCCTTTGCCAGCGCGACGAGCTCCTTTACGTTTTTCGCCGGCAACTGCGGGTTGATCACCAGCAGTTGCGGCAGAACCATCACCTTGCTTACCGGCGCAAAATCGCGCAGCGCGTCATACGGCAGCGTGCTCGACAACAACGGGCCGAGCATCATGCCCGCCGACGTGCCAAGCATGAGCGTGTAACCGTCCGGGGCCGCCTGCGCGGCAATCATCGTGCCAATCACGCCGCCCGCGCCACCGCGGTTATCCACCACCACCTGCTGCCCCATCAATTCCGCCAGCTTGCCCGCCACAGCGCGCCCCACCAGATCAGCGTTGCCGCCGGGCGGATACGTGACAACCAGACGTATGGGCTTGGTGGGGTACGATTGCGCCACCACCGGCCACAGGCACGCAAGCATCACCACGGGAGCGGCCCATCGTTCTGCGCTCTTAATCCGTCTCATCGGCAATTCGGAGATAGGTCGAACGCCCGCCGTCGGCTGCAATCGTGCTGCCGGTCAGCATGCGCGAATCATCCGAGGCGAGAAACAGCGCCACCGCCGCGATGTCCTCTGAACTGCCATGCGAAAACGGATAGAGCTTTTGCATTTTCATGCGGGCGCGCGCGGCAGCGTTGGGCTTTTCGGCCAGCATGAAATCCTTGTTTTCATAGCGCTTGATCTGCCGCTCGGTGCGTATCGAACCCGGCGCAATGGCGTTGGCGCGGATGTTGTGCTGCACGTATTGCGCCGCCAGCGTTTTGGTGAACGAAATAATGCCCCCCTTCGTGGCCGCGTACGCCGGCTTCATTGAACCCATCAGGCCCAGATGCGAGGTCACATTGATGATTGCGCCGCCGCCCGCCTTGATCAGGTGCGGGATGCCGTGGCGGCAACTCAAAAACGGATGCAACAGGTTCAGGTTAATGGTGTGGTGCCACACCGCGAGATCCATTTCATGCACTGGCACGTCTTCCTGCAGCGAGCCGCCCGCGCAATTGAAAATCACATCGAGCCTGCCGAAACGTGCGATGGTGGCATCCATCGCACGTTTCATGCTGTCATCTTTGGTAACGTCGGTTTCGATGTAAAGCGCGTCACCGCCCGCGGCACGGATTTCCTTTTCCGCCGCTTCACCCGCTTCGCGATTCAATTCGATGATCGCCACTTTCGCGCCTTCGGCGACAAACAATTTCGCCGTTGCCTTGGCAATGCCAGCCCCAGCGCCGGTGAGAAATGCCACTTTTCCGTTCAGTTTTGCCACGATGCCATCCTTAAAATAATTCAATAAAAACAAATACTTATGTTATCGCCACAAAGATTATTCGATCTTTAGCTTCGCCTCGCGCACCACCCTTACCCAATCGTCGTATTCTTTTTTCACGCGCCCGGCAAACGCCGCCGCCGTGCCGCCGGACGCTGCCATGCCCTGCGCCTCCAGTGTGTTCTTGATGCCGCCATCCTGCATGATCTTGTTCACCTCTGCGTTAAGCCGGCTGATGATGGCCTGCGGCGTGCCCTTTGGGAAAAACATGCCGTAATAGGTTCCCGATTCATAGCCGGGCAGCGATTCAGCGATCGCCGGCAAATTCGGCAGGCTGGGCCAGCGCTTTGCCGTGGTCACGCCCAATGCACGCAGCCGGCCATTGCTGAAAAACGGTTGCGCACCCAGCATGCCGGCCACCATCAATTGCGTCTGGCCCGCCATGATTTCCGGCATCGCCACGCCGGTGCTCTTGTAGGGCACGTGGATCATTTTCAGCCCCGCCATGACCGCGAATAATTCGGTGGACATGTGCGTGAGGCCGCCGATGCCGGTCGACGCATACACCAGTTTGCCGGGGTTGGCACGCACCAGCGCGATCAGATCCTTTGGCGTTTTAGCGGGCACCGACGGATGCACGATCAGCACATTCGGTGCATAGCCGATTTCCACCACCGGGATCAGCGCATCCAGAGGATCGTACGGCAGCTTGTGCGTGGCGGCTGTTGCCGAGAAACTGCCCGACATACTCATGAGCGTATAGCCGTCCGGTGGCGACTTGGCCGCGAGTTCCATACCGATGGCGCCGCCGGCGCCGCCACGATTGTCCACCACGAACTGCTGGCCCAGCGCCTCGGACAATTTCTGCGATACCGGCCGCGCGGTGAGATCCGCACCGCCGCCCGGCGCGAAGGGCACAATCACCCGTACCGATTTGGCGGGCCACGTTTGGGCCATGGCGCTGGAAGCCAGCGCTGTGGCACACACCACCAGGCACGTGATCAATCGATTCATGAGGGAATCCTCCGCAAACAGGTTGTGAGTGTAGCAGCGACCGGCTTTGACACCGCACAATTTATCGTAAACTCGGCACGCGTTAAATTTTTCGCACCAACCGCGCCCGCCTCACACGACAACACGCGAGGGGCCTTCCGCACTACCGGCTAGCGCGAGACCGCGTGCCCTGCCTCACCAACCTCAAGGGAGTATCGCGCAATGCAAACACGGCAAATCGGCAAGACGCCACTAAAAGTTTCCACCGTGGGGCTCGGCTGCAACAACTTTGGCCTGCGCATGGACGTCGACGCCGCGCAACCGGTGATCCATCGCGCACTCGACCTGGGCATCACGTTTTTCGACACGGCGGATGTCTACGGTAATCCTGCACAAAAGGGCGGCTCGGAAACAGCGCTCGGCAAATACCTCGGCGCGCGGCGCAAGGACATCGTGATCGCCACGAAATTCGGCAGCCCGATGGACAGTTCTGGCAAAATGCAAGGTGCGTCGCGCCGCTACATGATGTCGGCGGTGGAAGCAAGTTTGAAACGGCTGAATACCGACTGGATCGACATTTACCAGTTGCACCGTTTCGACGAAACCACGCCGCTGGAGGAAACACTGCGCGCGTTTGACGATTTGATTCGTCAGGGGAAAATTCGTTATGCCGGAATATCTTCGGTGAGTGGCTGGCGGCTGGCAGATTTGCAGTGGACCGCGCGGCAGCTCGGCAGTCACAGCCTCACCACCTGCGAAGTCGAATACAGTTTGCTGGCGCGTGACCCGGAACGCGAGCTGATTCCCGCGATGAAAGCGCACGACGCGGTGCTGCTGCCGTACTACCCGCTCGCCAGCGGCCTTCTCACCGGCAAGTATCAGCGTAACGCGTCGACCCCTGGCACGCGCCTCGCCAACGACGCGCGTTATCAGGCCATGTTCATGACCGACGCCAACTGGACGCGTATCGAAAAACTTACGGTGTTTTGCCAGCAGCGCGGCCGCACGCTGCTGGAGCTCGCCTTTAGCTGGCTCGCCGCGCAACCCATCGTTGCGTGCGTGATTGCAGGCGCGACGCGGCCGGAACAGCTTGAAGCCAACGTGAAAGCCACTGACTGGGCGTTAAGCACGGATGAATTAAGGGAAATTGACCGCATCACAAAGGCGGTTTAGCGGCGGCGACTGTGAGGCACGAAACGCGGCGCACGTCCGTGGCAAGGATCAACCTAAGTATATGTTTTAATTAATAATTTTGATAACCCGAAACTCAATGCGTAGCGGGTTCATTCATTGGAGGCTTTCATGCACTCTACTTCGGCGTTCGCATCCGGCTTCTTGTTGATCGCTACCTCTGCGGCGCAGGCACAAACGAGCGCGTATCCCACGCGCCCGATACGTGCAGTAGTGCCGCTCGCGCCCGGCGGCGGCACCGATACCGTGGCGCGGCTGGTCGCCGCGAAGATGAGTGAACAGCTCGGTCAGCAAATGGTGATCGATAACCGTGGCGGTGGCGGCGGTATCGTCGGCACCGATCTCGTGGCAAAGGCCACGCCCGATGGGTACACGCTTCTGATGGGGTCGATCACAACCAACGCGGTGAATCCGGTGCTATACAAGAAGCTGCCCTACGATCACATCCGCGACTTTGCGGCAATTTCGATGATCGGCACCGTGCCCAATGTGCTGGTGGTGCACGCCAGCCTGCCGGTGAAAAGCGTGAAAGAGTTTCTCGCCTACGCCAAGGCAAACCCCGGCAAGGTGAGCTATGGCTCATCCGGCGTGGGTAGCGCAACGCATCTGTCGATGGCGTTGATCAGCAGTATGACCGGCGTGTCGATGCTGCATGTGCCCTACAAGGGCGCTGGTGCTGCTGTGGCCGACGTACTGGGCGGGCAGTTGCAGGCGCTGTGTTCGAGCCTTGCCGGCCTGTTGCCGCACATCAAATCGGGCCGCGTGCGCGCGCTGGGCGTCACCACCAGCAAACGTAATCCGCAGTTGCCCGACGTTCCAACCCTCGCCGAATCCGGCATGGCTGGTTATGAAGTCACTATCTGGTACGGCTGGTTCGCCCCCGCCAAGACGCCGGTAGCGATCGTCGCGCGGCTGAACACCGAAACGGTGAAGGCGTTGAACAGCAACGACTTGAAAGATCGCCTGACGCTGCAGGGGCTTGATGTCGGCCCATCCACGGCCGATGAACTGACGGCCTTCGTCAAGGCAGAAACAGTGAAATGGGCGAAAGTGGTTAAGGAATCCGGCGCACAGCTGGAGTAGGCGCTGGAGGCCACCGGGGATCATGCGAGCGCTCGAGCCGGCGCAAGCAACGCCCTTCGGATGGATCGCATGAAAATCCATAACCATTTGTTTTTATTGACTATTTTGCATAGCTTTCGACGCGCATCGGCGGGTTGCCGATTTCACCCAAGCGCCCGTCTTCGGCCATGATCTCGATGAAATTCTCTAGCGCGTGCCACGCTGGCGGCATGCCGAAGTTGCTGCTGGTCATAAAAATAATTTCCATCACCTCACGCGGACTCGCACCCTGACGCATGGCGCCACGCATGTGGCCGCGCGCGTTGGTGGTCTCGCCCACCGCAAGGCAGTCGCCCACCATGCACAGCAAGCGCGTCTTGTTATCGACAATGCCGCGCGTATACATGTCAGCGTAGCAGAACCGCACCCAAAGCCCGGCGAATTCGCTGTCCATCCGGTCGATCCAGTCGAGGATGTTGATATGGTGATGCGGGCGCATGGTGAGGCCGGTGCTCACAGCGAGCCAGCCGTGCTTGTCGACCAACGGCAGCGTGCGTGGATCGGCGACGTCATCCTTGTGCCATTTTTTCTCTTCCTCGGCGCGGCTTCGAGCACCGGCAGTACCATCGAGCGGCAATTGCGTGCGCGCGAGTTCAGGCAGCAGATTCAGTTCTTCGGCAATCCTGTGAAATGTGCGTATCGCCGGATCAACAGTGACGTGGCCGCCATAGACAAGGCATTGCAAAATGATTTCCGCGATCTCACGCACGGGCACCCGGGCGGCAATCGCCGCACGCACCGTTTCATCCAGCAGCGGTTGCGCCTTGGCCATGGTGTATTGCCCAACCAGCACCAGCAGCCGCGTGCGGGTATCCAGCGCCGGGCGGCTGAAAAGGCCCTTGATCTGATAATCCAGCCACGCACGGGTAAAGTGCTGGTCTATTGAATCGCGTTGGGCAAGACGCGTTACAAAGGCTTCACCCTGAAACCTGCTGCCCGCTTCGAAGGCAGCGTCCCCATATTTGGCGCGAAGACGATCCTGCTGTTCCGTGGACATGATGTGAATCCCCGATTCAAAAATGAGCGGGTATTCTAGCGCAGGCGCGCAATCACGCGTTCAAGGCCATCCCGGATGGCAGCATCGGCACGACAGAGCGCAGCAGTGAAAGCGCCTTCGCTTCATCGGATTCACTGCAGGCTGCTTCGAGTTCGTCCAACACCGGCTTGAGTTTCTCCCAAGAAATGGATTCTTCCATCGCACGCATGATCAACGGGTGTTGCGTGCCCATGGGATTGTTGCCGATCAACAGCTCTTCGTACAGTTTTTCCCCGGGCCGCAGCCCGGTAAACTTGATTTCAATATTGCCATTCGGATGATCATCGTCGCGCACGGTGAGCCCGCTCAAATGCACCATGCGGCGTGCGAGATCGAGAATTTT
>OMIN01000105.1 GCA_900299145.1 Betaproteobacteria bacterium | reverse complement strand
CACTGGGCTACCGACCACCGGCACCTGCGGCGATCAACCCGCAACCACCCGTCTTGGAACAGGCAGAAGCTATGCAGTAAACTGCGTCAATGAACCTGGCACAAAAAACCAGTCAGGCCATGGCTGTCGCGAATATTGGGCTCGCGACCCGCCGCACGCGCTTTTTCGTTTTCCGTATCCATCACGCTTTGCACGAACTCCAGCATGATCTCGCCGTCGCGATGCAACATCTGCTGCGTCAGGAACTGCGACAGCAAATACGACGACACGACACACGTGGCAATAATGCAAAGCAGGCTCAACACCGAAAACCAGCGTATCAGGCTGAACTGCCGGTGCAGTGAAAACAGGGTTTGCAGGGAACGCAGCATTGCGGAAATTTTGCAGGGGTTACAACAAACGCCAGCCAAGCGGGGCGAACTGAAAGCAATTGAAAGCTGTTATATGAAAGCTGTTAAAACCAGCCAACACCCACTGAAAGACCCGAGGGTGACAAGACATGCCTCATGCATATCATCAGCGTAATCGGGGCGGCAGTATACCGGGATTCCGGCATAACCCCAGGACATTTGTCACATAACGATCCTTGAATCGAGGCAGTTTATTTTATAACTATCTGATTTTATTAACCATTCTCAAAGACACCCGTCTTGCCGCCGCCAACTCCCCTTTATAATAGAGGTTGAACTATCAACTGTTTATTGCCGCCGTTGTAAAAATTGCACAGAGACCTACTGTAGCCCGAATTCCCCAGCCCGCTTTACTTCCCGGTTAACGCATGCCTTCCCCAACCACCCGCTCTGGCCCATCGCCGCGCCTGCGCGCTTCACCCGCTTTCACGCTGAATTTCACGCTGGATGGCAAGCCTTACATCGCCAAGGATGTCGAGCCTTACGTCCAGTACTGGTTGAGTGAACGTTACCGCATTCTGCTGTCGCTATTCTCCAACCGACGCGGCGCAACTATCGACGAAGCTTTGGACGGCTACCTGCGTCTGACGCGTGCGCCGCGCACCACTACGGAACGCAAACGCCTGCTCAACGCCATTGACGACATGCGCGACGCCGGGGTTTTGATTGGCACACGAGACGACACCTCGCGCTACACCGCCGAAATCGTGAAGGCGTATGTCGCGCATCGCCCGTTTCCGCGAGAGATATCCGACGCAATCATTGCCGCTGCACCGATACGCGAGACCACCGAAGTGCTGGATCTTGCCGGCGGGCCGGGTGACCTGGCGCTGGCGCTGGCACGGGCGTCAAAGCGCGTATCCATGATGGACCTTTCAAAAGGCTTCGTAAACGCAGCAGCTCGCCGCGCCAGGCGCGAAGGATTGCATCTCACGCCGCTGCATGATTCCTGCAACCGGCTGGTATACCGCGATGACGAATTCGACGTCGTGACCATCTCTCAGGCACTGCACTGGCTGGACGACGTACTGGTGTGCAAGGGGTTGTGCCGCTGCCTGCGCGATCGCGGCAGTTTTTTTGTCGTGCATGGTGCATTTGAAGTGGATGACGCGCATCCGCTGGCTTACCTGTTCGGCAATAAATCCATACTCGGCCACCGTGCGCCGGGGACGTTCGCCGCGCAGGCGGACGCGCTATTGCAGCGGCTTACGCTACTGTTCGAGGCGCTGGATACGCCCGACGTTCACCGCGTCGACCCTTCGCAGCAACAGCCCGGACATCGCCGCGGCCAAATCGTCCCCGCCAGCGCCCGCCTCTACCGGCAAAGCCGTCCGATGGACGCGGGATTCGCTCGCGCCTTTCTGACGCCACAGCACATTGCCGTCACCGGCCAGCAACCGGACGCGTTTTGGCGTGATCTGGAAGTCCGCTGTAAAGAAGCCACACCGAAAAAAATGCTGGGGACTTACCACTGGGCCGTGCTGCATTTCCGGCGCAGCGGTGAGCCTGTCAGGCTGGCGCCACTGGCAAGGGCCAGAGCGACCGCAATCGGCTACCGCGCGCCGAGGGCGGTTAGTAGATAGCACCGCAGAGGCGCCTCGGAGCGCAGTGCGCCGCGGGAGCGACTAGTAATTAGTGCGCCGCCGCGCTCGCACTCCACTCAAACAGCGACGTGCGATAGAACTTGCGCAACTGGTTCTTGGGATAGTCATCGCGCCCACTGTGCCACGCACAGCGGTTTTCCCACAGGATCGTATCTCCGACCTGCCACTGCTGTTCCCACTGGAATTCCGGGCGTGCCCCCCAGGCGCACACTTCGTCAATAAATTCGTCACTTTCGCTGGGCGGCATCCCCTCGATACTTAGCGTGTGGTGCGGGTTGACAAACAGCGCCTTGCGACCGGTTTCAGGATGGGCCTTGATCACCGGATGCCGGACGATGCCCATTTTCTGCAAATCATCGCCGCCGACAATACCTTGCGTTTGATGCTTGCGCCCGCGCAACCTGTGTAACGCGAACTTGCCCTCGGCGCGGCGCTTCAGCTTTTCGGGCAGCGTGTCATAGGCCATGTACATGTTGGCGAACGCAGTATTACCACCGCGATCCGGCAGCGCTATCGCGTGCAGCATGGTGGCCTTGGGTGATTCCTGCAGGTACGTGCCGTCGACATGCCATCCGACGCCGCGCTCGGCGCCCACCTTGTCGTAATTGCCCTTTGCATCCTGGTTAGTCATGATGACCACTTCCGGCACATTGGGGTCGCGGTAATTTTTCGCCACGTGCGGACGCAGAATGCCGAAGCGCGCGCTGAAATCACGCAACTGCACTGTCGTCATCGGCATGTCGCGAAAGCGTAGCACCAGATGATCCAGAAACGCATCGTTGATGGCCTTGACGGTGGCTGCATCCAGCGGCTTGCACGGGTCAAAGCCGCGTACCTCCGCGCCCAGCGGCCCGCCCAGTTTTATGACTTCGATGTTCGCTGTCATTGTTTGGCCCCTTAATTACCCCATAATTAACACTTATCCGATTACGATTTGGCTTCGCGCGCCAGATAAAGCCAGGTCTCGACGACCGTATCCGGATTCAGCGACAAACTCCCGATCCCCTCCTGCACCAACCACAGCGCCAAATCGGGATGATCCGATGGTCCCTGTCCGCAAATGCCGACATATTTGCCGGCCTTGCGGCAGGCCTGTATCGCCAGATGCAGCATGTGTTTCACCGCCGGATCGCGTTCGTCAAATCCTTCGGCGATGATGCCAGAATCTCGGTCCAGTGCCAGCGTCATCTGAGTCATGTCATTCGAGCCGATGGAAAAGCCGTCGAAGTGTTCGAGAAACTGATCCGCCAGCACGGCATTCGACGGTATTTCGCACATCATCACGATGCGAAGGCCGTTGACGCCACGCTTCAAACCATTCGCAGCGAGCAAGTCGAGCACCTGCTTGCCTTCCGCCACGGTGCGCACAAATGGCACCATGAGCTCGATGTTGGTGAGGCCCATTTCGTCGCGCACTTTTTTCATGGCGCGGCATTCGAGTTCGAACGATTTGCGAAAGCTGTCGGAGATGTAACGGGATGCGCCCCTGAATCCTAACATCGGGTTTTCTTCGTGCGGCTCGTACTTGCTGCCGCCGGTCAGACTGGAATATTCGTTGGATTTGAAATCCGACATCCGCACGATTACCGGTTTGGGCCAGAACGCCGCGCCCAGTGTCGCCACACCTTCGACCATTTTCTCGACATAAAACGTTTCCGGATTGGCGTAGCCTGCCGCATGAGTTTCCACCGCCAATTTCAGATCTGGCGGCAGATCAGGATAAGCCAGCACCGCTTTCGGATGCACGCCAATCATGCGCGCAATAATGAATTCCAGCCGTGCCAGCCCCACGCCTTCGTTGGGCAGGCGGCTGAACTCGAACGCAAGTTCCGGGTTGCCGACGTTCATGGTGATTTTCACCGGCGATTTCGGCATCGCGCTTAACGACAAATCGATGACTTCCACTTCAAGCTTGCCACGATACACAAAGCCGGTATCGCCCTCGGCGCACGACACGGTGACCTCTTTGCCGTCCCGCAATTGCCGCGTGGCGTCGCCGCAGCCCACCACCGCCGGCACGCCGAGCTCACGCGCGATGATTGCCGCATGGCAGGTACGCCCGCCGCGATTGGTGACGATAGCCGACGCGCGCTTCATTACCGGTTCCCAATCCGGGTCGGTCATGTCGGTCACCAAAACATCGCCTTCGCGCACGCTGTCCATTTCGGCGGCGCTTGCCACCACACGCACCGGGCCACTGCCCACGCGCTGGCCGATGGCGCGGCCGGACGTCAGCACTTCTGATCGTTCCTTCAAACGATAACGCCGCAGCGTGTCGACCTTCTCACTCGCCTTAACCGTTTCTGGCCGCGCCTGCAAAATATAAAGTTGACCATCAACACCATCGCGGCCCCACTCGATATCCATCGGGCGCTGATAGTGTTTTTCGATAATCATCGCGTAGCGCGCGAGCTGTTCAACCTCCGAGTCGCTGATCGAGAATTTGCGCCGATCCGCTTCCGGCACCGGTTCAGTTTTTACAGAACGGCCCGCGGCGGTTGCCGTGTCGTACACCATGCGCAGCGCCTTGGAGCCCAGCCCACGCCGCAGAATCGCCGGGCGATTATTCGCAAGCGCTTGTTTATAAACATAAAATTCGTCGGGATTCACCTGCCCCTGCACCACCGTTTCACCCAGCCCGTAGGCTGAGGTGATGAACACCACCTGATCAAAGCCGGACTCCGTATCGATGGTAAACATCACGCCAGCCGCGCCCTGATCACTGCGCACCATGCGCTGTACCGCCGCCGACAGCGCAACATCGGCGTGCAAATAGCCCTTGTGCACGCGGTACGAAATAGCACGGTCGTTATAGAGCGAGGCAAACACATGCTTGATGGCATCGAACAGATTGTCGAGGCCGTGCACATTCAGAAACGTCTCCTGCTGCCCGGCAAATGAGGCATCAGGCAAGTCTTCTGCCGTGGCGGACGAGCGTACGGCAAAAGTCACCGACGGTCCCGCCGCTTTGGTCAACGCTTCATAAGCGCCCGTAACTGCGGCGCGTAAATCGCCGGAAAACGGATGTGCCACGATCCAGCCGCGGATTTCCTTGCCCGCCACTGCCAGCGCCTGCACGTCTTCGACATTCAGCGCCGCCAGCCGCGATTCAATACGCCTGTCCAATCCATCATGCGCCAGAAAATCGCGGTACGCGCTGGCTGTCGTGGCAAACCCGCCGGGCACACGCACACCCGCGCTCGACAGGTTGCCAATCATTTCGCCGAGGGAAGCGCTTTTGCCGCCGACAATGCCGACGTCGCTCATGCGTAGCGTGGATAAATCCAGAACATAACCGGACTTGGACATGGTTCGAATCCGCTGTGGTAAGAATCAGTAAGGCACAAATTCTAGCAATAGCGCGGTATATTCACAGGAAAATTTCGCAGCGCAAAAAACTTACTGAATCATGACAACATGACCATACAACACCGCAGCGCCTTTTTTATCTCCGACCGCACCGCCATCACCTCAGAAATGCTCGGCCACAGCCTGCTAACGCAATTCGACGATTTGAAATTGCGCGAGAACACGCTGCCCTTCATCGACAGCCTCGAAAAAGCGGAAGAAGCCGTGCAGCAAATCAACGCCGCCGCCGTGGCCGACGGCGTACGGCCGATCATCATCAGCACGCTCGCCAACACCGAAATCGCCGCAGCCGTGGGCCGCGCCAACGCGCTCTTTCTCGACTGCTTCCAGATTTTCATCGCGCCGCTCGAAGCCGAACTTGGCGCACGCGCCTCCCACGCCATCGGCCGCACGCACAACGTCAACGATATTGTCAACTACTATAAACGCATGGAATCGGTGAATTACGCGCTGTCGCACGACGACGGCGTATCGACGCGTGATCTCGCCGAAGCCGATGTGATCCTCGTCGGCGTGTCACGCTGCGGCAAAACACCGACGTGCCTTTATCTGTCAATGCAATTCGGCGTGCGCGCAGCGAACTACCCGTTCATCCCCGAAGACTTCGGCAGCCACCAATTGCCCGCCACACTAAAAGGGCTGCGACACAAACTTTACGGTCTCACCATCACACCCACCCGGCTGCACAGCATCCGCAACGAACGGCGCCCCAATAGCACCTACGCCGAGCTATCCAACTGCGAATACGAAATCCGCGAAGCCGAAGCGCTGATGCGGCGCGAAAACATTCCCATGCTCGACACCACCAGCAAATCAGTGGAAGAACTGGCGACGACCATCATGCAGCAGGCGAAGTTGGAGCGGCGGATTTACTGACGTTGCTGCTGCTGAAGTTGCTGATGTTGCCTCACGCGCTCAAACAGACATACTGCAGCGGCGGCGGCAACGTTTAATGATTCAGTTTCAGCAGTCATTGGGATAGCGATCGCCTCCTGCGAGCACGCCGCCAACTCGGCAGATACACCCGCGCCTTCATTGCCAAATATCAGCGCAACACTTCCGGTGAGATCCGCGTTAAACACGCTTTGCGTGGCATTCATGCGTGTCGCCAGCACGCGTCCCGGAAAGCGGCGTGCAAGCGCGATCAAGTCGATGCGCTCGTAAATTTCGACGCTGAAATGCGCGCCCATCGCGGCCCGCAGCACACGCGGCGACCATGCGTTGACGGTCTGTTTTGAAAGAAAGATTTGTTTTACGCCCGCAGCGGCGCAAGAGCGCAGGATCGACCCCAGATTGCCCGGATCCTGCAGGTCTTCGAGCATCACGCAGGTTTCGAGTTTGGCTGGCATCGCCTCGCGGCGCGGGGTTTTGATTGCGGCAATAATGCCGGTGGGCGTGGCCACAGAAGACAGGTGCTTAAAAAGGCCATCGCTCAGTTGCAGCGTTTTCGCGCTCTCGCACGCACGCAACAACGCCTGAATTTCCGTTGACGCCATGCCGTTGTCGCTGACAATCAACTGCTCCGGCGCGCCGTGCCGCGCGTGATACGCCTGCAACAAATGCACCCCATCGAGCAACGACAAGCCCGCCAGCCTTCTTTCGCGCGACGATTGCACGAGCTTCAACAACGCCTTGAATTGCGGATTGTCCGCCGAGGTGATGGGTTTCAAGGAAGGTTCAGTCCAACGCGCACGTGCGAAACCCTGCGAGCACGTCACGCCGGTCGGGCGTATAAAAATTGCGCCAGGTGTTGCGCAGCAGGCAGGCGCGCGTGGCATGGCAGCCGCCGCGCAGCACTTTGTGATTGCCAAACCAGGGCTCGGAATACTCCTTGTACGGGTCGCGCACGAAGCTGGGGTACGCATTGAACCAGTCCGCCGTCCACTCCCACGCGTTGCCAAAGAGTTGCCTTACGCCCCATGCGCTGTCGCCCGCTGCGTGCGCATTAACGTTCACCGTTCGGCCCGCGCCACCATACAAATTGGCATGCGCCGGCGTGGGTAATGCGTCGCCCCACGGATAGCGGCGCTTGTGTAAGACGCTGCCCGGCGCGGTGGCGGCGGCGAATTCCCATTCGGCCTCCGCCGGCAAACGCCGCTTCGCCCAGCGGCAATATGCGCTGGCCTCGAACCAGTTGACGTGTATCACTGCTGCGTTGGCTTCCATTGGCGACCACTGATCAAAGCGTTTGATGCACCAATCACCACCCTGCTTTTGCCAATATAAGGGCGCGGTGGCGTTGACCGCCTCACGCCAGCGCCAGCCGTCGTCACACCACAAGTCGCGGCGCGTGTATCCGCCGTCATCGACGAACGCGGCAAACTCGCCATACGTCACAGCCGTGCGCGCCATGTAAAACGGGCGCACTTCGACTTCGTGGCCCCACTTTTCGTTATCAAACACAAAACCATTTTCCGGTGCGGCGCCGAGCACAAAACGGCCGCCGGCTACAGCCGCATCGCCCGTCAACAGATCATCCGTAACTATTTGTTTTAATTGAGTATTTTTTTCAGCATAACCCAGCGTCTGGCAAGTGTAGTCAAACGCTTCGTTGTGCATTTCCTCGTGGAAAAGCGCGAGCTGCGCGAAGTAACGCAGGTGCTCCGTCGCGCCCTCGCGTTCAATGCGCGCGCGCACGGCGTCGAGCACGTCACGCAAATACCGCAGGGTCTGATCCGGTGCGGGCAAGGGCAGCTTCCAGCGTTCCACGTGCGGCACGATGGCTGAGTTGTAAAGCGCATCGGCGTTAGCCATCATAGGCTTCGCCAGCGTGCCCCCTCTCGTGTCGTCTGGCCGGTAGCGCAAACACCAATGCTCCTGGAACCACGCGACATGGCCGAGTTCCCATAACGGCGGATTGACAATTTTCAGATACGGGCCCAGCCACTGCGAATCCGGCACGCGCGCGGCATAGTCCAAAGTGCGCTCGCGCGCTGCTTCCAGCAAAGCAAGCAGGGTTGCGGCATCGGGCTGAAGGCCGGCGGATGGCATGTGAATATCGTTGTGTGAATTTGTTATAGTGCATGGTAAGTTTAACCGCTATTACCGCCAGTGAAAATCGCACTCATCACCCCTGCCAAACCCGGCTCGCGCCACGGCAATCGCGGCACCGCCCTGCGCTGGGCGGCGATGCTGCGCGAACTTGGCCATGTTGTCAGCGTGCAGGTCGATTGGGATGGCCGCCCCACTGACTTGATGCTGGCGCTGCACGCGCGGCGCAGCGCCGCGTCGATCCGCAACTACGCCGTGTGTTACCCCGATCAGCCGTTGATTCTGGCGCTGACCGGCACGGATTTGTATCGTGACATTCGCACCGACGAAGAAGCGCAGGCCTCGATGCAGCTCGCCACACGCATGATCGTGTTGCAGGACATGGGGCTTGCCGAACTCGCGCCAGCGCTACGCAGGAAGACCCGCGTGGTGTATCAATCAGCACCCGTAGTCAAACGCCAGCCGCCGCTGAAATCGTGTTTTGAAATCGTCGTCAGCGGCCATTTGCGCGAGGAAAAGGACCCGTTTCGCGCGGCCGCCGCACTGAAGTTTTTGCCCACCGGCAGCCGCATTCGCGTCACCCACATCGGCGGCGCGATGTCGGATGCGATGGCGCGCGAAGCGAAGGATTGGATGAAGCGCGAGAAGCGTTACCGCTGGCTCGGCGAAGTCCCACACGGCAAAGCGCTGCGGCTGCTTGCCCGTGCGCGCCTGATGGTCATCAGCTCGCGCATGGAAGGCGGCGCCAACGTGGTCAGCGAAGCGCTCGCCAATAGCGTACCGGTAGTGGCGTCCAACGTCTCCGGCAACATTGGCATGCTCGGCAAGAATTACCCGGGCTACTACGAACTCGAAAACGAACGGGACCTTGCCCGCGTGCTCGCCCGCGTTGAAGGCGACCCCATCTATCTGCCCACGCTCAAGCGCCTGTGCCACATGCGCAAACCGCTGGTGCGTTACGAAGCAGAACGCCGAGCGCTGCGGCGCGTGGTCGCAGAGGTTTTGTAACTATTTGTTTTTATTGAGTAATTTTTTAACCGGCGCATAACTCTTGCGATGCACCGGCGACACGCCGTGCGCCGCCAGCGCGGCTTGATGCAGGGCGGTGCCGTAGCCTTTGTGTGCATCGAACCCATACCGCGGGTACTGCAGGTGCAATGCGTGCATGGCTTGATCGCGCGCAACCTTGGCGAGTATCGATGCCGCTGAGATGGCGGGCTCTTTGCTGTCGCCCTTGACGATGGCACGCGCAGCCATCGCGACGCGTGGACAGTGCAGCCCATCAACCAGAATTTGTTGCGGCTGTACAGCTAGCTGCTCCACCGCGCGCTTCATCGCCAGCAGGCTGGCTTGCAAAATATTGATGGTGTCGATTTCTTCGGCGCTGGCCTCGGCTATTGCCCAGGCCAGCGCGTCGCTCTTGATCACGTCAAACAACTGCTCGCGTTTCGCGGCGCTGAGTTTCTTGGAATCGGCGAGGCCGCTGATGGGCCGCGCGGGGTCGAGGATAACTGCTGCTGCGTACACCGGCCCTGCCCATGGGCCGCGTCCAGCTTCGTCGACACCTGCTGTAAGTATCTGTTTTTTCATAGCTTCTAGAGATAGGGCAAAACAGCATCCGCGGCCTTTTGTGCGCTGTCCTGTTTCAGATCCCGCAGGAGATTCGTGAACCGTTCACTGATGCGCGCGCGGCGCGGCGCGTCCTGGTAAAGATCGAGCAGGGCTAGCGATAGTGCTTCTGCCGTAGCTGCCTCCTGCAGCAACTCAGGCACGACAAATTCGCCCGCGAGGATGTTGGGCAAACCGACATAAGGCAAATAACCACGCCGGCGCATCAGCCAGGCCGACAGGCGCGGCATGCGATAAGTGATCACCATCGGGCGCTTGAGTAGCGCGGTTTCCAGTGTGGCCGTGCCGGAAGCGACCAGCACAATATCGGCAGCGGCAATCGCCTCGTGCGATTGACCGTCGAGCAGCTGAACGTTTAAGGCGGGTTCATTGCGAAGGGCCGCCTCGAATAAGGCGCGCGTTTCACGATTCACAAGCGGCGTGACGAAACGCGCGTTGGGTAACGCGATACTCACACGATTGGCAGTGGCGGCAAACAATGCGGCCATCGCCTGTAATTCACTGATACGGCTGCCGGGGAGCAAGGCGAACACCGGCGCATCACCCTGCAAGCCAAGTCTGTTTCGCACATCTGCCTGCGCGGGGAAATCCGCCAGCATGTCCGCCAGCGGATGGCCAACGTAGGTGGAAGCAATGGATTCCTTGTCGTAAATCGCGCCTTCAAACGGGAACAGCGTCAGCACGCGATCCACCGCACGCTTGATGAAGTGAATGCGCTCACCGCGCCATGCCCAGATGGAAGGACTGACATACTGGATGGTTTTTATGCCCGCCTGCTTGAGATCAAACTCAAGGCCGAGATTGAAATCTGGCGCGTCGATGCCAATGAATACCGCCGGCGGCTGATGCAGAAAATAGCGCTTCAACTGACGGCGTATGCCGAGGATTTCGGGGAAATGCCGCAGCACTTCGACATAGCCGCGCACCGCGAGCTTTTCCATCGGGAACAGCGCTCTCACGCCCGCGGCCATCATGCGCGGGCCGGCAATGCCCTCGAAGCATAAATCCGGGCGGCGGGCTTTTAGCGCCTCCACCAGATGCGCGCCAAGCAGATCGCCGGATGCTTCGCCAGCCACCAGCCCGATCACCGGCGCGGTGTTCACGGAATTCAGCGAATGATGCCGCGGCCCGCCACCGCCAGAAAGTCAATCAGCGGCTGCACGTCCGGGCATTCGGCCACCTGCTCGCGCAACGCAGTCAGCGCCTGCTCGACGGTATCGCCGGTGCGAAACACGGTCCGGTAGGCGCGCTTCAAACCTGCCAGCGCTTCGGCACTAAACCCGCGCCGCTTCAAGCCTTCGGTATTGATGCCATACGGCTTTGCCGGGCTGCCGGAGGCTGTAATGTACGGTGGCACGTCTTTTAGAACATGCGTGCCAATGCCGGTAATCACGTGTGCACCAATGCGGCAGAATTGGTGCACGCCGGTGTAACCGCCGAGGATCGCGTGATCGCCAATGTGCACGTGCCCCGCGAGCTGCGCATTATTGGCGAAGATGGTGTGATTGCCGACTTGGCAATCGTGCGCGATGTGCACGTAGGCCATGATCCAGTTATCGTTGCCCACGCGCGTGACGCCAGCGTCCTGTACGGTGCCGGTGTTCAACGTGCAAAATTCGCGGATGGTGTTGTTGTCGCCAATCTCAAGGCGCGTGGGTTCGCCCGCGTACTTCTTATCCTGCGGCGATTCACCGAGCGAGCAAAACTGAAAAATGCGATTGTTGACGCCGATGCGCGTGTGACCAGTGATCATTACATGCGGGCCGATAACGCAGCCGGCGCCGATTTCCACGTGCGGGCCGATGATCGTATACGCGCCGATTTCGACGTCGGCGGCAATGCGCGCGGCGGCATCAACAAGCGCTGTCGGGTGGATACAATTAGTCATTTAAGTTTTTGTTTTATATGACTATTTTTACTTTTGAACAGCGCGTTTGGCGCACAACAACTGCGCTTCCGCCGCCAGCTCTCCATCGACTTTGGCCTGTGCGTTGTAACGCCACACACCGCGCATGTGTTTATCTATCGTTACGTGCAAATGCAGGGCGTCGCCCGGCGACACCGGCTTCTTGAAGCGTGCATTGTCGATGCCAACAAAAAAGTACAACGAATCCGGATCGGGTTTTTCGTTCACCGTCAGAAACGACAGGATCGCCGCCGCCTGCGCCAGCGCTTCGATAATCAGCACGCCCGGCATCACCGGATACTGCGGAAAGTGCCCATTAAAAAACGGCTCGTTGATAGAAACGTTCTTCAGCGCGACGATGCCCTTGCCCGGTTCACACGAGAGCACGCGGTCAACCAGGAGAAACGGATAACGATGCGGCAAATATTCCAGCACTTGATGAATGTTCATGGGCATCGCCGGCACGGACGCAGGTGAAGGTATTGGCGTGGTGGCATCTGTCATGAGGATTTTCCTTCCAGCTGCGCGAGGCGCTGTTCCAGCTGTTTGATGTGTTTTGCCATCTCGTCGAGATGGCGTATCTGTATGGCGTTACGGCGCCACCCGCGTGTCTCCTCAAAAGGATAACCGCCGCTGTAGCTGCCCGCCTGGGTGATCGACTTGGTGATCAGCGTCTTGCCCGCGATTTCCACGTGATCGGCGATGGTGAGATGCCCTGAGATCCCCACTGCCCCGCCGATGCGGCAATAGCGGCCAATGCGCGTACTGCCTGCAATGCCGGTGCATGCCGCAATCGCCGTGTGCGCGCCGACGCGTACGTTGTGCGCGATCATGATGAGATTATCCAGCCGCACACCATCTTCGATCACAGTGTCGTCGATGGCACCCCGGTCCACCGTTGTATTGGCGCCAATTTCAACATCGTTGCCGATGATGGCACGGCCGATTTGCGGCACTTTAACCCAATGGCCGCCTTCACCAGAATTCTCTGATTCCCAAGCATTGCCAAAGCCGTCCGCACCAATCACCGCGCCCGCATGCAAAATTACGCGCTCTCCGACGCTGCAACCGTGATAAATCGTCACCCCCGGCCATAGTCGCGAACCAGCGCCGATGCTGACATCGTCACCCACGGTGCAATTTGCGCCGATGACGACGCCCGCGCCTATACGTGCGTTACGCCCCACTACCGCATGCGGGCCAATGCTGGCGTCTGCACCTAGTTTGACGCTGCCATCCAATATGGCGCTTTCATGCACGCCAGTCGGCGACTTGTCGAGGGGATGTAGCAGCGCTGTCACTCGCGCGAAGTAAGCGTGCGGATTGGAACAGACTATGCGTGGCAGTTGCGTTGCATCGCGTTGGGCCGTGGACAGAATCACCGCACCGGCGCGTGTCCCGCGTAACTCAGGCAGAAATCGCTCATGCATGAGAAAAGTGATTGTCGCAGAATCGGAATTATCGAGCGTGCCCGCCTTTTCAACGCGCGTATCACCCGCGCCCGCGACCTCGCCGCCCAACTGGTCCGCGATTTGATGTAAAGTAAACGAGAACATGGCGTGCGGCATCATGGGGAGGCACGGCGCGCCGCCTTGTAGTGGCTCGTGCGCTATTTCCCGGCTAGCGCCTTCAACACCCGGTCAGTAATATCAATACGCGGGCTGCGGTAGACGGCTTCCTGCACAATAAGATCGTACTTTTCCGACTCGGCGATCTGACGGATGATCTTGTTAGCTCGTTCAAGTAGTGCGCCAAGCTCCTGATTGCGCCGAAGGTTCAAATCCTCCTGAAACTCGCGCTGCAAGCGCTGCAGGTCAACAATCTGGCGGGAAATGTCCTGCTCCCGCGCGCGGCGATCGTTTTCGCCGAGCGTCAGTGCGTCTTTTTCAAATTGCGTTTGCGCGGACTTAATCTGGCCTTCACGACGTTGAATTTCCTGCACGCGCGGCTGAAACTCACGCTCCAGACGCTTGCTAGCGTCATCAGCTGGAGCAGACTCTCGATTCACCCTTTCTGCATCGACAAATCCAATTTTCAGGTCGGCAGCCAGCAAATTGCCGGACAACAGCACTGAAAATAACGTCAAAAATAAAATCGACTTACTCATACGGTTTTCCTCGCCGACATGCCGCACTAAAACGCCCCACCGAAGGTAAACTGAAACACTTGGCGACGGTCACCGACCTTGTTTACAAGGGGCGCCGCCACGCTGAATTTCATCGGTCCGAACGGCGAAACCCATGCCAAAGCCATACCTGTCGAGTAGCGCCACGCACTAGGTTCAAATTTTCCGTCCGACACACCGCCCCCGTCAACGAAAGCACTTAGCCGCACCGACTTATCATTGGTTAACCCCGGGAATGGAAACAGATATTCCACATTGCCTAATAGTTTACGATTACCCCCTCTCGGATCGCCATTGGCATCTCGCGGAGACACGGTGTTCAGCCGGTAGCCGCGTAACGACGATACGCCACCGGCGAAGTAGTTCTTGAAAAATGGCAGCGACTTGTTGCCGTAGCCGTCACCGTAGCCAATCTCACCATTTAACATTAGCGTGGTCGTACGCGTCAGAGGGAAGTAACGCTGGTATTGATAGTTCAAGCGATAGTAACGCAGGGTACCTCCAGGCAAACCGCCATCCGCAAACGCGCGTTGGTAAGTTCCGTTAGTTGGATATATCAGTGAATCACGACCGTCGCGTACCCAGCCTATGCTGGGCATCAACGCGGTATTGTGAGAGCCAAATGTAGCTACGTAATCCGTGTAAAACAGCGGACTAGTAGGAAAGGTTGTAATGTTGGTCTGCTCATATGCCAGACCATACTGGATGGTATCTAGCTCCGAAATTGGCACGCCGAAACGTACTCCCAGACCGGTGGTCTTGGTCACATATTCGCCCAACGCATTGCCCTGCGCATCAATTTTGCGATGATATAGATCGTAACCGACGCTGACACCATCTGGCGTAAAGTACGGGTCGGTAAAGGATAACGAGTAAATCTTATTGATGTTGCTGCCACTGACCGACGCGGACAAATGTTTCCCTGATCCAAAAATATTATTCTGCGACACTGAACCGGATAGCCCGATACCAGTGCCACTACCAAAGCCAGCCCCCAGCAATATGTTGCCAGTAGGTTTTTCCACGACTGTAAAATTGACATCCACCTGATCAGTAGTGCCCTGCACTGCCGGATTCTCGACATTTACCTCAGTAAAGTAGCCGAGCTTATCAATGCGTTGCTTGGACTTGGTGACATTACCGCTCGAATACCAGGCACTTTCCATCTGCCGCATTTCACGGCGAATCACTTCGTCTCGAGTACGGGTATTACCCGCGACGTTAATGCGGCGCACGTATACCCTACGCCCCGGATCTACAAAGAACGTGAACGCAGCTTCGCGTTTTTCCTTATTCAGTTCCGGCGACGCATTGACATTGGCGAACGCATAGCCATCGTTCGCCAGCCGGTCGGTAATACTCTTCGTCGACTCATTGACCCTTGTGCGAGAAAACACATCGCCGGGCTTCAGGGTAACTAGCTTACGCAGCTCCGCTTCTGGCACCAGCAGTTGTCCATCCAACTTGATATCAGAAACCGTATATTTTTCGCCTTCGGTGATGCTGACGGTAATATAAATGTCTTTCTTGTCCGGCGTTATCGAAACCTGCGTAGAATCGATATTGAATTCGAGATAACCGCGATCCTGGTAATACGAGCGCAATGTCTCAAGGTCTGCCGATAGTTTTTGCCGTGAATACTGGTCCTGTTTGCTGTACCAAGTCAGCAATCCCGGTTCGCGTAGCACAAACAGGCTCAACAACTGTTTCTCGGTAAACGCCTTAGCGCCGATAATGGCAATCTGCCGAATCTTCGCCGAATCGCCCTCCACCACCGTAAAGTTGATCGATACCCGATTGCGCTCCAGCGGCGTCACCGTTGTTGTGACTTCCGCCGCATACTTGCCTCGCGTCAGATACTGACGCTTAAGTTCCTGCTCCGCGCGCTCCGCAGTGCCGCGGTCGAAAATGCGCCCTTCGGCCAGACCGATTTGCCTCATGGCCTTGTTCAGCGTTTCCTTATCAAACTCCTTGACGCCGGTGAACTCGACCTGCGCAATGGAGGGCCGCTCCTGCAACACCACCACCAGCACGTTTCCGTCGACTTCCAGCGTCACATCACGGAAAAACCCGGTGGCGAACAAGGCGCGTATGGCCTCGGAAGCCTTGTCGTCATTGAGCGTATCGCCCACACGCACGGGCAGGTAACTGAAGACCGTCCCCGCCTCAGTGCGTTGCAGCCCCTCGACGCGAATATCCTTGATTACGAAAGGATCAATTGCCCATGCTGCAGATGCCAGTAGCCAGGGCAAAAAAACGGAAACGGCAAAGGTCAGGCCAGCGCGGGCATGCCGGAAGAGCCAGGCGCGCCAAGGGCGCGCAACGCTATAAGCCATGAACTAGCCGCTTATCAGTCGATTTACGTCGTTGAACAGTGCGAACGCCATCATGAGCAACAACACACCCACGCCGACGCGCTGACCGATTTCCATGAACTTTTCCGACACCGGCGAGCCCTTGAAAATCTCAACGATATAATACATCAAATGCCCCCCATCCAATAAGGGTATCGGCAGCAAATTCAGCACGCCCAAACTGATGCTGATCAGCGCGAGAAACACCAGATAAGCGATCCAGCCATGCTGCGCGGATTGGCCGGCATAGTCGGCGATAGTGATAGGGCCGCTCAGATTTTTTAGTGACACATCGCCTACCAACATCTTGCCGAGCATTTTCAGGCTGAACATCGAGGTGTCCCAAGTCTTCGCGATGGCTTGACCCAAACCATCCAGCAATCCGTAACGAACGACTACCCGGTATTTGTCGGAGGCTGACCGCGGAGGCTGCAGCGTAGCGCCTATACGGCCAATTTTACGACCGTCGCCCTCTGTCACGGTATCCGGCGTAATCTGCAGCGGCGGCAACAGCTTGCCGTCACGGCGAATTTCCGCTATCAGGGGTTCGCCGGCATGCTGCTGAATCAATTTGATGACCTGTTCCACGCTCTCGATTCGCGCATTGTTCAGCGCGACAATTTCGTCGCCTGCCTTTAACCCCGCGCGCTCAGCTGAACCGCCGGAAGTCAAGCGGCCGATTTCGGGTGGAGACTTGATCATAAAACGCGTCACGCCCAACGTCTGCAAAAAATCACCATCCAGATCAGCAGCAGTCAATGCCGACATGTCCAGACTGCGCGTGATGGTCTGGTCATTATCAGTCATAACCTCAACCGCGACCGTGCCTTTGCGCACTGCGTGCTTCAACAACAGCCAGCGCGCATCCTGCCACGTAGAAACCGGAACGCCATCTATCTTGCTGAGGGTATCGCCTGCCGCAAAACCAGCCCTGGCCGACGCGCTGTCCGCCACCGGCGCTCCCACCACCGGACGCATCCCCGGCACACCATGAAGAAACAACACCCAATACAGGCCAATCGCCAGCAGCAGATTCGCCACCGGCCCAGCCAGTACGATGGCAAAGCGCTTCCAAACGTTCTGGCGATTAAAGGCGCGCGGCAATTCCGTCTCGGCAACCGGCGCTTCGCGTTCGTCGAGCATTTTGACGTAGCCACCGAGCGGCACGGCGGCGATTACCCATTCAGTTTGGTCGGCGCCGCGCACCCATGTTTTTAGCGGCTTGCCAAAGCCCACTGAAAATCGCAGCACCTTGACATTGCAGCGGCGCGCCACCCAGTAGTGGCCGTATTCGTGTATCACCACCAGCACGCCGAGTGCCACCAGAAAGGCAGCGCCCTTGAATAGCAGCAGGCCTAAGGTCTCCATGGACTTATGACCTCGCCGCAACCGCGATGGTTCCCGCGCCCGCCGCATGCAGGCTGCGCCCTTGCCATGCCCATGCTCGACCCCGTGCCTCGTGATCGAGTTCCAGCACGTCCGTAAGCGTATGCGCGGCTGGCGCATGCACCGCACGCAGCACGGATTCAATCAGTCTCGGAATATCCGGATAGCTCAACCCCTGCTCCAGAAACCGTTCCACCGCGACTTCGTTCGCCGCATTAAGAACCGTCGCCGCGCCTTCGCCCGCGCGCAGCGCATCGGACGGCAGCGCGAGACACGGAAAACGCGCCCAGTCCGGCTTTTCAAAGTGCAGCGATCCCGCCGCCGCGAGATCGAGCGCGGTTACGCCATTGGTGATTCGTTCAGGGTACGCCAGCGCGTGCGCAATGGGCGTACGCATGTCTGGATTACCCAGTTGCGCGATCGCAGAACCATCAACGTATTCCACCATCGAGTGCACGATGCTTTCCGGATGCACCACCACCTCAATACGTTCGGGCGGTGCGTTGAAAAGCCAATGGGCCTCGATCACTTCCAGCCCCTTGTTCATCATGGTGGCTGAATCCACTGAAATTTTGCGCCCCATCACCCAGTTTGGATGCGCGCAAGCCTGATCGGGTGTGACGCGCGCAAAGGCATCGAGAGGCAGTGTACGAAACGGCCCGCCGGATGCCGTCAAAAGAATGCGCCGTACGCCGCACGCATCAAGATCACCGTAAAACTCACGCGGCAGTGACTGAAACACTGCGTTATGTTCGCTGTCGATGGGCAGTAGCCGCGCGCCATGCCGGCGCACAGTGTTCATGAACAGCGGGCCGGCCGTCACCAGCGATTCCTTGTTGGCGAGCAGCACTTTCTTGCCGCTGGCCGCCGCCGCCAGCGTGGGCCGCAATCCGGCGATGCCGACAATCGCCGCCATCACGGTATCCACTTGCGGCAGACTGGCGACTTTCTCCAGCGCTTCCACGCCGCACAGCACGCGCGTGGGCAAACCCGCTTCGGCCACGGACTGCTCAAACGAGCGGGCCGCTCCCGTATCCATCAACACGGCGAATTCCGGCTTGAACTGTTTGCACTGCGCCAACAGCACGTCGGTGCTCGATTTTGCCGTCAATGCCGTCACACGAAAACGGTCAGGATGGCGCGCCACCACGTCCAGCGTGTTGACGCCAATGCTGCCGGTGGAACCGAGAATCGCGATGTTCTGCATGGCGTGCGTCATGAGAACGCAACCAGCAACAAGGCCGCAGCTGGCATGCTCGCTGTCAACGCGTCAATGCGATCAAGCACACCGCCGTGGCCGGGGAACAGTACGCCGCTGTCTTTAACACCCGCCGTTCGTTTGATCCAGGATTCGAACAAATCACCCTCGATGCCAAGTACCGCCAGAAAGACAAAAATTACGAAACCTGCCGCACCCTGCAGGATACCGCTGTGTACAAGCCCAGAAGCGCTCACCAGTCCGTAATATAACGCGACACCGGCTAGCGCCCCAAAAACGCCTTCCCAGGTTTTTCCCGGGCTGATGGTGACCGCGAGTTTGCGCCGTCCCCACAAACGGCCGCACAAATACGCCGCGCTGTCCGAAATCCACACCAACGCCATCAGGGCCAGCAATTGCAGCGGCCGCGCCTGCAACACCACCAGCGCCCACCATAGCGGCAGCAACAGCAACAAGCCGGTTACCGCCATCACTGGCAGCGATTGCGCGCGCCAGCCCCGGGCCATCCACAACGGCGCAGCCGTCAGCCAAAAAACGAGCGAAGCGCCGAACAATGCGACGTTAACATCGCGTGGAACCGCAGTCAGTCCGCCGCTGGAATACGCGAGACACCACAGCGCAGCGCTCGCCAGTGCCAACACTCCGGCGTAGATGACACGCCCTGCAACGCCCCATCCCGCCAGCGCGCCCCACTCCCACGCGCCTGCCAGCATCAGCGGCGTCAAAAAAAGCGCCCAGCCGCCCGTGGGCATATAGAACAGCGCCGCCGCGAACAGCGGCAGCACGACCATCACGGTATAGACGCGCGTTTTCAGCATGCGCGCTGGCGCAGCCGGTCATGCAAAAGCCCTGTCGCAGGCGCTCGCGTTTCAGGCTCCCGCCGCGCCACGCTGCGGGGCATCGGCCTGCAACTGTTCGCTGGTGCGCCCATAACGGCGCTCACGCTGCTGATACGACGCAATCGCAACATCCAGCGCCTTGGCATCGAAATCCGGCCACAGCAGGTCGGTGAAATACAGTTCCGTATACGCCAGTTGCCACAGCAAAAAATTGCTGACGCGCTTTTCACCGCCGGTGCGGATGAACAAATCCGGCTCTGGCGCATCGCCCATCGACAGGTACGGCGCGAGGTCTTCCTCGCTGTAGTTACCCGCCTTTTCCGGATGCTCGCGCTGCAACCGGTTCATCGCCTGCAGCATGTCCCAGCGGCCGCCGTAGTTCGCCGCGATGGTTAATGTAAGTGTTTGATTTTTTTCCGTTTTTTCTTCAGAGGCTTTGACCAACTGCACGAGTTTTTCGTCAAAGCGCGAAAGGTCGCCAATGACCCGCAAACGGATATTGTTCCGGTGCAGCTTGACGACTTCTTCTTCGAGCACGTGCACAAAAAGCTGCATCAGAAATTTGACTTCATCCAGAGGCCGCCGCCAGTTTTCGCTGCTGAAAGCGAACAACGTCAGATATTCCACGCCACGATCGGCGCAGGCGCGCACCGCCGCGCGCACCGCTTCCACACCACGCTTGTGTCCGGCCACGCGCGGCAGAAAGCGCTTTTTCGCCCAACGCCCATTGCCATCCATGATTATGGCGATGTGGCGCGGCACGCTCGGCGCGTCGGGGATGATCTGCGTGGAACTTGGCAGTTTAGCCATGGGCGTTCCTGGTGGGCAGGTTCGGCGGATCAGACCGCCATCAGTTCCGCTTCTTTCGCCTGCAACGTTTTATCGATTTCGGCGATATGGCGGTCGGTGAGCTTCTGGATTTCATCCTGCGCGCGGCGTTCTTCGTCTTCCGCGATGGATTTTTTCTTCAGTAAATCCTTTAGCTGGGTGTTGGCGTCGCGGCGCACGTTGCGCACCGCAACCCGCGCGTTTTCGCCCTCGCCCTTGACGATTTTGGTGAGGTCACGCCGGCGCTCTTCAGTGAGCGCAGGCATCGGCACGCGAACGATTTCGCCGGTGGTGCTGGGGTTTAACCCCAGATCAGCATCGCGAATCGCCTTTTCAACCGCGTGCGTCATTTTCTTTTCCCACGGCGTCACTCCGATGGTGCGCGCATCGATCAACGTGACACTGGCGACGCCCGGTATCGCCGTCGGCGTACCATAATAATCCACCATCACGTGATCAAGGATGCCCGCGTGCGCACGGCCCGTGCGTACTTTCGCCAGATCGGCCTTCAATGACTCGATCGACTTTTTCATTTTCTGCTCGGCGGCTTTCTTGATATCGGCAATCATGATTTCCTCCGTATCGCTGGTTCACACACCCGCAAAACTACACCACCACCATGGTGCCTTCATCGGCGCCGGTCACCACGCGCTTTAACGCACCCGCATCGAAAATGCTGAACACATTGATCGGCATCTTCTGGTCGCGGCACAACGTCAGCGCAGTGGCGTCCATCACCTTCAAATTCTTGATAATCGCTTCATCAAACGTCAGCTTTTTGTAGCGCGTCGCCGAGGCATCCTTCTTCGGATCGGCACTGTAAACGCCATCGACCTTGGTCGCTTTCAGCACCAGCTCGGCGTTGATTTCCATGCCGCGCAGCGCTGCCGCCGTGTCGGTGGTGAAAAACGGATTGCCGGTGCCCGCCGCGAAAATCACAATCTTGCCTTCCTCCAGATAGCGCATGGCCTTGCCGCGAATATAGGGCTCGACTACGGCTTCCACGTTGAGCGCCGATTGTACGCGGCTGGTGAGATTGGCGCGGCGCATCGCGTCCTGCAACGCCAGCGCATTCATGATCGTCGCCAGCATGCCCATGTAGTCGGCCGTAGCGCGATCCATTTGCGCCGCCGCCGGCGCCACACCGCGGAAAATATTGCCGCCGCCGATCACCACGGCGATTTCCACGCCCAGCTTCGCCACATCGCCGATCTCGCCGACAATGCGCTCGATCACGGCCTGATTGATGCCGTAAGGGTCATCTCCCATCAAGGCCTCGCCGGAAAGTTTGACGAGAATGCGCTTGTATTTGGGTTGACCGGGCATGCCGAATACTCCTAAGTATTTGTTTTTTTGAGATTTTTACTATTGCTTGGCTGCAGCCACTGCGGCGGCTACCTCGCTGGCAAAGTCATCCTTCTTCTTCTCCATGCCTTCGCCCACCACATACAACGTAAACGAAGCCACGCTGGATTTGCTGGACTTCAGCAACTGGTCGATGGTCTGCTTGTCGTTTTTGACAAAAGGCTGCCCTAACAGGGTCAGCTCTTTCAATACTTTTTGCACGGACCCTTCGACACGCTTGGCGAGAATATCCGGCGGAATCTGTTTGCCGGACTTGGCTGCATCTTCCGCAGCCTTTTCCGTGGCAATACGGCGCTCGGCTTCAATCACGCTCTCCGGCACGCCGGAGGCATCCAGCGCACGGGGCTTGCTGGCGGCGATATGCATGGCGAGGTCTTTCGCAAGCGCTTCGTCACCGCCGACCACGTCCACCAGCACGCCGATTTTTGAGCCGCCGTGCACGTAGGTGGCCAGCCGGCCCTTGGCCTCGACTCGCACAAAGCGGCGCAGGCTCAGGTTCTCGCCGATCTTGCCGGCCAGCGCTTTGCGCGTTTCTTCGACCGAGGCGCCATTCAGATCCAGCGCCGACAGCGCCGCGACATCCGCCGGGTTCCTGCTCGCAACCAGATTCGCCAGTGAACCTGTCATCGCCAGAAAATCCGTATTCTTCGCCACGAAGTCGGTTTCGCAGTTCACTTCAAGAATCGCACCGACCTTGCCGTCGGCCGAAATATGCGTGGCCACCACGCCTTCCGCCGCCACACGCGAGGCGGCCTTGGTCGCCTTGTTGCCAAGCTTCACGCGCAGGATTTCCTCGGCCTTGCCCATGTCGCCGCCTGCTTCGGTCAGCGCTTTTTTGCATTCCATCATCGGCGCGTCGGTCTTCTCGCGCAGTTCCTTCACCATGCTCGCGGTAATTTCCGCCATTGCTAATTCTCCAACTTATTCGTTAAAAAAAAGGGGCGCACACGCTGCAGCCCCTTGTTGAATCCTGTTACATCGAGGCGCGCTGCGGTTACTTGGCGTCGCCCTCTTCCACTTCGACGAATTCCTCGCCGCCCGGCTGCGCCACGATTTCCTGCAGGCTGTCGTTGCGGCCCTCGAGAATCGCATCGGCCATGCCTCGCGCGTAGAGACGAATCGCGCGGCTAGAGTCGTCGTTGCCGGGAATCACGTAATCCACGCCCTCGGGTGTGTGATTGGTATCGACAACGCCGATCACCGGAATACCCAGCTTGTTGGCTTCCGCCACGGCATTTTTCTGATAGCCAACGTCAATGACAAACATCGCGTCCGGCAAGCCGTCCATGTCCCTGATGCCGCCGAGGCTGCGCTCAAGCTTGGCGAGCTCGCGCTGGAACAACAGGCCTTCCTTCTTGATGAGTTTCTCTACCGAGCCGTCTTCGACCATCGCCTGCATATCCTTCAGGCGCTTGATCGACTGCTTGACCGTTTTGTAATTGGTGAGCATGCCGCCCAGCCAACGGTCATCGACATACGGCGTGCCCGCGCGCTGCGCTTCTTCGCGAATGATGTCGCGTGCCTGACGCTTGGTGGCAACGAACAGAATGGTGCCGCGATTCGCGGTCAACTGGCGGGCAAACTTGATCGCCGCCTGATACATCTCGAGCGTTTTCTCGAGATTAACGATATGAATCTTGTTGCGATGGCCGAAAATATACGGGGCCATACGCGGATTCCAGAACCGGGTTTGGTGTCCAAAGTGAACACCACACTCCAGCATTTCACGCATAGTAACTGACATGACTGCTCCTGTTTGGGTTGAGCCTCCATCCGCCAGCTTCGCCGCAATATCACTGCAACGTTAAAGGTTGCAGCAACACCCAAGGGCGAACACCAAAGCGCGGATGTGGGGATTTTTAACTACACGAAACCACACAATTAACCAAATTCACTACCTGAAGAATGCCGACAATGCCTACCGACAACGCATTTTCAGACCACTGCTAATCAGGAATCTAGCTAAACTTAGTATTTTAGCATGAAAAGTGAAGGCTTTTCAAGCCAGAGTTCAGGAACGCAAAAGCCTTATTCTCGAGCGGGCATCGAAGTTAGGTGGCATTAAAGGCAGGACGCCCGCGCGCGGTTTCCCGTCAATCCAGCCTGATTCCCGCCCGTTGAATCACCCCACCCCATTTGTCGCGCTCCGCCCGTACAAACGCCGCGAACGCGCTTGAAGCGTTGCCTACCGGTTCACTGCCCAGCGCGATTAATCGATCTTGTGTTTCCGGTGCATGCAGTGCTTTGACGATATCACCGTGCAGGCGCACGACGACGTCAGACGGCGTGCGTGCCGGGGCGAGCCAGCCGAACCAACCAATAACTTCAAAGCCAGGAAAGCCCAGCTCCGCCACGGTCGGCAGTTCGGGCGCTACGCGCGAGCGCTTTGCGCTGGTGATGGCGAGGCCGCGCACTTTGCCCACCTTGATCTGGGGGCTGGCTACCAGTGCGAGGCTGAACATGGCCTGCACTTGCCCTGCGATCACCTCGGTCAGCGCGGGTCCGCCGCCTTTGTATGGCACATGCGTGAGCGCAATGCCCGACACATTCTTAAACAACTCCACCGCCAGATGGCCGGTGGAGCCGTTGCCCGCCGAGGCAAAATTCACCGGCTTCGATTTACCCAGCGCAATCAGCTCCTTCAGCGACGTGGCCGCCACCGACGGATGCACAATCAGGATATTCGGCACCGAGATGCCCTGCGTGAGGGCCGCGAAATCCTTGACTGGATCAAAGCGTACTTCTCGATACAGACTCGGGTTGATCGCCACACCCGCTGCCGCCAGCACAAACGTGTAGCCGTCGGGCGCGGCACGCGCTGCGGTTTCGTAGGCAATATTGCCGTTGGCGCCGGGACGATTGTCGATGACCACGGTTTGGCCCAGCGATTCGGTCAAACGCGGCGCCACCATGCGCGCCAGCGTGTCGGCGGGGCCACCGGGCGGCACGGCGACGATCATGCGGATGGGTTTGGCGGGATAAGTCTGCGCGAACACGTGCCATGACGGATCTGATAGCACCACTGCCACCAAAACGTAACCAATTGTTTTTATTGATTTTTTTATATTACCCACCCATTCAGGTTTCGCGCAGTACGGTATCAACCAGCCTCTACACCTTGCCAGCCACACACGTTGTCATTGCAACGGCACGCGCGCGAGTTGTATGACTTTTGCCCACTTGGCTTTTTCATCGCGGATTTGCGCGGCAAAAGCCTGCGGCGTCGAGCCTTCCGGCTCCATGCCCAAACCGACAAACTTGTCGTTAAACTCCGCGCGCTTTAACATCGCAACGACTTCACCGTGTAGCCGCCCAATAGTCGCCGGTGGCGTGCCAGTGGTGGTGAACAAACCGTACCAGCTCATCATCTGATACCCCGGCACGGATTCTCCGATGGTGGGCACCTCGGGCATCGCTTTCACACGCGTGGGGCCGGTCATGCCCAGCGCGCGCAGTTTGCCGGATCGGATGTGCGTTTGCGCGGCCGAGAAACCAGTGATCAGCATTTGCACCTGCCCACCCATGGTTTCAGTCAAGGCCGGCCCAGCGCCCTTGTACGGCACATGCACAATGTCCACGCCGGCGGTGAATTTGAGCAACTCGGACGCGAGATGCGCGGTCGAGCCGACGCCCGATGACGCAAAGTTAATCGCGCCCGGCTTCGCGCGCGCCAGCGCCAGCAACTCGTTCACCGAATGCGCGGGCACCGACGGGTGCACCATCAGCACCAGTTGCGCGCCGCCAATGCGGCTTACTGGCGCGATGTCGCGCGTGGTGTCATAGGCCATTTTTTTGTAAAGGTTCGGCGAAATCGCAATCTCGCCGTTGGAGGCGACAAACAGCGTGTGGCCGTCGGGCGCGGATTTCAGCATCAGCAAACCGGCGACCGCGCCCGCCGCGCCTGGCCGATTGTCGATTACCACCGGTTGCGAAAAGGTTTCAAATAAGTGCTGCCCCACCAGCCGCGCGATCAAATCCGTCGGCCCGCCTGGTGGAAAGCCGATGATCATGCGCAGCGGGCGCGTAGGGTAATTCTGCGCGGCCAGCGGCGGGCTTAGCAGCAACGCCGCGAATATCACATAAATATTTGTTTTTATTGATTTTTTCATACCCGAACAATTACCGTCGCGGGCTACGCGGTGCTCGCCTGGACGCGGCCTGCTTGCGCGCCACAGTTTTGCGACGGGCTTTCTTCTGCTCGGGATGCAACTCAAACTCGCCCATGATTTCCAGAACCGCGCCACGCGGCAGCCCGGCGATGCCCACTGCCGCGCGCGCATGCTGGCCGAACTCCGGCCCCCACAGTTCGTAGAACAAATCCGACGCGCCGTCGATCACCGCCATGTGCCGGTCGAAATCCGGTGCGCAATTCACCATGCCATACAGGCGAATTACACGCTTCACACGATCGAGATCACCCACCGCTTTCTTGATCGATGCCAACATACACAGCGCCGCCGACTTGGCGCATACGTAGGCTTCCTCTTCCGTCACCGTGCCGCCAACCTTGCCATATTGTTTGATATTCAGTGGCATCGCCTGCCGCCCGGTGCCGTGGCCCGACAGAAACAGAATATTGCCCGCCTGCACCGCCGAGGTGCGATTCGGGCTGGGATACGGATGCGTGGGCGGAATTTCCAGTCCCATGCGCACCAATTTGGTTTCTATTTTTCCGGGTTTGCTCATGGCGTTCCTTCGATCATTTGCACGTGCAATAACATTATCACACTGCGCAATTGCGCATGCTAAGATCTGTCTCTTATACACATCTCCGAGCCCACGAGACGTAGAGGAATCTCGTAT
>OMIN01000104.1 GCA_900299145.1 Betaproteobacteria bacterium | reverse complement strand
GGGGTAGGGGGGCGTGTGACGTTTTGTTGGGTGGGCGTTTTTATTGTTATATAAGTATTTGTTTTTATTAAATATTTTTGTTGATGAGAAGAAGCCGCCTTACCAAGCCCGTCGTTCCAGCGAAGGCTGGAACCCAGGTTGTAACGTGCGCCGAAGGCGCTGAATAAAGATGCTACGCATGAGCATACGTACTGGATTCCAGCTTTCGCTGGAATGACGAGGGTGGGAGCGACTACTCCCCCACCAACGCCCTCACCAGCACCCGCGCATCTTTCAACTCCGCCAGTCCATCCACCAACCCGATCAAGCGCTCCATCTTGTCCGGCGGCAGCACCCGCCGCATACAATCGCGAACCTTCACCAGATGCGCGTCACGCGTGATCGGGTTGCGTGATGAGCCGCGATAGGCGTCGCAGCGTTCCACCAGAACGCGGCCATCCTTGAGACCTGCACGCGCCTGCACCCAGCAGTCGAGTGTGGAGGTGGAAATATCCGGGTTGGGCTTGAGGCGGATTTTCTTGAGTGCCGCTTCCACCGGCGCCGAAAAGCGCACCGGGTCGGTGAAGCAATCGATGCCGACCATATCCTGCGTCAACGCCACGGCGGCGACATACTCAAAACTGAATTTGCCATCGAGCCCCGTCGCGGGCGCGGGGCGTGACAGGCCGGGGCGGCGCGACGAGACTTCCAGTTCGAGCCATTCCACGTCATCGGCCTTGAGCTTGTTTTTTTCACGCAGCAGCACCACCGATTCGGTGGCCCATTGCATGGCGATTTGCGCCGGATAGCGTTTGATGTTGAAACCGTGTTTTTGCAGATTCCATTCGCGGCCCAAGCCGCCCATCAGCGCGTCCCATTCGAAGGCATCGCCGAACAGCGTTTCCACATAACCGCGCCCGGTTTCGATAATGTCTTCGTTGGCGGTGAAATTGTCCGCCGCCAGCATCGCAGCCTCGACACCCATGCGCCCGGCGTTGCCCGGATGCGTGCATTTGGTCATGGTGCCGTTGTTCGCAAATAGCGCCCCGGTGCGTGAAGCGCCGATGCCCAGTGCTACGCGCGTCTGCTGCTCGGTCAAGCCCAGCAGATTCGCACAGGCCGAAGCACACGACGGCGGCCCGTAAATCCCCGGCGGATGAAACGGACGCGATTCGGCCTTGCGGGCGGCCATTGCGATACGCTGCTGCACCTCCCAACCGACCGCGAACGCCGTCACCACCGCACGGCCAGACAAACCATTTAACTCCGCCAGCGCCAAAATGCCCGGCAACAAAGTGGACGTGCCATGCGTCGAAGGAATCCCCTGCGGCTCGTAATCCAGCACATGCATCGATGCGCCATTGGCAAAGGCAGCGAGCGGCGGATTGGTTTTGTTGGGCGAACCGACCACAGTGCACTGCGCATGCCCGCCGAGGTGATCCACATAACGCCGCACAAACTCCGTTTCATGCTGCGTCGAACCCGCCAGTACGTTGGCAATGCCGTCGAGCAGTATCGTGCGCGTGGCGTCGAGCACCGGCTGCGGAATGTCTTCGTAGCGGGTGGTGGAGATGAATTTGGCGAGTTGTTGGGTGGCGTTTTTCATGGGATGGTTTTTGCTGTTGGTGGCAATTGGTGGCTATTGGTGGCCGGGTTGAGTGTAAAAATTTCTTTTGTCATCAGCGAGTTTACCGCAGCGAAAATTGAAACCGTTGCCGCCTTCACGTATAATCTGAACCCCAAGCAGCGGGACGGGCGCCTAATTGTGAAAATTCACACAGACCTGTCCCGCTTTCCATATCTGGCGCTGAAAAAGCTCAATCAAATCAGGAGGTTGCAGTGTCACCACGTACGCCCGCGATCCTGGTGCTCAAGGACGGGACGGTATTTCGTGGCACGTCCATTGGCGCTGATGGTTTATCCGCCGGTGAGGTGGTTTTCAACACTGCGATGACCGGTTATCAGGAAATTCTGACTGACCCGTCTTACGCGCGTCAAATTGTCACGCTGACGTATCCGCACATCGGTAACACCGGCGCGAATGCGGAGGATGTCGAATCGGGCAAGGTGTATGCAGCGGGGCTGGTGATTCGTGATTTGCCGTTGCGGTCGTCGAATTTTCGCGAGAGCTGGAATCTTTCCGATTACCTGAAGCGCGAAAACGTGGTGGCGATTGCCGATATCGACACGCGCAAGCTCACGCGCATTTTGCGTGACAAGGGCGCGCAGGATGGTTGCATTGTCGCAGGCAAGGTGGATGAATCTGCTGCGCTAAAGGCTGCGAAGGATTTCCCCGGTTTGAAGGGTATGGACCTGGCGAAGGTCGTTTCGTGTGGTCAACCCTACGATTGGAACGAAAGTGTGTGGGCGCTGGGCAAGGGCTACGGCGCCTTGGGGGCGCCGAAATTCAACGTGGTGGCGTACGATTTCGGCGTGAAGCGCAACATCCTGCGCATGCTGACGGCACGCGGCTGCAAGATCACCGTGGTGCCGGCGCAGACGCCCGCGAAGGACGTGCTGGCGCTGAAACCCGACGGCGTGTTTTTGTCCAATGGCCCCGGTGATCCGGAACCGTGTGATTACGCGATTGCCGCCATTGGGGAACTGCTGGAGAAAAGCGTGCCACTTTTCGGCATTTGCCTTGGCCATCAATTAATGGGCTTGGCTAGCGGCGCGCAAACCATCAAGATGAAATTTGGGCACCATGGCGCGAACCACCCGGTGCAGGATTTGGATACGGGCCGCGTGATGATTACCAGTCAGAATCACGGTTTCGCCGTGGATGCGAAAACGCTGCCCGCGAATTGCCGTGTCACACACGTGTCGCTGTTCGACGGCAGCCTGCAGGGCTTTGCCCGCACCGATAGGCCCGCGTTCTGTTTTCAGGGGCACCCGGAGGCAAGTCCGGGGCCGCATGATGTGGCGTATTTGTTTGACCGGTTTATCAAGATGATGGAGGGCGTGAAACAGTGAGTTTTCCAGGGCACTTGGATTAACACCTCACGCCCCACGTATTACGCCTCACGCCTCACGAAACAACATGCCCAAACGTACCGACCTAAAGTCTATCCTGATCATCGGCGCTGGCCCCATCGTCATCGGTCAAGCCTGTGAGTTCGATTACTCCGGCGCGCAGGCGTGCAAGGCGCTGCGCGAGGAGGGCTATCGCGTGGTTCTGGTGAATTCGAATCCGGCCACCATCATGACCGACCCCGGCATGGCGGATGCCACGTATATCGAGCCGATCACCTGGCCGATGGTCGAAAAAATCATTGCCATCGAGAAGCCGGATGCCTTGCTGCCCACCATGGGCGGGCAGACGGCGTTGAACTGCGCGCTGGATCTGGCCAAACACGGTGTGCTGGAAAAATACGGCGTTGAGCTGATCGGTGCGTCGAAGGAGGCCATCGACAAGGCCGAGGATCGCGAGAAGTTTAAAAGGGCCATGGCAAAGATTGGCCTTGAAAGCCCACGTTCGGCGCTTGCACATTCGATGGAGGAGGCGCTGCAGGTGCAGGCCATGGTGGGCTTCCCGACCATCATTCGCCCCTCGTTCACGCTGGGCGGCACCGGTGGCGGCATTGCCTATAACCGCGAAGAATTTGTCGGCATCGTCGAGCGCGGGATCGACGCCAGCCCCACGCACGAAGTACTGATCGAAGAATCCGTCATCGGCTGGAAAGAATACGAGATGGAGGTGGTGCGTGACCGCAAGGACAACTGCATCATCATCTGTTCGATTGAAAACCTCGACCCGATGGGCGTGCACACCGGCGATTCGATTACCGTGGCGCCCGCGCAGACGCTGACCGACAAGGAATATCAAATCCTGCGTAACGCGTCGATTGCTTGCCTGCGCGAAATTGGTGTGGATACCGGCGGCTCCAACGTGCAGTTTGGCATCAACCCGAAAGACGGGCGCATGGTCATCATCGAGATGAACCCGCGCGTGTCACGTTCGTCGGCGCTGGCATCGAAGGCGACGGGATTTCCGATTGCCAAGGTCGCCGCCAAGCTCGCCGTGGGGTATACGCTGGACGAATTGCGCAATGACATCACCGGTGGCGCCACGCCCGCGTCGTTCGAGCCGACCATCGACTATGTGGTCACCAAGATTCCGCGTTTCGCGTTTGAAAAGTTTCCGTCGGCCGACGACCGCCTGACCACCCAGATGAAGTCCGTGGGCGAGGTAATGGCAATGGGCCGCACCTTTCAGGAGTCGATGCAGAAGGCCTTGCGCGGGCTGGAAGTCGGCGTCGATGGCTTCAATCAGCGCACGCGTGACCGCGAGACCATCGAGACCGAACTCGGCCGGCCCGGCCCCGACCGCATCTGGTATGTGGGCGACGCTTTCGAGAATGGCTTTACGCTGGAAGAAGTCTACGACCTCACGCATATCGACCCGTGGTTCCTCGCGCAGATCAAGGACATAATCGACATTGAAATGGTGTTGGATGACCAGCAGTTGGCCGACGTTGATGCCGTGCGGCTGCGCGAACTGAAGCGCAAGGGCTTTTCAGACCGGCGCCTCGCGCACCTGTTGAAATGCAAGGAAGCCGATGTGCGTGCGCGCCGGCATGAGCTGGGTATCCGCCCGGTGTATAAGCGCGTCGATACCTGCGCTGCGGAGTTTGCTACGCGCACGGCTTACATGTATTCCAGCTACGAAGAGGAATGCGAGTCGCAGCCTTCGGATCGCAAAAAGATCATGGTGTTGGGTGGCGGGCCCAACCGCATCGGGCAGGGCATCGAATTTGACTATTGCTGCGTACATGCGGCGTTGGCGCTGCGCGAAGATGGGTTCGAGACCATCATGGTCAATTGCAATCCGGAGACGGTGTCCACGGACTACGACACATCGGACCGGCTCTACTTCGAGCCGCTGACGCTGGAAGACGTGCTGGAAATCGTGCACGTGGAGAAGCCATTTGGCGTGATCGTGCAGTTTGGCGGGCAAACGCCGTTGAAGCTGGCACGTGACCTTGAGGCCAATGGCGTGCCCATCATAGGCACGACGCCGGATTCCATCGACGTGGCGGAAGACCGCGAGCGCTTCCAGAAGCTTTTGCATAAACTGAAATTGAAGCAGCCGCCCAACCGCACGGCGCGCAGTGCTGCCAAGGCGCTGCAAGTGGCCGAGGAAATCGGTTACCCGTTGGTGGTGCGCCCGTCGTACGTGCTGGGTGGCCGCGCAATGGAAATCGTGCACAAGCAGGCCGACCTCGAACGCTACATGCGCGAGGCGGTGAAGGTGTCGAACGATTCCCCGGTGCTGCTCGACCGCTTTTTGAATGATGCGATTGAGGTCGATGTCGATGCCGTGTCGGATGGCAAGGAAGTCATCATCGGCGGCGTAATGGAGCATATCGAGCAGGCGGGCGTGCATTCGGGTGATTCGGCGTGTTCGCTGCCGCCGTTTTCGCTGTCAGTCGAATTGCAGGCGGAGCTGCGCCGGCAAACCATCGCCATGGCCAAGGCGCTGAAAGTGTGCGGGCTGATGAACGTGCAATTCGCGATTCAAAAGCACAACGGCGAGGACGTGGTGTATGTGCTCGAAGTGAATCCGCGCGCCTCGCGCACCGTGCCGTTTGTATCTAAGGCCACGGGGCTGCCACTGGCGAAAATCGCCGCCCGATGCCAGGCTGGAATTTCCCTTCAAAAACAATTGGTTACGAAAGAAGTCGTGCCGCCGTATTACTCGGTGAAGGAGGCGGTGTTTCCGTTCATCAAGTTCCCCGGCGCGGACACCATCCTTGGCCCTGAAATGAAATCGACGGGCGAAGTGATGGGTGTGGGCGAGTCGTTTGGCGAAGCGTTTGTGAAGTCCCAGTTGGCGGCGGGGGAGCGTTTGCCGAAATCCGGCAAAGTCTTTTTGTCGGTGCGCGACAGTGACAAACCGGCGACGGTTGAGATTGCCCAGGCGCTCATTGCGCTGGGCTTCGACTTGGTCGCCACGCGCGGCACCGCGCGCGCCATCGAAGCGGCGGGCATGAAAGTCACTCCGGTCAACAAGGTGGCCGAAGGCCGCCCGCACATTGTCGATATGGTGAAGAACGGCGAAATCGTGCTGGTGGTGAACACCGTGGTCGAATCGCGCAAGGCGATACAGGATTCGTATACGATACGCCGGGCGTCGCTGCAGCAGCGCGTGCCGCTCTACACCACGCTCGCCGGCGCGCGAGCGGCCTGCGCAGGCATGAAGGAGGCGGGCGAGTTGCGCGCGTATGCGGTGCAGGGCTTGCACAAGCGGCTGGCGGCGGCGTAAACCCGGTCCCTGGGTCCATAAAACAACAAACCGCAACCAGCGTTCAGCCAATCGGCGGGAGGAAGCATGAGCAAAATACCGTTAACTGTTCAGGGCGCGGAGAAGCTGCGCGCCGAACTGCATGATCTTAAAACAGTCAAGCGGCCCGGCATCATCAGTGCAATAGCCGAAGCGCGATCGCACGGCGATTTGTCGGAAAATGCGGAATACCATGCAGCGAAAGAGCGCCAGAGTTTCATCGAGGGGCGTATCGCCGATCTCGAGGGCAAATTGTCAAACGCCGAGATTATCGATCCGACCAAGCTTGATGCCGATGGCCGCTGCGTGTTCGGCGCGACGGTCACGCTGGAAGATCAGGACAAGGGCACGCAGGTGACGTATCAGATCGTCGGGGAAGACGAGGCCGACATCAAGGAAGGCAAGATTTCCATTGCATCGCCCATCGCGCGTTCCTTGATTGGAAAGTCTGCCGGTGATCTAGCCGAAGTGCAGGCGCCGGGAGGTGTGCGTGAGTACGAAATTCTGGATGTGAAGTATGTCTAAGCGTGGTCAGTTCGCCATGCACAGTAGATTGTGGCGTGCGGCGGGCAGGGGGGCGTTCGCTGTTCGCGGTTAACGGTACTGACGATTTACCTCGCCTGATAACTTCGCTTCGTCCTGCGTTGCTGTTTCTTGCCCGATTTGCGCACTGGCTTCTTGCCGGTGGCGGATGGATCGGGCGCCGCCGGCGGCAATGGCTTGGGCCGGTAAACCACCAGAATTTTGCCGATGTGCTGCACGGGTGCAGCATCGTGTGTCTCGCAGATTTCAAGCATCGCCTGTTCGCGCGCTTCACGGTCATCGCCAGCGAACCGCACCTTGATGAGTTCGTGGCTTTTCAGATGTACGTCGATTTCGCGCAGCACGGCAGGTGTCAGCCCGGCATCTCCGATCAGCACGACGGGTTCAAGATGATGCGCCAGCGCGCGCAGTTGGCGGCGGATGGCGGGGGTGAGTTCAAGTGTCATGGCGCGAGTGTAACGCAACGCGGCGCGGTGGTCCCGTGAGCCCCCTTTAAATCGTGCAGTCTCGCGCAACAGCGCGGAATCTCTTAAGCTTGCGCGATGGCAAAAAATAAATTCAGCAAGGCGTGGATACAGCAGCATGTTAACGACCCCTACGTGCAGCGCGCGAAGGCAGAGGGCATGCGTTCGCGCGCGGTCTATAAGCTGTTGCAGATCGACGAAAAAGAGCGGTTGCTAAGGCCAGGCCACACCGTGGTCGATCTTGGCGCGGCGCCGGGTGGTTGGTCGCAGGTAGCGGTGCGCGCGGTGGGGCGGGGCAGCAAGGTTGTGGCGATTGATCTCTTACCGATGGAGCCACTTGCCGGGGTCGATTTTATCCAGAAGGACTTTGCCACGGACGAAGGGCTGGCCGCGGTGGAAGCGGCGCTGGCGGGCGCGAAGGCAGACCTTGTGCTTTCGGACATGGCCCCCAATATCAGCGGTATTGCGCTAACGGATCAGTTGCGCCTGATCGGACTAACCGAGCTGGCGCTCGACTTTGCAGCCAAGCATTTGAAACCACAGGGAAATTTTCTGGTCAAAGTGTTCCAGGGCGAGGGATTCGACGGGTTCGTGAAGGCCATGCGTGGTGTTTTTGTGCAGGTGCGGACGCACAAACCCGACGCCTCGCGCAAGGGATCGCGCGAGGTTTACCTGTTGGGACGCGGCTTGAAGGCTGTGGCAACTAATTGATTGGATTGTGAAAAATGCCCTTTTTCGACGATCGTTTGCGCTGCATGGCGGGTGGAAAACGATTAAAATCGAATGAGTTGCGTGAAGATGGTTACGTGCAATTTGTGATCTTTGGTGGGTTTTCCAGTTCTTGTTCGTATGATTCATATAGTTTGTATTGGCCAGTGTCAGCCGCGGCCGGGCGCGGCGAGGAGCATCGTTGAATAATCTTGTAAAAACCGTGGCGATCTGGATGGTCATAGCCATTGTGCTGATGACCGTGTTCAATCAGGTGGGCGGGCAGAAGTCGACGCAAAAGCCCATGGAATACTCCCAATTCATCGACGAGGTGAAGCAGGGGCGTATCGCCAAGGTCATGATCGAAGGCCGCGTGGTGCGCGGCGTCAAACAAAGCGGCGAAAAATTTACGACCTATTCGCCATCGGACATCTGGCTGGTGAGTGATCTTTTAAAAGCTGGCGTGATCGTCGAAGCCAAAGCCGAAGAGGAACAGAGTTTCCTCACGCAAGTGTTTATTTCGTGGTTCCCCATGCTGCTGTTGATCGGCGTGTGGGTATTTTTCATGCGGCAGATGCAGGGTGGCGGGCGCGGCGGCGCATTTTCGTTCGGCAAGAGCAAGGCGCGGATGCTCGACGAATCCAACAACACGGTGACATTTGCGGACGTGGCCGGCTGTGAAGAAGCCAAGGAAGAAGTCGGCGAGCTGGTGGAGTTTTTGCGTGACCCATCAAAATTCCAGAAGCTCGGCGGACGTATTCCGCGTGGCGTGCTGATGGTGGGCAGCCCCGGCACCGGTAAGACCCTGCTAGCGCGCGCGATCGCCGGCGAGGCAAAAGTGCCGTTCTTTTCGATCTCCGGTTCGGATTTCGTCGAAATGTTTGTAGGCGTGGGGGCTGCGCGCGTGCGCGATATGTTTGAGAATGCCAAAAAGCATTCGCCATGCATTGTGTTTATCGATGAAATCGACGCGGTGGGCCGTCAGCGCGGTGCGGGCTTGGGCGGCGGCAACGACGAGCGCGAACAAACGCTGAACCAGTTGCTGGTGGAAATGGACGGCTTCGAGGCCAACTCCGGTGTGATCGTGATTGCCGCGACCAACCGGCCCGACGTGCTTGATCCGGCGCTGATGCGGCCGGGCCGCTTTGACCGGCAGGTGGTGGTGCCGCTGCCGGATATTCGCGGCCGCGAGCAGATTCTGCTGGTGCATATGCGCAAGGTGCCCATTGCGCCCGACGTGAAGGCGGACGTGATTGCGCGCGGCTCGCCGGGCATGTCCGGCGCGGACCTTGCCAATCTGGTGAACGAGGCGGCTTTATTCGCGGCGCGTTCCAACAAGCGCCTGGTGGACATGGAGGATTTCGAGCGTGCCAAGGACAAGATTTTCATGGGCGCCGAGCGCAAATCGATGGTGATCACCGAGGACGAGAAGCGCGCCACGGCATATCACGAATCCGGGCACGCCATCGTTGGTTGCCTGTTGCCAGGCATCGACCCGGTGCACAAGGTCACTATTATTCCGCGCGGCCGTGCGTTGGGTCTGACGTGGGTGCTGCCGGAGAAAGACCGCATCAGCCAGTACAAGAAGCAGATGCTGGCGCAGATCAGTTTTCTGTTCGGCGGGCGTATTGCCGAAGAGCTTTTCGTGCACGATATTTCCACCGGAGCGTCGAACGATTTCGAGCGGGCGACGCAGCTCGCGCGCGACATGGTGACGCGCTTTGGCATGTCCGATTCGATGGGCCCCATGGTTTACGGCGAAAACGAAGGCGAAGTGTTCCTCGGCCGGTCGGTGACCACGCACAAGAACATGTCGGAATCGACGCTGCAAAAAGTCGATACTGAGATCCGCAGCATCATCGACCAGCAGTATGCGGTTGCGCGCAAAATTATCGAAGACAACCGTGACAAGGTCGAAGCCATGACCCGTGCTTTGATGGAGTGGGAAACCATCGACGCCGAGCAGATCAAGGACATCCTCGAAGGCCGTGCACCGCGTGCGCCGAAACCGTTGCAATCCACGACGCCGCCGGCCAACGACCCCACGCCGCCCAGACCAGCGGCACCCACGCCAGCGCCGGAAGCGTAGTTCGTGAGGCGCCAGGCGTGAGAGGTGAGGCGTAACGGCTTGGCGTTTCGCCTACACCGGCAATACGCTGATTTGACTGGTAGCGAGCACAAGCGTCCGTGAATTCGCCTCACGCCTCACGCGTCACGCCTCACGATTTGTACCTTCGCTGCGGCCGCTACACGCTCCCGCTGAAGCGCCCGCTCATCATGGGCATTATCAACGCCACGCCGGATTCGTTCTCGGATGGTGGGGAATTCTTTAAATTAAATCAAATACTTACAAGAGCGGAAGCGCTGATTGCCGAGGGTGCTGACATCCTCGACATCGGCGGCGAATCGACGCGCCCGGGTGCCGCGCCCGTGCCGCTGGACGAAGAGCGCCGGCGTGTATTACCCGCACTGGAAAAGCTCGCCGGCGGGAGAGTGCCAGTATCCATCGATACGCAGAAGCCCGAGTTGATGCGCGAGGCGATCGCGGCGGGCGCGTCGATGGTGAACGACGTCAACGGTTTTCGGGCAACGGGTGCGTTCGAGGCTGTGGCCGCTAGCAACGCTGCGATTTGCATCATGCACATGCAGGGCGAGCCGCGCAGCATGCAGGCTAATCCGAATTACGGTGATGTCACGGCGGAGGTGCGAAGCTATCTGATGGAACGCGTGCGCGCGGCCGAAGCAGCAGGCATTGCGCGCGAGCGCATAGCAATCGATCCGGGTTTTGGCTTCGGGAAGACGCTGGCGCATAATCTCGCCCTGTTGCGCGAGCTGGGTAAGTTTGGCGGCGTGGGTTGCGCAGTGCTTGCCGGGCTGTCGCGTAAATCGATGCTGGGTACGATTACGGGGCGCGATCCGGCGGCGCGTGTGCACGCCAGCGTTGCTGCCGCGCTGCTGGCGGTGCAGCAGGGCGCGCATATCGTGCGCGTGCACGACGTGTCTGCCACGCGCGATGCGCTGGCGGTGTGGCGTGCGGTTAGTGGTGATTAGTTAACGTGGATAGTGAGCGATGAACAGTGCACAGTTGGGCGTTAAGCTTTCGTGCCGGGGAGTGTTTATTCACTGCTCGCTGAACACAAATTGTTGATGAAGCATTGAGGTTTACTCAAGAAAACATGAGCAGAAAATATTTTGGCACTGACGGCGTTCGCGGCAAAGTAGGCCAATCCCCCATCACGCCGGATTTTGTATTGCGCCTGGGTTACGCGGCGGGTCGCGTGCTGGCGTCGCGCTCGCGGCACGGTGAACGCGCTTCGGTGCTGATCGGCAAGGACACGCGCGTGTCGGGCTATATGTGCGAATCGGCGCTGGAGGCCGGGTTCACCAGCGCTGGCGTGGACGTGGCGCTGGTGGGGCCGATGCCCACGCCTGCGGTGGCGTATCTCACACCTGCGCTGCGCATGACGGCGGGTGTGGTCATCAGCGCGTCGCACAATCCGTATGACGATAACGGCATCAAGTTTTTCAGCGGCGAGGGTGAAAAGTTGCCCGATGCGGATGAATCTGACATCGAGGCTCAACTCGATCAGCCCATGTACTGCGTGAACTCCGCGGGCCTGGGCAAGGTGCGCCGTATCGATGACGCCGCCGGACGCTATATCGAGTTTTGCAAGAGTACGTTTCCCAATGCACTTAATTTGCGCGGTCTGAAAATCGTAGTGGATTGCGCACACGGCGCGGCCTATCACGTGGCGCCGCCGGTGTTTCACGAACTGGGGGCAGAAGTAGTGGCTATAGGCGCGCAGCCCAACGGATTCAACATCAACGACAAGGTTGGTGCGACGCATCCGGCAACCTTGCAGGCGGCGGTGAAGGCGGCACACGCGGATCTCGGCATTGCGCTCGATGGCGACGCTGACCGGCTGGTGATGGTGGATGCCAGCGGCACGGCTTATGATGGCGATCAACTGCTCTATGTGATTGCGCGCGATTTGCAGCGCCGCAAGCGGCTCACCGGCGGGGTGGCGGGCACGCTGATGAGCAATCTGGCGTTTGAACACGCGCTGGAAGCCATCAACATTCCTTTCGCACGCGCGAAGGTCGGCGACCGTTACGTGATGGAGCTCCTGCAACAGCGCGAATGGCGCGTGGGTGGCGAGAACTCCGGCCACATTCTTTGTCTGGATCAACATAGTACCGGCGATGGTGCTATCGCAGCGCTGCAGGTGTTGCGCGCATTGCGCGAAACCGGCATGACGCTGAAAAAAGCCTGTGCACCGGTCAAACTGTTTCCGCAGGTGATGATCAATGTGCCGCTCAAGCAGCGCACGGGCAAAGGGCCCAATTCGCGCGTCGATGCCGTGGTGCACACGGCGGAAAAAGCGCTGGGCGCCGATGGCCGCGTGCTGCTGCGGCCCTCGGGCACGGAACCGGTGATCCGGGTGATGGTCGAAGCCCGCTCACGCGCGAAAGCCAGCCACTGGGCGCACGCGATAGCGGATGTGGTTGCCAAACAGGCATCTTGACGGAGGTATCGATGCGGATAGGACGGATAGTACAAACGGTGGCGTTGTTGGGCATGGTGGCAGGCCTGCTGGTGGGCTGCGAAGGTGCCATCACGGGCACTGAAGTTGCCAGGGTGGCGCTACAGCCCGCCGCGAGCGGCGAGCGTGGTGCGTATGCGCCGGTAAAATTCACGCTCAGTCCGGAAATGAACCCCGTGGCATTCAACTTGCGCGCGGATTTTTCGCAGGAGGCAGTGGAATTCGGCAAATGGAATGCCTATCGCGCGGTGCTCACGCAAAACGGCGCCACTGTCGCCACGCGCAACTTTAACGTTAACCATCCGCAAACCAATCCGCAGGGCGACGCGCCGCCGCCCACTGGCACGGTGCACACGCTGTTTTATGTGGATGTGCCGGCCAGCGGTGAATATGAACTGACCATCACGCCAAGCAATCCCGTGGCGATCACGCTCAAGGAAGCCAGCGTCGACGCGCGGCGCAACGTGCAGCGCCCTCCACAATAATTGTTTAAAAACAAATAGTTATGTAATTCCTTCCCGTGGCTGGCCGCGCGTTGCTGGCCCCAATCATTACCCGCACCACTATTGCCAGTGCGTCAGCGCTTCCGCTAAGCTGCAAGCCGTAACACATTTGCATAGCTGACCCGGGAGGATGGCCATGAGCTTGTCACGAATTGTTCGATGGGGCGCGGTGGTGTGGGGTGGTTTGTTGTGGGGCTTTGCCTCGGCGGTTGCGGCGCAGGTGCAAATTGGCCGGCAGGATATCGGCGGCGTGGTTACGGGCAGCGCCGGCCCGGAAGCTGGCGTGTGGGTAATCGCGGAAACCACGCAGCTGCCGACCAAGTTCGCCAAGATGGTGGTGACCGACGATCAGGGCCGATATGTGCTGCCCGAACTGCCGCAAGCCACATACTCGGTGTGGGTGCGCGGATACGGCCTGGTTGATTCAAAGAAAATCACCACCACCCCCGGCAAGATCGTCAATTTGCGCGCCGTCACCGCGCCCAATGAAGCGGCCGCCGCTGAGTACTTTCCGGCGATTTATTGGTATGCGATGTTGAAGGTACCCGAGGCGAACCTCTTCCCCGGCACTGGCCCCAACGGCAATGGCATGCCGGAGCGCATCCGCAGTCAGGCGCAGTGGCTCGACGTGATAAAGACCAACGGTTGCTACACCTGCCACCAGCTTGGCAACAAGGCCACGCGAACCATGCCGAAGATGTTCAGCCACTACGCCACGTCCACCGAGGCGTGGCAGCGGCGCATCCAGTCGGGGCAGGCGATGACTTCAATGGTGAATAACATCAACCGTCTCGACGCGAATCGCGCGCTGGGCCTCTTTGGCGACTGGACGGATCGCATCGCCAAGGGCGAACTGCCTTCGAGCAAACCTTCGCGCCCGCAGGGCAAGGAGCGCAACGTCGTCATCACCCTGTGGGATTGGGCCGAACCCACCGATTATCTGCATGATGAAACGTCGACGGATAAGCGCAACCCCCGCGTCAACGCGAACGGGCTGATTGTCGGCTCTACCGAAGAAAGCACGGATTACTTTCCGGTGCTCGACCCAGTGCGTCACCGCGCTTCACGCGTGAAAATGCCGGTGCGCGACCCCAATACGCACAGCTCGAAAAACAACCCGTTCACGGAATCACCGTACTGGGGCGACAAGCCAATCTGGGACAGCCAGACCAGCATGCACAACCCGATGTACGACGAGCGCGGCCATGTGTGGTTTACCTCGCGCGTGGGGCCGCCGGCGAATCCGGACTGGTGCAAGAAGGGTTCCGATCATCCCTCGGCGAAACTGTTCCCGATGGAAAGCGCCGCCCGGCATTTGTCGCGCTATGACCCGAAGACCGGCAAGATCACGCTGATCCGCACCTGCTTCCCCACGCACCATGTGGTGCTGGCGGAAGACGCCAACAACACTGTGTGGGCCAGTGCGGGCGGCGCGCAAAGCGGCGTGATCGGCTGGGTCAACAGGAAAATGTTCGATGAAACCGGCGATGAACAGAAATCGCAAGGCTGGACGGCGATGGTCATCGACGCCAACGGCAACGGCAAGCGAGATGACTACGTCGAGCCTAATCAGCCGGTGGATCCAACGAAAGATAAGCGCATACAGGCGGCGTTCTACGGCGTCGGCGTTAACCCGAATGATGGCACGATCTGGGGATCGGTGACCGCTTTCCCCGGCTATGCGATACGCCTTGACCCCGGCACGAACCCGCCGCACACCGCGCTCGCGGAAATTTACGAGCCGCCGATGCCCGGCTACGGCCCGCGCGGCATGGATATCGACCGTGACGGCGTAGTGTGGATTCCGCTCTCCAGTGGGCACATGGCGAGCTTTGACCGGCGCAAGTGCAAAGGCCCGCTGAACGGCCCCACTGCGGTAACCGGCAGGCACTGTCCCGAAGGCTGGGTGCTGTACCCCTTCCCCGGCCCGAAACTGCAGAACGACGCAGGCACCGGCTCGGCCGAAGCCAGCTACTACACTTGGGTTGACCAGTTCGATACCTTCGGACTCGGCAAAAACGTGCCCATGGCCACCGGTAACGCCAATGAATCGCTGATGGCGCTAGTGGATGGCCAATGGATCAACATGGTTGTGCCGTACCCGCTGGGTTTCTACGCCAAGTGGATGGATGGCCGCGTTGATAACCCGAACACCGGCTGGAAAGGCCGCGGTCTGTGGGCCACCACCGGCACTCGCACGCCGTTTCACATGGAAGGCGGCAAGGGCACGCGGCCCAAGGTGGTAAAGTTCCAGTTGCGACCTGATCCGCTGGCGCGATAAATAACACCCTCCCTTTGATGGGAGGGCGCACCCAATAAGATCACCGACCTTGGGGAGAAAGGCACATTGATCACCACATTGCTCATTATCCACGGCCTGCTGGCCGTGGCGCTGCTGGGCGCCATCACACATCAGACGTTGGCCGTGTGCTGGCCGCGACGCAAGGCGCCTGAAGATCATTTCTCTGGCAGATTTCGCGCGGTCAATGCCGCGGCGTACAGCAATGCCATCGTGGTGTTGTACGTGGCAACCATGGTGCTCGGCGCCGTAATCTACCCGGAGTTTCGAGTCTCCATACGCAGCGTGGTGGAAGAACTGGGCCAACGGGCTGTTATGGGCGCGTTCGAAGCCAAGGAGCACTTTGTGGTCGTCGGCATGGCCATGCTGGCGCCGTACTGGTATTTCTGGCGCACGCCGCTGGCCGAACAATATGCTGGTGCACGCAAATGGCTGACGGCTCTGCTGGCGATTATCGTATGGTGGGGGTTCCTTGTCGGGCATATCATCAACAATATCCGGGGCTACGTGGCATGAACACTCGCGCCATCACGTTTGCGATGGTGTTCGCCATTGCCTATGCCGTAGCGTATGTCGTGTCGGTTTGGCACAACTACGCGTTATTCACCTATCACCCGGCGCTGGGTGAAATCGGCTGGGGCGTGGAAAAGTCACGCGATGGCCCGGCGATGTACTGGTACGGCTGGATGAGCACGGCATTGCTTGCCGCCATCGGCGCCACGGTCATCGCGGCAATACTGCCTGCTGGTTTCACACAGCGGCTGCGGGCGGGAGCCACATGGGTAGTGACGTTGGCGTTGTTGCTGGCGATACTTTATATGTTGCGCAACTACTTTCTACGGTGAGCCCTCATGAGCGCCACAAGCAAAATCATGCCATATGTTATTGTTTTTATTGGATTTTTTTGTGCGCACGCTTGGGCGGGCGGTGAGATGGGCGAGGGCGACAAAAAGGGCGATGAAGGCCCACACTTTTTTGGCTTCGTGCGCGATGAAGGCGGCCGCCCCATCGCTGATGCCAAGGTCAGCGCCGCCATCAAGAATGGTACGACTTACATCATGCGCACGCCCAAGACCGGTATGTACAAATTCGGTGGTTTGAGCAAGACCGTAAAAGCCGACGATGTGACCATCTCGTGCAGCAAGGAAGGCTACAAACAGGTACGCACATTCCGCCGCCCGGCGCCCAAGGGTAAAGCGAATGCGGCGGTGGAAACCGATTGCCGCATGCAAAAAGGATGAGGCGCGCAATGTACCATGTGTTGGCTGTGCTCGCGTTGTTGCTGGCACCGCTCGCCGCGCCCGCGCAACCCGCCAACATTACCGAGCGGGTCACCTCCGCTGCCGAGCCGCGCATGGAGGGCGTGCTGATCAGCGCGAAAAAAGCCGGCTCCAATATCACCCACACAGTGGTGAGCGATGCGAAGGGTGAATTCAACTTTGCGCCTGCCAAATTGGAGGCCGGCCAATACGCGATCACCATCCGTGCTGTCGGTTTTGAACTCACTGCGCCGGTTACGGTGGAATCCAAAGCGGGCAAGGCACTGGAGCTGAAACTCGTCAGGGCAAAAGATGTCGCCGCGCAGCTCACCAACAGCGAGTGGTTCATCAGCATGCCAGGCACGTTCGAGCAGAAGCGGCCACTGATGGATTGCATGAGTTGCCATCCGTTCGAAAAGATCGCGCGAACGACTTATGGCGCAGACAAGATGTACGAATCGCTGGGGCGCATGGCGACCTACGCCATCAACACCAGCCCTGATAAACAGCAAAAGCGGGTAGTACCGCGCAAGTTTGACGAAAAGACGTTTCGCAATCTCGCGGCGTATCTGGCAACGGTGAATCGCAGCAAGGGCGATTGGCAATATGCCTTCAAAATCCTGCCGCGCCCCAAGGGCCGCGCCACGCGCGTGCTGATCACCGAATATGATTTGCCACGGCGTACGATCTCGCCGCATGATGTGATGACGGACAAGGACGGCATCGCGTGGTATTCCAACTTCGCCGAGAACACGCTGGGCCGGCTGGACCCGAAAACCGGTGCTCACACTGAATACACTTTCCCCAACTACAAGCCCGGTGCGGCCACCGGCACGCTCGCGCTTGACCAGGACCGTGAAGGTAACTGGTGGCTGGCCTCGATGTTTCAGACCGGCTTGATTAAATTCGATATCAAAACCAAACAGTTCAGGCACTACCCATTGCCGAAAGAGATCGACGGCAAGGACGTGCAACAGTCCATGGTGATGGCGAAATCAACCCATGTCGATGGCAAGGTCTGGACGACCGAGATCGCGCGGCAAATTGTGATGCGGCTCGATATCGCCACCGGCAAGTATGAGCAGTTTGACCCTTTCAAGTACGCGCTCGAAGGCAGCAACCACTCGCCGTACGGCATGGTGGCCGACAACCAGAATAACCTCTACTTCATGGATTTTGGCGACGAAGGCATGGGCCGTATCGACGCCAAAACCGGCCAGATCAATCTTTACCCTACGCCAACCAAGCGCTCGCGCCCCCGTCGCGCCATGATGGATGCACAGGGTCGGGTTTGGTTTGCGCTGTTTGCGGCCAACAAGGTGGGAATGTTTGACCCGGGGCGTGAGGAAATCACCGAGTGGGATGTCCCCACGCCCTACACGTACCCCTACGACGTCACGCTCGACAGGCACGGTGATCTGTGGGGTGGCTCGATGTCGAGTGACCGCATCTTCCGTATGGATCCGAAGAGCGGTAAATCCATCGAATATTTATTACCGCGCCCCACCAATGTACGGCGGGGGTTTGTCGATAACTCAACTACACCCGTGACGTTTTGGGTGGGGAGTAATCATGGGGCCTCGGTGATCAAGCTGGAACCTCTGGATTGACCGGTAGTGAAGTAAGCGTGTTACTGCGCCTGCGCTTTCAAGGCTGACAGCTCAGCTTCACTGCGCACCGTCATCACCCCCATTTGATTCGAGCGGTACACGGGCATCACCACCTGCGTCTTGCCGTCGCGTTCAAGCAGCGCGATGTGGCGTATCTCGGTGCCGCGCACCGGAAGGTCAAAGGCTGTCCAGCGGTTGGCCGCCGGGTCGTAACGCACGATGCGGTCCGAGGTCCACAAATTGCCCCACACGTTGTGCTTGCTGTCGACGGCAATGTGGTATGGCTGCATGGTCGCATCCGGGAATTTCACGAAGCTGGTGGCGAGCGTCCTGGTGTCGATGCGCGCGAGCGTGTTGCCCCATGAATTGCCCACCCACAGCACATCGGCGTTCTTGTCGGTACCCATGCGGCGCGGGCCTTGCGCCCACGGCACGGGATGGCTGAACCCCGTGCCGCTCGCGTTTTCATAGAAGGCACGGTCTTCCGGCGGCAGGCTATCAAGCTGGTCTTTCAACGATGGCAGCTTTACGGCGATGGATTTGCCGCTGGCAACATCGCCCTTGCCGATGGTGTCCACTGACATCTGCGCCCACCAGCCATTGCCGTCGCGATCACCCGCCGCGCCGTAGGTGGTGATGGCGCCCTTGACCGTGGTGGCGGGTGACTTGAATTCGGTGAAACGCTCGCTCGCCGGGTCAAAGCGCACGGCGCCCACTGGGGTGGAGGCCCAGATCTTGCCCTTGCCATCGACGTCCATCGTCACCGCGCCGCCGAGCGGACTCATGTCGGGCGGCGTTTGATAGACGGTAATGGTGTCGGTCTTGACGTCGAGCTTGCCAAGACCGCGGCGGCCGGTGTTGATGTCAAACCAGAAATTGCCGTCGTTGTCGCGCACTAGGCCATGCGCGGTGGCGGCGTTGCCGGAAGCGTTGGCGGTCTTGATGTATTTCACCACGCCAGTCTTCGCATCGATCTTGCCAATGGTCACTTACCTGTTTGGATTGTTGGCGGTGAAGTAGATGTTGCCATCCAGCCCAAGTCCGCCATCGTGCGGCACCTGGCCGATTTTGGATGTGGTGCCGAGCGACCAGTTGGTGCCGTCATTGGGGTTCATTCTGACCACTGAGCCGATACCATTGTTGGGGTTCAATTCCAGGTCGTACAACGTCCAGACCGCGCGCGCGGATTCGCCCGTCGGACGCGGGCGCGTGACTTCCTTCATCGAGGTCTCGCCCGGCCCGCGTGCACGCGCGAGGTAAGCGGCCAAACGCGGCTGTATGCGCTCGAGTATCGGGCTGGGCTTGGCGGTCGCGCCGGGATGCACGCCATTATTCGGCACCACTTTCATCAGATCAATGATCTTGTTCCAGCCTGCTTCGTCAAACTTGAACTGGAGTACATAGCTCGGCGTGTGGCAAGCCGTGCAGTTGTTGGTGAAGATTTTTTTCATGAACGCATCTTCCGGCGTCGCCTCTGGCAGCCCCGCCACCATCAGCTCGCCGGGCAGCTGGCGATAGCGCGCTTCGCGGTCGGTGATGGGCGCCAGCGTCAGGTTTTGCTTGCGCTTGGCGTCCAGCGTCACCGTGGCCCGCGCATGCTCAAAGCCCAGGGCATTGGCCCACACGTTGTATTTGCCCTCCGGCAGCGCTGGGAAGTAGTAATTGCCCTGCGCGTCTGTGTACACGCTGGTGGTGATGGGCGAGCCTTCGCGCTTGATGGAAACCGTCACGCCGTCGAGTGCACCGCCGGCCTTGGCAGTGACCGTGCCTGACAGCAGTTGATCCGCGTGAGCGGTTACGGCGAGCAGCGCCGTGCTGATGGTGCAAAGGACGAATCGCAGTGAGTTCATGGTGCTCTCTCCCTTGTGTGTTTAAATCATTATTTGGTGGGTGCCGCGGCAGCCACTGGGACCGTGCGAACATAATCGATGATAGCGTCCACCTCTGCGGGCTTCAGATAGTGCTTGAACGCCGGCATGCGCGGCGTGCCTTCCATGATGAAGGTGCGCACGATGTCGTCGTTGCCGTTGCCTGACGCCTTGTTCAAAGTGGGGCCATAGGTTTTCGCGCCCATCGATGCTTGCAGATGGCACACGCCGCACGATTGTGCAAACACCTGGCGGCCGTGCGCTTGTTTGTCTGTCAATGTATCAGGTTGTTGCGCCCATGAGCTTGCCGTCGCGAGAGCAAGTACGGCAGTTGCGACAAAGGTTTGCTTCACGTTATCTCCCAAGTTTCGGACGGCTATCAAGGCAAATTATAGACTTGTCATTGCGCGCATGGCGTGAATGGCCAAGCTGATTAAAGGTGCAGTCGCGTTGAAATGTAAAGGCTGCCTGCGGAAACGCTAATGCGACACAGCAACCGCGAAAGACCTGGCGTGGCACATCGTGGCGGGTTTGGATCGAAAATACTTGTAAGTATTTGTTTTTAAAGAATTAAGAGTGCCTAACATAATGAAACGCATGCGTCGTTGTGTCCAAAATCGGTGGTGGCGCGAAGGACGAGGAGTCTCATACCGCGAGTATGAGCGACGAGTCCGACAAAGCCTGCGCCGATTTTGGACACAACCCGGAGGGCTGGCGCGAGTTTTGCCTCAGGGCTTTGTCGCGTGGCTTGCCCATATTCGCGATATGGGCTGTGCCCCGCTTCGCGCCCTGAAGCAAAATCGTGCCAGCGCCGCATGCGTTTCATTATGTTAGGCACTCTAAGTATCCGGTGTCACACCGGCGATTTTCACCACTTTTTGCCACTTCGCGTACTCGTCTCGAATCACCGTGGCGAATTTCTCCGGCGTGGTGGGCACGATTTCGCCGCCTTCCTGCAGCAGCACTTCCTGCACGTCGGGCAGCGCAATGATGCGGGTAACTTCGCGATTGAGTTTGGCCACAATGCCCGCGTCCACTTTCGCCGGCAGCAGCACGCCGTGCCACGCGGTGACATCGAAACCCTTGAAGCCCGATTCATCCAACGTCGGAACATTGGGCGTCAACCGCGCGCGGCGCAGGCCCGTCGTGGCGATGCCCTTGATTTTGCCGTCGCGCACAAAACTGATCTGTGCGGCCAGTGCTGCCGACACCAGATTGATGCGGCCTGCAGCCAAGTCGATAATCGCCGGTGAGGCGCCTTTATAGGGCACGTGATGCAGTTTTATCTGCGCGCGCTGGCTGAAGAGCTGGCCGATCAAGTGGCCGACGCTGCCGATGCCGGTAGTGCCGAATGACACTTCGCCGGGCCGCTTTTTCGCCAGCGCGACGAAATCCGCCACGCTGTTGATGACCGAATTATTGGCTGGAACCGCCCACAGCGAGGGGGCCGCCATTACCATGGTCACCGGCGAAAAGTCCCGCGTCGGATCGTATCCAATGTCGGGCCGTATCGCGGGGCCGACGGTCAGCTGGTTTGGGTGCCCGAGCATCAGCGTGTGACCGTCGGGTTGCGCCTTAACCACCGCCATTGCGCCGATGGCGCCATTGGCGCCCACACGGTTATCGATCACCACCGGCTGGCCCCAAGCCTCGTTCATTTTCTTGCCGATCAGCCTTGCGTACAAATCAGACCCTGACCCCGAACCCGCGCCAGGCACGATAAAGCGGATGGGGCGTGAGGGGTACGATTGCGCCGTGGCCGGCAGGTTGTGCACAAGCGTTGCAGTGCCCAGCGCAGCAATCAGAAGGCGCGCGCGCGGAAACGGCATGCGCCCGATAGCAGGTTGTGTGGTGTTCAAGATGTCTCCCGCCAGATGTTGGTGCCGGCGCGCCAACAGGGTGGCGTAACCGGATCTGGCGAGATTTTATCGTGCCGCCGCCATGGTGGCGCGCTCCGATCAGGGGAGCTGTGCGCATCATGGACGCCAACGATTCGCCGCTGGATGGAATTCGGCACGAACGGCCACGTTTGCTACGCGGCGGACTCAGAATAGTTCGATGTCGGTAAATACGGACTTCTTCCGCAGCTTGCCGGCCTCGAGCAATTCCTCGTAGCAGCATATCTGGTTTCTCCCATTGCCCTTGGCGTAATACAGGGCCTCGTCCGCGCTGCCGAGCACAGCGTCGGGCATGTTGTGCGTCGGCACACGCGCAAAACCGATGGAAACCGTGACCTTTCCGACCTGCGGGAAGTGCTCATCGGCAATGCGATTGCGAAAACGGTCAAGGGTTGCATGGGCGCCCGCGGCATTGACGTGCCGCAGCAGCACGATAAATTCCTCGCCGCCGAATCTGAATAGCTTATCGTGTTGGCGAAAGGTGTCGCGCATGCGGTTGGCCACCAGAATCAGCACTTCGTCGCCGTAAAGGTGTCCAAAACGGTCGTTGACGCTCTTAAAGTGATCGATATCGATGACGGCCAGCCAATGATCGCAGCTGTTGCTGGCGCGCCGCTCGATGGATGTTTTGCCAGCCGATTGAGCCGAGTTGATAAAGGCCGCCAACGAACGGTCGAAGGTCTTGCGGTTCGCCAGTCCGGTGAGTGTATCCTGCTGACTGTATTCCAGCAGCGCTCGAAAGTTGCGGTATAACGCAATAATGCCCTTGGCTACGTCGACCTGTTGCTCCGTTAACGGATAGCTGCGTTCCAGTTCAAAGCAGGCCACGGGCGTGTTATCAGCGTGAACGGGGATCCAGACGATATGCCGCCCATTCGCAGTGGCATCGACGTTCTCGTGGCGTTCGACTGCCTCGCGCGCACCGGCATAAACCGCGAGAGGCCGCGTGGCGTTGTCCAGCGGCATATCGCTGGAGCCATAGGTTTTTCCAGAGTCGCTCCAAGCTGACAGTGAGCAAAACAGTTCCGATTCGCGGCGATTTATTTCAACCAGCTTGCCACGTTCCAGCCCGAGGAGTTCCTGCAGGGAGCCGATAACGCCACGGTCCAGCAACGCAGTATCCCTGTGCCGGCTCAGGGATTCGACATGATGGAGAATTTCGTTGGACATGTGGACGCGCGTATCCCGGTGCCCGTTTAGCAACCGTCAAGCGGCCGAAAGCTGTCGCTTTGGGCGGGAAGTCTGGCCACGGAAGCTTTATCCTGAAAAGCCGGAAAAATCATAGTGCCTCGTTTTCGCGCGTTTTGCGTCTTATCTGCGTCTTTTTCGCGTGTCGGCGCCTGCCGCAATGTGCGGCCCTCTGCCAGGCGATTAGTGCCACGCGCTAGGTCGGCTTCTGCCATATCGGCAGATGCGGGGCATTCTTTAGGGTGCCCAAATGGACGGTTTTATGACACGGTGGCTTATGGCGCTTGCGGCTCTATCCAAATGGGTGGCCGCTTGCGAAAGCCGAGAAAAGGCGGGGATTTGGCTCCGGCTGGCGAGTAAAATTGGCTGAGCTCGTCACTGGCCGCCAAAACCCGATGAGACATTGCAAAACCCGCTGGTCCACCCTGCCGCTGGCAGTTCTAACCGGTTTGATGGCGTTGGCGCCGCTGTTTATCGCCGCTTCCACGCGTGCCATAGCCCAGCCGTACCCGGCCAAACCAGTGCGCGTTATCGTGCCCTACGCGCCCGGCGGCGGCGTTGACATCATGGCGCGCATCGCGGCGCAGCGCCTGGGAGAACGCATGGGGGTGCAGTTCGTGGTGGAACCGCGGTGGGGGCGGAACCGTGATCGGCACCGAAATCGTCGCGCGGGCGCCGGAGAAGTAAAGGAGCGCATTATTGCACTGGGCAACGAGCCTGCGGGCGGAACGGCCGAACAGTTCGGCGAGCGCATCCGCAAGGAAGTGGTGTTGTGGAAAACCCTGTTTGCTGAATTGAAAGCGAAGCAACGGCTTTAGCAGAACATCACGAAGCACCCTCATGCCAACTTTGCGACGCGCCGGCGCGCCCGATCTTTATTACGACATCGACGACTACACCGACCCGTGGCGTAACGCGCCTTATATGCTGTTGCAGCACGGCTTTGGCCGCTCCTCAAAATTTTGGTACCGCTGCGTGCCGTATCTGTCGCGTTTTTACAAAATCATCCGGCCGGATTTGCGTGGCTTTGGGCGTTCGGCGCACACCACCGGCCCGCTCGATGCATTCACGGTGGAAGCCTGCATAGCTGATCTCGACGCCATACTCGATGCCGTCGGCGCGGAAGCCGTGCACTACTGCGGTGAGTCGCTCGGTGGCATTCTGGGCATGCCATTCGCCGCCGAACGGCCGCGCCGTGTGCGCACTTTGACGCTGATCGGTTCACGCGTGCGGCTGAACCAGAGTTCCCAGGAGCGCTATCGCTTCGGCCACGAATCGTGGGAAGCCGCGTTGACAACACTCGGTGCGCGTGCGTACTCGGAAGCGAAGAACACTGCCGACCGCTTTGCGCCCGGCACGGATCCGGGGCTGATGGAATGGTTTGCACATGAGCAGGGCCTCTCGCGCGTGGAATCGATGGTGGCCGTGCAGCGTCTGGCGAGCGTGATTGACACCACGCCGTATCTGGCACGCATCGAAGCGCCGGTGCTGGCGATTTACCCGTCAAACGGTCCGATCACCACGCCGGAGCAGGAAGCGCTGCTGAAAGCGCATGTGCGCAATTTGCGGCTGGTGCATCTGCCGTCGGAATATCACAACCTGCATCTGACGCAGGCCGCCGCGTGCGCGGAGCATCTGCTGCACTTTGCGGCGCGGCACGATGGCATCGTCTGCACGGAAGCGTGATGGTGTTGTCGAGGCACCGTCGGTGGTTGGCCGGGTGGTTTTTCGTAACGATCACCACTGCGGCGCCGGCACAAAATTACCCGCAAAAGCCAATCCGCATCTTGTGCGCGACACCAGGCGCCAGCGGCGATTTTTCCGCGCGTGTCATCGCGCAGGGCATGACAGCGAATCTCGGACAACCGGTGGTTGTCGACAATCGTGGCGGCTATGGTGCGGTGGAAGCCTTGATCAAATCCGCGCCCGACGGCTACACGTTGCTGGTGTATGGCAGTACGCTGTGGACAGCGCCGTTGATGGAGCCAGCTTCATGGGACGCGCAGCGCGATTTCGCGCCGGTGGCGTTGCTCAACAGCACACCGAGTACGGTGGTGGTGCATCCGTCGCTGCCGGTGCGCTCGGTGAAGGATTTGATCGCATTGGCCAGGGTGCGGCCAAGTGAGTTGAATTACGGCGCGGCGCCCGCCGGCTCGTCGTTGCATCTGGCGTCGGAATTGTTCAAGGCCATGGCCGGTGTGAAAGTGCTCTACGTGCCATACAAGGGCAGCGGCGCCGCGCAGATTGGCTTGCTCGGTGGCGAAGTGCACATGATGTTTCCGCCGGTGGGCTCGGTGCTGCCCCACATCAAATCCGGACGCGTGCGCCTGCTGGCGGTGGCCACAGCACAGCCGTCGGCCTTTTTGCCAGGGGTGCCGACGGTGGCTGCGAGTCTGCCGGGCTATGAATTTTCAACCGTGGTGGCGTTGTTTGCGCCGGCCGGCACGTTGGACACGGTTGTCGCGCGGCTGAATCAGGAAGCTGCGCGCGTGTTGACGCGTGCCGACATTCGCCAGCGCTTCATGAACGAAGGGCTGGAGCCCGCCGCCGGACCGCCCGAACAACTGGCTAACACCCTACGTATCGAGACCGCCCGCTTCGCCAAACTGATCAAGGATGCAGGCTTGCGGGTGCGCTAAAATCACCTTGGGCAGTATTAAGAATAATTCTTTTAAAACAAATAGTTATAAATGAAGCTCTACAGCAAATCAACGGGCAGCGGCCCGCCGCTGGTGCTGATCCACGGCGGCATGGGGTCGGTAAATCACTGGGACCGCAATGTTGGTGCACTCGCGCGGCACTACACCGTGCACACGTTCGACATGCCGGGCTACGGCGAATCGCCGTGGATTCCCAAGAATCTGCCGGCGGAAGATTTTTATGCGCTGGTGCTGGAGGGCTTGAACGATATCGTGCCGTCGGGCACGTTTCGGCTCGCCGGGTTTTCGCTGGGTGGTGCCGTGGCGGCGGTATGCGCGGCGCGGCTGGGGGCGCGCGTGCTGAAACTGTCGGTGATGGGGCCGGGCGGGTTCGGCGGTGTGCAGCCGGATTTGGGCATGAAAAAGATTCCGCCTGAAAGCGCGGGCGAGGCGGTTATGCGCGACGTGCTGGCGCATAACCTGCGCGCGATGATGATCGCCGATCCAGCCAAAGTCACCGGCGAGGCGGTCGATCTGCATCTGGCGAATGTGCGGCGCACGCGTTACGACGGACGGCACATCAGCCTCACCGATCAGTTGATGGCGCAAAGCCTTAAACAAATGACGTGCGACGTGCAAATTATCTGGGGCGCGGCCGATGCGCTGTGCATTCCCGATAATCAGGCGCGCATCGCTGAGTGCCGTGCGGCGCGGCCCGACGTGCGCATCGATAACGTTGCGGGTGCGGGTCATTGGGTGATGTACGAAGCCGCGGATGAGGTCAATGCGTTGATGCTCGACTTTATGAAATAATGAATAAAAACAAATAGTTACCTATCGACACTTCACGTTGCCAGCCATGAAAGTGCTGTTCGTCCACCAGAATTTTCCGGGCCAGTTCAAGCATCTGGCGCCAGCGTTGTTGAGGGCAGGGCATGACGTGCGCGCGATGGCCATCGGCGGCGCAGGGCTGCCTCAGGTGCCAATGGTGCGCTACGCGGTGGCGCGCGGCTCGACACGCGATATTCATCCGCTGGCTGCGGACTTCGAAACCAAGCTGATACGAGCCGATGCCTGTGCGGCAGCGGCCTTGCGCCTGAAGCGCGAAGGCTATACGCCCGATGTCATCTTCGCCAATCCCGGCTGGGGTGAGAACCTGTATCTCAAGGATGTGTGGCCGGAAGCGAAGCTGCTGGCGCTACTGGAATTTTTTTACGCGGCGCGAGGGCTCGATGTGAATTTCGACGCTGAGTTTGCCAACACCGACATCGGCAATGCCGCGCGCGTGCGCACCAAAAACGCCAACCTGCTGTTGACACTTGACAGCATGGATTGGGGCGTCTCGCCCACGCAGTTTCAGCACGGCACCATGCCGCGCGCGTACCGGGATCGCATCAGTGTGATATTCGACGGCATCGATACGGAAGTTGTGCGCCCGAATGCTGCAGCCACGGTAAACGTGAATGGCAAAACACTGCATGCCGGCGAAGAAGTGCTGACCTTCGTCAATCGCAATCTGGAGCCGTATCGCGGTTACCATCAATTCATGCGCGCGCTGCCGCGCATTTTGCGTGAGCGGCCGAATGCCGAGGTGCTGATCGTCGGCGGCGACGACGTGTCTTATGGCGCCAAAGCGCCTGAGGGCCGTACTTGGAAGCAGATTTTTCTGGATGAAGTGCAAGCGGACCTCGATCCGGCCCGCGTGCATTTTCTCGGCCGCATTCCGTACGACGCGTATCTGAATGTATTGCGGGTCTCGCGTTGCCACGTGTATCTGACCTATCCGTTCGTGCTCGGATGGAGCTGCATTGAGGCAATGAGTGCCGGTTGTCTGGTGGTGGGCAGCGCCACCGCGCCGGTGCAGGAAGTCATCAAGCACGGTGCGAACGGTTTGCTGGTGGATTTTTTCGATCATCGGGCGCTGGCGGATAACGTGATCGGCGTGTTGGCGCAACCGGAAAAATATGCTCCCATGCGCGCGTCGGCGCGCGCCACGGCGGTGGAGCGCTATGACCTTGAGAGCCAGTGTTTGCCACGGCAATTGCGGTTGATCGAGCAACTGGCGGCCGGCACTGTCGGCACGCCCTGATGTTTGCCCTTGACCGGGCTGTAGTGCGCTACTACAGTCCCTGACATTACTGAATCCATTTGCCCCGTGAACTCAAATTCATCCAACGAAACCGGCTACATCGGCGCCTCGCTCCCGCGCGCCAACGCCAAGCGCCTGCTCGCCGGGCGCGGGCAGTTTGTTGACGACATACAGTTGCCGCGAATGTTGCATGCCGCCGTGCTGCGCAGTCCGCACGCGCATGCGTGTATCACGCGGATGGATATCATCGCAGCAGGCAAGGCGCCGGGTGTGGTGCGGGTGATCACGGGGGCGGACGTGGCTGCACTGTGCAAACCCTACGTCGGGGTGTTGAAACACATCAAGGGCATGCAATCGGCGCCGCAGTTGCCGCTGGCGGTGGATGTCGCGCGCTGGCAGGGCGAGCCGGTGGCGATGGTGCTGGCGCAAACGCGGGCGCTGGCCGAGGACGCGATGCAGTTGATTGAGGTCGATTATGACCCGCTGCCCACCGTGACGAATATCGAAACCGCGCTCGATGCCGCCACGCCGCTAATCCACCCGTCGCTCGGCAGCAATCTGTGTGTCGAGCGCGTCATCGACAATGGCAAGGTGGACGAAATATTCGCCGCCGCCGATCACGTGGTCGAGGCCGTGTTCACCACCGGCCGGCATTCGCCGGTGACGCTGGAGCCGCGCACGATCCTCGCCGATTACAACGCCGCCGATGCGCAACTGACGGTATGGCACTCGACGCAGGTGCCATACATGATGCAGTGGATATTTGCCCATCACTTCGGCTTGCCCGAAAACAATGTGCGGGTGGTCGCGCCGGATGTTGGCGGCGCGTTCGGCATGAAGATACATACTTACGGCGACGACATGGCCACGGTGGCGGCGGCGCTGTTGACCGGGCGGCCTGTGAAGTTCGTCGCGGATCGGCTCGAATCGTTTGTGTCTGATTTTCATGCGCGCGGGCATCGTGCAAAAGTTCGCTGTGCGGTGTCGAAGGCTGGTGACCTGCTGGCGTTCGAGGTGGACGATCTTTATGGCATTGGCCCGTTTTCGGGGTATCCCCGCGGCGGCGCGAATGAAGGCATTCATGTCACCAATCTCACTGGCGCGCCGTATAAGCCGCTCGCCTATCGTGGCCGTTCGCGCGCGGTGTTTCAGAACAAGGGTATGTACGGGCAGTACCGTGCGGTGGGTCACCCGGTGGTGTGTGCGATCACCGAGGGCATTGTGGATTTTGCCGCTGAAGTCGTGGGTATGGACCCGGCGGCGTTTCGCAAGCGTAATCTTGCACCCGACGATGCCTATCCGCGCACGTATTTGAGCGGCGCCACGTTTGAAAAGCTGTCGCAGCATGAATCCCTGGAATTGTTAATTAAAACAATGGGTTACGATGCACTTCGCACGGAGCAGGCGGCGTTGCGCGAGAAGGGCGTATATCGCGGTATTGGTCTTGCGATGTTCATCGAAAACTCGATGTCCTCTTCGGCAACGTACGGCCAGGGCGGTGCGTCGATCGCCTCGCAGGATGCCTGTACGATTCGCCTGATGCCTACGGGCGGCATCACCGTGGCGACGAGTCTCACGGAGTTCGGCCAGGGTGCGCATGCCGTCGCGGCGCAGGTGGCGGCAAGCTGCGTCGGCGTCGCGGTCGAAAACGTGCGCGTCATCATGGGTGACACGGAAACCACGCCGTATGGTGGCGGCAACTGGGGGTCGCGCGGCACTGGCATCGGCGGCGAAGCGGTGTTTCAGACCGGTAAGGCGCTGAAGGCCAATATTCTGAATTTTGTGGCGCGGCTGACAGAATCGGAAGCCTCGCTGCTGGATGTGCGCAACGGCAATGTGGTGGACAAACAAAGCGGTGCAGTCAAAATGACGCTCGAGGAAGTCGCACGCACGGCTTATTTCCGCACCGAGCAGGTGCCGAAGGATTACCAACCCGAACTCACGGTGACGCGCAGCTACGCGCAAAAGCACTACAGCGGCATTTTTACCAACGGCGCGCACGCGAGTTACGTCGAGGTGGATGTTGAAACCGGCTTTGTGAAGCTGCTCAAACACTGGGTAATTGACGATGCCGGCACGGTGGTGAACCCGTTGCTGGTGGACGAGCAGATCCGTGGCGGGGTGGTGCAGGGCATCGGCGCGGCGATGTTCGAGCAATGCCTTTACAGTGACGAGGGGCAGATGCTGAACGGCACGCTCGCCGAATATCTGGTGCCGATGGCGGGTGAAATGCCGGATATTGAAGTCGGTCACACGCATTCGCCGACGAAAGTCTCCGAACTCGGCGCGCGTGGCGCGGGCGAAGCTGGTGTGGCGGGCGCGCCGGCGGCGGTGATGAACGCGATTAACGACGCACTGAAGCCGTTCAAGGCGCGTGTGACGGATCAACCGTTTACGCCGGAGAAAATCCTCCGCGCGTTGGGTAAAGTCTCCGGGTGAGAGTTGCCACTGCTTTGTTGGTGATGCTGGTGTGGAGCATTGCGACTGCCCAGGCAGAAACTTTCATTGCCCGCGTCATCGCCGTGCTCGATGGCGATACCGTGATCGTGCAGGAGCGGGCGAAGAAAACTACCGTGCGTCTTGCGGGCATCGACGCACCAGAAAAGCTCCAGGACTTCGGCCCCGCGTCACGCGATGCGCTGGTGGCGTTGGTGTTGAACCGGCATGTTCAAGTCACCACCAAAACCGTGGATGATTACGGCCGTGTCGTGGCGTTGTTGCAGGCTGGGCGAGTGAATGTGAACGAGGAGCAACTGCGGCGTGGCATGGCGTGGGAGTATTCGCATTACCATGCCGACAAGGCGTTGATCGCGCTGCAAACCGAGGCACAACATGCGCGGCGCGGCTTGTGGGCGGGCGCGAATCCGTTGCCGCCGTGGGAGTTTCGCAAGACCCACGCCCCCACGCGCGAGTTGGAAGCGGCCAACAATCCTTGCGGCAAAAAGCGCTATTGTTCGCAGATGGTGTCTTGCGAGGAAGCGCGCTTTTATCTCACGCAATGCCGCGTGAAAACGCTGGACAAGGACGGCGACGGCATGCCCTGTGAGAGCCTGTGTGTGCCGGGACAGAAACGATGAGAACCCACCATGTTTTATAAGTATCTGTTTTTATTGATATTATTGTTTCCGGCTTGCGGCGGGGCGCAGCCTCAGCCGTACCCGGCTAAACCGCTGCGCATGGTGGTGGGCTTCGCGGCGGGCGGCGCGCCGGACATACTCGCGCGGCTGCTGGCACAACCGCTGAACGAAAAATTGGGGCAGCCGGTGGTGGTCGACAACCGCCCCGGCGCCACCAGCAACATTGGCGCGGAAATCGTTGCGCGCGCCCCGGCGGATGGCTACACGCTGTTCATGGCGACGGTGTCGGTCGCGATCAGCCCCAGTGTATATCCGGCGCTGGCGTTTAAGGTGCCGCAGGATTTCACGCCGGTGTCGATGGTGGCGTCGGTGCCGCTGATATTGGTGGTGCATCCGGGCCTGCCGGTAAAAAGCGTGCAGGATCTGGTGCGCGTGGCAAAAGAGAAATCCGGCCAGTTGAATTACGCCTCGGTCGGCAACGGCAGCCCACAGCATCTGGCGGCGGAACTTTTCAAGTTGCGCACCGGGACACAGCTGGTACACGTGCCGTACAAAGGCGGCGCGCCCGCCAATACCGCGTTGCTCGGAGGCGAAGCGCATCTTTATTTTTCCGGCATGCCGCCTGCGCTGCCGCATGTAAACGCAGGGCGCCTGCGTGCACTGGCGGTGACTGCGCCGAAACGTTCAGCGGCGGCGCCCGAAGTGCCGACCATGGCTGAAGCGGGCCTGCGCAACGCCGAGGCCGATAACTGGCATGCGGTGCTGGGGCCTGCGCGTTTGCCAGGTGATATCGTGCGCATTCTGAACGGCGCATTAGCCATGGCGTTGGCGCAGCCGGCGATGCAGACCCAATTTGCGAGCCAAGGCGCGGAACCCAAGGCGAGCACGCCGGAGGCGCTGGCACGCCACATGCAGATCGAAATGGCCAAGTGGCGCGAAGTCGCCCATGCCGCAGGCGTAAAAATTCAGTAGCGGCATTCAATAAAGCTTTTCAATCAATAGCGGCGCATGTCCGGGGTAACATAGCAGGATTGTAAGAGGAGTCGCGGAGTGTTCAGTTTGAGCAGGAGGATTGCCATGCCGGGTGCCAGGGTCGCCATGTTCGCCCTGTCTGCTTTAAGCATTTCGTCAGCGGCTGCGCAATCGCAGGCGGGCTATCCCGTGCGCCCGGTGCGCATCGTCGTGCCGTACGCACCGGGCGGCCGCACGGACATCAACGCGCGCAATGTCGCGCCCAAGTTAAATGATCTGTGGCGGCAATCCGTGGTAATCGACAATCGGCCCGGTGGCAACGCGATGATCGGCGCTGATATCGTGGCCAAGGCCGCGCCCGACGGCCACACGATTTTGCTCAGCACCTCGTCCGAAATTGTCACGGTGCAGAATCTATTCAAGCGCGTGCCGTACGACGCGTTGAAGGATTTTGAACCGGTGACGCTGGCGTCGAACACGCCGGTGATTATCACCGCGCATCCGTCAACACAGGTGAAAACCATCAAGGAGCTGGTCGCCACCGCGAACCAGAAAAAATATTCGTTCGCCTCGGTCGGCACCGCCAGTCCTCAGCATCTCGCGGGCGAGTGGCTGAAGACGCTGGCGAAAATCGACATGGTGCACATTCCGTTCAAGGGCGCGGGTCCGGCATTGAACGACAATCTGGGCGGCCATGTGCCGATAGGGTTTCTGTCGCTGCTGCCGGCGGTGCCGCATGTGAAAGGCGGGCGCTTGAACGCGCTGGCGGTGACCAGCGGTATGCGTTCGCCCGCGCTGCCCGACGTGCCGACAATGAAGGACGCGGGCTACCCGGATATTGAACTGGTGCAGTGGTATGGTGTGTTCCTGCCCGCGAAAACGCCGCGCGAAATTGTCGAAAAGGTGAATGCCGACATGAACCGCATGTTCAACCTGCCGGAGGTCAAGGAGCGCCTCGCGGCGGGCGGCGCGGACGTGATGGCGAACATGACGCCGGCGCAGTTTGGCCAATTCGTGCGCAGCGAGATCGAGAAAAATCGCAAAATCATTCAGGCGTCGGGTGTGAAGGCGGAGTGAACGCAGTGCGGTTTTGAAATGTTAAATAAAAACAAATACTTATGTCGGAAAAGCCACTAACGCCTCGCCCCGCCGCCACGGTCACGCTGGTGCGCAACGCGCAAAGCGGGCAGGGCTTTGAAGTGCTGATGATGCAGCGCAGTTTTCAGGTGGTGTTTGTGCCCGGCGGCTATGTGTTTCCCGGCGGCGCACTGGATCCGCAGGACAGTTCGGACGACATCGCTGCGCTGTGCAGCGGCCTCACAGATGTTGAAGCGAGCCGCAGGCTGGGCGTGGCGAGTGGCGGGCTGGCGTATTGGGTGGCGGCGATCCGTGAATCGTTCGAGGAGGCCGGCATCCTGTTTGCGTGCAACAGCAGGGGCGAGATGGTGACGCTGGATGATGACGCCAGTGCGCAGCGTTTTCACGCATACCGCAAACGTGTCGAGCAGGGTGAACACACGCTCGCCGCGATGCTGAGGGACGAAGGGCTGCATCTGCCCTTGCAGCACATGGCGTATTTCAGTCACTGGATTACGCCGCCGGGCGGGAAGCGCCGCTACGACACGCGCTTTTTCGTGGCAGTCGCGCCGCCCGCGCAAAAGCCGCTGCATGACAATGGCGAGACCATCAACCACCAGTGGGTGCGTCCGGCGCGCGCGCTGGATTTGCATCGCCAAGGCGAATTCACCATGCTGCCGCCGACGGTGAACTCGCTGCGATTTTTGGCCGAACACGATAGCATCGAGTCGCTGATGGCCAGCGCACGCGCGCTGAAGGATATCCCGATGATCGCGCCGCGCATCGGCAAGGACGGCCGCCGGCTGCTGCCCGGCATGCCAGGGTATGAGGAGGCGGCGGCGTAGCATTCAGCCTGATTCAATTTTCCAACCGAGATGGTTAACCAACATGACGACAACGACCCCTGCAAAAATCATCCCCGGCGAAGTGGTTCGCCCGCATCCGCGCGTGCTGCGCATCACCGCGCCCAACCCCGGCATGATGACCGGGCCGGGCACAAACTCGTACATCATCGGCGATCACGATGGGGGCACGGGCGACCTCGCTATGATTGATCCGGGGCCGGACATCGCTTCGCACGCCGAGTTGTTGATCAAGAACACCGGTAAACGGCTGCGCTGGATTTTCTGCACCCACACGCATACCGATCATTCGCCGTCGTCGCGCGCGGTAGCCAAGGCCACGGGCGCCGTCATCCACGGCTTTGGCAAAGTGCCGCAGGATGGCCGGCAGGATACCGAATTCAAACCGGATCGCGCGCTGGTCAACGACGACGTGGTCGATTGCGGCGCGTTCAAGATACGTGCCATTCACACGCCGGGGCACGCGTCGAATCATATTTGTTATCTGCTCGAAGGCTCGGGGCTGCTGTTTACCGGTGACCATGTGATGCAAGGCTCCACCGTGGTGATTTCACCGCCCGATGGCGACATGCACGATTACTTTGCGTCGCTGAATAAACTCAGCAACTATCAGATCACCACCTTCGCCCCCGGCCACGGCCATTTCATCGAAACCCCGCGCGAAGAAGTTTCCAAGATCATCGCGCATCGTTTGAAGCGCGAACAAAAGGTGATTGACGCTCTGGTGAAGGCCAAAACTGCCACCATCGACGAACTGGTGCCGGTGGTTTACGACGACGTATCGCCGAAGCTCCATGTGCCGGCGCGGCGGTCACTGCATGGGCATTTGTTGAAGCTCGAGAAGGATGGCAAGGCAGTGGTTAGCGGGGAGACTTGGCGGATGGTGTAGGTTTCGTTGCGTTGTCTTGTCGTAGGGAGTCGTTGTTCCCGCAGGCGTTTCCCAAGCACTGCAATCTATAACCTGTCATTCCCGCGCAGGCGGGAATCCATACGTGGATGGCGGTGGCACGTGTGTTATGGGTTCCCGCCTGCGCGGGAACGACAGAAGTGGTTTTCAGAGTGCTTCACGTTTCGTCTGTTGTGTCTTATTGAATCGAAAAGAAGAAAGGTATTCCATGCAAGCCCAAGCAGTTCGTATCGCCGCCCAGGGCACGCCCGAGGTCATGAAACTCGAATCCGTCGATGTCGCCGCGCCCGGTGCCAACGAAGCCCAAATCCGTCAAACCGCCATCGGTGTGAATTTCATGGATGTTTATCACCGTGGTGGGCAGTATCCGTTGCCCCTGCCCAGCGGCATCGGCATCGAGGCCGCCGGCGTGATCGAAGCAGTGGGTAGCGCCGTCACCGGATTGAAAAAGGGCGATCGCGTGGTCTATGCCGGTAGCGCGCCCGGCTCGTATGCCAGCTTGCGTAACATGCCCGCCGAGCGGCTTATCAAAATTCCCGAAGGTGTCAGTGAAGAAACCGCAGCCGCGATCCTTACCAAGGGCATGACCGCGGAGTATCTGTTGAACCGCTGTTACACAGTCAAACCCGGCGAGTTCGTGCTGTTTATGGCGGCGGCGGGCGGCGTGGGGCTGGTGGCCGGGCAGTGGGGCAAACACCTTGGCGCGCGCATGATCGGCGTGGCGGGTGGTGCCGCCAAATGCCAACTCGCCAAGGACAACGGCTACGAATTCGTGATCGACCGCCACAAGGAAGACATCGCCGCGCGCGTGAAAGAAATCACCGGCGGCGCCGGCGTGCCGGTGGTCTACGACTCAGTGGGCAAGGCTACGTTTGATGTGTCGATCAAAAGTTTGGCCCCGCGCGGGTTCTTTATTTCGTTCGGCACCACCACCGGCGCGCCGCCCGCCGTCGAAGCCGCCACGCTGCAAAAAATGGGTTCGCTGTATTTCACCCGGCCGACGCTGGCGAACTACTGCGTCGCGCGCGAAGACCTCGTGATGTCATCCACCCGCGTGTTCGACATGCTGAAGAAAGGCGTGATCAAGGCGCACATCGGACAACGTTACAAGCTAGCAGATGTGGTGCGCGCGCATGCGGATTTGGAGGCGGGGAAGACCGTGGGGTCGTCGGTGCTGGTTTAGAAATTATTTAATAAAAACAAATAGTTATATTGTTTTGTGGAGCGGAGCGCGTAGCGGTTCCGACAACCTGCGTGCCTAGTGTTGATGTGTGTCGGAACCGCTACGCATTCCGACCTACGTGGGCTGACGCGGGCTGACCCCTTGGAATTCTATGGAGATACTGACTTAATAATAAACTGAGTTGCAACAACGCCAAGTGCTGCAGCCGCTACGACACACATACTTTGGGCCAATTTATTCCGGATTCGATTGCCAGCGGGAGTCAACAATCCCGGAACCACTCCGATTAGGTACGGAAAAAGATTTGCTAGATGGCGGCGGGTTGGAGGTATCTCCTGGAGCATACGATATGTGTAAATACAAACATACACGCCACTCACAAATGCCGAAAGGATGAACGCGAAGTGCAAAACAATCAGTAAAACGCTAGCGATCAGTGTAATCATTTTTACCGGGGCTGATTGTTAAAGCTCGGTAGCGTGGGCACTATTTGCCCACGCCGCAATATTGTTGCCTACCCCGCAGTCGCAACCAAATCCCGCAACACATAAGGCAATATCCCGCCGTGCTTCAAGTAATCCACCTCAATACCAGTATCAATCCGTAGCGTCAGAGTAACCTTTTGCGTAGAGCCATCAGCGCGCGTAATCGTCATCACGACATCCTGCATCGGCTTGACGTTACCGCCAGCCAAGCCTTCAATGGTGAAGGTCTCAGTGCCGTTGATGCCCAGCGTTTTGACATCCTCGCCGGGTTTAAACTGCAGCGGCACTACGCCCATGCCAATCAGGTTGGCGCGGTGGATGCGCTCGAAGCTCTTCACGATTACCGCATTGACGCCCAGCAGTTGCACACCCTTGGCCGCCCAGTCGCGGGATGAGCCCATGCCGTAGTCGTCGCCGCCGAAGATCACCAGCGGCGTTTTGTTGGCGCGGTAGATTTCGCTGGCTTCAAAAATCGTCATTTGCTCGCCGGTGGGCTGCACTTTGGTGATCGGGCCTTCTGTTCCCGGCGCCACCGCATTACGCAGGCGCACGTTGGCGAAGGTGCCGCGCACCATCAGTTCGTGGTTGCAGCGGCGCACGCCGAAGTGGCCCCACTCGGACGGCGGGTGATTGGCTTTGAAGGGCTCCAGCCATTTGCCCGCGGGCGTGCCGGGGCGAATTTTGGTGGAAGGGCTGATGTGATCCGTGGTGATTGAATCACCTAAGATCGCCAGCGCGCGCGCGCCCACGATGTCGATGACCTTGCCCGGGGTTTTGGTGACGCCATCAAAAAACGGCGGTTCCTTGATGAAGGTGGATTTATCGTCCCACTTGAACACCGCGCCTTCGATGGTCGGAACCGCGTCCCACAGCTTCTTGTTGCCCGACAGATCGCCGTACTCACGGCGGAAGTGATCGGCGTTGGTGGCGAATTTCAGCAGCGCCGCGACTTCGGCGTCAGAAGGCCACAGGTCTTTCAGGTAAACGGGCTTGCCGTCCTTGTCCTTGCCCAGCGGGTCTTTGGTGAGATCGGTGCGCACGGTGCCGGCCAGCGCATAGGCCACCACCAGCGCGGGGCTGGCAAGGTAGTTGGCGCGCAGGTTGGCGTGCACGCGCGCTTCAAAGTTGCGGTTGCCGGAAAGCACGGCGCAAGTGACCAGATCCTTGCTGACGACTGCGTCTTCGATCTTGGCATCCAGCGGACCAGCTGCGCCCATGCAGGTGGTGCAACCGTAAGCAACGACACCAAAGCCGAGCTTTTCGAGATACGGCAGCAGGGCCGCGTCTTTCAGATAATCCGTCACCACTTTGGAGCCGGGCGCGAGCGAAGTCTTGATGCGCGGGTGCGGCATCAGGCCTTTCTCCACCGCGCGCTTTGCCAGCAAGCCGGCGGCGAGCAGCAGCGCCGGGTTCGAGGTGTTGGTGCAGGAGGTGATCGACGCGATCAGCACGTCGCCGTGACCGACGTCGAAGGCGTGGCCCGTTGCTTCGCGGCGATTCAGGTCGGCGGCGTCGCGCGCATAACCGTTTTTGTCTGTGGGCGCGGAGAACAGCTTTTCGAAATCGCGGCCAAGGTCTGGCAGGCTCACGCGGTCCTGCGGACGCTTGGGACCAGAAAGGCTGGGTACGATGGAACCTAGATCGAGTTCGATGACCTGGCTGTAATCGATATCGCCTTTTTTCGGCATGCCGAACATGCCCTGCGCCTTGTAATACGCTTCGATGGCCGACACCAGTTCCGGCTCGCGGCCCGTGGTGCGGAAGTACTCGACGGTTTTTTCATCGACCGGGAAGTAGCCCATGGTCGCTCCATACTCCGGCGCCATGTTGGCGACGGTGCAACGGTCGGCAGCGGTGAGATTCGACGCGCCTTCGCCGTAGAACTCGACGAACTTCCCGACCACCTTGGCTTTGCGCATCAGTTCAGTGACGGTAAGCGCGAGATCGGTCGCGGTGACGCCTTCGCGCAGCTTGCCGGTCATATGGCAGCCCACCACATCGGGCGTCAGGAAGGCATTGGGCTGGCCCAGCATGCCGGCTTCTGCCTCGATGCCGCCCACGCCCCAGGCCACCACGCCGATGCCATTGACCATGGTGGTGTGCGAGTCGGTGCCGAACACGGTGTCAGGGAAATACACGCCATCCTTTTCCCACACGCCGCGCGACAGATACTCCATATTGATCTGGTGAATAATGCCGTTGCCCGGCGGCACCACGCGCACGGTTTTAAATGCGCCTTGCGCCCACTTCACGAACAGATAGCGCTCGGCATTGCGCTTGAATTCGATTTCCTGATTGCGCTGCACCGCGTCGGGCGCGTTGTGCACGTCGATTTCCACGGAGTGATCGACGACGACATCGACCGGCACCAGCGGCTCGATTTTGGAGGGCGCGACACCCAGGCGCGCCGCCGCATTGCGCATGGCGGAAAGATCATTCAGCGTGCCAAAGCCGATCAAATCCTGCAGCACAATGCGCACGACAATGAAGGGAATCTCCGAGGTGCGCGCGCCATTGGCCTGCCACGCGGCCAATGCCTTGACGTGCTCTTCGGTGATTTTTTTGCCGTCGCACTGGCGCACCAGTGCTTCGAGGACCACGCGGATCGAGACCGGCAGGCGCGAGATTTTGCCCAGGCCCGCGGCTTCGAGCGCGGCGAGTGAATGGTACTTGGCGGTTTTGCCGGGGGCGGGAGTGAATTCGCGCAGGGTTTTGAAGGTGTCTTGGGTCATGGCAGGCTCCGGACTATCGGTTTAACATAACTATTTGATTTTATTGAATATTTAAAGATGCCGCTACTGGCGGCAAACCTGAGCGTCGTTCCAGCGAAAGCTGGAACCCAGGTTGTAAACACTAGCCCGAAGGGCCTGAAATCAGATGCTTCGCATAACAGAACGAACTGGGTTCCAGCTTTCGCTGGAACGACGATGCAGAGAATGCTGCACCGTCGCTCTCCCAGGCAAAGCGATTACGCCGCCATCAACTCACGCAGAACAAACGGCAGAATCCCGCCGTGCTTGAGATACTCAACCTCAATCGGCGAATCCACGCGTAGGGTGACGGTAACTTTTTGCGACGAACCATCCTTGCGGTGGATCACCAGCGTCACGTCCTGCATCGGTTTCAGGTTGCCACCTTCCACGCCGAGCAGGTCATAGGATTCTTCGCCGGTAATCTTCAGCGATTGCACGCTGTCGCTGCCTTTGAATTGACACGGCAGCACGCCCATGCCGACGAGGTTGGAGCGGTGAATACGCTCATAGTCCCGTGCCACGACGACTTTGACGCCCAGCATTTGCGTGCCCTTGGCCGCCCAGTCGCGCGAGGAACCGGTACCGTAGGCCTCACCGCCGAATACGAACAGTGGCACCTTGTCTTTCTGGTAGCGCATCGATGCATCAAAAATCTGCATCTTGTCACCGCTGGGTTGGTGAAGCGTGACGCCGCCTTCGCTGCCGGGGATCATCAGGTTCTTGATGCGCGGGTTGGCGAACGCGCCGCGCACCATCACTTCGTGGTTGGTGCGGCGTGAGCCGAAGCTCGACAAATCGGTGCTGCCGGCTGCCACCAGCCAGTCGCCCGCGAGCGTGCCCTTGCGGATCGGCGCGACCGGGCTGATGTGGTCGGTCGTGAGTTTGTTGCCGAAAATGCCCAGTGCGCGGCCGCCTTTGACGTCGGTGACTTTGGGCAGCTCGCGTTTAAAGCCTTCAAAGAGCGGCGGCTCGAGCAGGTAGGTTGATTTGTTGTCCCACTGGAACAGCGCGCCCTTGGCTTCCGGAATGCCATCCCACAGGTCTTTGGCGCCGGAAAGATCGCCGTACTCACGCTTGAAGTTGGCGCTGTCGGTGGCGAACTTCATCACCGCGTCAACTTCGGCGGGCGAGGGCCAGATGTCTTTCAGGTAGACCGGCTTGCCGTCCTTGTCCTTGCCCAGCGGATCAGTGTTGACATTGATCCGCACCGTGCCTGCCAAGGCGAAGGCCACCACCAGCGGCGGGCTCATCAGGAAATTGGCTTTCAGCGATTGATGCACGCGTGCTTCGAAGTTGCGGTTGCCGGAGAGCACGGCGGCGCTGATCACATCGTTCTTGACGATCACGTCTTCGAGGTCTTTGTCGAGCGGGCCGGCGAGGCCCATGCACGTGGTGCAGCCGTAGGCAACGACGTGATAGCCGAGCTGCTCAAGATACGGCAGCAGGCCGGCCTGCTTCAAATAGGCGGTTACCACCTTGGAGCCGGGCGCGAGCGAGGTCTTAACGCGCGGGTGCGGCTTCATGCCTTTTTCGACCGCTTTTTTGGCCAGTAGGCCGGCGGCAAGCAACACCCACGGATTCGAGGTGTTGGTGCAGGATGTGATGGCCGCGATGCCGATATCGCCGTGGCCTACGTCGCCGATGGCGGGATTGGCGACCGGGAAGCGCTTGTCGATGTCCGCAGCCGGTTTGTTGTAGCCGCTTTCCGCGACCGGCTTCGCGAACAATTCGTTAAAGCGCGCGCCGATGCCTTCGAGGTTGATGCGTTCTTCCGGCTGCTTGGGCCCGGAGACGCTGGGGCGCACGGTGGAAAGATCGAGCTCGACCACCTGCGTGTAGTCGATTTCGCCTTTTTTCGGGATGCCGTACATGCCCTGGGCCTTGAGGTAGCTCTCGATGGCGTCGCAATGTTCATCACGGCTGGTCATGCGGTAGTACTCGAGCGACTTGTCGTCGATGGCGAAAAAGCCGCAGGTCGCGCCGTAGTCGGGCGACATGTTGGCGACAGTCGCGCGGTCGGTGGGCGTCAGCGAGGCGGCGCCCTCGCCGAAGTATTCGACAAACTTGTTGACCACGCTGGTCTTGCGCAAGAGCTCGGTGACGGTGAGCACGAGGTCCGTTGCGGTGACGCCAGGGTTCAACTTGCCGGACATATGCACGCCGACCACGTCCGGCTCGAGGAAGTAATACGGCTGGCCAAGCATCGCGGCTTCCGCTTCAATGCCGCCAACGCCCCACGCCAGCACGCCGATGGAGTTAACCATGGTGGTGTGCGAGTCGGTACCGACCGTCGAATCGGGGTAATACACGCCGTCCTTTTCCCAAACGCCACGCGACAGATATTCGAGATTGACCTGATGGCAGATGCCATTGCCCGGCGGCACGACGCGTATGCCGGAGAAAGCGGCCTTGGCCCATTTGAGGAAGGTGTAACGCTCGCCGTTGCGATCGAACTCGATTTCCATGTTCTTGCGCAAGGCGTTCGGTGAATTGTGCACGTCGATCACCACCGAGTGATCGACGACGAGATCGACCGGCACCAGCGGCTCGATTTTTGTCGGATCGAAATTCTGGCGCTTGGCTTCGGCGCGCATCGCGGCAAAGTCGTTCAGCGCTGGAAAGCCGGCCATATCCTGCAACATGATGCGCGCCAGCACGAACGGCAGTTCCTGTGTACGCTCGCCATTCGGCTTCCAGCCAGCGAGCGCTTTTACCGCGTCTTCCGTGATGCGTTGGCCGTCGCAGTTACGCAGCACCGATTCCAGTACCACGCGCAGGCTGACCGGCATGCGTGATGTTTTGCCCAAGCCGGCTTCTTCCAGCGCCTTGAGCGAATAGTATTTGCCGGTCTTGCCGGATTTCAGTTTGAATTCACGGATCGCCTTGAATGGGTCGTATGTCATAAAAACTCTTTAAAATCAAATAGTTAATGAAATCGTGCGAGGGGTGGCTGCTGGCAGAACGCCGCCTGGGTCAAGCGAGACCTCGGCTCCTTCTGGTAACCGCCTGAGCCGACTCCAGCATTTTAGTCTTTTCCGGCGCGATATTGGAGCAAAACGCGATCCTCGATTCATTCCTGTTGATTGACTAACTTGCGTTCAAATCGCGAACGCGGTCGCAACGTGCGCGGGACGGCGGTACTACGTAAGAAATTGCACCAGTCCGATCTGTCGCGCGCGACGCCGCGGGATGCGTGAGATCAGCCGCAACACAGGCGCGGAAATCTTCGGTAAACTGCGGGCGCGCGCGTCGGTGGGAGGAGGCGGTAGTGCCGCCAGTCAGGAGCGAGTCAGGAGCCAATCAGGAGTTCGCCGCCGCGGGCATCGTGATGATCTGCGTGGCCAATCCCGTTTTCACAGAGAGAAAAGCAAATGGCGGACAGAGTCATATTTGTAGGCATTTTGGTACTGGCGGGCGTTTACTTCTGGGCCACGTCGCAAATTCCCACGCTGGAAATTGGTGACCCGCTGGGGCCAAAGGCGTTCCCGCGGCTGTTGGGTATCGGGCTGCTGATTTCGGCGGCCATGCTGTTTGCCGAGATGGTCAAGGCGAAGAAAGGCGGGCCAGAGGCCGAGCCCGAAGCCGCAGAACCGCAAGATACCTCGACTTATAAGGTCGTCGCCGGGGTGGTGGTGGTGACGGGGATATTCTTTGCGTTGTTCGAGCCGCTGGGTTACGCGATATCGACCTCGCTGTTTCTGATGGTGATGACGCTCTACTTTAACAAGGGCAAGCGCTGGACCAACATTATCACTTCAGTAGTTTATGGGTTCGCCAGCTACTACATCTTTACCGCCGCGCTGGGCGTGAATCTGCCGCGCGGCGTACTGCCGTTTTGAGGAGCCGACGACATGGAAACCTTGACCCATATCTTCAACGGCTTCGCGGTCTGCCTGCAGCCCATTAACCTGTGGTACACCTTCATAGGTGTGTTCATGGGCACCATTATCGGCGTGTTACCGGGCATTGGGCCGTCGGCGGGTATCGCCCTGCTGATTCCGGTAACCTTTGGCATGAACCCGACGTCCGCGCTCATCATGATGTGCGGCATTTACTATGGCACGAAGTACGGCGGCTCCACCACCGCGATTCTGATTCGCACGCCAGGCGAGGCAGCCTCGGTGATGACCTCCATCGACGGCTATGAGATGGCTCGCAAGGGGCGCGCGGGTGCGGCGCTGGCAGTGTCGGCCATTGGCTCATTTATCGCCGGCACATTGGGGGTCATCGGATTGACCATCTTTGCGGTGCCGCTGGCCTCAATGGCGCTGAAATTCGGCCCAGCGGAATACTTTACGCTGATGCTATTTGCAATGACCGCGGTGTCTACGCTCACCGGCAAATCGCCGGCCAAGGGCGTACTGGCGACGATACTCGGCCTGATGATCGCCACCATCGGCATTGACCTGCAAAGTGGCCAAGCGCGCTTCACGATGGGCGTGGCGGAGTTTCAGGACGGCGTCGGCTTTGTGGTGGTGGTAGTGGGCCTGTTTGCGGTGGCTGAAGTGTTCCGCGGCCTCGAGGATATCTATAAAGGCACTTCGGCACAGGCGATGAAAATCTCCGGCAGCCTGTGGCTGACCAAGGAAGAATGGCTGCGTTCCATCGGCCCGATCTGGCGTGGCGGCGTCATCGGCTTCATCATCGGCGTGCTTCCGGGCGCGGGCGGCACGATTGCTTCGATCATGTCGTACACCACGGAAAAACGGCTGTCGAAAAACCCGGATGAATTCGGCAAGGGCGCGATTGAAGGCGTGGCCGGTCCCGAAGCGGCGAATAACTCCGATACCGCTGGTGCGATGGTGCCGCTGCTGACATTGGGTATTCCCGGCGGCGGCGCCACTGCCGTGCTGATGGGCGCTTTCATCATGTATGGCATTCAACCAGGGCCGTTGCTGTTCCAGAACCGCCCTGATCTGGTTTGGGGCCTTATCGACAGCATGTATATCGGAAACGTGATGCTGCTGATACTTAATCTGCCGCTGATCGGCATTTTTGTGCAACTGCTGAAGATCCCGTCGGGCATCCTGTATCCCTTGATTATTGCCATTTCAGTGATTGGCGCGTACGCCATCAACGGCAGCATGACTGATCTTTACCTGATTCTGATCTTCGGTGTCATCGGATACGTGTTTGACAAGGTCGATATCCCCGTCGCGCCGCTGGTGCTGTCGCTGGTGCTCGGTGGCATGATGGAACAATCGTTCCGCCAGGCGATGACGATTTCGGGTGGTAGTCCGAAAATCTTTTTCAGCAGCGCGATTACCATGACGTTGGTGGTAATGTCGGTAATTTCGGTGTTGATGCCATTCATCCTGCCCAAGCTCAAGAAGTACAAGGAAGACGGCAAGGACGAATAGCGCCAGTTGACGGAACGGATACACGCCATGCAAACCGTCACCTGGATACCCGGCGACGGCATCGGGCCGGAAGTCACCCGCGCCGCGCGGGACATCGTGCTTGCCAGCGGCGCCGCCGTGCAGTTCGAGGAAGTCGCTGCCGGCATGCGCGAAGGCGAGCGCAGCGGCACGCCGCTACCGGCGGCCGTGTTCGAATCGATTGCCCGTAACAAAGTCGTCCTCAAGGGGCCGACGCAAACGCCGTTTGGCGGCGATTACCGCGTGCGCATCGAGCGCAAGAACGACAAGGGCGTGATCGAAAAGCGTACGCATCCGAGCGTGGCCATCGCGCTACGCAAGGAGCTGGGCCTGTACGTGAACGTGCGGCCGGTGCGCAATTATCCGTCGGTGCAGTCGCGTTACGACAACGTTGATATCGTGATATTTCGCGAGAACAGCGAAGACCTTTACACCGGCATGGAGCGCATGATCGACGAAGGCACTGCCGAGGCGATCAAGATCATTTCGTTTCGCGCCACGGAGCGCGTGAGCAAATTCGCGCTGGATTACCTGCGGCGCCTGAAGCGTAAAAAGTTGACGGTGGTGCACAAGGCCAACGTGATGAAAATGACCGACGGCCTTTTCCTGAAGACAGCGCAGGAAACCGCACGGAACTATCCCGAAGTTACCCTCGATCAGCGCGTGGTCGACGCGCTCTGCATGGAGCTGGTAATGAAGCCGGAAACGTTTGACGGCCTGCTGTTACCGAATCTTTATGGCGACATCGTATCCGATCTTGCGGCGGGGTTGGTTGGCGGGCTGGGGGTTGCACCCGGCGCCAATTTTGGCCCCGACTGTGCCATGTTCGAGGCGGTGCACGGCTGTGCGCCCGACATCGCCGGCAAGGATATCGCCAATCCCATGGCGGCGATTTTGTCGGCGGTGATGATGTTGCGCTACATCGGTCAGTCGCAACCGGCTGACCGCATCGACAAAGCGCTGACGCAGGTGCTGCGGGAAAAGCGCGATGTCACAGCGGATCTGGGCGGTGATGCGGGGACACAGCGCATGACAGGGGCGATTGTCGCGCGGCTGAAAAGCGATTAGGCGCGCGACGCAGGAGCGCTTGCTGTTCGCAGATAGCGCGCAGATCAAACGGGCGCTCTAACTCACAAGATGGGGGCCGCATGTTCAATCGCGTTAGTTGGGCCATGGTTGTTTGCGCGTTGTTCACGGGGGCGGCCACCGCGCAAGCGCAGGAAAAGTACCCCGGCAAACCCATCCGCTTGGTTGCGCCCTTCGCGCCCGGCGGCGGCGCCGATACGGTGGCGCGGCTGATCGGCCCGCAGATACATGAAGCGTGGGGGCAGCCGGTGATTGTCGACAATCGCGGCGGGGGCGGCGGCACCATCGGCGCGGGCATTGTCGTCAATGCGCCGCCGGACGGCTACACGCTGATCCTCGTCAACCGCAGTTACGGCGCGAACGCCGCGCTGCACCAGTTGCCGTACGACACGGTGACCGGCATTCAGCCCATTATCCTGATCGGTGAAACCGGGTTGATCGTGACCATGCATCCCACGTCACCGATCAGGAGCATCAGGGAGTTTGTTGATGCGGCGCGCATAGCCTCCGGCAAATACAATTTTGGTTCGGCGGGCACCGGTGGGTTGGGGCATCTTGCGGGGGAACTCTTCAAGCTCGAAGCGAAAGTCAATCTCACGCATGTGCCGTACAAAGGCACCGGCCCCGTGATGGGCGCGCTGCTGGCGGCGGAAGTGCACACCAGTTTCAGCAGCATGGTGCCGGCGATTCCACACATCAAATCCGGCCGCCTGCGCGCCATCGGCATTACGCCGCCGCGCCGCTCGCGTACCTTGCCCGATGTGCCGTCGATCAGCGAAACCATTCCCGGCTTTGATGTCGTTCACTGGTATGGCATTTGGGGACCGAAGGCGCTGCCGCAACCTATAGTGACGCGCTGGAACCGGGAAGTTGCGCGCATCCTAAAAACCGACGCCATGCAAAAGTGGTTTGCCAATGAAGGCATGGAGCCCGCGGGCGGCCTGCCGGAGCAGTTCTACAACCGCATCAAGTCAGACACCGAGAAGTGGAAACGCGTGGTGCGGGAAGCGAAAATTCCGGTGGCAGGGTAATCGGCGTAAGGAAAATGGTAGTGGTAGGAGGACGGGAATGTACAGATATACTCACCAATGAAATCGCCTGATCTTTTTTCATGGTCGAGACTGTATTGCCAATAGGCATTCTTAGCGCCTATTGTGATTGGAAAACTATCTAACTGATTTTGTTGCTACTTTAGCTAAGTGTTGGTCAGGGTTTAAACCATGACCTTTCGCAGTTTGCTCCACCGGCGTAGATTTCGAATCTGACTTTCTGAAGCGAATTTTGGCACCCCAAAAGGCAGAGCGCTTTACGCACGCTGTTTGATTCATTTGGTGTTGAGAAGTAGAGTTTCGCGATGCAAAAAAAGTGTATGAGATACCTGTCCGCAATCAGTAGACACACTGGAGAAGGTGAAAAATGAACTGGCGGTTGAAAGCCCAACTGCAAAACCTTATCGCAGCGTTCCCATCCGATTTTAGTTACGAGCTGTACTTTTTCTTGCAACGCCATTTTGGCGGGCTGAGAACCGTGAACCCAATCAGCCGATTTCAGGCTGGAATTGCGGTAATGGAGCGATTGCGGCGGCAACAATTGCAGACCAAAGATAAGGCTTTTCTGGAAGTTGGGACAGGACGATGCGTGGATTTGCCTATTGCACTTTGGCTGTGCGGCGCCGGGCGCGTGATAACAGTCGATCTTAATCCGTACTTGGCCCCGGACTTGATTCGCCAGTCACTGACGTTTGTGAGAAACAATCGTGCCTTGGTTGAGGCCACGTTTGGCGATTACGCAGGTCAGCCATGGTTCGCGGGGCGGCTGGAATTGCTACTCTCCAACGAAACGAGCGACATACGGACATTGCTTACGGCACTCAATATCGAATATTTGGCGCCCGTGGACGCTACTGGACTGGCATTGCAGGATAAGAGTGTTGATTATCATGTCTCATTTGCCGTTCTTGAACATATTCCCCCGAGTACCTTGTGTGGCATTTTGAAGGAAGGTCGGCGTCTCCTGCGGTCGGGTGGCCGATTCATTCATCTCGTCGATTTTTCGGATCACTTTTCGCACTCGGATGATTCTATTACGGCCGTGAATTTTCTGCGTTTCAGCGAAAAACAATGGGCGCGCTGTGCTGGCAATCGCTACATGTATCACAATCGAATGCGTGTAGATGAATTTACGGAGTTGCTTGCCGAGTCCGGGCTAAGTATCGATTTGCTGGAGACCAGCGTTGATCAGCGCGCATTAGAGGCACTGCAAAAAGGTTTCCCGCTGGCTGAAAGATTTCAGCGCAAGCCACCGGAAGTTAATGCCGTAAGCAGTGCGTGGGTGGTCGCCGCAGCACCATAAGTATGAAATGGCGCGCGCAGTGTGTACCCCTTATCAGTATCCGTCCTACATATTCAGTTCAATATCCAGCATCAAGAACGACAAACTCTTGCCGTGCATGTCCTGCGCCAGCGACACGGTAACGCCGCCGCCGAGTGCGTTTTCAATCACGAAATTGAGCGCGCGCAGTTTCGGCAGTTCATAGCGCGTCACCGGTCCCTTGGCGATGCCGGTAAACGCATGCAACACGCGTTCAGGCGTGAGTTGATCCCGCAGAATGTTCCACGCGCGTTCGTCGTAAGCGGTGACGGAAATATTCGAGGTGTTGCCCTTGTCGCCCGCGCGCGCGTGGCCGAGTGCGTAGACTTTGGTTTTCACGGTTGTTGCGCTCATATTTTGCCTTCGACAGCGATTTGCGTTTTCACCATCTCGCGTGGAATCAGGATCGATTTCACCGCCAGCAGTTCACGGATGCCGTTAGAGCCGCCGCCACCGCCCGACGGTCCATTGACGTGTAGCGTACGCACTTCAAAGCCGACGGCGAGTGCCGCCTTGCGGTCGGGGGTGCGCGCGGCGATACGCAAACGTACTTCGTAGGGTTCTGGACGTCCGCTGCCGTGCGCGTTCATGCCGTGCAAAGCGGACATGCCGATATAGTCGACACGGATTTCAGGGTAGGTGAAGCCCCGCTTTTTCAAACGTTCTCGCACGATTTTTTCAGCGAGTTTCGCGCGTGCCAGCGCATTGGGACCGGCGTAACCGACTTCGCCCTCGCCGATATAACCGTCGTGATAGCCGACCACCACTTTATACGTCGGGGTGCGCGGCCGTGCCTTGGCACCAGTCACCTGCACGCGGCACTTTGCGGTCTGCTTGAACTCCACATCCGTGATGTCGAGCACGCAATCCGGCGTGATATAGCTGGTGGGGTTGTGCATTTCGTAGAGCACCTGCTCGGTGCAGGTTTGCACATCGAGCCGGCCGCCGGAATCGTCGAGTTTGCCCAGGGTCAACGCGCCATCGGCAGTGATATCAGCAAAAGGAAAGCCAGGCGTGATCGGGTCATCGCAATCTTTCTTGCCGGGGTCAACAAAGCAGCCGCCGGTGAGTTGCGCCGCACACTCCATCATATGCCCGGCGAGCGTGCCTACGGCGAGTTTCGGGTAATCATCGTAGCGCCAGCCCAAGCCGTGCATCATGCAACCGACAAACAGCGACGGATCGGCCACGCGCCCGGTCATCACCACGGGCGCGCCGGTGGCAAGCCCGGCGTGGATCACATTTGCGCCTAGATAGACATTGGCCGAGGCCATGCGCGGAATCAGCGCTTCGACGGGTGAGCCGTCTTCCATCAGCGGCAGTTGCGGGTTATTGCGAACGATCTCGGCGACATCGTCCCCCGTCACGTAGGCGACGGGCAGATCGGCTATGCCCAGTGCCTTGGCCTCGCGTCTGACGGCGCGCGCGGCGCCTGCCGGGTTGGCAGCACCCATGTTGGTGACAATGCGGATGTTGTTCCTGACGCACGCGGGCAGCACTGCCTGAAAACGCTCGGCCAGATAGGGCGTATAGCCCTTCTCCGGGTCTTTCAGGCGTGTAAGATTTTCGCGCGCGATAGTACGTTCGGCGAGGCACTCGAACACGAGGTAATCGACGTTGCCACGCTCGGCAAGATCAACCGCCGGGTCAATGCGGTCATCGGAAAAGCCCGCGCCGGTGCCGACGCGGATGGTGCTTTTGGGTGTGGACATGAATGTTCGAGAATGATTCTGGAAGGGAGTCGTTGTTTCAACTCAAAAGTCTAGCAGCTTCGGCGTGCGTTGACACTGTGACAGTGGTTGCCTAGCATGAACGGCAATATTCAGGCGGGCTATGCGCGACTACTGGGAACTTTCATGCTGGGCTTGATGCAGAATTGGCCGCTGCTATGCCACAAGGTGCTCGATCACGCTGCGCGTGTGCATCCAAGGCGCACGGTGGTGTCGTATGCCGCCGATGGCGTGTTTGAAACGACCTACGCCCAGATTCGCGCGCGTGCGTTACGGGTCGCGCAACGCTTGCGGATGGAAGGTATTCAACCGGGCGAGCGTGTGGCGACGCTGGCGTCCAACACCGCGCGGCATCTGGAGGTTTGGTACGGCGCCACTGGCATGGGCGCGGTGTATCACCCGGTGAATCCGCGGCTGTTTCCCGAGCAGATTGTTTACATAATTCAGCATGCCAGTGACCGGTTGATTTTTGCCGATCCGGCGTACGTGCCGCTGCTGGAATCGCTGGTGGACCGATTGCCCGGCGTGCACCGCTTTGTGGTGTTGACCAGCGCGGCAAACATGCCGGCGACCACTTTGCCTGGAGCGATTGATTACGAAAGCTGGCTCGCTGAGGTGCGTGGCGGCGACGGCGAAAATTCGTGGGCGAGCTTCGACGAAAATACCGGCGCTGGTTTGTTTTATACCTCTGGCACCACCGGGCGGCCCAAGGGTGTGCTCTACAGTCATCGCTCAATTGTGCTGCTGTCGCTGACCGTGAATGCACCGGATATGTATGGTTTTACCGCACGCGACGTGGTGCTGATGGCGGTGCCGATGTATCACGCCAATGGCTGGTCGTGGCCTTACACAGCGCCGATGGCGGGCGCGAGTCTGATCTTGCCCGGCACGCGGCTCGACGGCGCATCGCTGTGCGAGCTGGCGCAACGGCACAGGGCGACGTTAAGCGGCGGCGTGCCGACGGTGTGGCAGGGCTATCTCGATCATTGCGCGAAGACCGGTGAGCGCGCGGCCAGTCTCGGGCGTCTGTTCATCGGCGGCTCGCCGTGTCCGGAGGTGATGTTGCGCGCGTTCGAGCAAGATCACGGCATCGACGTTGTGCACGCCTGGGGCATGACGGAAATGGGGCCGACGGGCTCGGCTTGCGTGATGACGCCTGAGACAGCGCAACTGACTGGCGCCGAGCGCATGGCACTGCGGCAAAGGCAGGGCCGCGTGCCGTTTCTGGTGGAACTGAAACTCGCCGATGAGGCCGGCAAAACGTTGCCGTGGGACGACCAGGCAACCGGCCACTTACACGTGCGCGGCCCATGTATTTTGCGCGAGTACTTTGGTGGGGAAGAGCAGCGGTTACTTGACTCTGATGGTTACTTTGACACCGGCGACGTCGGCGCCATCGACGCCAACGGATTCATTCACATCACCGACCGTGCGAAGGATTTGATCAAATCCGGCGGCGAGTGGATTTCGTCGGTGGAACTGGAGAACGCGGCGCTGTTGCATCCCGCCGTGCAGGAGGCCGCGGCGATTGCGGCGGCGGACGCGAAGTGGGGCGAACGTCCCCTGATGGTGCTGGTGTTAAAGCCCGGCTGTGCGCTCACGCAGGAAGAACTTGCCGCGCACCTGGCCGCGCGCGTGCCGCGCTGGTGGCTGCCCGACGCGGTGGTGTTTGCCGGTGAGTTGCCGCATACCGCTACCGGAAAAGTAAATAAGGCGCGGCTGCGCGAGCAGTATCAGGACTGGTCAACGAAGCGCGGCAGCGATTAGCGTTATTATCTAAGTATTTGTTTTTATTGATTTTTTATAATATCCCGCGTGCGGCCGCGCCAGTAACCGTAGCAACTACGGCGACACTTACTCAGGTAATCACCTAGGTAACTACTCTGGCAATTTGGTCGACTGCCAAACCACCATTTGCCACTTACCGCCGCGCTTGGCGTAGACGTCGGTGAAGCGCACGCCGAAGTTGTTGGGCTTGCCGCCGGACATGACACTGATGCGGCAGATGCCAGTGAGCACTACAGCATCGCCGCAGTCCTGCGCTTTGACTTCCGAGGGCACGAGGCCGGTGTAAACCGTCTGCCCGCTCACCATGGCGTCAATCAGGCTTTTCTTGGTGTCCTGCCGCGCCGACGAATGCGTGTAGACGAGATCATCGGCGATTAATTCGTTCAACGCCGCAACGTCTTTCTTGACCGTCGCTTCCATGCGTTTTTTGTCGAGGTCGATAATCATTTGTGCGTTGCCAGCCATGAGATTCTCCTGAGGGAAAAGGGCGATAAAGTGTAAAGAGTGTTGCGTGGGGCCGTCAGCGGTAAAGTTATTCGTTACGCCTGGGTAAGTCAAACGACGCTGGCAGCTATTGCGGTTCGACGCCGGCGGACTTTAGCGCAGTTTTCCAGATCGCGAGCTGATCCTTCATATAAGCCGTCAGCGCTTCGGGTGTCGAGGATTTCGCCATAAAGCCGTGGCGTAGCATCGCTTCCTTCACGGCGGGCTTGGCGAGCGTGGCGACCATTTCCTTGTTCATGCGCGTGACCACATCGCGCGGTAGCCCTGCCGGGCCCACCAGTGCGAACCACGGGCCTATCGGAAACTTCGCCTGGCCGGATTCCGGGAACGACGGCACGTCTGGCATCAGCGGGCTGCGCTCCGGCAGCGTGGTGGCGAGCACGCGCAGCTTGCCTTCGCGCACCTGCGGGCCGGCGATGGTGGACGTGCTGAACATCAAGTGAATGCGGCCCGAAAGCAAGTCAACCAGTGCATCCGGTTCCGATTTGAAGGTGACCGCCTGCATGGTGATGCCGTTGTTGATGGCGAACAGCGCCGAACCCACCAGCGCAAAGGTGTTGCCGGCCGCGTAGTTCAGCATCTTGGGATTGGCCTTGGCGTGCGCGATGAGTTCAGCGAGCGATTTTGCGGGCACCGACGGATGAACCACCACGAAGAAGGTGTTGTCACCGAGGTAAGTCACCGGCGTGAAATCCTTCATCACGTCGTAGGGTGGTTCCTTGCGAATGTTCGGTACCACCGCGAGCGGACTGTTGGTGCCGAACAGAAACGTATAACCGTCGGCGTTCGCGCGCTTGACTTCCAGCGCCGACAGCGCGCCGTCCGCGCCGGGCTTGGGCATCACGATAATGGGCTGTCCGGTGTTTGCGGTCAGCTCTTGCCCGGCAATGCGTGCAAGCGCATCGCTGGCGGAGCCCGGCCCGAAGGGTATGACGAAGCGAATAGGCTTGCTGGGATATTGCTGTGCGAGCGCGGCGGGTTGCACGAAGCCGCAGGCAATGAATGCGGCGAACAGGGTGCTTACAAAGGCGAAGAGTTTCTGCATGGCGATCAGGGGGCAGGTCGGATGAAAAAAGGCGATAGTGTAGTGGCAAATGCCCATTCCATGAACGCTATCGTAACTATTTGTTTTTATTATGTTTTTAAATGTCTTGTGGAATGCTACGGATCGATGCCGCCATATTTCTTCACCTGTTCGCGATAGCGCAAGCGATCTTTTTCGCCGAACGCTGTCAGGGCGTCGGGTGCTAGCGGCCATGGGTCGAAGCCGCCCTGTGCGAGTCGCGCGGCGGTATCGGCTTCCTTCAGCGTGGCGTCAAGCGCACGCGTGATAACCCTTATAGCATCACGCGGTGTTTGCGCTGGCACGTACAGTGCAAACCACGACACGGCGGCGAAATCCCGGTAGCCCAAATCCGCCATGGTTTTCAAGTCAGGGAACAGTCCGCTGCGGCGCGTGCCGCCGTTGGCCAGCGCGCGCAGCTGCCCACTTTTGGTGAGAGGGAGCAGCGCCAGGCTGCCATAAAACATGAAAGTCACTTCGCCGCCGATGAGCGAAGTCATCGCCTGTGAAACGCTGTTGTAGGGAATATGGTTTGCCTTCAGCCCCGATCCATGCAGAAACACGGCGCCGGCCAGCGCGGGTGCACCGCCGATGCCGGTCGAGCCGTAATTGGCTTTTGCGGGGTTTGTTTTCAGAAACTCCACCAGTTCGGGTACGCTTCTGACGCCGGTGGCCGCGCCCACGGCGAGAATCTGCGGATTCTGCGCGATGGCGCCGACGGCGGCGAAGTCTTTTGCCGGATCATAGTTGAGCGTTGGCATCAACGCCGGATTGCCGGCCATGATGCCGCTGGTGCCGAGCAGTAGGGTATAGCCATCGGCCGTTGCTGCTGCGGCGGCTTGTGCCCCCATCGATCCGCTGGCACCGCTTTTGTTTTCCACCACGATGGGTTTGCCTATGCTTGCGGAAATGCGCGGTGCAATTAGCCGCGCGAGCAAATCGGTGGTGGTGCCGCTGGCGTATGGCACGATTATGCGTAACGGCCGGGAGGGAAAACCCTGCGCGCTGGCCGGCGCCGCGGCAAGGGCCGTCATGGCGACACACCAGAGGTACATTGCCGGCAAGCAAGCCGCGTGCGGAAAGTCGCGCCGAAGCCCATTCGCGATGCCTCGCCGGGCGTTACGCGACGTGAGGCAAGTCATGTCAGAACGGCCGGCCGCCGGCCACCGTGGTGCGATGCATGCGCCGACGTTGCGGCAGTGCGTAGTCGAATATGGCGCGGTGCATGGTTGAGCAATTGTCCCAGATCACCAGATCGCCCACGCGCCAGCTGTGACGGTAGACATGGCGCTCGCTGGTGATGTGTTCAATCAGGTCGTGCGCCAGTTGCCGGGTCTGCGCTTGGTCGAGGTCGCCGATTTTCTGGGTCAGCGAGTGGCTCAAATACAGGCACTTCCTGCCGGTAATCGGATGGGTGCGTACCAGCGGATGAATCACATCGGCGAATTCGTCACCGACTTTTTCACGGCCATCGGACTTGGTGGCGGCATAAGTGCGAAAGCTATGGCGCGCCTTTAAGCCATTGAGCCGCGTTTTCATCGATTCGGGCAGGTTGTCGTAGGCCACGGCCGTGCTGGCGAACAGCGTGTCGCCGATGGATTGCCCTTCCTGATGCGGCACTTCCAGGCTGTACAGCAACGAGCAGCGCGGCGGCTTTTCGGTGAACAGCATGTCGCTGTGCCAGTTGCGGCCCGCGTCGATCATGCCGATGGGCTTGCCGTTTTCGAGAATATTCGATACCACCAGAATCGCGTCGTGGCCGGGCAGCGCAAAATTGCCCGCCGGGTAACTGTCGAGTTCACCGAAACGCCGCGTAAAGGCGATCTGCTGTTCGGGCGTGATTTTTTGCCCGCGTATCACCACCGTGCCGCAATCATTAAATGCTTTTTCAATGTCGGCGAAGGTGCTGTCGCTGATTGGCCGCGCGAGGTCGACGCCGAGGATTTCGTGGCCCAACACGCCACCCGAAGGGCGGATTTCAATCGACATGGATTCTCCCCAATTGCATGCGGATGCACGCGTTGGCCGCCATTCTTACCAACCGGCGTGGCTCGCGCAAGCGGGCCGAACATGGTTAGCGTGCGCGCCGCGCCGCGCGCGTGCCTCCGCGCAAGCCGGGAATTGATGCGATAACTATATGAATTATATGACATTTTTTAACAGAAGGGCAGTCTACGGAAAGTGGCGTTGCCGGTGTATGCTCCGTCTGCATTGTTAATGGACCCGTCAGTAGCATGATTGCAATCACTCCGTTGGAAGCGGCATGACGCAGAAACTTCTCTCGCGGCTTGCCGCCATGCCGCAGGCCGCAGCCCTGCGGCACCGTGCGTTTCGCCTGCTTTGGACGGCCACCCTGTTGAGTTCCACCGCGCGCTGGGCGGACATGGTGGTGGTGGGCTGGCTCACGCTGGAGTTGACGGATTCGCCGCTGATGGTGGGCATCGTCACTTCCAGCAAAATGGCGGGCTACATTGCCGCGCCATTCATGGGCGTGATCGCCGACCGCATGGACCGGCGGATGTTGCTGATCATCGCGGCGGGCGTGAATCTGGCCGTAGCCTCGCTCATGCTGATACTGGTGGCGCTGGGGTCGCTCGCACTGTGGCATGTGATCGCGCTTGCGCTGGCAAGCAGCGTGACATGGGCCATCGACAACCCCGCTCGGCAGGCGCTGGTGCCGGATATTGTCGGCAAGGAAGACCTCGCCAATGCCGTGGCGCTCAACGCCGTGGCGGTGGAAATTACCGTGGTGGTGGGGCCGGCGCTGGGCGGGTTGCTGATACCGGTGCTGGGCATGACCGGCGCCTATGCGCTGATTGCAGCCATCTTTTTGCTGGACGTGGTGGTGCTCTTGCGCATGGGCGAAACGAAACGCGCCACGCCAGTGGCACGTGAATCACCGGTGCGCAGCCTGATTGAAGGGTTCAAATACGTTTGGGGCAATCAGACTGTGCTGATGCTGCTGGTGATTGCTTTTGTGTTGAACCTGCTGGCGGCGCCGTACCGTTACACGTTCATGCCGTTGTTCGCGCGCTACGTGCTGGACGCCGGGCCGGCGGGTTTTGGCCTATTGACGGCGATGGCGGGCATTGGCGCGCTGGCCGCAGGGCTGTGGGTGGTATCGCTGGGCAACGTCAAAGGCAAGGGCAGATTGCTGGTCTGGAGCAGCTACGTGTGGCCGGTGTCGTTGCTGTTGTTTGCGGTGTCCTCGTGGTACTACGTATCGTTGGCATTTATTTTCGTCGCCGGGCTGGCGCAGGCGATTGCGTGGACGGTCATCGCCACGCTGATTCTGGGCCACACCGATCAGACCATGCGCGGGCGGGTGATGGGTTTGCGCACGGGCGTGGTGATTGCCTTGCCGTTCGGCAATTTTCTGGCGGGCGCGGCAGCCGAGCAGATCGGCGCGCCGTGGTCGCAGGCAGCTTACGCCGTGGCCGCGATACTGATCATGCTGTTGATTTTTGTGCGTGTGCCGAGGCTGCGCAAGCTGGATTGAGCGTGTGCGCACGTATCGGCGCGGGGCTGCCGCTCCCGGCGTACCGGTGTAATATGGCTTTGCCCATAACCGGAGCCGATGCCATGACGCTGCTGACTCGTTGTCTGATAGCCGTTGCCTCACTGCAAGTGGTGCTGTGCGCTTTGCCGGCGGGTGCGCAAACCACTTCGGCTGGTTCGGGGCAGGCGTGGCCGTCGAAACCCATCCGGCTGATCGTCAACTTTCCCGCAGGCGGCACCACGGATTTGATGGCGCGCGCGTTCGCACCCAAGCTGGCCGAGGCGTTGGGGCAGCCGGTGGTGATCGACAATCGTGGCGGCGCGGCCGGCAACATTGGCCTCGAAGTCGCGGCCAGGGCGCCGGCCGATGGCTACACGATCCTGGCCTCATCGGGCAGCCCCATTGTGGTCGGCCCGCATCTTTATAAGCTGAGCGTTGACGTGGGGCGCGATCTTGCGCCCATCGCGCCGCTGGGCCGCATTTTGACGGTGCTGGTGGTGCGCCCCTCGCTGCCGGTGCGCAGCGTCGCTGAACTGACTGCGTATCTGCGCGCGAACCCGGACAAGCTCAACTACGGCTCGGTGGGCACCGGCAGTACGCTGCACATCCACGCCGAGCGCTATTTGTTCGCGAACAAGATCAAGGCCACGCACGTGCCGTACAAGGGCGCGGCTCTGATGGTGACGGCACTGCTGTCCGATCAGGTGGATTTTGCGTTTGATTCCGGGCTGTCGGTGCAGCATGTCAAATCCGGCAAGCTTCGGGCCCTGGCAGTGGCGGCGGCGGCGCGATCACCGCTGCTGCCGGACACGCCGACCATGGCTGAAACCGGCACTGAAGTGAACGATGCGCTCTTCGGCGTTTACGCGCCCACCGGCACGCCGCGCCCGGTAATTGCGCGGCTGAATCGTGAAATCAGCCGCATCATGCAAACGCCGGACGCGCGCGGCGTGCTGGCGACGTTCGCCGCCGAAGTGGTCACGCTGACGCCGGAGGAATTCACCGACATTCAGCGGCGTGATCGTGAACGATATGGCACGTTCATTCGCACAGCGAACATCAAGGCTGATTGAAGGCGGAAATCGGCGATGAAAATGTTAATGGCGTCAATGGTGTCAATGGCATTGCTGGCGGCGCTGCCAATGCCACTGCTCGCGCAACAAGGCCAGATCCAATGGCCGGTGAAACCCGTGCGCGTGGTAATCCCGTTCAGCCCCGGCACGCCCATCGAAGTGCCCACGCGCGCGGTGACGCGGCCGATGACTGAGGCGTTCGGCCAGCAGTTTGTGTTTGACTATCGCACCGGCGCGGGCGGCACCATTGGAACAGCCATCGTCGCGCGCTCGCCCAAGGATGGCTATACGTTGCTGGCCAATAACTGCTCTCACAGCGCGAACCCGTCGTTCTACAAAAAGCTGCCTTACGATACGCTCAATGAGTTTGCGCCGGTTTCGCAGATCAACGTGACCTACGGCAATTTGCTGGTGGTGCATCCGTCGCTGCCGGTGAAGTCGGTGAAGGAGTTCATCGCGTTCGCCAAGTCACGGCCCGGCGAAATCAAATATGCCTCGGGCGGCGTGGGCAGCCCGCCCCATGTGAGTGCGGCGCTGTTTGCTGCCATGGCGGGTGTCTCGCTGGTACACGTGCCCTATAAAGGCACGGCGCCCGCCATGAGCGATTTGCTGAGCGGGCAAATGGAAAGCATGGTGATCAGCCCCACCATAGTGGTGCCTTATCTGCAAGCAGGCCGCCTGCGCGCGTTGGGTATCGGCGGGCCGCGCCGCCAGCCGCAGGTGGCCGACATACCGACGTTGCACGAGGCGGGACTCACCGGTTTTGACATGACCTGCTATCACGGGCTGTGGTATCCGGCGGGCACGCCGCAGGAGCTGGTGCGCCGCGTGGCGGGCGAGGTTGCCAAAGCTGTGGCGATGCCGGAAACGCGCAAGCATCTGGCGGACAACGGGTTGATTGCAGTCGGCTCCACGCCGGAGGAATTTACCGAGTTTCTGCGCAAGGATGTGGCGCGCCAGGCGGACATCGTGCGCAAGATAGGATTTCAACCGCAGTGAAATGTATAAAAATATCAATTAAAACAAGGAGTTATTGATGTTCGATATTCGCCTGAATGAAACGCAACGCGCCTACCGCGATCTTGCACGAGAGTTCGCGCAGAACGAGATCAAACCCATCGCGCTGGAACTGGACAAGAAGCCAAACTGGGAAGACCGCATTCCCTGGGAGGTGCTGAAGAAAGGCTCCAAGCTCGGCTTCAGAACATTTGCACTTTCGGAAGAAAACGGTGGCGCGGGCGCTTCGGATCATCTGACGGCGTGCTTGATCGCCGAGGAGTTGGCGGCGGCAGACATCGGCACGGCGTACTACTACATGCTGACCGCACGGCGTGCGCGTGACTGGTTCGAGATTCGCATGAACGACGAGCAGCGCGCGTACTTTCTGCCGAAGTTTTTGAATGACGATTTGTATTTCACCACCGTTGCCATTCATGAACCCGATACCGACTTGGGTTTTGACTACTACACTGAGACGCCGGAGTGGGTAAAGTTCAAGACCCGCGCCGTGCAGCAGCCCGACGGCTCGTGGATCATCAATGGCGCGAAAAATTTTCAGACCGTCGGCTACCTTGCCAAACTGCTGGTAGTGCAAGCGCATACCGAAGCCGGTCCGCGCGCGTTTTTGGTCGAAGGGGACTCAAAGGGACTGGTGCGCCGCCCGATGTCGAAGATTGGCCGCCGTGTCGGCGACAACGCGGAAATCTTTTTCGACAACGTGCACGTGCCGGCAGGCCGCATGCTGGCGCCCAACCCGGCGGGCCGCACGGAAATCGGCACGCACGTCACCATTGCCTCGATCACACTGGGCCTGGGTCGCGCCGCGCTCGAAGCCACCATCGACTACGTCAAGGAGCGCAAATCCGGCGGAAAAATGGTGATCGAGCATCAGGCGGTCGGCCTGTATATTGCCGACATGGCGATGAACCTCGAAGCCGCGCGGCGCCTGATCTGGACAGCCGCGTGGGCGAAAGATCACCCGGAGGCGTTTCAGGATGGCAGCGCCGACTATCAGCCGTATGAGTGGATGGCGCTGGCGTTTACCGGCACGGCGGTGCAGCGCCTGACCGAGCAGGGGCTGGAACTCTTCGGCGGCATGGGCGTGATTCAGGGCATGCCTATCGAAAAATACGTGCGCGACGCCATTGTGCAGAAGCACATCTCGTTTCCGTTCCCCACGCGTTATCGCATCACCGAGGCGTTGACGGGTTATAAGCGGAAGCAGACGCCCTATTTGGGGAATACGTAATTGCTAGTCGCGTGGCTGTACAACGATATTCAGCGTCAGGGCCGATGATCGCGCCAGAGTGTCGTGGCAGCCTGCCTGCCGTGGCAGTAATAGTCACTGGCATGTCTCTTGTGTTCGCAGCCACGCTCGCCCATGGTCAGGGAACGCAAGGTATTGCAGGTGCGCGTGGCTACCCGGTCAAGGCGATTCGCACAGTGGTGCCGTACCAACCGGGCGGGATCGCCGACACGCTAGGGCGGCTGGTGGCGCAACGTTTGGGCGCCGCATGGGGTCAGACCGTGGTGGTGGAGAACCGCCCGGGTGGAAGCACCAACATCGGCAGCGAGCTCGTGGCGCGCTCGGCGCCGGATGGCTACACGCTGTTGTGGTCTGGCATCGCCAATACTGTTGCGCCCGCGTTGTTTGCCAGGTTGCCCTACGATCCCATACGCGATTTCACGTGGATTACCAATCTGGCCAAAGTGCCCATCCTGATTGCCGTGCATCCGGTGCTGCCGGTGCGCACCACGCGTGAGTTGATCGCGCTGGCAAAAGCCAAACCTGGTGAATTGCTCTATGGCAGCTCCGGCATCGCGACTTCCGGTCATTTGGGCGCGGAATTGCTGATGAACATGACCGGCACGCGCATGATTCATGTGCCGTACAAGGGAGCGGCGGGCACCATGGTGGACGTGCTGTCCGGACAGCTGGCGATTTACTTCGGCGCCATCGGCACGCCTCTGCCGCACGTGAAATCAGGCCGGCTGCGTGCGCTGGCGGTAACCACCATGACACGCTCCCCTGCAGCGCCTGATGTTCCGACGCTTCATGAAGAAGGCTTCAAGGGTTTTGAATTTTCCACCTGGTATGCCATATCAGCACCGGCAGCAACACCCGCCGACATCATCACCAAACTCAATAGCGAGATCGTGCGCATCGTGCGCCAGCCTGATCTGCGCGAGCGGCTCACGGCGGAAGGGTCGATGGTTGTTGGTGATAGCAGCGAAGAATTCACCGCGTTTGTGAAATCCGAAATCGCGCGCTGGGGCAAGGTGGTGAAACAGGCCGGCATCAAGGCGGAGTAGCGCGATTGCGGGGAATGGGTGCGCTATCTTGGGTACTGTCGATACTAGGAGACGCGCTCCCAAAACAACTCTTGCCGCTGCATCACACCCGCATATAACCGCCGCGGCGGCGCCAGTACCATGCCGCCGTTTTCAAAGCGTACGGCGCGAACTTGATCGCCGCCAATGCGGCTCGCGTCCGAAGCAGCATCGACACGCGTGGTTAGCGTAACGCCATCAAACGTGTAGTTGCCCACATACGACATGAATTGCCGTGCTTCGCCTGCCGGTAATTCCGCGCGCCCGTCACAAATCACGTTGACCGTGCGACCGTTGGCTTGAAAGCTCACCACGCCGTTGGGCGTGGGGCCGTACGGCGGCGGTAGCGCATTGCCGTTGTCGTCGATGCTTTTGGTACTTTTGATGCGCCAGGTGCCGATAATGCGAGGCTCGATCATGGGCTTTATATTCAGGAAATTAAAAAAACTAATTAAAACAGTAGGTCACGATATTTTTGTCAATAATCTCATCCAACCTTAAATTCGACATCCTAGGCTATCAGTTTGTGCGTCCTCGGCAATTTGCGAATAGGGGATGCCAATAGCGGTTTGCTGGCTAAATCTTTGGCTGAACATGCCGTCCCACCATCACCTCCACCACTGCAGGCTGGGCTTTTGCTCCTTTGGTAGCTGCCAGCGCCTGCTTCAACGCATCTTCAACATCTTTTGGGTCGCTAACGCGTATACCTTTGCACCCACACGCTTCGCCGATCTGCGCGAAGTTGGGGCTTTGGAACGCGGTGCCGTAGGTATGGCCGTATAGCCCCGTTTGCTGCATATAGGTCTGGCCGAAAGAGCCATCGTTCAGCACCACCAGCACGATGTTGGCGCCGTATTCGGTGGCGGTGGGCAGGTCGCCGATGGTCATGAGCGATGCGCCGTCGCCCGCCAGCCCGATCACGTCGCGATGGGGGAATTCCATTTTAGCGACGATGGCCGTGGGCAGGCCGTTGCTCATGGCGTTCCACACGCCCGATTGCATGAACGATTCCGGCGTGGCGATGCGGCGGAACACGCGCGCCCACATCTGGCACAGGCCCACGTCGCTGGCCACCACGGCCTGATCGTCGAGCACTTTGTTCATGGCTTGCATCAGCAGGCCGGGGTAGATCGGGTTGTCGTCGACGTGCGGTGCGACGTTGGCGGCGAGTTGGGCGTGCACGTCAGACTTGCGCGTGGCGAGTTGTTGCAGGAACGCTTCGTCGCGTGGCCGCTGGTAGTCGCCCAGGCGCGCGAGCAGCGCTTCGAGAAACAGTTTGGGATCGGCCACGCGCTCATCCGGCCCCTGATAGTGCGTGGTTTGTGCGTCGTCAAAGCCATTGATCATCATGCGCTTTTCGCCGGCGCGTTCGCGCAGCTCGGACATTTCCGCCGCGCCCGCGCGCAAGCCCGTGCCCAGCACAAAGTCGCTGCGCTCCAGCGCGATCATGCAAAGCTGATGGCAGCGCTGGCGCTGGAAAAACCCGGCGTAGAGCGGATGCGCTTCGGGAAAGAGACCGATGGAATCCTGCGCGGTGATGACCGGCGCCTGCAATTTTTCCGCGAGCTTGGTCAGCAGCCCAATCGCGCCCTGCCGGATAACGCCTTTGCCCGCAGCCAGCAGCGGCGCGCGTGCTGCCATCAGCCGCTGGGCACATTGATCGACGAACGCCGGGTCGGGCTTTACCACTGTCGCGGGAATGCGTTGGTAGGCGGGCAACACCGCGGGCGTTTCCTGCAAAATATATTCGCTGTAATCCGACACACGCGGAAGTTCCACGTGCACCGGGCCCGGCCGCCCGCTGCGCGCGATGTGAAACGCCTTGGCCATGACTTCGGGAATGTCGTCGATGCGCTCGACGCGTGCGCTCCACTTGGTGATTTTCTTGAACATTTCGTGCACGAACGCCGGATCATCGACGCCGTGAAACGCCTCCATGTCGGCCTTCAGCGGCACCGCGCCGGAGAGATGCACCATCGGTGAAGCCGCGCCGTACGCCTGCCCCACGCCCGCCATGGAGTTGATGGCCCCCGGCCCGGCGGTTACGAGGCACACGCCGGGCTTGCCGGTAAGCCGCCCATAGGCATCGGCCATCAGCGAAGTATTCGGCTCGGTTTTGCAGGTGATGAATTTCACCTGCGGCACGCGGCTTAGACCATCGTAAATCGGATGAATGTGCGAACCGGGCACACTGTAAATGCGCTCGACGCCTTCTTCGCGCAGGGCTTCGGCGACGGCGTCGCCGGCATGCATGGCTTTACGTTGGGTTGTCATGGAGGTTATCTCGAAGGTCGGGAAGATTGGGTTCGATCATAGCAAAGTACAAAATGCCCAAGTGGCTCCGGCCATTGCGCGTGATTGCGCACCGCTGCCACGTTGCGTAGCATGACGCGAAAATTCACGGAGGAAGATCATGGGCAGACTGGCGGGAAAAGTGGCGTTCATTACCGGCGCGGGTGCGGGCATTGCCAAGGCGAGCGCGCTGGCATTCGCGCGCGAAGGCGCGAAAGTGGCGATCGCGGAAATCAAGGGTGATTTGGGGCGCGCGACTGAAAAAGCAATCCGCGATGCCGGTGGCGACGCGGTGTTTTATGAGACCGATGTCACGCAGGATGAATCGCTCAAGCGTGCCATTGATGCCGCCGTTGCGCGTTACGGCAGGCTCGATGTGCTGATGAATTGCGCGGGCGGCTCGCTGGTGGAGGACGTGCCGGTGCACAAAATGGATCTGGCGATTTTCGAGCGCACCATTGCGCTGAATTTGCGGCATCCGTTTTTGAGTTGCCGCCATGGTATCCCGCACATGATTGCCAGCGGTGGCGGTTCGATCATCAACTTCAGCACATGGCTGGCATTGATCGGGCAGGAAAAGCCGATTTACGCCGCGGCCAAGGGTGGCATCGTCGCGTTCACGCGCACGCTCGCCACCGAATACATGAAAGATGGCATTCGCGCCAATGCCATTGCACCGGCAACCGTGCGCACCGAACGCTCCATCGCGCGCTGGGAAAATCCGGACTCCGGCGCAGCTAAACCTTCAACGGAAGCGCAGGCTCGCAACGCGGCCAATCGCAAGCTGTATCCGTTTTCGGTGGCTGAGTCGGCAGACATCGCCAACGTCGCGCTGTTTCTCGCTTCCGACGAATCACGCAGCATTACCGGTACGGTGATTCCGGCAGATGGTGGGCGCTCGACATGCGTGCGGCAGGCGTCACCGGCCTAAATCGGGTAAAGTAGGGTTGATCGTAAGTATCTGTTTTTATTGAATATTTCTAGAGATGATTATGACAGCTTTCGCACCCGGCAAAGAACTCACAGGCAAAATCGCGTTGGTTACCGGCGCGGGCATTAATATTGGCCGCGCCACAGCCTTGTCATTGGCGGATGCTGGCGCGACGGTGGCGGTGAACACGCGCACCTCGCGCGAGGCCGCTGAGCGTGTTGTAAAAGAAATCACTGCGGGCGGCGGCAAGGCTGAACTGTGCATGGCCGACATCGCCGATGCCGCGCAGGTCAAACAAATGGTTGACAGCATACTCGCGCGGCACGGCCGCATCGACATCCTCGTGCTTAACGCCTCGGTGCGCCGCGAAGTGCGTTTCGTCGATATGAGCTTCGAGCAGTGGCAGGTGCCGCTGTCAATTTCGCTCGATGGTTCGTTTCACTGTATCAAGGCGGTACTGCCGTCAATGATTGCGTCGGGTGGCGGCAACATCATTGCGCTGACCGGCAGCAACGTGCTCACCGGCGCCATCGGCAAAGTGCACAGTTCGGCGGCGAAAAGCGGATTGACCGGCATGATCCGGGCACTGGCCCGTGAAGTGGGCCCGATGGGCATACGCGCCAACTGTGTGTCGCCCGGAATTATCAATACCACGCGCCCTGGCCACCGTTCACCGCGCCGCGACGCCAAGGGGCTGGTGCCGCTGGAACGCTATGGCGAATCGGAGGAAATTGCCGCGACCGTGCGGTTTTTATGCGGGCCGGGCGGGGGCTACATCACCGGGCAAACGGTGCATGTGAACGGCGGGCAGATGATGTTTTAGCGGAGAATGGCTTATGTACTATTGCCTGAAAACACTGGTGCTTCAGTAAACGCCATGCTATGGAAGCGTCAGATCCGATCGTGGAGCAGCTGGTTGGCGGTGACCATCCCGCTGTTCGCGACCGGTGTGCATGCACAGGAATATCCCGGCAAACCTGTGCGCATTATTGTCGCGTTTTCGCCGGGCGCGGCGACCGATCTGCTGGCGCGCGCGGCGGCGCAGCGTTTGTCGGAGGCATTCAGTCAGAATTTCATCGTCGAAAACCGCGCCTCTGGTGGCGGCGGCACGGTGGGCACGGCGCAGGTTGCCAAGGCGCCTGCCGACGGATACACGCTGTTGATGGGCAACAATAGCACGCACGCGGTGGCGCCGCATATTTACAAAAACGCCGGTTATGACGCCCTGCGTGATTTCGCACCGATTTCGCTGGCGGGTTTGATTCCGATGGTGCTGGTGGCGCATCCTTCGCTGCCGGTGACGGATTTGAAAGGCTTGATTGCATTGGCGCGAAGCCGTCCGGGGCAGTTGCTGTTTTCGTCGTCGGGCACGGGTACCACGCTGCATCTGGCGGGCGAGTTGTTCAAATCGATGGCAAAGATCGACATCGTGCACGTGCCGTACAAGGGGGCCAGCGTCGCTGTGATTGACTTGGTGGGCGGGCAGGTGTAGTTGTCCTGGGTATCGACGTTTACGGCTTTGCCTTTTGTGCAGCAAAAACGCCTGCGCGCGCTGGGCATCACAACGTTAAAACGTGCGCCCTCGTTCCCGGATGTGCCGACGATCTCGGAGGCCGCCTTGTCAGGCTACGACATGCCCAACTGGGTAGGCTTGCTAGGGCCCGCGCAAACGCCGCCGGAAATCGTCAATCGGCTGCGTGCGGAAATGTCGCGCTGGCACGCTGCGCCGGAAACACAGCAAAAGCTGCAGTCGATGGGCGTGGAGGGCGGTGGCGGCAGCACCGCGAGTTTTGGCGAGATGATTGCGCGAACGCACGCGCAGATGGGGCAGATTATCCGGCGTGCGGGGATCAGGATGGAGTAGGTGTTCCACGAGCCGGCTCGCGGGCCGTATGTTCATTGGCCCACAATGCTGCCGGTCTAAGGTAATCCCTTGCGGGCGAGACGCCCGCGAACCCGGCGGGTGGTCTAATTCTGATTTGATAAGGTCATATAATAATTCAATAAAAACAAATACTTATCGACTCCTGCTGTATTCGCGTGCAGCAGCAGCGCCTAAAACCCCACCGCCTGTCCATCCGTGCGCCGTTCTGACGCCGCGAAATACCCATCTTCCATTTTGTAAATCAGTTGCGCGCGGCCGAAGTCAGTGCTCCAGCGGTCGGCCTGCGGCATATCGTGGCCGCGCGCCTTGAGCGCGGCGATGGTCTCAGCGGGGACGCCGTGCTCGATACCCACGCGTACGCCGCTGTCGATGCGCCAGCGCGGTGCGTCGCTCGCGGCTTGCGGGTTCTGGTGGTAATCAACCATGCGCGACACCACTTGCATGTGGCCTTGCGCCTGCATCGAGCCGCCCATCACGCCGAAGCTCATCAGCGGCTGGCCGCCTTTGGTGAGGAAGCCGGGGATGATGGTGTGGAACGGGCGCTTGTTGGGCGCGACGATGTTGGCGTGGCCGGGCCGCAGGCTGAAACCGGTACCGCGATTTTGCAGGCTGATGCCGGTATCGGGCACCACCACGCCGGAGCCAAAGCCGGAGTAGTTCGACTGGATGTACGACACCATCATGCCGGATTCGTCGGCAGCAGTGAGGTACACCGTGCCACCTTTGCTCGGCGTACCGTACGACGGGTTCCCCGCCTTCTTCATGTCGATGAGTTTGGCGCGCTCTTTCAGGTAAGACTTGTCGAGCATTTGCGCCGGCGTGACGCGCATGGTGGAAATGTCGGACACGTATTCGTTGATGTCGGCAAAGGCGAGTTTCATCGCCTCGATTTTCAGATGCATGCAGTCTGGCGAATCGACGGGCAGCGACGCCACGTCGAAGTTTTCGAGTATGCCCAGCGCGATCAGCGCCGCGATGCCCTGGCCATTGGGCGGAATTTCGTGCAGCGTGTAGCCGCGGTAATCGATGCCGATGGGCTCCACCCAGTCGAGCGTGTGCGCGGCCATGTCGGCCACTGTGATGTCACCGCCGGTTTCGCGCGCCCATGAGGCAATTTTCTCGGCGAGGTCACCCTTGTAGAACGCCTCGCCCTTGGTTTCGGCGATGCGCTGCAGGGTTTTGGCATGCCCGGGGGCGACGAATTTCTCGCCCGGCTGTAACGGGCGGCCCTTGGGCATGAAGCATTGTGCAAAGCCCGGTTCATTCTGCAACACCGGCGCCTGATTTGCCCACAGCCGTGCAATGGTGGGCGACACCATGTAGCCGTCAGTGGCGTACTTGATCGCAGGCTCGAACAAATCGGCGAACGGCAACCTGCCGTACTTTTCAGACAACTCGACCCACGCCGACACCGCGCCGGGCACTGTGACCGATGCCCAGCCGCATTTGGCCATTTCCGTGCGGCCCTTGAAATGTTCCGGCGTCCAGTTGGCAGGGGCGCGGCCCGAGGCATTAAGGCCCTTGAGCTTTTTGCCGTCCCACATAATGCAGAAGGCATCGCTGCCGATGCCGTTGCTGGTGGGTTCCAGCACGGTGAGGGAAATGGCGGTGGCGAGGATCGCGTCCACCGCATTGCCGCCTTTTAGCATCATGCGCAGGCCCGCTTGTGCGGCGAGCGGCTGTGAAGTGGCGACACAGTTGCGCGCAAGCACCGGCATGCGCTGCGACGTATACGGAAACTGAAAGTCGAAGAGGTTCATGAGAGGCCCTTGAAAGAATGTCCGGATTTTACCGTTTGCGCGGCGCGGCAGGCCAGCAATGATCGCCTGCTATGGCGCGCGCGTGAGGATTTCGATTTCCGGTTCGCGGTGGTGCAGATTCTTGAACGCCACCAGCTTGCCGTCGGTGCGCAACACAAAGGTATACAGCGTGCCCTTGCAGGCCACTTCATATTTCGCCACCGGCGGGCGCTCGAGCAGGATGTAATAGGGATCGGCCTTCGGGTTGGATTGAAACACGTCCGCCGTCGCATAGCCAAAGCGAAAATACGCATCGTTGCCGCACAGCACCGGGCTGAACGTGTCAAGCTTGCCTGCCCCTTCAACGGTCAGTGCATTTTGCCCGAGGGTATAGATGCGGTTTCCCGATTTCCACGTGCCGGCGAGGCGTTTTTCCACCTCGCTTGCGATGCCGCGAATTTCGTTGTTGTCCATCAATGCGCCGATGCCCGCGTCGCCGCGCGCCCATTCGGCGTAGTTGGAACTTTGCGGGATGCCGGTGGCGACGAAATAAATCAGCGTGGCCACGCCCAGCAGAATGGGCCGGGGAAACTCACCGCCTTTTTGCCAATTGCTTACCATGACGCCGATGGCGCCCGCAGTCATTAGAAAGGCCACCCACTGTGCGTCGAAATAGGTGGTGTCCAGGTTGACGGCATTGAACGCGGGCACGGGCCCATCGAGCATCCAACGGCTGGTGAACGCTGCCAGCACGATGGCGGCGATCAGCAAATACAAGGCCTGTTTGTTGGTCATGAAAGTCGGTGCGGGGAATGCCGTTTGGTGTAAGGTTGGAGCGTCAACTTTTGAAAAATCGTAATTTCTATTTTTTTCAATAAATTCATATACTTACAGAAATATATTGGTTGCGGTGGAGGCTACTCCGGTTGAATGCCGGCGTCGCGCACAACCTTGATCCACTTGTCGATTTCGCTGCGCGTAAAGGCGGCGAATTCTTCCGGCGTACTGCCCACTGGGTCGGCGCCCTGGCCGGCGAGCGCTTCACGCACGGTGGTGTTGCCGAGCGCCTTGATCAGCGTGTCGTGCACACGGTCGACAATGGGGCGTGGCGTGTTGGCGGGCGCGAACATGCCAAAGCCGCTGGAAACAATAAAGCCCTTCACGCCCGCTTCGAGCATGGTCGGCACGTCCTTTACGGCGGGCGAACGGGCTTTGCCAGTCTGCGCCACCATGCGCAGCTTGCCGGTGCGCACGTATTGAATCACCACCGGCAGGCTCGAAAACTGCGTTTGCACGTGGCCCGCCAGAAGGTCGATCACCGACAGGCCGGTGCTCTTGTAGGGCACATGAATCAGTTTCACTTTTTCGATGGAGCCGAACAACTCGCCGGCGAGATGGCCCACCGTGCCGCGTCCGCCGGTGGAGTAGGTGATTTGCCCCGGCCTTGCGCGCGCCAGCGCGACGAACTCCTTCACGGTTTTCACCGGCAGCGCGGGGTGCACCACCAATGCCGTAGGCACATCGGCGATCATCGAAATCGCGGTGAAATCCTTGATGGAGTCGTACGGCAGCTTTTTCACCATTGCCGGGTTGATGACGTGCGCAGCTGAAACGGTAATAAGCGTGTAACCGTCGGGCGGGGCTTTGGACACAATCTCCGTGCCGATAATGCTGCCCGCGCCGCCGCGATTGTCGATGACGATCTGCTGGCCGAACAGCCGGCCCATTTCGGGAGCAACAATGCGCGCGATGATGTCGGTGTTGCCACCTGCGGCGAAGGGCACGACCATGCGTATGGTTTTCGCGGGATAAGCCTGCGCGTAGGCAATCCCGGGCGTGCCGGCGCCTGTCACCAGCAGGTAAATCGCAACGGTCCGCAACCGGGGGTGTGGCGTCATGGGATTCCCTTGAAAACGTCTAATAACAATTGAGTGATATTACACGGTAAGCGCCGCGCTCGGGGTTTGTCCGCCGCTGCCGGCGATTGCGGTTAAAATCCATTGCATCCATCCGCTTGCTTGAGCCATCGCCGCCGGGAGTCATCCTCATGAGTACAACCAACCGTTTGACCATCATGGGTACGCGCCACGTCGTGGCGGCGGGCCATTATATTGCCGCGCACGCGGCGTTCGAGATTCTTGAAGCCGGTGGCAATGCCATCGATGCCGGCGTTGCGGCGGGCATTGCCATTGAGGTATTGCAAACCGACAAGGTAAATTTCGGGGGCGTCGCGCCGCAGATTATTTTCACGGCCAAAGACAAAAAAGTCACATGCATCGACGGCGTTGGCGTGTGGCCGAAGGCGGTTACGCCGGATTATTTTCTTAAGAAACACGGCGGTAAAATTCCACCCGGTGTCGAGCGCTGCGTGGTGCCGGCAGCGCCGGACGCGTGGCTGACCGCGCTGGCGAACTTCGGTACCATGAGCTTTGCCGACGTGGCCTCGGCGGCGATCCGTTTTGCCAGCGAGGGTTTCGCGATGTATCCGCTGTTGTCGGAATTCATCACCACCCACCGCAAGGATTACGAGCGCTGGCCGTCGAGCACCCGCGTGTTTCTGCCCAAGGGCCGGGTGCCGCAGGTGGGCGAGGTGTTCGTGCAGGCTGAGTTGGGCCGCACGCTGAAATACCTTGCCGACGAGGAACGCAAAGCTGCGCGCAAGAAGGGCCGCAAGGCCGGCCTGCTCGCCGCGCGTAACGCGTTTTACAAGGGCGACGTGGCGCGCGAGGTGTGCAAGTTTATCGAGCGCGAAGGCGGCCTCATGCGTTTCGAGGATTTCGCCGGCTACAGTGTGAATATCGAGCCGACGGTGAAAACCCGCTTTGAAGGCATTGAACTGCACGCCTGCGGGCCGTGGTCACAGGGGCCATCGCTGCCCATGGCGCTTAACATTCTCAAGGGCTATGACCTGCGCGCGTTGGGCCATAACTCAGCCGATTACATCCATCTGCTAACCGAGGCGACCAAGCTGGCGATGGCTGACCGGCACAATTATTTTGGTGACCCGAAATTCGTCAATGTGCCCATCACTGGCTTGATGTCGGAAAATACGCGGCATGGCAGCGCACGCGCATTCGCATGGACGTTGCGTGTGAGGGAATGCCGCGTGGCGGCGAGCCGAAATCGCTCGCGGAAATCGACAACCGCAACATGCCGAAATCCGAAGGCGCGGAAGCGCCAGGGCCGGGCGACACCTCGTACCTGTGCGTGATTGATAAACACGGCAACGCTTTTTCGTGTACGCCCAGCGATGGCTCCGACCAGACGCCGATCATCCCCGGCGTGGGTATTGTGTGTTCCGGGCGCGGCACACAGTCCTGGAGTGATCCGGCGCATCCGTCGTCAGTGGCGCCGGGCAAGCGTCCGCGCCTGACGCCCAATCCCGCGCTGGCATTCAAGAACGGCAAGGCCTACATGCCGTTTGGCACGCCCGGCGGCGACGTGCAGACGCAGGCGATGTTGCAGGTGTTTCTCAACGTCAACGTGTTCGGCATGTCGGCGCAGGACGCGATCGAAGCGCCGCGCTTCTCGACCTACAGCTTTCCGGGCTCGTTCGAGCCGCACAAGTATTATCCGGGCCGGCTGTACCTGGAATCGCGCATTGACGCCTCGGTCAATGATGCGCTCGCCCGGCGCGGCCACGACGTGCGCGCGTGGCCCGATTACACGTGGCTCGCGGGCGCGGTGTGTACCATTGTCAACGATCACAAGAATGGCGTGATGCACGGCGGGGCTGATCCGCGCAGGCCGGCCTATGTGTTGGGGTGGTAGACACAAATGGGTTTGTACCGCGGCGCTATGTTGTGCGCCTTCCTGCGTACGATAGTTTCTGTATAAGTATTTGTTTTCATTTATTATTTTTATGATTCATGCTCGCCATTATTTCGCAACATCTGCCTTTGCGTTGTTGACGCTGACCGCAGTGGACGCAGCCGCACAAACCGCCGCCAACTACCCCAATCGCGCCATGCGCTGGATGGTGGGTTACACACCCAGCGGCACGGCCGACATGATGGCACGCGCGGTGGGGGCGAAATTCAACGAGACTTGGGGGCAGCCGGTCATTGTTGAAAACCGACCGGGTGGCGCAACCAACATCGCCACCGAGATGGTGGCTAAAAGCGCGCCGGATGGTTATACGCTGCTGCTGGGCACGGTGGCGAACGTGATCAATCCCTCGCTGTATCCAAAAATGGCGTTCGATTTTCACAAGGATTTTGTGCACGTCACCAACATGGCGAGCACGCCCGGGATGGTGGTGGTGCATCCTTCGGTGCCGGTCAAGAACATCAAGGAACTGGTGGTGCTGGCCAAGGCGCGGCCGGGGCAAATGCGGCATGGTTCCACCGGCATCGGCAGTCCGCACCATCTGGCTGGCGAACTCTTCAAGTCGATGGCCGATGTAAAAATGATTCACGTGCCTTACAAGGGCGCGACCCCCGCGATTACCGACGTGGTGGCGGGCCACATCGAAATTTATTTTGGCGCGATGGTGTCCACCGTGCCGCACGTGAAAAACGGCCGCCTGCGCGCACTGGCAATGACCAGCGCCAAACGCTCGCCCGCCGCACCCGACATTCCGACGCTGCAGGAGCAGGGTTTCAAGAATTTTGAAACGGGCTCTTGGTTCGGGCTTCATGTGCCTGCCGGCACGCCACGCGATGTCGTCGCCAAGCTGCACGCCGAAACGTTGCGTGCCATCAATCTTCCGGATATCCGCAACCGCATGCAGCCCGAGGGTGCGGAATTTATCGGCGATACGCCAGAGCAATTCGCGGCGTATGTTCGCGGCGAGATCGAGAAATGGGGGCGGGCGGTGAAGGTATCTGGGGCGAAGGCGGAAGGGTAGTGTGCTTGCGCGGCTTTATGTTTGCCATGCACCGTCATCCATTGCAATGAAGGAGCGAGCTTCCAAAGCTGTCGTTCCCGCGCAGGCGGGAACCCATGCAATGATGGCGAGGCAGCTGTGTTATGGGTTCCCGCCTGCGCGGGAGCGACAGCGATGGGGTATTTGCGCTTTTCTATCCACTACACTGGTAAGCGGGTTTGCCACGATGGCGTTTGCACAGAACTATCCTTCCCGTCCCGTGCGCCTCATAGTCGGTTTCCCGCCCGGTGGCGCGGCGGACATCCTCGGCCGTATTGCCGCGCAGCAATTGACCGAACGGCTGGGTCAGCAAGTGGTGGTCGACAATCGAGGCGGTGCGGGAGGGCTGGTGGCCGCCGAAATTGCCGGGCGTGCCGCGCCGGACGGCTACACGCTGCTCTTTACGTCGATACCACACGTGATCAATCCGCATCTCTACAAGAAGGTGCAATACGACGCGGTGAAGGATTTTGCGCCGGTGGCGCAGTTCGTCAACGTGCCGTTGATGATGGTGGCGAATCCGTCTTTGCCGGCGAAAACCGTCAAGGAACTGATCACTCTCGTCAAAAGCAGGCCCGGGCAGGTCAACTATGCTTCCGGCGGCAGTGGCGCTTCCAGCCATCTGGCGATGGAGTTGTTCAAGTCGATGGCGGGTATCGATATCAACCACATTCCCTACAAAGGTACCGGGCCGCTGATCACCGACTTGATTGCCGGACAGGTGGGCCTCACCATCGCCAGTGCCGTGCCGCTTGCACCGCAAGTCAAGGCCGGCAAATTGCGCGGCATGGCGGTAACCAGCAATAAACGTTCGCCCTCGTTTCCGGATTTGCCGGCAATTGCCGAGTCCGTCCCGGGCTATGAAGTGGTGAACTGGTTCGGCATTCTCGCACCCGCGGGCACGCCCGCTGCCGTAATCTCGCGCGTCAATGCCGAATTGAACAACTCACTCAATGAACCGCGTATCAAGGAAAGCTTGCGCGCGCAGGGGGCGGATGGTGCGGGCGGCAGCGCCGAGGATTACGCGCGCGTGATACGCGCCGATTTTGCCAAATGGGCGAAAGTGGTGCGCGATTCGGGGGCGCGGGTGGATTGATGACCGGCCTGATGACATTGCCCGACCCGCGTGCGTGGCCCGTGCCGCGCGACGATGATGCGCCTCTGCTGGCGCTTGCCGCACAAAGCCTCGCCGGTAACGCGGCGGCACGCGCCACCTTGCGGCTTGAATTGGATGCACTGCTCGATGCCGGCGAAGATGCCGCCGTACAGACGCTTTTACGCGAAGCGCCGTCGGCCGAGTGTTACCGCCACCTTCAGCAAATGCTGGCGAAGCTCGTCAATAAACCGGAACGCGGTGAAACCGTGATTGCGCGCCTGTTTGCCGTGCCGCTGGTGATCGTGGCGGGGGCGAAAAAGCAGCTTGAATTGCCCGACGCATTGCCCGATATCGCTGCCGTCAGCGCCTTGCTGGAACATCATGGCGTGCTGGGCGCGGGCCGCAATTTTGGTCTGGGCAATGCACTGTGTTCGATGGAAACACTGACGTGTTTGCCGCCGGGGTTGCTGCGGCGCTGGGCCGCGCAACTGCGCAGCGGCGGCGCGCCACTGGAACTCGCGGGCAGCGGGTATACCGTGAAACCTGGGCGTGAGCAGGTGGTGCTGCGGTTTCTGGCGGGTGCAACCGTGGGGCCGGCGCATGTGCCGTCGGTAATGGAAACCGGCTCAAACGTCGGCGCGTGGGGCATGCCGCTGACCAAGTTGCTGGCGTCGCAATTCGCGCAGCCGGGGCTGGATGTGCTGCCGATACCGCGCGCGCCGGTGGCAATGTATCTTGCGGCCGATGCGGGCCGCGCGGCGCAAATCGAGTTGGCGTTCAGTCTGTTCCTGAGTAACACCGTGCGGCAATTTCGCATGGCTGTGGGAGACCCGGCGGTGGTGCTGTCCACGCACCGGTTGGATGACGGCGGCGCGGAACTGCGTGTGAGCCTGAGTTCGCCGTTTGATGAATCGATGCTGGAGGGTTTTCGCTGGCCGTTGTATCCCGCCGATGACTACTTGGAAATAGTCAATAAAATCAAACAGTTACTTGATGAAGTCAAGCTGAACGACCGGCGATCACTGGCACAGGTGGTGGACGATTTGAACGCACGTGGCGGCCGGTTTTTGTCGGGGCGGGATTTTGATCAGCTGGTGAGTCAACTTCAGGCTGCACCGCGCACGCATTGAATCTGATTCGTCATTCCAGCGAAAACTGGAATGACGGGGTTAATGGGTCGATTCATGCAACCGGTTTTGCCAGGACGTGTTCATTGCGTACGTTCGCCTGACGGTGTTGACTACGCGTCCCGCGCCACCATTTTCATTACCTTCGCTAGCGTACCCGGCTCTTCAAAACGCCGCAGCAGGCTGAAAAGCGTCCTGGTCTCGGCACCCAGTATCGGTTCGACGAGGCCATTGAATTTGCCTTCCATGCCCGTCCAGCTCATCGGGTTGCCGGGATTGCCCAGCGCCAGCGGCACGTCGGCGCGCAGCTTCTGGCCGTCGCTGGTGTGCACTTCGACAAAGCCTTCGGTGAGTTCGGTACCGGGTTGCTCGGCGACTTCGCATTTGGCGATCAACGCGCGCAGTTGCGGATCACGCAGGCGCGTGTCGGAGAAATCGCTTTCCACCGCTGCGTAACCGGCAAGACCCAATGATGCGCAGTAGGCCACGCTGAATTTACCTTCGAGTGGCGTTTGCGGATTGGGCTTGGCGGCAACGGCCAGCGTCATGGGTGAAGCACCGAGCACGATGCGCTGGATGAGGCCGGGCTTGACACTGGCGGACAGCTTGCGTGCGGCGTCAACGCAGGCGTGCGTGGCCTTGCAGCAGGCATAGGGCTTGTAGGCGTTGCGCAGCAGCGCGCGGCCATCGGTGAATTCCATCGGTTCAATTTTGATCGAGTGGTCCTGCATCAGCGTGCCGGAAATGCCGTTCTCGGCATCGAGCAGGTGCGTGGCCGATTCAAACCCCTCGCGTGCGAGGTCGGCGGCGAGCAGGCCATCCATCGCCGCTTTGCCCAGATGAAACGGTTTGCTCATGGTGCCGAACGAGGCGTTCAGGCCGCTGACCGTGGTGCCCGCTACTCCCAGCGCATGCGCGATCTGTTGGCGATCCAAGCCCAGCAATACGCTCGACGTGGCCGCAGCCGAGAAGCGGCCAAAAATGGAACTGGGATGAAAGCCCTTGAATTGCAGCTTACGCCCGAAGCCGCCGGCGCCCAGCCGCGCGGAAACTTCAAAACCGGTAATGAAGGCGGCGAGCGCTTCGCGTTCAGTCTTGCCGTGCTCCTCCGTCAACGCCAGCGCAACGGCCCACGTTGGCCCGCTGATATGGCCCGCGCCATCCAGATGCGTGTCGTCGTAGTCCATGCAGTGCGCCATGGTGCCGTTGGCGAGGGCTGCCGCAGCCGGTGCAATCGGCGGTCCCAGCAGCAAATGCGCTTTACCCTGCGGCCCCCAGCGGCGCGCGACGCGCCGAACCGATTGCGCTGCCGGTTCATTGATGGCGCCGATGGCGACGCCGAACCAGTCCACCAGACACATCTTTGCGGCATCGACGATTTCCGGCGCATGTTCGCGCGTAGCGGCGCCCGCAATAAAGTTGACAGCAGCGTCGCTGATGGGGGTGGTTTGTTGCATGGCAATCTCCCTTATTCTTTACAGTGAATACGCAATCCTAAACTACAACCAGCCCTTGCGTCGCAAAAACAGGATCGGTCCGGCGGCGACAGCGACCATCAGCGCAATGGCCATCGGGTAACCCCACGGCCACGACAGTTCCGGCATGTATTTGAAATTCATGCCGTAAATGCTGGCGATCAGCGTCGGTGGCATCAACACCACCGACAATACGGTGAATACGTTGAGCCGCTTGTTATGCGCGATGTTGATCATGCCAATGGCGGCTTCGAGCAGGAACTGCGTGCGCTCGGCGAGGAAATCCGAAAAGTTCATCAGCGATTCCACGTCGCGCAGCAGTTCGTTCATGGTGTTGGCGTCGGCCTTGACGTCCGCGTCACGCGAGAGGTTCGAGTAGGCCCGTTTGTTTTCCATCAAGCCCAGCCTCGCCTTGCCGTTGATGTCTTCAATCCGCGCCAGCGCTTCGAGCGCCGCGGAGTGCGTGCGCGATTCGCCGCGGAATATGCCGCCACTTGCCATATCGAGATCGGTTTGTAGCTTTTCAAATACGTCCGCCAGCATGCCCAGCCTCGTGCCTACCAGCCCCAGCAGCAGGGCGGCGGGTGAGGGGTATTCGCCAGCATCCTTGGCACAATGCGCGAAAAACGTACGAATTTCCGGCAGCTCGTCGGTGCGCAGCGTGAAGAGGCGCCCGTTATTGATGGTGAACGCGACGTTGACGTTTCGCGCATGTCCATTTTCCAGCGACAAAAAATACAGATTAATGTGCAGACCGGTTTCGTCCCGGTAATAGCGCGAGCTCGCCTCGATTTCGCTGAGTTCCTCGATGAATTGCAGTTCCTGTGCGTATTGCTCGCGGACCCAGTTGCGTTCCTGATCGGTGGGGTCGTTCAGGTCGATCCAAACCGCGCTGGCCGGCAACTCGGCGCGCAGATTGACAAGTTTTTTGACGAGCGTGCTGGTGGAAGCATCGCTTGCGCGGGTGTACGCTGTTAGCATCGCCGTGAATAAGGTTTTAAGTTTTAGTACATCGTTACGCGATAGTCATTTATGCGTGCATTTTAGTCCCAGTTTCCCCCGATGCCCAAGAAAATAAGCCGGCCCGCCGCCACGCCTTACGCCGGACTCACGCCCGCCTGTCTGCTGGATGCAGTGGAGAGCACGGGCCTGCGTTGCGACGGACGGCTGGCCGCGCTGAACAGTTTCGAGAACCGTGTCTATCAGGTGTGGCTCGATTCCGGCGAGAGCATTGTCGCCAAGTTCTACAGGCCCAAACGCTGGAGCCGCGCGGCGATCCTGGAAGAGCACGCGTTCGCGCAGGAACTGGCGCAGGCCGAGCTGCCGGTGGTGGCGCCGCTCGCATTGAACGGCAGCACGCTGCACGAGCACGCGGGATTTTTGCTGGCGTTGTACCCACGTCAGGGCGGGCGCACGCCGGAATTCGAAGACGAGGAAACGCTGCGCTGGCTAGGGCGATTCATTGCGCGCATACACGCCATTGGCGCGCTGGCCGATTTTTACGAGCGGCCGGAAATTGGCTGGGAGGAATTCGGTGAGGCGCCGGTGCAGTATGTGCTTGAGCACGATTTCGTGCCGCCGGATTTACGCGTGGCTTACGAGAGCACCGCGAGAGATGTCATCGGGCGCATCAAACAGCGTTGGCAGGAGGCGGGCGATTTTGACGTGTTGCGGCTGCACGGCGATTGTCACGCTGGCAATATTTTGTGGACGGAGCCGGGCGGCCCGCATTTCGTCGATCTCGACGACGCACGCATGGGGCCCGCGGTGCAGGATATCTGGATGTGGCTGGACGGTGAGCGCGAGGCACGGCAGCGGCAGCTTGCGGCGATTATCACGGGCTATCGGGAGTTTTATGACTTCAATCCGCGAGAGCTGGCGTTGATCGAGCCGTTGCGCACGCTGCGCATGCTGCATTACGCAGGGTGGCTCGCGCGGCGCTGGGGCGATCCGGCGTTTCCGGCGAGTTTTCCGTTCTTCAACACGCAGCGCTACTGGCAGGATCACATACTGGCATTGCGCGAACAGGCGGCGGTGCTGGATGAACCGCCATTGGAACTGGAACGGTAATGGGCTGGCCGTCGAAAACGGATGCCCAGCATGGCTACGATATCTGCCGCGAACAGCTGTAGCTGATATACTATAAGTATCTGATTTACTTGGTATTGTTAAATTGCACTCGGTTCCTTGCATAGCTGTATCCGACGGCAAGGGCGTGCACCTACGTGGTAGACTCAAGGACGATGTGATTCGTGTGTCCAGAGCGTGTCCGTGACGACTGTCGAGACGTAAAGTTAGCATTGCCGGATGTGGGAGAAAAGGTCCACACGGGGTCAGGAGAAAACGATGGCGGTAAAAGAAAAAATTCGTAACCAACGCAATGTACCGGCGAATCTGCAGCGCAATTCCCCGATGCTGCACCGGAAATGCGATGGCGCGTTCCTGCGGGACTACAAGGTGGTGGCCCTTGCGGTCGCCGCATGCTTTGGCGCAGGCGGCTCAATATCGGCTTACGCCAATCCGACGAACCCTGCCGTCGTCAATGGCGCGGCGAAATTCACTACCGCTGGCAATCTGCTCACCGTTACCAACACGCCTAACGCGATTATCAACTGGGGCAGCTTTTCCATCGGCGCGAACGAGATCACCAAATTCGTGCAGCAATCGGCCTCCAGCGCCGTGCTTAACCGCGTGGTGGGGCAAGACCCCTCGGCCATCCTCGGTGCACTGCAATCCAACGGCCGTG
>OMIN01000103.1 GCA_900299145.1 Betaproteobacteria bacterium | reverse complement strand
TCACTCCTGCAACCCCTGCTCAGTTTTTAAGCAGGGTAGTGTCTATTCGTGGCTCAAATTTCGGTGAAAACTAACCCCCAAAGTGGCTCAGTTTTAAGTGGAAATCAACAGGTACGCATTTCAGCAAAATCGGCTTGAATTACCCTTGTCGGAGTCAAGTCCCTTCACTAGACTTCAATCGGGCAAGAATTCTTGTCCAAATTTTGTCCAACCAACTTCACAGGATCAGGTCAAGTGATACTGATGGGTGTGTCCTAAGTTGTTGATTTGTAGGAAGCGTTGACCGCGGTGGCCGCGGGGTTGCTCACGATCTACGACATGTGCAAGGCGGTGGATCGCGGCATGCGGCTGGAAGAAATTGCGCTGCACGAAAAAAGCGGCGGAAAATCCGGCACATGGCTGAGAACGCCGCCCGCCACCAGGCCAAGAAAACGCGCGGCAAAGTAGCTATAACTATATGATTTATTGTAATATTTTTTAGATTTTTCGGTTTTGTGCTGGACAACACCGGGTAAGCTGACTAGCATGCGCGGGTTGAAAAACGGGCTGACGCCCGCATTTATGAAAGTTGTAAGTCGCGTCGGTTATTTTTGGGACACTTTATGAATCGATTAGGGCATTTGCGCAGGAACTTCTTGAAGATTGGCGGCAGCGCAAGTGCGCTGGCAGCGTTTGCAGCCGCGGGTCTGCTGAAAACCACGCAAGCCATGGCTAACGCGTGGAACAAGACAGGCTTTGAGTCCAAGGCCTTACCGGACGCCCTGAAGGCGCTGGGCGCAGCTGGCGCGACTGAGAGCCGGGACATCGTAATCACGGCGCCAGACATCGCCGAAAACGGCGCGGTGGTACCCATCGAAGTGGTAAGTCGCATACCGAACACGCAGTCGATTTCCATCATCGCGGAGAAAAATCCTTTCCCGCTGGCGGCCACCATGGATTTGGCCAACGGTGCCGAGCCTTATGGCTATGTGCGCATCAAGATGGGACAAACCTCGAACGTGCGCGTTGTGGTCAAGGCAGACGGCAAATTTTTCAGCGCAGTAAAAGAGGTCAAAATCACCGTCGGCGGCTGCGGCTGATTCACGGCGATATAGGTCAAGGACGTCAAGGAACTCTCATGGCTGAACCGATGAAAATTCGCGCGCTGCTAAAAGGCGATGTCGCAGACATTCGCGTGCTGGTGGCGCACCCCATGGAAACGGGTCAGCGCCGGGATGCCGCCGGCGCTTTAGTGCCCGCGCACTTTATCCAGAGCATGATCGTCACGCACAATGGCAAGCCGGTCTACGAAGGGCAATGGAGCCAGGCCATTTCGCGCAATCCAGTATTCGCTGTGCGTGTGAAAGGTGCGAAGGTAGGTGACAAGATCGTGGTCAGCTGGACGGACAACAAGAACGACAAGCGCTCGGACGAGACGACGGTCGCTGCGGGCTAACCGCAGGCGCAACCAATGATGCTCGCGACCTAGGGGCATCAAGCATCGAGGGGGAGCCTTTCATGAAATTTTCAAACCGCACGGCGGTGGTCTGTGCCGTTGCAATGGCATTGACCATGGCTGGTGGCACTGCCGCAGCGCAGGGCAAAGCTGACGATGGCTTGGCGCTGGGCCGAAAAATGCTCGCGGAGGACAACCCCGGCGACTTGTGGGTGGAACGCGGCCAGCGCCTCTTCACTGAAAGGCGCGGGCCGAAAAATGCCTCGCTCGAAAAGTGTGATCTGGGCATGGGGCCGGGCGTGGTCAAGGGCGCGTTCGCACAACTGCCGCGCTATTTTACCGATACGGACAGAGTACAGGATCTCGAATCCCGGCTGCTCACTTGCATGGTGGAGTTGCAGGGCTTCAAACGCGAAGAAATCGTTCGCAACCGCTTCGGCACTCTGGATCGTGACTCCGACATGGAAGCGCTGGTAAGCTACATCGGCGCCGCGTCGAACGGCTTGCGCATGAACGTGCGGCTCACTCACGCGAAAGAGCGAGAGATGTACAAAGCCGGGGAGTATGCCTTCTACCGGCGCAGCGGCCCGCTGGATTTTGCCTGTGTGACGTGTCATGGAGAATCCGGCAAGCGTATACGCTTGCAGGAACTGCCCAACATGACCAAAGCCGAAGAAATGCGCGAAGTCATCGCCACCGGCTGGCCGGCCTATCGCGGCACGCACAGTACCGTGCGCACCATGCAGCACCGGCTATACGACTGCTTCTGGCAGATGCGCCAACCGGACCTGGGTTTCGCTTCTGACCTATCCGTGGCGCTCACCACATATCTGAACCACTCGGCGAACGGTGGTGAAATCAAACTGCCGGGAGTGCGGCGATGAAACCCGCCAACCACTTCGTGGTGCTGACCGCAGCGGGTTTGGCTATTGCCGGCTGCGCAGGATTTCCCGACGCCGAAACCACGGCAAAAAGTGCCGAGCGGATGGTGAACGAGGCCCACACGCTGGGCGCGCCTGCGCTGATACGCCGCAGCGTGCAGGACGATTCGCAACGCGCCTGCAGCATGATCGGCGGCACGGGAGGCGGCGCAAACCTGTCACAGGAACAAAGCGCCGCCATCGTCAAAGCCGCGAGAGACAGCATTCAATATCCCGCGTCGGGCAAACTCAGCGGCGACTGGAAAACCGGCGAGCAACTGGTGACCGACGGCCGCGGTCAGCGGATTGTCAACGGCCAGGTGGAAAAATTGCCGTACAACGGCGCGCTGTGCACCAACTGCCATGCAATAGACCCGAAAGAAGTCAATGCCGGCAATGTCGGCCCGTCATTGGCGGCCTACGGCGCGCAGCGCGGCAACTCGGAAGCTGTCGCCCGCTACACCTATGAACGCATCTACAACGCATGGGCCTTCATGCCCTGCTCGAATATGCCACGCTTGGGCGCGAGCGGATTTCTTACGCCTGAGCAAATTGCGCACGTGGTGGCTTATTTGATTGAGCCGGGGTCGCCGGTGAACATAAAGCCCTAGCAGCTTGTCAGGGCTTTTGGGTGTTACCGCCTTCCGCCAACTGCGCCTCCAAAACCTTGAGTTCGTAGCAGGCCGTAAACGATTTGCGCGAACACGCGACTTGCAGGTTTTCAACAGCCTTGTCGAGCTGCCCGGCGCCGCGGTACATAACTCCCAGAAGCGTATACGCATTGACGTCTTCTGGAAACAGACGGGCGACGGTTTGCGCATCATTTATTGCCGCCTGATGGTCGCCTTGTTTCAAATACGCGAACGCGCGAATTTGATAAGCGGTCTGATACTTGCCGTACGACGCAATGGCGCGAGTACAGTCCTTAATCGCGCCCTTAGCATCCCCAAGACGCAGCTTGGCGCGTCCTCGATTATTGTACGCGCGTGCCGTGCCGGGCGTCACTTCGTCGGGCAGCTTTTTGACGGCGTCGTCCCACAATGCGTAGTCACTGGAAAAACTGCGCAGCCGGTCTGTGGAAATTGCGGCGAACGCGAGTGCAGTTCCCAGCACCAGCGGCCAGAACCATTTTTCCGTCAAGTCGTTTGTCAACACCGGCGTAAGCAAAAACAAAAACGGTATCCACAAGTAAGTGCGATACAAGACAAAGGGTTCCTGTAGCCGGACGGTGGAAAACTCCACACAAAACATCAATAGTGGCGCCAGCAGCGCAAAGCCCACGATGCCCGTTCTTCCGCCCTTGAACAAGTAGCGCAGCGCAACGGCGGCGTAGACCAATACGCCTGTCGCAAAGAAAAGGTATTTCGGTTCGGTAAGCCGCCGGGCGAACGGCGCGCGCATATCCACCGACATCCAGTCCGGATTGGGAATCATCGCCAATAGCATATATTTGAAGTAGAGCGCCGACTGCGTCATCACGCTAAGCAGCCAAAGGACGTTTTTGTCTTGTGCCAGTTCCTGCGCATCAAACAACTGATCTACCAGCGCTTCATACGGACGCCCCAGCAGCCCCAGCTTTTCCATCACCACGAGCATGAAGACTGGCGCATATAGCGCCATGGGCAATGCGATTTGAAGAAGCGTCTCGCGCCTGAACAGCTTTTCACGTGATACCACCAGAGGCGTCAGCGCGAGCGCTGCTGCCGGCATCAACAAAGCATGTTCCTTGCTGTATGCGGACAGGAAGTAAAACAGGGTCGAAAAGACAAAATAGCCTTTTCTGCGCGTAATCAGGCCGTCGATATACGTATTGAGGCACAGCAGTCCGAACAGTGTAGCCATCACGATCGTGCGCTGAATGAGATAGCCCGCCGCATAAACCGTGAGCGGGTGCAGCACGAACAGCAGGGCTGCCGCGATGGCCGAGCGATCGTTATTGGGGTGCGGTGCCGCGCGGTCGCTGATCTGCTTGATTAATGCATACAGCGCATAAGCCGTAATCAAATGCAAAACGAGACTAAGAATCCGCTGCGCGAAAATCTTGTCGTCACAGAGCAAATCCACCCACGCAGTAATGAAATACGGCAGCCAGCGCGTGGTGAATGAAAAGCCCTGAATAAATATCTGATTCAGATAATTTCTGTTGAAGAAAATGTCATCATCAAAAAAAACCGGATTGCGCAACCAAGGCCAGTACAAAGCGGTGCCAAACAACACAACCGCTAGATATAGCGTCAACCGCTTGCGGGAAGTCATCTGTACACCTCAACCTTTGCAAAAGTCAAAAAACAACGCCACCCGAAGGTGGCGTTGTTTGACAGAAAAACTACGAACAGTAGGCTGCGTATGCAAGCCTGCCGAATGAATCAGGCTTACGAGCAACCCGTCGGCTTGAATTTGGTCGCAGCATTGGTAACGCAGCTGTAAAGCCCCGCTGCATCACGGTCGATCTGGATCGTAATACCGGTACCAAGATTGCCCGGATTAGCCACCGTGCACTGCAACGCCGGAGACGCCACGCCGCTGACAGGCTCAGTGACGGTGATCGCAGAGCAGTTACCCGTCGAACCTTTAAGGCCAACCGCTGTCAGGTCGATAGTACCGCCCTGCGTCGCCAGCAGATCGTAAGCCGTTTGACCACCGCGAATATCTGACAACGCAGAGCCCATTTTGGCCTTGGACACATAGTCTTGGTAAGCCGGGATTGCAATGGCAGCCAAGATACCGATAATCGCAACCACGATCATCAGCTCGATCAACGTAAAGCCTTTTTGAACACGTTTCATTAAAAACTCCTTTTGGGTTAACAGAAAAACAACACGAGAAAATCAGACTTGCGGGCAGGTTAAAGCAATTTAGATGCCAGATCTAAATCAAGCCGAAAGCGAGTATAATTTTTATTTAAAAACAATAAGTTAGAATAAATATCCATCGTTACGCTCGGGAAATAGACCTCTCAAAAAATATACCTTCTAAATATGCTATTTAAGGGAATTTCATTTGGCAAGATTTCTGAAATGAGTAGCTTCCTCGCAATATCAGGCGTACGCTGACAATTTTCGTCACGTCACCGACCAATCAATGCGCTGGCGGCGGCACATACCCGGGGATCTTACTTAAATCGACGTCATCTATCTGCTCAGGTGACATATATTGCTTGGCATAGGTTTCGTGAACACGCTCCCAGACAAACACATCAAACAAATCCGGGTCTACATGCTGGCCCAGTTTCATCTTGCCCAAGATACTCAGAGATTCCGTAAGTGTTTTCCCTTTCTTGTAGGGCCTATCCTTGGCTGTTAGTGCCTCGAAAATATCGGCGATCCCCATGCATCGTGCCTGAACAGACATTTGCTCACGAGTGAGACCACGCGGGTAGCCCTTGCCGTCCATGCGCTCATGGTGCCCGCCAGCATATTCAGGCACGTTCGTGAGGTGCTTGGGCCACGGCAACGCTTCCAGCATATCGATAGTCAGATCGATATGGTGGTTAATGACCTGACGCTCCTCGGTTGTAAGTGTGCCTGCGCGTATGGTCAGGTTTTTCACTTCATCTTCAGATAGAAAATCGCAATCATTCCCGCTGGCGTCCGTCCACTTGTAGCTGGTGGATATCTGTCTGACTCGCGCCACATCTTCATCGCGCATAAACTCCCCACCGATATTGGTGTGGCGCAAAAATGCTCGGTCGTCTTCAACCTGTTTCAACTGCGCAGCCAACTCAATCTCAGTAATGAACCCACGCAACTCGGCAATCTGCAAATCACGCTTGACTACCTCAAATCGCGTATCCACCAGCGCAATGCGGTCGTAAATCGTCTCGAGCTTGGTCGCCTTGTCAACCACGTGCACCGGCGTGGTGATCTTGCCACAGTCATGCAATAACCCCGCGATACGCAATTCGTAGCGATCACGTTCGGTCATTTTGAAATCTTTGAGAGGACCAACGCGGGTTTTGGTGACGGCATCGGCGAGCATCATGGTCAGTTCAGGAACGCGGTTGCAATGGCCTCCAGTGTAGGGAGATTTGTCGTCTATCGCCGCGTTGATCAGGCTGATGAAAGATTCAAACAACGCCTCCAAATGATTGATCAAGAGCCTGTTGGTCAGAGCAATGGCAGCCTGCGATGCCAGCGATTCCGCAAGGTACTGTTCAGATGCAGAAAACGGCTGCACCTCGCCTGTAACGCGGTTTTTCGCATTGATCAACTGCAATACGCCGATAATCTCATTCTCGTGATTTTTCATCGGCACGGTCAGGAAGGAATGCGACCCGTAGCCGGTCTTTTTGTCAAATGCCTTGGTACCGCTGAAATCGAACCCTTCTTCAGTATAGGCATCGGCGATATTCACCGACTTGCTGCTGTGCACGGCATATGCCGCCACCATCTTGGTATTTTTCTCACCGCCCTCGAGAAACAGCTGAATCGGGTAGAACGGTATTTCGACACCAGTGGTGCCGCCCATAGCAATGCCGAGACTGTCATTACGCACAATGGCAAACTTCAACACCTTGCCATCCATTCGGTACAGTGTTCCGCCATCTGCGTTGGTCACATCCTTGGCGGCAAGCAATATGATTTCCAGCAATTTGTTGATATCGCGCTCGCGCGACAAAGCAACACCAATGCCGAGCAATTGCTCAAGCCTATCGGTTAACCCCGAATGATCCAGCGCCGGCAGGCGTTCATTCATCTGGCCAAATCCGTTTACTTGATGCAGACTGCCCGCACTTGCTTGATGTCGGTAATACCCATCAACACTTTTTCGATGCCATCCTGCTTTAGCGTCCGCATACCTTCTTCCAGTGCCGTTGCGAACATCTGCGCCACGCGGGCATGTTCTTGGATGTCTTTCTTGACCTTGTCCGTGCCGATCAGTAATTCGTGCAAGCCTACACGCCCCTTGTATCCGGTGCCGCCGCAGGTATCACACCCCTTGGCATTGTGTACAACCAAACGGCCACTCGAATCGCCAAACTCCTTGGTCCAGAATTCCAGCACTTTCGCACGCTCGCCCTTCGCATCTTTTTTCCAGGATTCCGTATTCAGCAGTTCCAGTGAATACTCGTCGAGCAATGCATTTATTTCCTCATCTGTAGCAGGGTGTGGTTCCTTGCACTTGCCGCAGAGACGCTTGGCCAGACGCTGCGCCAAAATACCCAACAACGCGTCAGCGAAGTTAAAAGGATCCATGCCCATGTCGAGCAAACGAATAATGGATTCGGGCGCACTATTGGTATGCAGGGTTGCAAACACAAGGTGCCCCGTGAGCGACGCCTCGATACCTGTAGAGACAGTCTCTTTGTCTCGCATCTCACCAACCATAATGATGTCGGGGTCGGCGCGCAGGAATGCCTTCATCACAATAGAAAACTCAAGCCCCGCCTTCTTGTTGACCTGAACCTGGCGCAGGCCTTTTTGCGTAATTTCGACAGGGTCTTCGGCCGTCCAGATTTTCGTATCCGGCTTGTTGAGATAACCCAACACCGAATGCAGCGTCGTTGTCTTCCCGGAACCAGTCGGGCCGCACACGAAAAACAGTCCGTAGGGTTTTTCAATCGCCGCCACGCACTGCTGGTGGTTACGCTTGGAAAGCCCGAGCTTATCCAGCGGGATCGGCTCGCCGGCCGCCAGAATACGCATCACAATGTCTTCAACACCACCCGCCGTAGGAATCGTCGCGACACGCAGCTCAATGTCCAACGGCCCGAATTTCTTGAATTTGATCTTGCCGTCCTGCGGCTTGCGGCGCTCGGAAATATCGAGATCACACATGATTTTCAGGCGCGCCGCCAGTGCATTGCGGTAACTCGCAGGGACTTGAATGTAGGGCATCAACGAACCGTCTCTGCGGAAACGGATTTCCGTTTTGGCTTTTCCGGGATAAGGCTCTATGTGTATATCCGATGCACCCTGTTGATAAGCATCGATAATGACCTTGTTTACCAATTTCACCAGCTCGTTATCACTGGCTGCACTGGCAATGTCGTCCCCGCTTGCCTCGGCCGCTTCGGTATCATCGTCAAGGCCACCGAGCAGATCGTCAATATTGCCGGAATCCGCCAATGCGGTATTGGCGCCAAACATCTGCTCCAGCGTCGATGCAAATTCACGCTGCGTAGTAACGCGATAGATGATCTTGTTTTTCGGATACACATTGGCCACCATGCGTGACGCGCGAGTACGCTCAACGTCAGGCGTCATTACCATGATGCCATCCTTCGTATCATCCAGTGGTATCCACTGATTGGTCATACAAAATTCCCGGCTCATGTTACGCAATAGGTCTGGTGGCTTGATGCGATCCTGCTTGAACGGCTCGTAATCGACACCGAAAAACTTGGCCAATGCGGCCCCGAGCACCGGCACTTTCACCTGAAATTCATCAATCAGCACCGTTTCCAAATCGATATTCTTGCGCCTGGACGAGCGTTGAGCGAGTTCCAACTCCTCCGCGGATATCACCGAATCAGCGACGAGAGCATCATATTTTCCACGCACCTGAAGTGTTGCTGTGCCCTGCCGCTGTCGAAAAGCGATCGCCATGGTCTCGCATAAGTGGAGAATACCTTCCTCCATATACTGCGGAAAGGGCTGGCCACTCTTGGTGTTAATGACCTGGATGATGCCGATAATATCGCGAGTCTTCGCCTCCACGATCGGCGCCACCAGCATTTGCTTAGTCCGATAGCCTGTCTTCGCGTCCACCGCCTTGAGAAAATTTAACTGGGGACTCAGTGACTTCAGTTCAGCGTCATCGTACACGTCCCGGATGTTCAGCACTCGCTTATTCACGGCGACAAACCCGGCGACGGACTGTTCGTTAACCGGCAACTTGATGTCCTTGAAGGAATTGAGACCAATCTTGACCTTCGAAATAATCGACCCCTTGTCCTCGCTGGCCAGATAGATCGTTAGCCTGTCCGAAAAGAACAAACCACACATTTCAGTCGAAAGTTCCGTAAGAATCTCTTCGACATTTTTCGACGCATGAATTTTGTTAGTCAAACCCTGAAGCCGCTGCTGAAACCCCAGCTTTTCGGCCATCGGATCCTGAGCCGCCGGTTTGGATTGAAGTACTGAGCTCATATCGCCCCCACAACTGAAATAAAGTTTGACAGAGTTCTAAGCAGTTGGGCATGGGCTCGCGCCACCCGCTCACCCAAACGACCACGACTATTCACACGCCCGCTCGCCCCGAAAGTCATCTCTACTACTATCGCACAATAGTAAAGGTTACCCAGTTTACCAACAGCGCGCTACATTTCGCTGCTTTGCGTTGAAATTTTCCACGTTACCACGCGTCGCGAACTACCGAAAACAGGAATCCAAGGCTACTTTTCCCCGCATGGATGAGCGAATTCCGGCTAGCGGCCAAGAAACGGGTGACTTACCCGCCTTTACATGATAACCAATGCTGTCGCAGCTTTTTGGCCCAATTTGACGCTCCAACTTATCTGCGTTGCAGGTAAGTAACTACTTAGTTTCAAATGTAAAGGCCCCATCCCAGTCTGGCCCGAGGTTTTTTTCGCGCAATATGGGTATGCGCGACAAAAAAAGCTCATAGAGCTTATTCCCGGCGTAGGACGATTCTTTCAACTTCAACAATAGCGCTTCTGCTTTGTCCCATTCTTGCCGCCTGTAAGTGGCCAGCGCTTCCTGAAATGCCTCGAGGCGCTTCACAGTTTCCGCGCTCACTTCGCTGCGCAGGCCGATGGGTTGATAAATCGTCACGGCATTTTCCTTACCCTTGACTCGCACACGATCTAACTCGCGGAATATCACCTCGGGCGCCGCCTTCATGGTTTCTTCCCCAACAATTATATCTGCGCCGTATTCCTTGGTAATTCCTTCAAGGCGTGAAGCCAGATTCACGGCATCACCCATCACTGTGTACGCCCGGCGAATCTGGGAACCCATGTTGCCGACGCTCATACGGCCAGTGTTCAGGCCGACGCCGATCTTGATCTCCAGCTTGTATTTTTCCTTGAACTTGGGTTGCAATTCATTCAGCGTGCGATGCATTTCCAGCCCCGCGACCACGCCGGCATGCGCATGCTCCGGATTGGCCAGCGGAGCACCCCAGAATGCCATGATGCAGTCTCCCATGTACTTGTCTATCGTGCCATGATGTTTGAAAATGACTTCCGTCAAAGGCGTCAGGAATTCGTTCATCAAGTCGGACAATGCCTTGGGATCCAGCCCCTCAGAAATGGTGGTAAATCCGCGCACGTCAGTAAACAACACTGTGCATTCACGCGACGCAGGCTCGAATGAAACATTGTTGGGATCCTTCGACATTTGCTCAACGATTTCTGGCGGCACGTATTGTCCGAACAATCCGGTGATCTGCTTCTTGCTGCGGGTCTCCGTGAAGTAACCCCAGACGGTATTGAGCGTGAAAAGCGCCAGAATAAGTAGCACATTGCCCGCCACCGGCAACACAAAATTCCCATACTGATAGAGCGCAAGATTGGTTCCGATAACCAGCACCGTAATGAACACCGTTAATACCGTGGCGCTTAGAACGCTCAGGAACGGCATCAAGACCGCCAGTACCAAGCCAACCAGTATGACTACAATTAACTGCAGCCCGTCAGCATAAGCCGGATCACGCTTCATTCTGTCATCCAGAATACCCGCTACCAAATTGGCATGGGCTTCGACCCCGGGATACTGGGCATCCACAGGAGATACCCGCAAGTCGAGCAACCCCGGCGCCGATGTACCCACCAATGCAAGCTTTCCGCGAAGCTCGGCAACGTCTATGCGGTCATTCATGATGTCCGAGATGGAAATATACTTGAAACTGCGGCCAGGCCCGCGGTAGGGAATCAACGCGCGCGCTTTATTGTCTACGGGAATTTTTAGCCCGGCTATTCTCAACTCCTCCAATTCCGCATCGCCTCCTGCATAGTCCGCGAATACCAGCTCGATCGGCGGCATTCCCAAAAGGCTGCGCACCATGGCCAGCGACAGGGATTCATAGTAATTGCCATCGTAATTGATAACCATCGGCACCTTACGAAGCACGCCATCGATATCATTGTCAGGGTTGAAATGCCCGCCGCTGGCCGCGTTCTCCTGAAGGATTTTTATGTTGCCGCTGTAGCCAGTCCACTTATCAGCCTGGGGCAGCTTACGCCCTTTCAGATAGGCTTCGTCGAATGCAGGCGCAGGCAATTGCCCCTTCTTTTCGTTTTCTTTATTGAACGTATAACCCATCACAACCTTGCGGTTGCGCAACTTGTTACCAAAGATGGCGTCGTAATCCAATTCAGGGCGCAAGCGATCGACTTCACTCTGAAATTGTTTATTCTTGCTCAATGTATCGCCTGCCAGCCGATCCAGCACGCGAATACCCGACGTTTCGTCCCGCTCGGCAAAAACAACGTCGAACCCTAGCACTTCAATTTTGTACTTATCGAACAACTTATCGACCAGCAACGCCAGCCGGTCTCGCGGCCACGGCCAGCGGCCTCCCCCCCCCTGTTCGCGCTCCTTCAGACTCTTCTCATCAATATCTAGAATCACCACGCCAGGATCCACGCCGCCAGGCATGGTCAGCGCCAGACGCGCATCGAAGGCGATATTCTCCAGCTTGCGAATGAATGGCAGCTCGTAGTCAGCACGTGAATGAAAAAAGAAAGCCGCAACCACACTAAGCCCGACTAGAATTCGCAGCAGATGTTTCTTCATGGATGCACTAACTAAAACGACACTTAATCACTTCGGCGGATGCCGACGCAAATCTGACACACTCGCGGTGTATGAAACAAACTCAGACGGGCAGGTCACAGCTGCCTGAAAAAAAACTCCATTTTGACACCGGCAATCTCGATGAGATCATGATCATTCAACATGTGCGCCTGCGCGTCGAGCTTCCTGTTGTTTAGCACTGGAAAATTCGCGCCTTCGACGTGAGTGATAAAGTAGCCCTGAGGCCGCTTGGTTATAACGGCCACTTGAACACCCGGCTTCCCCAGCGTCGTCAGATTCTTGGTCAACGGAGCCTCTTTACCGACACCAGGCCCGCTCATAATCTGTATCCATGCCTGCTGAACGCCACCTGCTGGAGCGGCTGCCGGTTTGGGCGCAGCGGGTGCAGTTGCAGCCGGTGCGGGCGCCGCCGCCGGCACTGCCTTTGGCGCCGCCGCCATTCTGGGCATGGTCCCCCCCATATCAGGCGCTGGCGCGGCGGGCGGACGTTGCGCCGAGACAGGCGCGCGCAGCACCATGGTGCGCTCAAATTCTTCCGCAGAGGCCTGACTCACCGCCGGCGCATCACTGATGAACTTTAGCGTGTACTTGCCGATCTCAATTACGTCATTATTTTGCAGAATGTGTTTCTTGATCGGATTGCCATTGACTAGAGTGCCGTTGGTCGATCCCAAATCCTCGAGAAACGAATCGTTCAGGATGGTCACGATGCGCGCGTGCTCGCTGCTGACCGCCAGATTCTCGATCTGAATATCATTCTGCGGCTTGCGTCCAATGGTCACGCGCTCCTTGTCGAGACTGACCTCGCGGATTACCGAGCCTTCGAGACTGAGTATCACCTTCGCCATGATTATTTCCTCACCACTTATTTAAACCAGTTTTTCAAGCGTGCAAAAAATCCCATGCGTGCCTGCGCCGTCCTCAGCACATGCACCAGAATCACCGAAATATTGTCGCGGCCGCCCGCGTCATTGGCCTGCTGTATTAGTTGCTGGGCAGCCAGCGTCAAATTGGATTTCAACGACGAGACCGTGAGATGTATGTCCTCGTCCGGCACCATGTCGTAGAGGCCATCGGAGCACAGCACAAAAATATCACCGGGCAGCACATCATGCGTGTGCACTTCTGGCACAACATTCAAATCAATGCCACATGCACGCGTCACAAGATTCTTCTTCTTCGAGGCACGCGCCTGCTCATAGGTCATCAAACCGGCGTCGATTTGCTCCTGAATCCATGAGTGATCCCGCGTCAAGGCCTTGATCTCCGCCCCTCGCAAGCGGTAACAGCGTGAGTCGCCGAGATGCCCCACCGTTACGCGATCTCCATGCCAATAGGCGATTACCAGCGTGGTGCCCATACCGGCGTACTGGCTCTGGCTTTGCGCCGCGGTATAAATCGCGGTATTGACTTTCGAGGCCTGCGTGGCGATCAGTTTCTGTACCTCCTCGTCCCGCATTCCTTTAAGGCGCTGCTGCTCCGTCAACTGGCGAATTTCCGTGGGGACCATTGCCACTGCGATGCCACTGGCCACTTCGCCTGCGTTATAACCGCCCATACCGTCGGCCAGCGTGGCCAAGCCGAGATCTGCTTCAGCGGAGATGCTATCTTCGTTATGCGCGCGCACACGCCCCACGTCGGTCGCGCTGGCCATGTCGAATTGTCGGTTTTCGGGGGTCGTCATGTTCTTTCCTGAACTCAGGCCGCCGCTACCGGAGGCTTGTTAGGCACCTTGAGGCTGCTCATGCACAGGCGCAAGGCCTTGGCCATCTGATCACAACTTTGATACCGCTGTTCGGGTTCCTTGGCAAGCGCCTTGTTGGCAATTGCCGCGACACACGCCGGAATGCCCGGATTGTGCTGCCGAATATCCGCGTGCGCTTCATTGGCGATCTTGAACATGAGTTGCGCCATCGAATCCCCCGTAAAGGGCAAGCGGCCACTAACCAGCTGATATAGTGTGACCCCCAGCGAAAACATGTCAGACAGCCCCTCCACTTTTTTGCCCGACAGCTGTTCCGGCGACATGTAGGACGGTGTACCCAACACCATGCCCGTCTTCGTTTTGGATGAGTCGGTGATCCGCGCAATGCCGAAGTCCGTTACCTTCACGCTATCAGACTCCGGATCATACATGACGTTGGCAGGTTTAATGTCGCGATGCACGACGTTATTCTTGTGCGCATAACCCAGCGCCTCAGCCACCCGTGCGACGATTGACAGCACCACCGGCAACGGCAGCAGGTTATCCGGCTTCACATGCGGCGCGAGATCCCTGCCCTTCAGAAATTCCATGGCGATGTAAGCCAGATCGTGCTCTTCGCCCGCATCGTACATGGTAACGATATTCGGGTGCGTGAGACGCCCGGCTGTTTCCGCCTCACGGAAGAAACGCTCTTTGACGTCCGCGAGCTCATCGGGCTCGAATTCCTGTGACAGCGCCATGGTCTTGATCGCCACGACACGGCCAATTTTCGGATCCTTGCCCAGATACACTACTCCCATCGCTCCTTTGCCGAGTTCTTTTTCAACCTGGTAGCGGCCCAGCATGGGTTTTTCCATGCCACTGCCTGCCAGTTGCATGGTGCCTCCGGGGTGGCTCGCACCAGCGCCGCCCAGGATGACTGTCTCAGCCATGCTGCGCGCACGCGACAGGCGCTGCTCCAGATCGCGGAACTTCGGATTGTAGCCGTGCATGTAATTGAACACGGATTCCGCCTTATTGAACTGGCGCTTGCGCTCAAAATCCAGCGCGAGGTTGTAGAGAATCTCCAGCACGCCATCGTCCACCGGCAGCTTGCGGAATTTGTCGAACGCCATATCAAGCTGGCCCTGCCCCTGAAACGCCAGCCCCAACATCCGATTGGATTCCGCCGATTCGACGTCGGCCTTTTCCTTGCCTTTTTCGGTAACGATAAAGCGCTTGGTCACCAGCGCCGCGTGGCCGATCAGCAGCAGCGTAACGGCCGCCATCAGTTGTATCCACACCAGTTGCGTCGTCATCATCACAAAATGCGTAGCCACCAGCGCAATCAGCAACACGCCCGTCGCAAGCGCACCCATGCGTGCGTTCAGCCGCGGCAAGGCAAGAATCAGATAGAGCGCCACCACCAGCAGCACGCCGCGCTCCAGCCAGATGCCCCACGTGGGCGACACAAAGAAATGTTCGCCAAGAATGCTCGACACCGTGTGCGCCATGGTCAACACGGGCGGTGTCGCGGGGGATATTGGCGTGACCTGCGCCGCACCCAAGCCCGCCGCCGTTGGCCCGATCAGCACGATCTTGTCCTGATACTTCGAGGCTGGAATCTTGCCGGTGATCACGTCAAAAAACGAATCCACCGGAAATGGCGAAGCATTGTCCTTGCCCGAATAGAAAAAAGTGTTCATGCGCATGCCGTCGTCGGTGCGGATTTTGAGTCCGCCAATCTGCACCGCTTCATCAGGTATGACCTTGATGTCACCGAGCTTCAGATTCAGGCTGCGCGCCGCGACCATCACCGACAGCGAGGGAAACGCCCGGTCGTAATGGCGCACCAGCAGCGCTTCGGACCGCACCGCACCATCGACGTCGACGAGCGTATTCAGATGTCCCATGCCCGTGGCCGCGGCGGCAAGGTCGGGCACGGGGAAGGTCGGATTAATGCCGTGAGTCAGCTTGGGCAGCGCGGCCACGCTGCCATCGGTCGCATATTTGGGCAGCGGCTTGTCAGGGTTGCCCAAGGGTTCCGCGAATTGCTCGAACACAAACGGTAGCAAGACGTTACCCGCCTTGGTAAAGCTCGCGGCCAGCTTGCGGTCGGCGTTCAGCGCACCTTCAGCCTCTCGCAAAACAGAGCCAAACCGTTCCATGTCGGGACTGCGAGGCGCCGCACCACCAGCATTGTATATTTCCATCAGCTTGTTGATATAGGCAAGCCCCGGATCGATCTGCGGTTCAAAGAAAAATGCATTGTTGGAAATGACCTTCGCTTTCGCACCCGCCAAAATGTCGGTCATTTTCGCGTGCACTTCGCGCGGTCATGGCCAGCGACCGATATTGTCGATGCTTTGCTTGTCGATCGCGATCACTGCCACCTTGTCCGACGGCGTGCGAGAAGCCGCCTTTACGCCAAGGTCGTACGCCTTGCGCTCCAGACTTTGCACCAAGTCCGTGTTAATCGCCGCCAGCACCAAAAGCGTCACAAGGACGCCTAAAAACCAGTCGGCCTTCCAAAAATCGAGTTTCTTCATGCCCAGTTAGGGGATGTCGGGAACGTCAGCGGAGAATTCTGATGTTTATCATGAACAAGATAACGCAATTAACTGATTTTGTTTACTCTTTTTTAATATTGTCGGCGTTTTTGCCAAGAAATGATGCGCGCCTGCAACTTTCACGGGTAGCGCCGTGTTTTACCCGCATTCGCGACGACCACGCAAGCACTCTGGAGCAGCACTGGAATGCAAACAAAAATATGCAATAAAAACAAATACTTATAAATACCTCGTACCAAAAAAAGCCATGCAAGGCATGGCTTTTTTTGAACGGCAACTGACCGTCCGGTTTGCGGCAACTACAGCATCAATCAGACACCCCGCTTGAAACGACCACGATTCAATCAGGCATCAAACACCATGCCGTTGGCGATGCCGTTGGCCTTGGCAAAATCGCCGCCCGAAATCTTTTTGCCGTCCTCGCCGCGCGCGCGCAGGACTTCGATCGTGCCGCCTTGTGCGGTGATGCGGAAACTCTTGTCATTGACCGCCGATACTTCGCCCATTTTCCCGGCCACATCGGCAAAGCGGCGGAAAAGATGCTTTATGGCGTCGAATATCTGCACTTTCTTGCCATTGAGCATGGTCCACGCGCCCGGCGCCGGGTTGCAGCCGCGGATCATGTTGTAAACCGAATCAACGTGGTTCGCCCAATGGATACGCGACTCACCGGTGCGGCACCAACCTTCGTAACTGGCTTGCGACTCATCCTGCACGGTCTCGGTGTGTTTACCGGCGAATACCAGATCGGCCGCTTCCAGCATGGCTTTCACGCCCAGCGGAAACAGATGATTGAAATAGACATCGCCCAGCGTGTCGTCCGGGCCAATGGCACATTCTTTTTGCAGCACCACCGGGCCTTCGTCGAGCCCCTCGTTCGGACGGAAAATGGTCAGACCCGTTTTGGTATCGCCGCGCATGATCGGCCAGTTAATCGACGACGGCCCGCGATATTTCGGCAGCAGCGACGGGTGATACTGAATCGTACCCAGCCGCGGTAGATGCACAAAGGTATCCGGTGCAAACTGCAACACATACGCCATGATGCCCAAATCAACGTTCAAGCTTTTGAGCGCGTCATGCGCTTCCTGATCGCGCAGCGATTTGAACTGGAACACCTTGAGCTTTTTTTCTTCCGCCGCCGCGCGCACCGGGTCGGCCTTGGCTCCGGGCTTTTCCGGCGCGCAAAATACACCGGCAACCTCATCACCGCGCGCGAGAAAAGCGTCGAGCACGGCTTTACCGAAATCCTGCTGCCCAATGATGGCTATCTTCATGATTTAAAATCCTTTAAATTCAGATACTTACAAACCACAGATCAACACAAACCATCGTAGTTTGCCCGCGCCGAGTTAATCCGTGTCGGTCTGTGTTCATCCGTGGCGAAAACGAAGCTATTTCTTCGGCGGTAGCGAAAACGCACCGGCAGTCTTCATCGACGCCACTTTATCATCCGCATAACCGAGCACATCCTTCAGTACCTCATCCGTATGCTCGCCCAACGTCGGTGAACGCTTAATCACCGCCGGCGAAGCCGACAGCTTGATCGGCATGCCGACGTTAAACCACTTGCCGCGCTGCGGGTGATCCAGTTCGACGTACATTTCACGGCCGCGTACATGTTCATCGTTGGCCAGGTCACCGGTGGACATGATCGGCCCGCACGGCACATCCAGCGGATTCAGAATTTCCATGAACTCGCGTTTGGTGTACTTCGATGCAAATTGCGTGAGCATGGCCCACATTTCATTCTGATTTTTGCGGCGGTCGCCAATCTTGGCGAAACGCGCGTCGGTGGCCAGATCCGGTACCCCGACGTCCGGCCCGATGCGTTTGGCGAGGCCATCCCACACCGCTTCCTGCACCACCACGTAAATGTAATCGTTCGGCCCGCCCGGTTTGCATTTGATGGCATTGCCGAGTTGCCCACCGCCGGAGTCGTTGCCCGCACGCGGCGTCTCGCTCATGCCTTTTTCGGTATGCACGGAGTATTCACTCAATCCGCCGTGCTGCAGCCGCTGATGATCACGCCACTTCACCCGGCAAAGGTTCATTACGCCGTCCATCATTGCCACTTCGACGTATTGGCCCTGTCCCGTTTTGTCGGCCTGCCGCAACGCCGCGAGCAAGCCTATCGCCAAATGCAGGCCCGTGCCGGAATCGCCAATTTGCGCGCCAGTGACAAACGGCGGGCCATCGGGCACGCCGGTAGTGCTCATCGCGCCGCCCATCGCCTGCGCCACGTTTTCATACGCCTTGAAATCCGAATACGGGCCGCTGGAACCAAAGCCCTTGATCGAACCCATCACGATTTTCGGATTGATTTCGTGGATTTTTTCCCAGGTGAAACCGAAGCGGTCAAGCACGCCAGGGCCGAAGTTCTCCATGATGATGTCGCACTTCAGCAGCAAATCGACGAAGACTTTTTTGCCCTCGGGATTTTTCATGTTCACGGTGATCGACCGCTTGTTGCAGTTCAACATCGTGAAGTAGAGACTGTCCGCGTTGGGCACGTCGCGCAACTGGCCGCGAGTGGCGTCACCCTGCGGCGGCTCGAACTTGATCACGTCCGCGCCCATCCACGCCAGTAGCTGCGAGCATGTCGGGCCCGCCTGCACGTGCGTCATGTCGAGAACGCGTACTCCTTTTAATGCTTCCATAGCTCCTCCGTGAAGCGTGAAGTGTAAGGCGAGCGGCGCCATTTGCGCCAGATAGGCACCTGCAACAGATGCGTTGGTGGCGTGGGAAACAGCGATTTGCGATTTGCGCCTTGCTTTACCCTGATTTGCGAGGGCGCAACTATAGGTAATGGCGGATTGTGAAACCATGACCCACGTCAAGAATCCTTGCCAAAAATTTACTTTAGAAACAGATAGTTATAAAATCTTGGCCTCTATTGCTGCTGCCACCATGACCCAGCTCGCGGCCCATCCCCAATCCAAAATACTGCGCCTGCAACTTCGGCAAAATCTGGTATTGCAGCACTTGAGCGCCGCGCAGTGGCTGGAGTTTGAATCGCTGCTGGAAATCAGCGATTACGCCAAGGGCGAAACATTGGAGCATCAGGGCACGCATTCGATGGAGCAGTATTTCGTGATCGACGGCGTGCTAAAACGCGTGGTATCAAATGCGCAGGGCAAGGAAATGATTTTGCGTTTTGCCCCCGAAACCGACATCGACACCAGCTACGCCGCCTGGCGCCTGAAAACGCCGATGCCGTACTCGATACGCGCCGTTACGAAGGTGCGCGCGGCAAAACTTTCCATGCTGCAATGGGCTGCCTTTCTCGAGCGGCACGTCAAAATCAAAAGCGAATTTGAACTGGAAGTGATGCGGCTGATGGCCGATGTCATGGCACATACCATCACGCTACATCTTTTAAATGCGCCCGGCCGCGTGCAGCGCTTCACGCGCAAACACCCGGAATTGGCGGAACGTCTGCCGAAGAAAGAACTGGCTTCCTATTTGAATCTGTCGCCGGAAACCCTGAGCCGGCTGAAAAAGCGCGGGAAGATATAAGCCAATGTGAAAATTGACCGGGATCAAGGGTGCCCGCGCCCGCCACGCCTAAGATACTCTGGATTTAATATTGCCTCGGAATTCGCGCGCTGCCGCAATTGCCCAGCGCGCCTTCCGGCGGCCCGTAACTCCCCAGTGCAAACGACCGCTTAACGCGAGGCCTTTCGACATGGACACCGCAAGCCCCACCCAAACCCTGCTCGACGGCGCCGATCTCCTGATCGACGCGCTCAAACTGAACGGCATCAGCAATCTGTATGGCCTGCCGGGCATCCCCATCACCGATCTGACGCGCCGCGCACAGGCCGCCGGCATGCGCATGATTTCGTTCCGCCACGAGCAGAATGCGGGCAACGCCGCCGCCATCGCGGGCTTTCTCACGCAAAAGCCGGGCGTGTGCATCACCGTTTCGGCGCCAGGCTTTCTGAACGGCCTGAATGCGCTCGCCAACGCCACCACCAACTGCTTTCCGATGATTCTCATCAGCGGCTCCAGTGAGCGCGAGATCGTCGACTTGCAACAGGGCGATTACGAGGAGATGGATCAACTTGCCATCGCCAAGCCGCTCGCCAAGGCGGCTTTCCGCGTGCTGCATATCGAGGATTTGGGCATCGGCATCGCACGTGCAATCCGTGCGGCGGTGTCGGGCCGGCCTGGCGGCGTGTATCTCGATTTGCCCGCCAAACTGTTCGCGCAAACCATTGAAGCTGACGCCGGCAAGGCATCACTCATCAAAGTTGTAGACCCAGCGCCGCGCCAGATCCCCGCGCCGGATGCGGTGAATCGTGCACTCGATCTGCTGAAAAACGCCAAGCGCCCGCTCATCATTTTGGGCAAAGGTGCCGCCTATGCGCGTGCGGATGACGACATTCGCGCGTTCGTCGAGAAAACCGGTATCCCTTATCTGCCGATGTCGATGGCCAAGGGCCTGCTGCCCGATACGCACGAGCAATCGGCAGCGGCGGCACGCTCGTATGTATTGCCCGAAGCCGACGTGGTGATGCTGGTGGGCGCACGATTGAACTGGCTGCTGTCGCATGGCAAGGGCAAGACCTGGGGCGGCAAATCGTCCAAAGCCTGGGGCGGGCAAAAATATATTCAGGTCGATATTTCGCCGACAGAGGCCGACAGCAATGTGCGCGTCGACGCACCCGTGGTAGGCGATATCGGCTCGTGCATTGCAGCCATGTTGAATGGCGTTAACGCGGCGGGCGCGGGCTGGCCCAAGCCGTCAGGCGACTGGCTCGGCGCCATCGCCGACCGCAAGGGCAAGAATATCGCCAAGATGGGCGAAACGCTGGCAAAGAACCCCACACCAATGAACTTCCACAGCGCGCTGAATGTGATGCGCGACGTGATCAAGGGTCACCCGGACGCCATGCTGGTGAACGAAGGCGCCAACGCGCTCGACTTCACGCGCAGCATCGTTGACATGTACAAACCTCGCAAACGCATCGACGTCGGCACCTGGGGCGTGATGGGCATTGGCATGGGCTTTGCGGTGGCTGCGGCCGTGGAGACCAATCTACCGGTGATCGCGGTCGAAGGCGACAGCGCGTTTGGATTCTCAGGCATGGAAGTCGAAACCATTTGCCGCTACAACCTGCCTGTGTGCGTAGTGATCTTCAACAACAACGGCGTCTATAAGGGCACTGACGTCAACGCCAGCGGCACCGCGGATGTTACGCCCACCGTGTTTGTGAAGGACGCGCGCTACGAGAAAATGATGGAGGCCTTCGGCGGCGTGGGTGTTTACGCCAAAACGCCGGATGAACTGCGCAAAGCCGTTGAAGAAGCCGTGCGCTCGCGCAAGCCCACACTGGTTAACGCCATCATCGACGAAACCGCAGGCACTGAAAGCGGGCGCATCACCAGTCTCAATCCGAAGGCAGCGAAGAAATAGCAGGTTACGGCGCTTCAAAAAAACGGGGGCTTGCGCCCCCGTTTTGCTTTGCTGCCCAGCTAGCGCGCAGCTCGAAGCTTGGCCTTAAGAGCCGCCACCAGCGGCCAAAACAGCATCACCAGCCCCAGCGTCATGATGCTGCCCACCAAGGCATTTGAGAAAAACACGCTGAGATTGCCCTGCGATATCAGCATCGCCTGGCGGAATGAATCTTCCGCGCGATCCCCCAGCACGAGCGCCAGCACCATCGGCGCCATCGGGTAGTCGAGTTTCTTGAACACGTAGCCCACCACGCCAAAGAACAGCATGAACCAGATGTCGAGCATGGCGTTGTGCACGGTGTAAGCGCCTATCGCGCAGATGACAATAATCAGCGGCGCGACAATGGAAAACGGTATGCGTAGAATCGCCGCGAACAGTGGCACGCAAGTGAGCACGATAATCAGCCCGGCGAGATTGCCCAGATACATGCTGGCAATCAGCCCCCACACGAATTCTTTTTTCTCGACAAACAGCAGCGGCCCCGGCTGCAGGCCCCAGATCAGCAGGCCGCCCAACAGCACCGCTGCCGTGGGCGAGCCGGGAATCCCCAACGACAACATCGGCAGCAATGCCGAAGTGCCCGCCGCATGCGCCGCCGTCTCCGGCGCCACCACGCCTTCCATCTGGCCCGTGCCAAATTTCGCGCCGTCGGGAGAAAAGCGCTTGGCGATGCCGTAACTCATGAACGACGCCGGCGTGGCGCCGCCCGGCGTAATCCCCATCCAGCAGCCGACCAGACAACTGCGCAGCGACGTAACCCAGTACTTCGGCAGTTTTTTCCATGTCTCCAGCACCACCTTGAAGTTGATGCGCGCGCTGCTGCCGGAAAACGACAGCCCTTCTTCCATCGACAGCAGAATCTCGCCGATGCCGAAAAGGCCGATCACCGCCACCAGAAAATCAAAGCCGCGCATCAGCTCCGAGAAACCAAAGGTCAGGCGCAACTGACCGGTAACGGTATCCATGCCCACCGCCGCCAGCGCGAAACCGAGCATCATCGCCGTCAGCGTTTTCCACGGCGAGCCCTTGCCCATGCCGATAAAACTGCAAAACGTCAGAAAATACACACTGAAAAACTCCGGCGGACCGAACTTCAATGCAAACTTCGCCACCAACGGCGCCAGAAACGTGATCATCACCACGGCCACGAACGCACCGATGAACGAGGAGGTAAATGCTGCAGTCAACGCCTCACCCGCGCGGCCCTGCTGCGCCATGGGGTAGCCGTCAAACGTGGTGGCCACCGACCATGGTTCACCGGGAATGTTAAACAGCACGGACGTGATCGCCCCGCCAAACAACGCGCCCCAGTAAATGCACGACAGCATGATGATGGCCGAGGTCGGCGGCATGGTAAAGGTAAGCGGCAGCAGAATTGCAATGCCGTTGGCGCCGCCCAGCCCCGGGAGCACGCCGATCACCACGCCGAGCGTGACACCGACAAACATCAGCATCAGGTTTAACGGCGTCATCGCCACCGCAAACCCCTGAAACAGCGCGTTGATTTCTTCCAATTGGCTCTCCCGCGCTGATCAGAAGCCGAATAGGGCGAGCGGGTTATACAACGTGCCTTTGTGCAGCGGCACCTTGAACCAGACTTCAAACATGAGGAATACGGCCACACTCACCGCAATGCCGAGCAGCGCGGCCTTCCACCAAGCGTATTTGCCCAGCCACACCATGAATACCGCCATGTAAATCGCCGACGCGGCATAAATACCGAACCACTGGATTACCAACACATAGGCCGCCGCAGGCAGCAGCACCGCCATCACGAGCTTGAGCTGCCCGCGTTCGACAAAGGCCTCGCCGGACTTGGGCGTGCGGTTGAGCCACGCCTGCGCCAGCGTCACCACGCTGGATACCGCAATGATCAGGCCGATATAAAACGGAAAATACCCCGCCTTGGGGCCATCCTCGGCCCAGTCCGCACCGAGTTGATAGCTGGCATAGGCGACGGTAAGTCCAAACGCCAGCAGCAGTCCTGCGACGATCAATTCCATCGCTCGCATGCCCACCACGGCATGTGTTTGCGGGTCGGGAGAGGGGTTGGGTTGTGACATCAGATTACTGCGCGCAGGGTCTCACCCCGCGCGCAGGCACTCAATCGGATCAAGGCTTCGCCAGGAAACCCGCTTCCTTCATGAGGCCGCGGTGCAGCGATTCATTTTTTTCCACCCACGCGGCGTATTCCTTGCCTGACATGGTGGTGGTGTTGAACGCGCCGTCTTCCATGAATTTTTTCCACTCGGGCGTTTCACGCACTTTTTTCAACAACTCAACGTAGAAGTTAACCTGATCTGCGGTCACGCCACTTGGCATAAAAATGCCGCGCAGCATTACGTAATCGGTGGGCACGCCGGATTCCGTGCAGGTGGGAATGTCGCTCCACGACATAGTTGCTGTCACCTTGTTTTTGTAAGGCATGCGCGTGTCGTCGAACACGCATAGCGGACGCAGCGTGCCGGCGCGCCACTGCGCCACGGCTTCGATAGGATTGTTCACCGTCGAGTCAACATGCTTGCCAACCAGTTGCACCGCCACGTCACCGCCTCCCTTGAACGGCAGGTAGGTAAATTTCGTACCCGTGGCTTTTTCCAGACTTACGGTGATGATCTGGTCTTCCTGCTTGGAGCCGGTGCCGCCCATCTTGAAGCGCTTTTGCGGCTCACCCGACACGGCTTTCGCCGCCGTAATGAAATCCTTGGCGGTTTTATGCGGCGACTCCGCGTTCACCCACAGCACGAACTGATCAAGCGCCATCATCGACACCGGCGTCATGTCCTTCCAGCTGAATGGCACCCCCGTCGCCAGCGGCGTAGTGAACAGATTTGACAGCGTGATGATAATTTTGTGCGGATCGCCTTTGGCGTCTTTCACCGCAAGAAAACCTTCCGCGCCCGCGCCGCCGGATTTATTCACAGGGATCAGCGACTGCTTCATCAGGTTGGGCTTGACCACGATGCCCTGAATCAGCCGCGCCATCTGGTCGGCGCCGCCGCCAGTGCCGGCGGGAATCACAAACTCGACCGGCTTGGTCGGTTCCCATGCGGCGGCTTTTGCCACCGTTGCACCGCCGGGGATAAGGCTCGTCACCGCCAATGCGGTAAGCGCCATGATGAAAGGCTTGCGTGCAGCCGTACTGCGCGCGAAGGCTATGCGCATGATGACTCCTCCTCGAAAATTCCATGAACCAGCCAAACATGACGGATGTCACGCCCGGCTATACTTTGTTTTTTCTTACGTTTTTTGGTTCTTCCTGCTACTACTTATGATGTCTTATGATTCTTTTAAGTCCACATATCATGCCCATTTCACTACCGCAAAACATTGACCGCCATCAATTTATTCCCTTAAGCTAAAAGTAGTAACCTAAATACAAAAGTTAATTAAAACAGATAGTTACAATATTCTTACGATTTTAGTTATTTGCGCCGGCGACCCTCGCGATTTCACCTTAGCGGCACAACACTTTGCGCAGGTCTTATACCCAAGGCTACGCCACACCCCAGTGCTAGAATCGCCTCCCCGTTCTATCGTCGCCGCTACCACGCCGCCCATGCCACGCCACGCCATCCGGGCGCTTGCCGCTGCCCTTGTCCTGTTGCCGCTGCACACCGGCGCCGCGTTGGCACAAGCGCCCGCCACGGGCAACGCGCGACACGTCCTTACGCTGCTGGGCATTCCAGTGGATTTCATCCTGTTCGCGCTGACGCTGCTCGGCGTAGCGCTATTTCACCATCACACGCTAAAAGTGGCGTTGACGGGGCTTGCCGTGATCACGCTGTACCAGCTGCTGTTTACCGGCTTCGCGCATGGCGCGGGTCTGGCCGGGCTGGGCACGCACCTCACGCACGAGTGGGTGATACTTGCCAACCTGCTGGGTCTGCTGCTGGGGTTTGCCCTCCTTGCCAAGCACTTCGAGGAAAGCCGCGTGCCCGCGCTGCTGCCCAATTACCTGCCAGACGACTGGAAAGGTGGCTTCGTGCTGCTGATCATGATTTTCGTGCTGTCGAGCTTTCTCGACAACATCGCGGCGGCCATGATCGGCGGCACCGTTGCCATGACGGTGTTCCGCGGCAAGGTACATATCGGCTATCTCGCCGCCATTGTGGCGGCGTCGAATGCCGGCGGCGCGGGCAGCGTTGTGGGCGACACCACCACCACGATGATGTGGATCGATGGCGTGAGCCCCGTCGACGTGCTGGAAGCCTATGTCGCCGCTGGCGCTGCAATGGTGATTTTCGGCATTCCGGCAGCGCTGCAGCAACATCGGTATTCACCCATCACCAAGGACGCGGCGGCCGGCATTACCGTCGACTGGGCGCGCATCGGCGTCGTGGCGGCAATACTGCTGGCCGCGATCGCGGCCAACGTGTTCATCAATACGTCGTCCAACGCTTCAGTGCGCGACATGAGCAACCATTTTCCGTTCATCGGCGCGGCAGTGTGGCTTGCCATTCTGGTTTGCGCGCCGCTGCGCCGGCCCGACTGGTCATTGCTGCCGGAGGCCTTCAAGGGCAGTATTTTCCTGTTAAGCCTGATTCTGTGTGCCTCAATGATGCCGGTAGAAAAGCTCCCCGGCGCCTCGTGGCAAACCGCGCTCGGACTAGGCTTCGTGTCTGCCGTGTTCGACAACATTCCCCTCACCGCGCTGGCGTTAAAGCAAGGCGGCTACGACTGGGGCTATCTTGCCTTCGCGGTGGGTTTTGGCGGCTCGATGATCTGGTTCGGCTCGTCGGCGGGGGTCGCGCTTTGCAACATGTTCCCGGAGGCCAAATCCGTCGGCTTGTGGCTGCGCCACGGCTGGCACGTCGCTGTGGCCTACGTCGTGGGATTTTTCGTGTTACTCGCCGTGCTCGGCTGGCACCCCGACGCGCGGCACAAGGCGCCAGCGGTCAAACCCGCAGCGAGCGCGCCCGCGCCGGAAGCCACACCAGCGCCCTCGCTGCGGCCATAAAAAAACCGCCGGGCAAACCCAGCGGTTTTTCCAATAAAAACAAATACTTATCGTATCAGCTATTTCACCAGCAGCACCGGCACGTTGACCAGGTGCAGCACTTTGTTGGCGCCTGAACCGAGCACCATGTTGGCCATGGAACTCATGCCACGCGTGCCCATCACCACCTGCTCGCACTTTAACTCGTTGACGAAGTGCGCCACCACCTCGCCCACCTCGCCAACGCTGATGTGATAGGCATACTTCACGCCCGCGTCGTCAAGCAGCCTGCGCGCCGCAGCCAGCGCCTTGATGCCTTCATCGTGATGGTACTGCTTGGCCTGATCCGCCACGCCCTTGATGGTGCCGGGCAACGCATGCTGCACATTGAGCAAATGCAATTCCGGCGCAACTTTTGAATTTTGCGCCTGCTTGATCACATACTGCACCGCACGCGACGAAGTGTCGGAACCATCCACCGGCAACAATATTTTCATTATCTTCTCCTTTTGCTGTCGTGATGGGGTTATTTCTTAGACTGGTTCGCGGCATCGCCAGCCGCGAGATCGACGATTTTGTGTTCCGTTTCGGCCTGCGCCTCGGCCTTTTTAGCCAAGTGCTTGCCGACGACGATCACCAGTACCGCCCCCGCCACCTGCAGCCAGTTGAATTCCAGCGGGCCGATGTGCGCGTGCAGCCATGACAGATTATTCTCGATCCAGTCTTTCCAGGCCGGATCCGTCACCAGCATTTCACCCGCCACCCAGCCCAAGAGGCCTGCGCCAATGGTGATAATCACCGGCCAACGCTCCATCAGCTTCATCAGCATGGTCGCACCGAAAATCACCAACGGAATGGATATTGCCAAACCGATAACCAGCAGCGTGGTATTGCCCTTGGCCGCAGCGGCAACGCCGATAACGTTGTCCAGACTCATCACGAGGTCGGCAATCAAAATGGTCTTGACCGCCTTCATCAGATTGTCGGAGCTTTCGACGTTTTCGTCGTCGTGTTCCGGCACCAGCAGTTTGATGGCAATCCAGAAAAGCAGCACAGCACCGATAATTTTCAAATAGGGCCAGCGCAACAATTCCACCGCGATGATGGTAAGGACAATCCGCATCACCACCGCCGCGCCAGCGCCCCACATCACCGCTTTCTTTTGCTGGTGTGCGGGCAGGGAGCGCGCCGCCAGCGCTATCACCACGGCGTTGTCGCCGGACAAAACAATATTGATCAGCGTGATCTGGCCCAAGCCGGTCCAGAATAGCGGATCGCTTAACATTTCCATGTTTTATTCTCTCCTTATTTGACTGCTTATTTTGACAGTTAACGCCGCACCCAGCGCACTTGCGCTTGCGTATGGCCCTCCTCAAAAGCCCGCGAACTATACACGTGCGGGCGGGTATCGAACAACCACCCCAGCAGCGGCATGAACTGGCTAAATTTTCCATTTTAGAAACAGATAGTTATCCGACTTCTCCGCTCGATTGACGCAACAACGAGCGAGCGCTAACGTGCCGGGCGGTAGATAACTGAAATCTGACAAGTACACTCAAGGAACCGCTACATGCAACAACGCAATCTCGGCAATTCCGGACTCAAGGTCTCGCTGGTGGGCCTGGGCTGCAACAACTTCGGCGGCGACCGCATTGATCTGGCGGCCACGCGGCAAGTCGTGCACAAGGCATTCGATCTGGGCATCACGCTGATTGACACCGCTGACGTTTACGGCAACTGCGGTGATTCGGAAACCTTTCTCGGCGAAGTGCTCGGCGACCGCCGTAAGGACATCGTGCTCGCCAGCAAATGCGGGTTGCCGATGGACAGCGCGGGCAAGCTGAAGGGCGCATCGCGTCATTACATTCTATCCGCCATCGACGCGAGTCTGAAGCGGCTGAAAACCGACTGGATCGATCTTTACATCATCCACCGCCCTGATCCGCAAACGCCGATAGAAGAAACCCTGCGCACGCTCGACGACCTCGTGCGCGCGGGCAAGGTGCGCTACACCGGCTGCTCGACCTACGCGCGTTGGCAGGTGGTCGAGGCGCAATGGACGGCGCGCCATCACAATCTCAATCACTACATCACCTGTCAGGATCAGTACAGCCTACTCGCGCGCGGCATCGAACGCGAATTGATCCCGGTGATGAAAGATTACAGCCTCGGCCTGATTCCGCACACGCCGCTCGCTGCAGGCCTGTTGACCGGCAAATACCGCCGCAATGCCCCTATGCCAGAAGCAGGACGCATCACCCGCGAAAAACGCCAGGCCGAGCGTTGGATCAGCGACGCCAACTGGGCCACCGTGGAAAAACTCACCGCGTTTGCCGAAGCACGCGGCCACAACTTGCTCGAACTGGCGATGAGTTGGCTCGCCGCGCAGCCGGTGGTGTCGAGCATCATTGCGGGCGCGACTTCACCGGCACAACTGGAAAGCAACGCGCGCGCGGCGGAGTGGAAACTAACGGCGGAGGATTTGGCGGAGATTGACAAAATCACGCAAAACCGGTGAGACCTTTCGATGCGGCTACACATACGCACACGACAGAGCCCACACATACATCTATCCCGTCATTCCAGCGAAAGCTGGAATCCAGTTCGTAACCAACGGCGCGTAGCGCCGCAAATTTGCGCTACGCGAATTACTTACAACCTAGGTTCCAGCTTTCGCTGGAACGACAAGACTAAAAATTTCACCACTTCGCCTCTATTTAAAAATATCAATAAAAACAAATACTTATAAACCCTCATGCCCACCCCGCCCCGCACCTCCACACTCACCGGGCCGCACCTCGTCGCCGCCGTCTGCGCCGCGCAAGTGCTGGTGCAACTGGGGGCCTTTTTCTGGCCGGCGCTGTTGCCAGGCCTTGTGCCGCAGTGGGGCTTGAACAACCGCGAAGCGGGCTGGATCACGGCGGCGTTTTACGGTGCGTATCTGCTGGCCGTGCCAATACTCGTGACACTCACTGACCGCATCGAAGCCCGGCTCGTGTATCTCTTCGGCGTGGCGTGCACAATCATCGCGCATCTGCTGTTTGGCTTGATCGCCGACGGCTTCTGGTCTGCGCTGGTGTTGCGCGCGTTGGCCGGCATCGGCTGGGCGGGCACCTACATGACAGGGCTGAAACTGCTCGCCGATCAGGTCGATAAAACGCTGATGTCACGCGCCACCGCCGGCCACGCCGCCAGCATCGGCATTTCGGGTGCGGCCTCGTTCGCCTGCGCGGATGTCTTCGCCAATGCCTGGGGCTGGCACAGCGCGTTCCTGATCGCGGCGGGCACCGCCGCCGCCGCTTGGATCATCGTCGCCGTTTACGCGCCCCGCCGCGCCGCACCGCCACCCCCACCCGCTGATGGTCAGGCATTGTTCGACTTTCGCCCGGTGTTCCGCAACCAATCCGCGATGGCTTATGCCGTCGCCTATTGCATACACACACTGGAAATGAACGCGCTGCGCGGCTGGGGCGTGGCGTTTCTCGCCTGGGTGGCGGCGAGCACGGGTGCACAAGCCAATTTTTCGCCCACCTGGGTGCTCACCGCGCTGGGCATCATCGGCACGTTCGCCAGCGTATTCGGCAACGAAGCCGCCATCCGCTGGGGCCGCGTGCGGCTGATCACGCTCGCCATGCTCGCCTCCACTGCAGTCAGCATCGCGTTGGGCTACGTGGGCACGCTGTCGTACAGCGTGGCCGTGGCGCTGCTGCTGGTCTACGGCTTTGTGGTGTGGCTGGATTCGTCATCACTAACCGCAGGCGCAGCAGGCACCGCCGAACCATCACGGCGCGGCGCCACCCTCGCCGTGCACTCCATGCTCGGCTACAGCGGCGGCTTTGTGGGCCCGCTGATGATCGGCTACACGCTTGATCTCGCCGGCGGCATGTCGCGCACCGGGTGGGCTGTGTCATTCGGGCTGATCGCGGCGTTGATGCTCGCCGCCCTGGCGGCGTTTCGCGTGATGCGGCCACGCGAACTCGCAGGCGACCGCAGCAAGAACGCTTAATCCCTTAATCCAGCTGCAACCCAATCTGCTTGATGACTTTCTGCCATCGCGCGGTGTCGCCCGTCAGAAACTCGCGAAACTCACCCGGCGTGTGCGGCGCGAATTCGCCGCCGAAGTTGTTGACCAGCCAGGTGTTCGTCTGCGGCGCGGCGATGTAGCGCCCGATTTCGCCGTTGAGTTTGTTGATTACTGCGGGCGGCGTGCCTGCAGGCGCGAACAGGCCGGTCCACAGACTCGCCTCGATGTTGATGCCGGATTCCAGCAGCGTCGGCACTTCGGGTATCGCCGGCGAGCGCTTGGCGCTGGTCACCGCCAGCCCGCGCAGTTTGCCCTGCTTTACGAACGGGCCGGGGTCGAGAATATTCAGCACCGAAAATCCCACTTCGCCCGACGCCAGCGCGAGCAACGCAGGCGCGGAGCCTTTGTAATCCACTGTCACCGTTTTGATGCCGGCGGCGGCGTTGAACATTTCAGCGCCCATGTGCGCGACGCTGCCCTTGCCCACCGTGGCGTAGGTGACTTCATTCGGACGGCGCTTCGCCAGCGCCACCAGTTCCTTGATATTGGCCGCGGGCAAGGTCGCACTCGACACAATATACAAACCGCTGATGGCGCAGCGAATTACCGGCGCGAACGCGGTAGCCGCGTCGTAGCTCAATTTGCGATACAGAAAGCCGGATGTATAACTGCTGGTGGAGTGCATCATCAGCGTATAACCGTCCGGCGCACTTTTCGCCACCAGCGCACCAGCGATGGTACCGGTGGCGCCCGGGCGATTTTCGACAATGACGTTTTGCCCCCAGGTTTCGGTGAGCCGCTGCCCAACCATCCGCGCCAGCACGTCGGTCGAGCCACCCGCCGGGAATGGCACAACGATGCGTACCACCTTGATGGGGTATTCTGGCGCCTGCGCCTGTACTACGTTAATTGACGCCAGCGGCGCGGCCAGGGCCAACAGCACCCTTGGCACGCCACGCCGGATCACTACAGCGAGATTGTACGTATTCGAATTCACATAAGCCTCCTCGGGTTCAATACAGCCTCTCCGGCGTGGCCGGCGCGAGCTTTGGTTGTTGTTGTACGCGCCGTGATGCTATAGCATTTGTTCACGCGCTTCGATCCGCATCGTAACTATCTGTTTTTATTAACTTATTTAAAAGCCACTGTCGATTGCACCATTCGCGGTGCGGATGCAAATCTCAACCCGCGCTGCACCATCCCGCCAACCAAGGAGAAATACCATGATCAAACTGTTCTGGGCGCCCGGCACCTGCGCGCTGGCCTCACACATAGCGCTTGAAGAATCCGGCGCGAAATACGATACGGTCAAGCTCAGTTTCCAGCAGGGCGATCAACGCAAGCCCGAATACCTGAAGGTAAATCCCAAAGGCCGTGTGCCCGCGCTGGTGACTGACCGCGGCATCATCACCGAAACGCCGGCGATACTCGCGTGGATCGCGCAGACACAGCCACAGGCCAAACTCGCACCGGCTGATGCCTTCGACTTCGCGGCAGCGCAGGCCTTTAACAGCTATCTGTGTTCCACCGTACACCCGGCACACGCACACCGCCCGCGCGCCGCGCGCTGGTCAGACGACCCCGCCGCGCAAAAAACCATGCAGGCCAAGGTGCCGCAAAACATGAGCGAATGTTTTACGTTAATCGAAACCGAATTTCTGAAGGGGCCTTGGGTGATGGGCGCGGCGTACAGCATCTGCGATCCGTATCTCTACACCATCAGCGGCTGGCTGGAGAGCGACGGCGTCGACATCGCGAAATTTCCCAAGGTGCACGATCACTTCAAGCGCATGAACGAACGCGCAGCGGTGAAGGCGGTGATGGCGGTACACAAGGGCTGAAAGACCGAACCCGCCCCACCCGTCACTTCCCCAAATGCCGGTCAAAAAACCGCGCGATTTCCTCGAATGTTTCCTTCGCCTCCGGCGCGGTGTAGTCACGGTACCAGCCGCCATGCGCCTGGCCTTCGTGCACATGCAGATCGGCGATGACCCCGGCGCGGCGCAGGTTGCGGTGCACGCGTACGGTGTTGCTTAACAACAAGTCGCGCGTGCCGCTGTTCAAAATCGTCGGTGGAAAACCGGCCATGTCGCCGTATACCGGCGAGAGCAGCGGGTCTTTAAGATCGCGACCGTTGGCATATATCGCCGCGCGCACGTCGCAACTGGCGCCGTACGCGATCAGCACGTTGTCGACCATGGCGTTGGTTTGGAAGCTGTCGCCCGCGCCGGTCAGGTCCGACATCGGCGTGCCCGGCGCGATGGCGGCGGGCAGCGGCAGTTTGTCCATTTTGGCTTTCAGCACCATAGACAGTGTCAGTCCGCCGCCGGCCGACGAGCCAATGACCGCCATGTTCCTGGCGGGCGCCATTTTCTGCGCGGCTTTCCAGATGGTCATCACGTCGTCGAGCGCCGCCGGGTACGGATGATCCGGCGGCATGCGGTAATCGACCGACAGCACTTTGAAGCCGCCAAAGCCCGCCATCATGATGGCCTCGCTGGTGCCGGATTCACCGGGGCCGCTGACGAAGCAACCGCCGTGGATATGAATCAACAACCGATTGCGATTTTGCGGGGGAATCTCCGCCGGTGTGAGCATGAACGCCTTGACGCCATCAATGGTCATCGGCTCGCTTTTCACCTTGAGCGCGTCGCGCATCGCGGGCAGACCCTTCTCGACAGTTGCCGCGGCATTGGCGACAAACTTACGCCATTCATCCGGCGTTTGCGGCCACGCTTTCCAGTTGGGGCTGATCGGCGCACCGATGATTTTTTGCATCTGCGGACTGACAGTGCCGGGCGGCGGCAACGTGCGCGCGGGCACTTGCAGGCCGGGCGGCGTACCGGTTGTACCTTGTGCGCCGGCTATGGGCATCGTGAGTGTCGCGACGGCCAGCATTGCAAACAGCAACTTGACGGATAACTTCATCGAAAATCCCCTTTCGGTTTTGAACGAGGCAGCTTCCGCCGGGCTACCATGCCAAACGTGCCGCCCGCGTGGAAATTCATTACAATGCCCCTCGATCATATCGCGTTCATCGGAGCACAAGAACATGAGCGAAACCAACCAGAAACCGGCGGATGGCCGCCGCGAGCGCAAAGACCGCAGAACCCAGAAGAAGCCGCTCCTGTCGAGAATCTTCTCGAAAGACCGGCGCGGCTTTTCAGTGCTGCGTGAGGCCGAAGTGCTCGATATTTATGTGCCGCCGCTCAAGGGCGAAAAAGACCGGCGCACAGTGCCGACGCGGCGGAATACACCGCGATAACAGGCTCGGCAGGCAATTGGTATTGGTCTGGCAAGCGGCGGAACCGCTTTGCGTTCCGCCCTACCTGCCCGCCTCTGCAACAGCTTCGTAACTATTTGTTTTTATTGATTTATTTTAAATAAGTTACGCCACTCGCCGCTGCACTGCCTCGGTCGCTGGCACTTCCAGCAGCCGCATGAATTCGCGCACCGACTTCACCGCTGCAAACTGATCCAGCGACTGCGACAGGGCTTTCACCCGCGCCAGCGGCAACACGCTCGCGGCGCAATCCTCGAACTTGGCTTTCAGTAGTTCCGGCGGGATCGGGTTGGCCGACGTTTTACCCAGCGGCGCCAGCACGCGTGACGACACGCTCTTGCCGTTTTTGAAGGTAATTTTTACTTCGGCCGCCGCGGTTTGATCCGGCTCGAATTGGCCTGCGACGTGCGGCGTGGCGACAACGCGCGCGAGCAGACTTTGCAGCGCGGGTTGACCGAACGATTGCGGATCGAAATCACGCATCAGCACATGGCCGTCGAGCACGGCGCGTGCCACGCAATACTGCACACTGAATTTCGCTTCCAGCGCGGTTTTGGGTTGCGGGCGGTCGGTGTGCGGCAGACGCTGCGCGTGGGTGTAGGAATTCACGCGCTCGATGTCTTCGGCCTTGAAGGGGCCGTGCTCGCGCACGAGATTCAGCGCTGCTTCCACCGCCGCGTGTGTGCTGTAGCAGCAAGGATACAGCTTGTACGCCGCGCCCGGCTCGATGATATCCATCGGCGAGGCCCAGTTTTCCAGCACCTTCTCGCGGTGAAATTTGCCTGCGCCGTTGAAGAGCTTGAAGTAACCCTGCTTGTGATCAAACGCATCGGGGTTGGCCGTGTAACCCTTGCGCGCGAGCAGCGCCGCCATCAGCCCGCCGCGCGCGCACTGGCCCACGTGCAGTGATTTCACCATGGTGCCGAAATTGGCCTTGGTGCCCGCCGCGAACGACGTGCTGATTGCCAGCGCCGTGGCAGTTTGCTCCGCCGTCAGATTGAGCAGCCGCGAGCACGCCGCCGCCACCGCGAACACGCCCACCGTGGAGGTCGGATGCCAGCCCGATTCGTAATGCATCGGGTGCACCGCGCGCCCGAGCCGCGAGCCGGTTTCAAAGCCCGCCGCGTGCGCCACCAGCACATCCAGTCCGCTGCAATCAAAGGCTTCCGCCGCTGCCAGCAACGCCGGCACCATCACCGCCGATGCGTGCCCGCCCATGTGCGCGCCGCCATTGTCGTAATCGAGCACATGTGCCGCTACACCATTCATCAGCGCGGCATCTAGCGCACTGGCGCGGCCCGCCGTGCCCAGCACCAACGCTTCGCCGCCATTGAGGTTCACGCCAATCAGCTCTGCGACTTTCGCCGGCGCTTCTTCCGCCACGCCCGCCAGCGTGCAGCCCAGCGTGTCCATCACGCCGACCTGGCTCCAGTCGAGCGCCGCCTTGGGCAAATTGTCCGCGCGCATCGCCACCACGCGATCCGCGATTTCCTGTGCAAGGGTCATGTCAGTCTCCCGGTTTGATTGGATGAGCGAATGCTACCGCAGCTGCGGCGGCAAGCCCAAAGCAGGCGCTTTGAGCAATACGGAGAAGCATTATAACTATCTGTTTTTATTGACTTATATTAAAAGTCGCAACTCACTCTGCCTTCGACACGCCCCAAAAGCGCCGCGGATTGCCCAGAAAGGGCGCAAGGTTTGCGCGTTCGACAAAACGGCTGTAGACCGCCTGCGCGTTTTCGAGAACCTGCGATTCGTCGATGGTGAGCAGCTTGCGGTCGCGCATTACCAGCCGGCCCGACACGGTAACGTCCGCGACGTCGCCGCCGGTGGCGTTGTAAACCAGCCGGTAGATCAGCATGTCCAGCGGATACAAATGCGGCTGCATGAGGTTCACGGTAATGAGATCGGCCTTCTTGCCAACTTCGACCGAGCCAAGCACTTTGTCGAGCCCCAGCACCTTGTAACCGTCGATGGTGGCCATTTCCAGCACCTTGCCCGGTGGCAGAAGATCGGGATCCTTGAAGTGGATGCGCTGCTGATCAACGGCGGCCTTCATGTCGAGAAACAAATCGCAGTTGTGCGTGGCGGGCGCGTCCGACCCCAGCGCCACGGTGACACCCGCGTCGATCAGTTCCGGCACCGGGCAGCGCCCCGGATAAGTGTAGATGCGCCCCGCGCGCGGATGATGCGCCGCGTGCGTACCCGTATCGCGCATGATGGCAATGGCGCGTTCGGAAATGCCCGTGCAGTGCGACAGCACGGTATCGGGGCCCAGGAGATCGAGTTTTTCATCGTGCGTGTACTCGATGGCGTTGCCATACATGTGTGTCCAGAACGTCGCGCCATGCTTCTTTTGCAAATGTGCGACAGCCTCGGCCTGCTTGCGCACCCATTGCTCGCGCTCCGGCGACCACACGGGATCATGCTCATTGCGATTGCCGATGCGTGACAGGGCGACACCGTGATCCACGATGCCTCCGCTGTCTTTCCGGTTGCGTGCGAGCAGCCGGTCACAGTTGTCCATCACTTCATCAAAACTCACGGCGCGCTCGCTGCGCACGCCGCCACGCCAGTAAGTAAATTTGCGCGGCCACGGCGGACGCGCGGGGCCGACGCCGATGCGTGTGCGAAGGCCGATGCGCGTAAGCTCGCGCGCGCAGATTTCGGCAAACACCATGTCATCGGTGCGCGTACCGTTGCCTCCCATCATCGAGAACATGCAGGTGGTACCCATTTTCAGGCGTTCCAGCGCGTTAAGCTGCGCGTCGGCCTCCCACCACGCTTCATCGGTGAAATCCGGCAGCAGATTTTCCAGCATGGTGCGGCGCTCGCCGCCGTTCAGGTTTTGCCCGGCGGATTTCAGCAGACTGCCGCCGAGATAACCGTGCAAATCCACCAGGCCCGGCAAAAGCGCTTTATGCCTGCAGTCGATGACCGTCGCAGCAGCGTATTTGTTCTTCAATTCCGGCGCGGGGCCGACCTCAGCGATGCACCCATCCCGTACCGCCACCGAGGTGCGATCGAGCACGCGGCGCTCGCGATCCATGGTAATCACGGTCGCGTCATGAAAAAGCAGGTCTGGCATGATGCGTCATACTCCCATGCAAATGGCTTCTGGCATTATTGCACAGCGTACTTTGCAGCGAGGGTCAGCGATGAAACGTTTCAGATCAACACTTTTGCTGGCGCTGCTAGCGGCCAGTTTTGTAAGGCCGTCGCCATCACTTGCGCAGAACAACCCGCGCAGCTGGCAGCCGAGCCGCCCGGTGATGTTCATCGTGCCCAATGGCGTGGCCGGCACCAGCGACCGCGCCGCGCGTACGCTGCAGCGCATCCTGCAGACGCACAAACTGATCAACGTGCCGATGGTGATCGTCAACCGGCCCGGCGGCAACGGCACGCTGGCGTTAAACCAGCTACGCGCCAGCACAGGCGATGGCCACGTGCTGCTGATCATGAACAGCATCACGCTGAGCGCGCACATCGCGGGACTGACGCCGTACGGTCACGCCGATTTCACGCCGCTGGCGCTGATGGTGGATGAGTACTACAGCGTCAACGTGCGGCCTGATTCGCCGCTGCGCTCGGCCAGCGAACTGTTGACGCGGCTGCGCAAAACGCCCGACGCATTGACCTTCGGCAGCGCCAGTGTCACCGGCGACAATTACATTTCCATGCTGATGGCGCTGAAAAAAGGCGGCATCGATGTCAAGCGCGTGAAGACGGTGAGTTTTGCCGGCGGCAGCGAAATCGCGCTGGCGCTGCTGGGCGGCCACGTCGACGTCACGCACACCGGGTTGGGCAATGTGCTGGCCCTTGTGCGCGAGGGCCGCATGCGCACGCTGGTGATCACCGGCCCCAGGCGCATGCAGGGGCCGTTCGCCGACGTGCCGACGTGGAAGGAAGCCGGCGTCGACATGACGGCCTCGGGCTGGCGCGGCGTGATGGGGCCCAAAGACCTGCCGCCGTCACAGGTGGCCTATTGGGAAAATACCTTGCGCCGTGTCACCCAAACGCCGGAGTGGCAAAAAGATCTGGAAGACAATTTTTGGGCCGATGCCTACGCCAGCGCCGCGGAAACCCGCCGCAGGCTCGACCGCGAATACGCGGAGATCAAACAAACGATGGGCGAATTGGGCATGGCGAAGGCGCGATAGGACACGACAGGACGCGACAGCCCTCGGTCAATTCGCGCACACGACGGGGCGTCACCAGCGCTTGTCCTTTTGTCTCCGCTCCGTTATAAACATTACGTCACGCTCAACTGACAGCGCTTTGGTCGAAAGGAAACAACCATGGGACTCACCCTCGAAATCGCTCGATACATTACGAACGCCCAATTTGACGACTTTCCCTCCAAGGCAAAGTTTGCGGCCCGGCACGGGATTACGGATTTCATGGCCTGCGCGCTGGCCGGCGCGAGCGACGAGCTGACATCGATACTCGTGGATTTTTCACTGGAGAACAATGCGGGAAACGCAGCGACGATCATCGGCCGCAATATGAAGTCGTCCGCGCCCGCAGCCGCGTTGATCAACGGCGCCATGGGCCATGCACTCGACTACGATGACATTTCCTGGCCGTTCATGGGGCACCCAAGTGTGGTTTGCCTGCCTCCCGCCCTGGCCATCGGCGAAATGGTGAATGCCTCGGGACGCGAGGTCATGCTGGCTTATATGATCGCGTTTGAAGTGGGCTGCGCCACCAAGTCCGGCATGAGTGTAGCCTACGCCGACGAACTGGGCTGGCATCCCACAGCGCCCATAGGCACGCTGGCGGCGGCAGCGGCGGCAGCTCACCTTTTAAAGCTGAACGAAGTTGAAACGGCGATGGCATTGTCCCTCGCCGCCACTCATGCGTCGGGGTTGCGCGAGAATTTCGGCACCATGACGAAACCGTTTCATGCCGGGAACGCCGCGCGCGGCGGCGTGACTTCGGCAATGCTGGTTAAGCGCGGTTACAAAGCGGCCACCACGGGACTGGAGGGTCGTTTTGGTTTCATGCATGCGTTTTCCGGCGGGCAGGGTGAAAACGTGAACACGCCATTGGAACGGCTTGGCAAACAGTTCTATCTGGAAGAGCCGGGTCTGAACATCAAGAAGTATCCCTGCTGCGGCTCGACGCACACGCCGTTGGACGCATTTTTCGAACTGGCCCGCGACAAAAAAATTCACCCTCAGGATGTCGAATCAGTGGAAGTTCTGGTGGACTTTGACCCGCCCCGCTCTCTGATCCACAACGATCCCCACACGGCGCTTGAAGGCAAGTTTTCGATTCAGTATGCGCTTGCGGCAGCGCTCGTGGATCACAAGGTTGGACTGGCCCAGTTCCAGGACGACGCACAAGTGATGCGCCCTGAAATCCGCGCGCTGATGCCAAAAATCAAGATGCGCCGGAACCCCGGACATGAAGGCAAGCCGTCGTGGGGAGAGGCATACAACGAATTGCAGATCACGCTCAAGAACGGCAAGGTCTTGACGCAGGGGCAACCGCGGGATTTCGTGGGGCCCGTGATTGGCGTCACTTCCGAAGGCATGGACATGAAGTTCCGCGACTGTGCCGCCCGCACCCTGACGCCTTCCAAAGTGGATGAGTCGCTCGACATTCTGCATAAACTAGAGGATCAGGCCAGCGTCCGCGCGCTCATGGACGCGGTCAGCGGGCGGTAGCCTCCCCGGCATTACCTGGGTGCTCCTAGCGTTGGCTGTGCATTCGCGCTGTGGCGCCAGAGGCGCCACCCGAATCAAGGTAGTGAAGTAGCGCCAATCACCGGAGCGGCCAGCCGGTCGCTTGTCAGCGCCGGCGGGTGGCGCCGTAGGGGTGGGGCAGACCCGGCATCTTCATCCTGCGCGTGTAAATGGCGTCGTGCGCGCAAACGAAGAGGGTTTTCATGTCGTCGCCCCCAAAACAAAAGTTCACCGCGGGCTTCGGGTGTTCGATCGTGCCCACGTAAACACCATCCGGCCCGAACACCCAGATTCCGCCAGGGCCGGTGCAGTACACCCGCCCGTCCACATCGCACTTGATGCCATCCGGCGATCCCGGTGCGGCATTCCACGTCATGTCGGCAAAAATCCGGCGCGCGGCAACGGCGCCCGATGCATCCAACGTTAACTCGTGGATGTACTTGTTCCAGCGGGTGTTGGCGACGTAGAGGCGGGTTTCGTCGGGCGAAAGACACAGCCCATTCGGGTACTCGATGTTGGCCACAAGTGATACGGCGCCGTCCGGCGAAACCCGCCATATCGCGGCGTCCAGTTCACGATCTTCAAGAGGCACCCGGAACGCCGGATCGCTGAAAAGCAAATCGCCGTTGGAATGACAGATCACATCGTTGGGCCGATTGAATTTCTTGCCATCCGCGTGTTCCACAAGAACCTCAAGCGTACCGCTGGCGGGATTCCAGCAGGTTACCCGCCGCTTCAGACCTTCACATTGCACGATACGGCCCTGCAAATCAAAGCAGGTGCCGTTGCCATTGCATGTCTCGCGGACGAGCTCCGGCGCGCCACCAGGCACGATCCGGTAGAGCTTGTCGTCACGCACGTCTGCAAAGTAAAAGCGCCCGGCCGGATCCCACAATGGGCCTTCAGTGAAGGTGTAACCGGACGCGATGCATTGCGGTTCACCGGGCTCAAGAAGATGCTGCAGGCGTTGTGTCATGATGTTCTGCCGATTGTCTGCAATTGACGGGAAGATCTGTTCAGGTATCAAGTTCTCGTATGGGCACCGCTGCCCTCAGAAGCCATACAACTGTACAGGATTGTCGACCAGAATCCTGCGACGGATGGCAGCATCAGGCGCCCACTCGCCAAGCAGGTCAACTAGATCGCCGTCATTGGGCATGGTTCTGTCCCACAGTATCGTGTGCGGTCAGTCCGACCCCCAGAGCAGACGCTCCGGCGCGTGCCTGACCAGCGCCGTTGCCAGCGGCGTGACGCTCGGATACGGCGGCTCCTCTTCCGTGATTCGCATCGGCCCGGAAATTTTCACCCACACGCGGCCGGTATCGATCATTTCGCACAAAGTTCTGAAAGCTCTGGAATTGGCGCCACCGGCGGCACTGACGTGCGCAAAATGATCAAACACGATGAGCACATTCAAACCTAGGAGGAATGGCGCAATATCAGGCAACTGATCTTGTCCGGGAAAGAACTGAACGTGCCACCCCATGTTGCGTATTCGACTGGCGATCTCGGGCGTCAACGGAATGCGATGAGCGCCGCCAAAGTAGCGGGCGCCCCGTACACCCACAGCATTGAGTTGCTCAAGCTCATGGTCCGTGAATTCAGACCGCAAGCGCACAACGCCGCGCATGCGATCGGGCCACTTTTTCAGCGTGTCCGTAAGATGCGTATAGGATTCGCCGTACCCGCCGCCGCTGACGAGCACGACGCGGCTCAACCCAAGCTGCTGCTGCAGGGCAAAATACATTTCATCGGTGGCGTCCTCGGAAACATAGTTCGCATTCGGCGCGAACGGATACTTTGCCACCGGGCCGAACAGATGAACATGCGAATCGATGCTGCCCGCGGGCAATACAAGCGTTGGCTTGCGTGGCGTCCGGTTCGGCGGTGGTGTCAGGGGTGGCGTCGCCATATCAGGTTCTCGTTGATTATTGACTGCAGTGCATTTTTCCCAGAATGTTTATCATTATAACTAGTTGATTTTATTGATGTTTTATTGATTCCTGAAAACAGACTTCTAGTTGCCTTTGGCTATGCCACCAACCCCGGACAAACCGCCTTTACTATTCGAGGCGAATGCCGGAGTCACGTACAATTTTTTCCCATTGATTGACTTCATTCTTTAGCATGATCGCGGCCTCTTGTGGCGTGCCGCTGGTGGCATCGACACCGGCGGCCAGCAGCCGCGCGCGAACCTCCTTGTCTCCGAGCGCCTTGACGAATTCGCTGTTCAGCGTATCGATGACCGGCTTCGGCGTGGCAACGGGCGCCATGATGTAGTAGTTCGCCACCAGATTCGCGCGCGGATATCCCAATTCGGTGACGGTCGGCACCTGGGGCATCTCGACCGAACGCTGATTGCCGCTCACAGCGAGCACCTTGACTTTGCCGGCGCGCACCTGACGCATGGACGTCGACACAGTGGCGATCCAGATCTCGATACGCCCGGCCAGCACGTCGGTTTCGGCCTCCGCCGCGAGCTTGCTGGGAATCATGACGATGTCGATCCTGGCGTCGCGCTGAATCAGCCAACCCATGAAATGCGCGATGCTCCCGATGGTACCGGTGTAGTTCATCTTGCCCGGATGGGCTTTGGCCAGGGCGATAAGTTCTTTGAGGGAATTCGCAGGGAAAGTCTTGATCACGGACACCGCATAGGCGGAAGTCCCGGACAGTGTTACCGGGACAAAATCGCGGGCAAAATCGTAGCGCACTTTGGACAGATGCTGGTTCACAATCTGGCTGCTGCTGCCGATGACAATAGTGTGACCGTCGGGCGGTGCGGCTGCCGTAGTCTCCAGTGCAATACTGCCGGTGGCGCCGGGCCGGTTCACCACGACCACGCCTTGCCCCCAGTTGTCGGTGACTTTCCTCTGCAAAATACGGGCGATGACATCATTGCCCGAGCCCGGCCCATAGGGCACCACGAAGGTGATGGGTTTGCGTGGATAGGCTTGCGCGTGTCCGTTCGCGGCAAAACCGCACGCCATCAGCGCCAGAACAGGCCCCAGTGCACGGCAGGCGGGCGGTGTGCCGCCATTCACCATCCCTGCTTTTCGAAGGCTGGCCCCAACGCCATGCAACAACGGCAGCCGCGACATCCCCGCAAAGTCGTCACTCGCGTCTCTCATCGGCTACTCCATGGTGATACCGGCATCCTTGATGATCCGGGCATTCATCGCCACGTCCGATTGAATCAACGCCGAAGTTTCCATCGGAGAACTGATGAAGAGTTCAGCGCCGAACTTGACGAGATATTCCTGCACATCTGTGCCACCGAGAATGGCAGTGACTTCCTTCGAAATACGGTCTATGGGTTGCTTCGGCGTTGCCTTGGGAACGGCGATGCCCTGCCATGCACTCACCACAAAATTGGGCATGCCGCCCTCGCGAAATGTCGGCACTTCGGGCATTGCGGAAAGGCGCCCTTCGCCGGACATCGCCAGCGCCTTGAGCCGGCCGGCCCGGACATGAGACAGTATGTTAATGGGCGCCTGAAAAGCGAGGTCGACCCGGCCTGCGATCAAATCAGTCTGCAACACGGCAGCGCCCTTGTAGGGCACATGGTGCATCCTGGCGCCCAGTTGCAAATTAAACAAGGCTCCCGTAAGGTGCACGGCCGAACCAATGCCGGATGATGCATAAGTCAGTTGCCGCGATTTGGTCTTGGCGAGCGCAACCAACTCCTGCAACGCGTTGGCCGGTGATGAAACCGGCACGACGAGAGCGAAGCGAAATTTGGCCATCGTCGCCACACCCGCGAAATCACGCACAGGATCGTAGGCAAGCCTTGGGATCAGACTGGGGGTGTTGGTGAACGCAGGCGATATCAGGAGCAGCGTATAGCCATCGGGGGTGGCCCTTGCCACCAATTCCGTGCCGATGACGGTGTTGCCGCCAGGACGATTGTCGACGATGACCGACTGATGAAGACGCTCCGCGAGCTTGGTAGCCGTCAGTCTCGCAATGGGGTCGGTCGAACCACCCGGCGGATAGGGAACAATGAAACGGATCGAACGGGTGGGATACCCACCCTGTGCCACGGCACAGGATGCGAGTGCGCTGAACATTACCGCCATGGCGACAGCTGCTGGAAATAGCCGGTTATTCATCGTCTGCACATTCGGAATGTTCCGCACATTTTGACTAAATCAGGCCAGGAGCGCACGCCCCCTGCGAACTGTTCAATCCGGGCGCGCGCCGGAGTCCCTGACAACCCTGGCCCATTTTTCGTTTTCGGACTTGAGGAAGGCCGCGAACTCCGCCGGGGTGCTGGTCAACACTTCGGAACCGTCGGCTGCCAGGCGTTCACGTACATCCGGAAGCTTAAGCACCTTGACCACTTCCCTGTTCAAACGCATCACGACATCGGCAGGCGTTCCGCGAGGCGCCAGTAATCCCCACCAACCGCTGGCCGAAAAGCCGGCGAATCCGGATTCGGCAAAAGTGGGCACGGCTGGCAGTTGCACTGCAGGTTTGGGCGCCGTTACCGCAAGTGGCCGGACTTTGGCTGTAGCGATAAAGGGCGCCGTGGTTTGTATAGATCCCATAAATCCGCCGAGTCGCCCGCCGACGAGATCCGTCATCGCCTGCACGGTGCCCTTGTACGGAACATGGGTCAGCCGAACGCCGGCTGCACTTTGGAAGAGTACGATTGTCAGATGCGAAATTGTGCCGTTGCCGGGCGACGCAATGGTGATGTCACCCGGCTTAACTTTTGCAGCAGCAACGAGCTCACCCAAGGTCTTGTACGCCGAAGCGCCCGGCACGGAAAGCAGCAAGGGAGACGCCGCAACCAGGGTGACGGGAGCGAGGTTCTTGAGCGGGTCGTAGGGCAAGTTCGGATACAAGGCCGGGGCGACGGATATATTGCTGGTTTGCCCCATCACTATCGTATAGCCGTCTGGAGCGGCTTTTGTGGCGATCTCCATCCCGATGTTTCCTCCCGCCCCGGGACGATTGTCGATGACGAAGGACCAACTCGCCGTTTCGGCGAGTTTTTGCGATATCAAGCGCGCAAACACATCGATAGATCCTCCTGGCGGAAAAGGCACGACGACCCGTATGGGCTTGTCAGGGTAGCCTTGCGCGCAAGTAACGGTGCAAATACCTAAGAAAATTACTGCCGCAGAAGTATTAACAATCAAGCGTTTGGGAAACTTCATGGTATCGGAGTCAGCAACGTAAACGCCGTGAGTCTGACAACGCGTGCGAAAGCACGGTCATCAGCAGCGTGAACCATAGGCGAAGCGCAACGGTAGCCCCCCATGGACCGGCGGTCAAGTCTCAGCCGGCCGTGGCGGACGAAACAGACACACCATCCGGGATGCAAACGATCACGCCATGGCAGGCATGGCGAAGGCCCTACAAAAATATTACCCGCAGTCTGCAACACAACCAGAGCATCGAATAGCAAATCTTACCTATGACCTGCGTGACTTTTGTGAGCAGCGGTTCGTACGTACAAGAATGTCTGCCTTTGGTAGGTGCAGCGTAGAGCAATGTCTCCCTATCCTCAAATCAAACACTCTGGAGCCACGCGTCCGTTGAAAGAATCTGCGCCAACATCGACGGCCGGTTGAATCTGCACGAACGGAAATGCCAATCACGGCCATTCATCCTAACCATCTGTTTTTAAACAGTTTTATATCACCTTGCCATTGCACCCCTGGCTCCCAGCGCAGGCCGCTATTGCACCCGCAATGCTACGCCCACCGCAGCCCAATAGGGCAGTGCCACCAGCAGCACAACGAGGATAGCTGCGATAGTCATCCATACACCGAACTTGAAAATATCCGGCGCAGTGAGGTAACCGCGTTCATACACCGCGAGCGAGGACACGCTTTGCGCCGGGTAGTAGAGCACCGCATCACCGCCGATCATCACCGCCAACCCGCAGATCAGCGGGTTTACGCCCGTGGCAGCGCCGATGGCCATGGCGATGGGAATGGTGGTGGCGAGAAACCCGGTAATGTTGGGTATCAGCAACCGCACCGGCACCGAGACGATCATCAACGTGGCCACCACATAGTACGGTTGCCCCTGAAACGCGGGCGCCGCCGCCGTGATAAGGCCCGCCACCCAGTCGCTGGCACCGCTCACCTTGAGCGCGCGCGCCAGCGAGAGGGATGCCGCGAGCACAAAAAAATTCGCCCAGCCGATATCCCGCTCGAACTCCTTCCACGTCAGCACGCCCACGCGCGGCATCAGCAGCAGGATCCACGCAATCAACGCCGGTATTGCCGGGTGCCAGTGATGCCAAGCGTCGGTAAGCCATAGCAAGGAGGCGCCGAGCGTGATGATGAGTGTGCGCCATTCCTTCGGCTCCAGCTTGCGCGGCGGCTCGTCGGGCAATGCGGGCAGGCGCTGCGCGAACCCGGAGCGATAAATCACGTAGATCATCGCGCTGCCCACTGCGAGAAGCACAAAATACGGCACGCTCATCAGCACCAGCCACTGATTCCACCCGATATTCCCAACTGAGCCCCCGATCAGCGCTGCCGCCACCACCGGCGTGATGCCACCGGTCATCAGGATGGTGGAAGCCAGCCGGTTGATGGAATTCAACGCCATCATGATCGCGCTCGCCAGTGGCGACTGGCGCGGCACGGCGGCCAGTTCCAGCGCCTGCTCGTAGACGTGCACAAGGATGCCGGTGCGCGTGGTGGCCGAGGGCAGCACCAGCGTCATCAGCGGAAACGTCAGCAGCAACTGCACATACAGCGACCGCGCGCTGCCACGCGAACGGCGCAGGAAAAATCCCGCAATGCGTTCGGCCAAGCCGCTCTTTTGCACCGCCAGCCCCAGCGTCAGCACGCCTATCAGAAAATACGCCACCGGGTCGGCAAAGCCAACGAGGGCATCGCGAAAATCCGCCACTGCGCCCGTCAGCACCAATGCCACGATCAGCACCAGCGCGGTCACACCCGCGGGCAGCGCCTCCGTGCACCACAACCCAATCGCCAGCAGCGCCACCGCGATCACGCGCTTGCCGGTCTCCGGCAGCCCGGCCGGCGTGGGCAGCGCCAGCAAGCAGCCGCACAACGCCAGCAGCACCACTATGGTGAGCGGTGCGCGTTGCTCTTTAGACGGCGACTTTGACGATGCGGCCACGGGCGGAAGTGTCGCTGGCGAGCCTGCGCGACCTGCTTACGCCTTCGCAAACAGCTTCGATGGGTCCCGGAACGCCTTGAACTCCAGCGCATTACCACTGGGATCGAGAAAAAACATACTTGACTGCTCGCCGATGGTGCCCACGAAACGCACGTCCGGCTCGATGATGAATTTTGTTTTTGCGGCGACGAGTCTGTCGCGCAGCTTTTCCCACTCCGCCATCGGTAACACCAGTCCAAAGTGGCGGATCGGCACCTGATCGCCATCGACACCCGAGGTATCCGCCTTGCCCGTAGCGTGCGGCGCACGGTAAGCGACGATTTGATGACCGAAGAAATTGAAATCGACCCAGTCGCCGTCGGAGCGGCCTTCGCTGCAACCGAGCAGCCCGCCATAAAACGCGCGCGCCTCCGCCAGATCGTTAACCGGAAACGCCAGATGAAACGGAGCGAGAGTCATGAATGATCCTGTATTGTGCTTTCTGTAACTATTTGTTTTTATTGATTTTTTGTTCTGGTCATCAACCCGGAAAGCGCCGATTCAAATCAGCGATCTGTTCCGGTGTGAGCAGCCGCGTGGCGTGCCCTTGCAGTAACAACATCAGCTTCGCGGTTTGTTCAAGTTCCTCAATCGCGTAGACCGCCGCGGTCAGCGACGTGCCCGCCACCACCGGGCCGTGGTTCGCCAGCAGAATCGCGTGATGTTTGCCGGCGAGCTTGCGCACGGCTTCGGCCAACGCCATGTCGCCCGGTGCGTAATACGGCGCCAGCGCGAGCTTGCCGACCTGCATCACCGCATACGCCGTGATCGGGGGAAATACGTCTTCGGCGTTCAGGCCGTCCAGACACGACACCGCCACCGCGTGCAGGCTGTGCAAATGCACCACCGCTGCACTCTTTGGGCGTTCACCATACATGTTCAGATGCAGGAACGCTTCCTTCGACGGAGCGTCGCCGCCCACCAGTTTGCCATTACTGTCCAGCCGAGAAATTTTCGCGGGGTCGAGGCGGCCGAGGCACGAGTTGGTCGGCGTTAGCAAATAGCCATCAGCGAGTTTGACGCTGATATTGCCCGCGCTGCCATGGGCCAGGCCACGGTCGTAGAGCGATTTGCCGAGTTCCGCCATCTGTTCGCGTAGTTGATTTTCGTTCATGACAGCACCTGAAACGCCTTGGTAAAAAAGTCTTGCGAGCCGAAGTTGCCGGATTTCAGCGCCAGCGCCAGTGGTTTCTCACCGATGCTCATCGTCCACGGCACGCCCGGATCGATCTGCGGGCCGATGCGCAGCGCCTCGATGCCCAACGCCTGCACCACCGCACCGGAGGTTTCGCCACCCGCCACCAGCAGTTGATCGACGCCGGCATCGACCAGACCGCGCGCGACCTTTGCCAGCGCGGCTTCGATCATTTGTCCAGCGGCAATTACCCCCAGACGAGACTGGATCGCCTGCACCGCTGTAGGTTCCGCCGTGGAGTAAATGAGCACGGCGCTTTTGTCTGCGCCGAGCAGCGGCTGGGCCCACTCTAACGCTCGTTCAATTTCTGCATCTCCCGCAGCGAGTTGTAGCGCATCCAACCTGCGCGCAGCGCCGCCCTGTTTGATGAAATGCGCGACCTGCGCGTTGGTAGCCTGTGAACAACTGCCGGAGACGATGGCTTTGTAACCGTGGAAACGCGGCAACGCAGCGGCGCTTCCACCTGCCAGCGAAAAATTCTGCGGCAAGCCTATCGCCACGCCCGACCCCGCTGTCACCAGCGGCAAGTCTTTCACCGCCTGCCCCAGTGCCATCAGATCGCTATTGCTAATGATGTCCACCACGGCAGCTTTGACGCCATCTCGCCGCAGCTCTCCGATGCACGCGGAAATTGCCTCCGCACCACGCGCGACAACGTTGTAGTCGATCAATCCCACCTTGCCCTGCATCTGCGCCTGCAACACGCGAACGAGATTCGCGTCGGTCATCGGCGTCAGCGGATGATGGCGCATGCCCGACTCGTCAAGCGGCACGTCGCCGACAAACAGGTTGCCCTTGTAGATGGTGCGCCCGGCTTCGGGAAACGCCGGACAGGCAATGGTGAAATCACAGTTAAGCGCCTGCATCAGCGCCTCGGTCACCGGCCCGATATTGCCCGCCGGTGTGGAATCAAACGTCGAGCAATACTTGAAATAAATCTGTTTGCAGCCGTGCGCCTGTAGCCACTTCAGCGCAGCCATCGATTGCTCCACCGCCTCCGCCGCAGGAGTCGTGCGCGATTTCAACGCCACGACTACGGCGTCAACGTCATCGCGCAGCTGGCCGCGCGGCACGCCCACCGTCTGCACCGTGCGCATGCCGCCGCGCGTGAGATTGTTGGCAAGATCGGTGGCGCCGGTGAAGTCGTCGGCGATGCAGCCCAGTAACATAGTTTATGCAGCCTCTAGACGAAGAACGCACAGAAATGTTCAAGTATCCGCTCCGGCATTTCCTCTTGCATGTAATGCCCGCAGTTCATCGGATCAGTACGCTGAATATTCGCGGCATAACCCTGCCAGATGTTTAAAAATTCTTTTGCACGCTCCGGCGAATGCCCACGCGCGCCCCACAGCAGCATCAACGGCATGGCCAGCTTCTTGTCTTTATCAGCAGTATCCATCACAAAATCGCAGGCTGCCGTGGCGCGGTAATCGCGGCACGAACCGGTAATGGTTTTCAGCGTGTAGCAGCGAATGTATTCCGCCATCGCCTCGTCGGTCAGAAAACCCAGCCCCGTACCGCCACGGATAATCATGCGGTTCTTTAAAAAATATTCCGCCGGCACCGCGCTGATCATGCGCTCGGGAAACGGCTCCGGCTGCGCCATGAACGCCCAATGCCAGGTGCCGATCACCCATGCCTTCGTCGGGTTCGTCCACACGTAGTGATTGGGAATGATGTCCATCAGGCACACTTTGCGGATGCGCTGTGCGTGATCTATGCACAGGCGATGCACGGTTCGCCCACCGCGATCATGGCCGGCCACAAAAAAAGTGTCGTAGCCGAATTGATCCATGATCTCCAGCAAGTCGCCCGCCATGGAGCGAAAGCTGAAGTTGATGTGATCCGCGCCAGGCTCTGGCAGCGAGCTGTCACCATAGCCGCGCAAATCCGGCAGGATAACGTGATAGGTCTGCGCGAGCTTTGCCGCCACCTTGTACCAGCACGTATGATTCTGTGGGTTGCCGTGCACCAGCAGCAGCGGCGGTTTACCCGCATTGTTGCCATTGTTACTATGGCGCAGCCGGATCACCGCGCCACTGGTGCGCACATCCACGTGTTCAAAGCCGGGAAAATGCGCCGCCACCGCCGCGCTGCCCCAGCGCGTGGGGTCGCGCGTGTAATCGGCTGCTGTCGCCTGCGCCATGATGTTCAATGCCATTTGTTTGCTTTCACGGATTGATTGTTGCCGGGGCTTTGTTTATCGTGCGAAATTCCCGTCTGAATGCGAATTTTAACAATCCTATCAGGAAGACCCATGAAGATTCTCGTACTACCCGGCGACGGCATCGGCCCCGAAATCACGCAAGCTACGCTCACCGTGCTCAATGTTCTGAACGCCAGGTTCAAACTTGGCCTTGAATGGGATCAGCGCGACATCGGCCTCACCACACTGAAAAGCAAAGGCACGACGCTGCCCGATGACGTCATGGAAACCGCGCGCCAGGCGCCCGGCATCATCCTCGGCCCGGTCGATCATCTGCAATACCCCGTGCGCGAGAAGGGTGGCATCAACCCTTCTGGCGAGTTTCGCGTGAAGCTGGATTTGTTCGCCAACATTCGCCCGGCGATCTCGCGCATGGGCGTGGGCCTCACCGGCAAACCCATCGACTTGGTGATTTTCCGTGAGTGCACTGAAGGTTTTTACGGCGACCGCAATATGTTCATGGGCCGCGGTGAATTCATGCCCACCGAGGACATGGCCATGGCCGTGCGCAAAGTCACCGCGAAGCAATCGCAGCGCATCGCCAAAGTGGCGTTCGACTGGGCGTTCCGCCGCCGCAAGAAAGTCACTGCCGTGCACAAGGCCAACGTGCTGACGATTTCTGATGGCCTGTTTCTGCGCGAAGTGCGCAAGGTGGCGAAGGATTACCCTGACGTGGAACTCGACGAAAAAATTGTCGATGCCATGGCAGCGCTGTTGATCCGCAACCCGACGCAGTTTGACTGCATTGTCACCACCAATATGTTCGGCGATATTTTGTCGGATGAAGCGTCAGAGATTTCCGGCAGCCTTGGCCTCGCCGCCTCCACCATGGCCGGCGACGACGCCTGCTGTGCGCAAGCCCAACATGGCGCCGCGCCCGACATTGCCGGGCAAGACAAAGCCAACCCGACATCGCTGCTGCTATCCGCCGGCATGCTGCTCGACTGGATGGGTGACCGCCACAAGCGCCGCGAATTCAACGACGCTGCGCGGCTGCTCGAAAAAACCGTCGACGCAGCCCTGCAAAAGCCGGAAACGCGCACGCCCGACATCGGTGGCAAGATCGGCACACAGGCGTTTGCGAAGCACATTGCTGATACGATAAAGTAAAATATCAATAAAAACAAATACTTACAATGGCTATTGATGCTGAAAAGCTGATCGACTTCGCCACCGCTGTTTATGCGCAGGCGGGCGTGCCCGAAGCCGACGCACGCCTCGTCGCTGACACGCTGGTGCAAGCCGATTTGTGGGGCCACCAGTCGCATGGTGTGCTGCGGCTCGGCTGGTATCTCGACCGCATTCGCAACGGCGTGATGAAGCCGGTCACCACGCCGGAGTTCGTGGTTGATGCGGGTGCAATCGCTGTCATTGATGCGCACGACGGCGTGGGCCATGTAGCGGCGATGCTCGCCACGACTGAAGCCATCAAACGCGCGAAAGCGCATGGTATCGGCGCGGTGGCCGTGCGCAACTCCAACCACTTCGGCACGTGCATGTATTACACGCGGCGCGTGGCGGCTGCGGGTTGTGTGTCCATGCTCACCAGCAACGGCGGCCCGGCGATGGCGCCCTGGGGCGGGCGCAAGAAAATCGTCGGCACCAACCCTTGGTCAGTGGCCGCGCCCGTCGCCATGGATGGCACGCGCGCCCCGTTCGTGGTGGACATGGCCGCCACCGGTGTGGCACGCGGCAAGATTTATCTTGCCAAGAATAAGAATCTGCCGATTCCGCTGGGCTGGGCCATCAACAAAGACGGCGCACCGACGACCGACCCGCAGGAAGCCATCGACGGCATCATCCTGCCCATGGCTGAACACAAAGGCTACGCCATCGCCGCCATGGTGGACATGATGTCCGGCGTGCTGACCGGCAGTGGCTTTCTATCGGCGGTGCACAGCCCCTACAAGACCGCCGAGAAATCCAATTGTGGTCACCTGATGATTGCCATGGACATCAGCAAGTTTCAGCCGCTCGAACAGTTCTGTGCGCGCATGCAGGCGTTCACGCAGGAAATCAAATCCGTACCGCTCGCCAAGGGATTTAACGAAGTGTTTTATCCGGGCGAGATGGAGAACAACAGTGATGCGAAGCTGCGGCGCGAAGGACTGACGCTGCCGGAGGATACGATGGCAGATTTGAAGCGGATTGCGAAGGAGACTGGACTCGAAAGCGCGCTTTCGCTGTAGAAAATTCGGCCATTCCAAAAAATTTCGCCTTAAATTCCTTCCCCTTGAACGGGAAGGAACCCTTCGGCATAAATTCATTGCAAGTCTCCACCTACTCCGCCTTCACCCCCGCCTGCCTAACCACCCTACCCCACAGCGCATGATCCGCCCGTATCTGTTTATCAAACTCCTCCGGCGTGGTGGGTGATGGCGTCATGCCCAGCGCGCGGATGCGTTCCTGCACTTCGGGCAGCATCAGCACTTTGGTGAGGCCCGCGTTGAGTTGATTGATGATTGACCGCGGCGTGGCTTTGGGTGCAACCATGCCGTACCACTCGATTACGTCGGCGAATTCCTTATAGCCCTGCTCCACCGCCGTGGGCACGTCTTTGAGCACGTCGATGCGCTGCCCGCCGAGGATGCCCAGCGCCTTCAACTTGCCGGTGCGGATGTGCGGCACCACGGCTGTCGGGTTGGAAATCATGGTGCTGACATTGCCCGCCAGCACGTCGATCACCGCCGGCCCCGCGCCTTTGTATGGCACGTGCGTCAATTTCACCCCCGCCGCGATATTGAACAGTTCGCCGCCCAGATGTTGCAGCGACGCGCTGGAGGCAAACGTAAATTTGCCGGGGTTGCTCTTGCCGAGCGTGGCAAGTTCCCTGAACGAGTTCGCCGCCACCGCCGGATGCGCGGTCATCACCATCGGCTGTTGCGTGTAGCGCGTCAAGCCCGCGAAGTCGCGCGCCACGTCGTAACCCACTTCACTGAATATGTGCGGGTTCACCGCCAGTGGGCCGGAAAAGCCGAAGAGTATGGTGTAGCCATCGGGTGCTGCTTTCGCAGCCAGCGCGGTGGCGATGCTGCCCTGCGCACCGCCGCGGTTGTCAATGACGATCTGCTGCTTCCACAGTTCAGTGAGTCGTGGCGCCATGATGCGCGACACGGCATCGGTGCCGCCACCCGGCGGCGCGGGCACGATCCAGCGGATGGGGCGGTTGGGGAAATTTTGCGCGCCAGTCACGGCGTCTAGGGCAAGGCACGGCACCGCCTGCAACAAGGTTATGTAACCAATTGTTTTTATTATATTTTTCATGCTACACCTTCGCAATGTTATGGAATAGTCGTACGAGTATACTCGGCTAGTGCAACACTCAAGCGGGATGACAAGATGGCAGGCATGTTGAAAGGAAAAACCGCGCTGGTCACCGGCTCCACCGGCGGCATCGGCGAAGCATTTGCAAGGGCGTTTGCGGCGGAAGGCTGCAACGTCATGATGAACGGGCTGGGTGAACCGGCGGCCATTGAAAAACTGCGTCAGTCGATTGCGGACGAGCACGGCGTCAAAGTCGCGTATCACGGCGCGGATGTCGGCAAGCCCGCCGAGATCGCCGACATGGTGCGCGCCACCGAGACACAACTCGGCGCCGTCGATATTCTGGTCAACAACGCCGTGGTGCGGCATTACCACAAGATCGAGGATTTTCCGCCGGAAGAATGGGATCGCGCGGTGGCGGTCGATTTGTCTGCCGCGTTTCACACCATACGCCTCACCATGCGAGGCATGAAGCAGCGCGGCTGGGGGCGCATTATCAACATGTCGTCGATTCACGGCCGCATGGCGGTGCCCAACCGCGTGGATTACGTCACCGCCAAGCACGCGCTGATAGGCATGACGCGCGGCGTGGCGCTCGAGTGCGCGGAAACCGGCGTGACGATTAACGCGCTGATGCCCGGCTGGGTGCTCACACCGCACGCGGAAGGCCAGATTGCGCGGCAAATGAAGGCCGACAACGTCAGCCGCGAAAAAGCACTGCAAACGCTGATGAGCGTGCGTCAGCCCAGCCAGCGGCCGATCATGCCCTCTGATATCGCCGCCTTCGGCGTTTTCCTGTGCAGCGGCCCCGGCGCGCATATCAACGGCGCGGCGCTGCCGATGGATGGCGCGTGGCAGACCGGTTTCATGGTCACGGTGGGCAATTCAAAATAACCTGCGTTTTTTTCGATACCGTTTGGACACATCAAGATGAGCATCCCTGTATTCACCGGCAACGGCATCAACATGCCCCGGCTAGGTTTTGGCACTTCGCGTATCGGCGACACCAGCGACATGGAGGCCTATGCCGAAGTGGTCGCCAATGCGTTGAAAATCGGCTACCGTCACATCGACACCGCATGGAAGTATTTCACGGAAAAGGCCACCGGCGATGCCATCCGCGCGAGCGGCATTCCACGCGAGGAAATTTTTTTGGTAACCAAGGTGTCGCACGAGTACCTGCGCGCGGACGATTTCGCGCGCATGGTCGATGAGAGTCTGAGTAATCTCAGGCTCGATTACGTCGACCTGCTGATGGTGCACTGGCCCAGCCCGGAAAAAGTACCGCTCGCCGAAACCATGAATGCACTCGCCAAGGCCAAGCGGCAGGGCAAAACGCGCCATGTCGGCGTGGCCAATTTCAACATCGCGTTGCTGGAAGAGGCCATCCGCCTGTGCCCGGAACCCATCGCCAGTCTGCAAGCGGAATATCACCCGTATCTGGATCAGACCAAACTGTTGGCCGCCTTGAAGCGCCTTAATCTGCCGATGACGGCCTACTGCCCGCTCGGCCGCGGCCTGTTGATCAACGACCCGCGGGTTGCGGAAATCGCCCGCGCCAAGGGCAAGAGCGTGGCGCAGGTGGTTCTGCGCTGGCACATGCAACAGCCGGGCGTAATACCGATTCCGCGTTCATCCAATCCAGCGCGGCAGGCCGAGAATTTCAACATTTTCGACTTCACGCTGACCGACGACGAAATGCGCCGCCTGCACGCACTGGCGCGCCCCGATGGGCGCATCGCCAATCCGGCGGGGCGCGCGCCGGCGTGGGACTGATGGTAGCAGTGGCACCAGGCATTTAACCTTCCCCCGCAAATTCGCCGCCGCCAGCAATGAGCACCGCCTCACCCGCCATCAGCGTTGCTGGCGTTACCTACATTTACCCCGGCACGCGCGCGCTGGACGCGGTGTCGTTCGATATCCCATGCGCCAGTGTCACCGCGCTGGTGGGGCCGAACGGCGCGGGCAAGACCACGCTGCTGCGCTGTATCGCGGGGCTTGACCGGCCACTTACCGGTGAAATTACCGTGGCGGGCGTTGACGTGCTGGAAGAGCCGCGTCTTGCGCACGAGCGCATGGGCTATCTGTCCGATTTTTTTGGCCTCTACGACGAACTCACGGTACGGCAAAGCCTGATGCACGCGGCCAGCGCCAACGGCGTGGCCGGCGAGAAGCTCGCTGCCACGGTCACACAAGCCGCCGAACGGCTGGAGCTCGCGGACCGGCTGGAACAACGTTGCGCGGCCTTGTCGCGCGGCTTGCGGCAGCGCGTCGCCATCGGGCAAGCCATCGTACATGCGCCCGATGTGCTGCTGCTCGATGAACCGGCGTCGGGTCTTGACCCGGAAGCGCGCCATTCGCTGGCCGCGCTGTTCACGCGCCTTAAAGACGAAGGCATGACATTGATCGTCTCCTCGCACATTCTTGCCGAACTCGACGAATACTCCACGCACATGCTGGTGCTGCGCGGCGGCAAGCTCATCGAGCATCGTCCGCTATCGCAGACTGTCTCCCGCAGCCAAGCCGATACTGTCGCTACCGTTGCTGAACAACCTGTCCGCGTACGGCTGGCGTGGGCCTACCCCGGCCTGCGGGAACAGTTAGCCGCGCTGCCCGGTGCGCGCGTCATTGAATGCAACAGCGCCGATGCCCTGCTGCTGGTGCAGGGCGCAGCCGATGCGCAGGCCGCCGTGTTGCGCACGCTCATCGAGGCCGGCGTGCCGGTGTCGTCGTTCAGCGAAGAACACGAAAATCTGCATCAATCGTATTTGCGCTCGGTGCAGCGCGCGGCCGGGGTGAGCGCGCAGTGAAACTCGTATCCATCACGAATCCCGAACTGCGCCGCAATCTGTGGCTGGAACTCACGCTGCACCGCCTGCTGGCCGCGCCCCTGGTGATCGCACTGTGCGCGGCGTTGATCTTGGCCGCCAGCGAAAAGGACTCATTGGAAATTCTCACCGGCGCGGCTGGCACAGGTTTCGTGGCCACGGTGTTGCTGTGGGGAACGCAGCTCGCCGGCGCCAGCGTGATGGACGAAGCGCGCGACCGCACCTGGGACGCGCAGCGTATGTCGGCCATCGGCCCGTGGTCGATGACATGGGGCAAGCTTATCGGCGCGCCAGCGTTTGCATGGTACGGCGGTGGCATTCTGCTGGCAATTTATCTTGCGGCGGGCAGCGCCGACGGCAAATGGCCGGTGCTGCGGCTCGCTGCGCTGATGGTGGCGATCGCAATTCTGCTGCACGCCATCGCGCTGAACGCCGGTGTGCTGGCGGCGCGCAAGAACGTCAACTATCGCGGCTCCGGCGTGCTGATATTCCTGATGCTGCTGATGCTGATGGCGGGACCGGGCACGATGGTAATGGGCAGCATCGGCAAATCCATCCGCTGGTGGGGCATGGCCGTGCCGCAGCTGGATTTTCTGCTGGGCACGGCGGCCGCGTTTGCCGCGTGGGCACTGTTGGGCGCGTACCGTTCGATGTGCAACGCGCTGGAGATACGCACCACGCCGTGGGCGTTGCCGGCGTTCATGGGGTTTGCCGCCGCGTACTTTGCCGGCTTTGCCATGCGCTGCAACACCACGGACCCGCGAGCGCTGTTCGGCGTTTTCGCCTGCGGCGTGGTGATCGCCGGGGGCTTTACCTATCTCATGCTGTTTGCCGAAAGTAGTGGCGCGGCAACGTGGCAGCGTCTGCGCGTGCGTGTGAACAGCAATCAGTGGCGGCGCGCATTGCAGGAATTGCCGTTGTGGCTGGTGGCGCTGGCAAGCGGTTTGATTTTTGCCGTCGGCGCAACGTTTACCTCGGCGGGCGGCGGCAAGGGTTCGTTCCTGCACGAAGTCGGTTTGGCGCCGGTCGCGGTCATGCTGTTCGCGCTGCGCGATGCGGCCCTCTTTCAGTTCTTTGCACTGGCACGCCAGCCGCGCCGCGTCGAAGCCGCCACGGTGTTTTATCTGGTGCTGCTCTACGGGCTGCTGCCGGGGTTGTTGAAGGCGGCGGGCGCGGATGCCATGGCCGACCTTGTGCTCCCGCCGCTCTTCACAAAACCGGCGCTGGCAACGGGTATCATGCTGATCCATGCGGGCGTCGCCATCTCACTGGCTTGGTGGCGCTGGCAAACCACGCATGCACAGGACGGCGAAGCGTCAACGAAAAAATGAATTAAATCAAATAGTTATGAAAATCCCTCGCCTGCCACGTTTTCGGCTGTTACCGAACCTTCCGGCGCTTTCAACGCTTCTCACCCTTCCGACCTTTTTAACCTTCTTGCTCATGATGAACACCGCTTCCGCCACTGTCACTGAATTCAACATTATCGCCGTCGAGCCATTTGCCGATGGCGCAACCTTCGGCAACACCGGCTCTTACGAACGCGTGCGTGGCACGGTCAAAGGCGAGCTCGATCCCGCCGACGCGCGCAATAAAGTGATCGTCAATCTCGACAAAGCACCGCGCAACGCCGCCGGACGCATCGAATACGAAGCGGATTTTTTCATGCTGCGGCCCGTCGACGGCACGCGCGGCAACGGCAAACTGGTGTACGACGTCACCAATCGCGGGCGCAAAAACATTCACTGGCGGTTGATGGACGCGCGCCCGGCTTCGCCCGCGCATGCCAACGACCCGCGCACGCTGGAAGACGCGGGCAACGGCTTGCTGTTTCGCATGGGCTACACGATATTGTGGAGCGGCTGGGACCCGGACGCGCCCCGCGTCAACAACGGCATGGGCATGAAGCCCATCATAGCCAGCGACAACGGCAAACCCATCGTGCGCGTGATACGCGACGAGCTCGTCAGCGGTACGCGCAGCCCGGCGCGCGAAACGTTTCGCCTCACGCATAACGCGTTCACCATGGATCAATCGCAAGCCAGGCTTACCGTGCGCCGCCGCGAAGCCGACGCGCGGCAGGAAATTCCCGCGAGCGGCTGGGCCTACGTGAACGACCGCGAGATTCGATTAATGCCGGAAGGCACAAAACCCGTCACCGGCTCCATTTACGAATTTCACTATCCGGCTAAAGACCCGCGTGTGCTGGGCATCGGCATGGCAGCCACGCGTGATCTGATTTCATTCGTGAAATACGAAAGCACGGATGCGAAAGGTGCACCCAACCCGGCGCGCGGCATCAAGGCCGCTCTGGGCTTTGGTATTTCGCAGAGCGGGCGTTTCCTGCGTGATTTTGTGTATCAGGGATTCAATCAGGACACGCGCGCACGCAAAGTGTTTGACGGCGCCTATTCACACACCGCCGGCGTGGGCGGCGTATTTCTCAATGCGGCATTCGGCCAGCCGGGGCGCACCAGCACGCAGTTCGAGGATCACATGATGCCGGAGAACGAATTTCCGTTTTCCGCCGCGCGCATGACCGACCCCGTCACCGGCAAGACGGACAGCATCCTGCGCAACGACGGCTTCGACCCGCTGTGGTTTGAAAGCAATACCTCCACCGAGTACTGGCAGAAAGGTGCGTCCATGCTCACCACCGATCCGCTGGGCACGAAGGACGTGACACTGCCCGATGCCGCGCGCGTGTATCTCATCGCCGGTACGCAGCACGCGGGCCAGGCGTGGATGACCTCGACGCCGGGCAACAACGCCAATCCGCGCAACCCGCACAGCCCGACGCCGGCGATGCGCGCGTTGCTGTTGGCGCTGGCAGACTGGGTCGACGGCAAAGCCGCGCCCGCTTCGCAAACGCCGCGCATTGCCGACAACACGCTCGTACCGGTGGAGAAACTGCATTTTCCCGCAATCCCCGGCATGGCCATAGCGCGCAAAGTAAATGTGTTTGGCGTGCTAAAGGACTGGACCAAACCCGAGATGGACATGAGTAAGCCGTACCGGCCGCTCATTACCAACGTCAATGCTGACGGCAACGAAATTGCCGGCATCCGGTTACCGGATATTACCGTGCCGCTGGGCACCTACACCGGCTGGAATTTATACAAAGCACCCTACGTCGAAGGCGAACTGGGCGACCGCGATGGTTCATTCAGCCCGTTTGCCGCCACCCGAGCCGAGCGCGAGTCGCGAGGCGATCCGCGCCCATCGCTGGAAGAGCGTTATGGTTCACACGCTGCGTATGTAAAGCTGTTGACCGATGCCGCCACCGCGTTGGTACCCTCGCGTCTGCTACTGCAGGAGGACATCGAGCGCTACGTGGCGTGGGCCAACAGTGAGGCTGTGCGCAAGCAGTTCGCGCGTTAGATTTCCAGTCTCCGGCTGCACAACCGGTCAATCAGGCGGCGCCGGTTTTCGTTGGATCGGTGCCGGTATCCCCCGGCTTGCGCTGATACATGTCGTAATCGGCGCGTTTGATCAGCGTCTCAAGGTCATGGCCATCGTCGGGGCACACCGCAACACCGATGGCAGCGCCTATACCCGGCGGCAGCTTGTCAACCGCCAGACCTTCCAGCGATTTCAGGGGTGCTGCCAGCGCCCTTTCCAGTTTGTCGCGCGCGCTCATCGCATCCACGCGATTGGCGACGTTTTCCAATACAACCACGAATTCGTCGCCGCCAAAACGTGCAGCCAAATCTTCTTCTCGCACATTTCCGGCAAGGCGCACGGCAATTTCCGACAACACCGCGTCACCCACATCGTGCCCGAGGTAATCGTTGATATGCTTGAATCCGTTCAAATCCACGAACAATATGGCGAACGGCCGGCTGTCGCCGCGGCGGCGCTGCCGTACGATGCGATCCTCAATGCGGCGCACCACCGATTCGCGGTTGGCGATGCCGGTGAGCCGGTCGGTGAGCAGCTGCTTTTGCATGCCGGCAAATGATTTGGCCAGTTCGCCAATTTCGTCGGCGCGATCTACTGGAATTTTCGCGTCTATCACGCCATCGCCAAATTGGCGCGCCGCGGCGGCAAGACGGCGCAGATTGTCGGCAATGACGTTAAGCACCATGAAGCCGGTTGCGCCGATCAACAGACACGCCAACAACGCCAGCGCCACGGTCTGGCGCACGTTGTCGGTGACTTTCTGCATGAAGTCGCTGCGTGGCACCGCCACCGCAACCGTCCAGTCGAGCCCTGCCTTGTCACGCAGCCGCGCGTAGCCAGCCTGGATGGTCTTGCCATCGGGCCCTTTAAATGCGGCGGTGTTAAAGCCCGTTTTGGCGTCGGCGTCCGTGGTCAACGACTTTACCGCGTGATAGGTTGCAACCAGCATCGGATCACCACTGGCCGCTGCGTTCAGCCGTTCGTTGTTGCCGTTGGCACCTTTGCGGATATGCGGGCCGCGCGAGGTTGCGATCAGGTTACCGTCGGGTTCGACAATGAAGGCAAAACCGTTGGCGCTCAATTTAAGCTTGCGCAAAAACTGGTTCAGATGTTCAAGCAAGAGGTCGGTCGCCACCACGCCCTCGAACTCGCCCGCGGCATTGGCCACGCGGCGCGCGCGTGTCGCCACCAGTTGCAGCGTCTTGAAATCGATATATACCGACGTCCAGGTTTGCGTGGCCGCGCTCTGGCCCGCCTTGTACCACGGGCGATCGCGCGGATCGAAAATACGCGACTCGACAAACGGATCCTTCAGCGCGCCGCTCATGCGCGAATACCGATAGATCGAGCGCGGCGTATCCGGGTCGGTGCGCAGGCGCAGTTCTGCTTCGGTCTCGGAAAAGCGCCATAGACCGATAAACTGCCCGCTGCGATTGCCGTAGTAGGCATAGTTGTTGGGGTCCAGATGCACGGTGGTCGCCTGCCACAGGCGAGTGCGCAGCGCTTCGACCTCGCCCTTGATCGATACCGGCGCAGGCATGTCCGCGGGAAACGCCGTTTCCAGCACGGCCTCGGAGCCGGAGACATGCTTGTCCACCGCCTGTGAAATACGGCCCACGGTTTCCGTCAGCACGTGATCGGAAAGCGTATCCACAGCGTCGCTGCCCGCGCGATACGACAATACACCAATCACGGCTGCGGCCAATACGACCAGCACTACGTAGGGCAGCGTCAGCATCTGCCGCAGCGTCAGTTTCGACAGCAAAATCGTTTCCCCTTACGATGCCCCGAGCGGACGTTTTCGTCCATTCACAAACTTACGCGCGCTGGCGCACCAGCAGACACATTGGCACAAGACCACGTGCTTGCCATAATGCTGCATCACCGTGACATCGGCGCCTCGCCCCTTAGTCATTCTTATCATTCAGTGTGCCCATTGTCGCGGCAATAGCTTCAGCAACGCTAAAGCACCGCTAAAGCACCGCTGCACACTTGCCTCACACTGCCTGCCACGTCAAGGCGAGAAGGTCTGTAAGTGTTTGATTTTAAATACTTTTAAAAGACTTTCAACGCCAGCCTTTCGGGCAAAATGGTACGGCTGGCGCGCAATACGTCAGTAGCCTACCCCTTTTCCCCGAACCAACCTAGCTGGTAATACTGCCCCTACTGGTGCAGTGGGCCTGCTGTAAGCCGCTTTTGTGTTTCGGTGTTTGATGCCGAGGCGGCTACTTCGGCGCTGGCGCGGCGGCGTCGGACTTGGCTTTCTTACCACCCTTCTTGCCGCCTTTCTTACCACCCTTTTTGCCACCCTTCTTGCCTTTGGCTTTTTCCGCCTTGGGCGTGTCGGCCTTGTCGGATGCGCCTGCCTTGTCACCTTTCGCCTGCGTGGGCGCCGCCGGGGTGGCGGGAGCTATTGGTGCTGAGGGCGCTGAGGGTGCGGAAGGCGCCGGGGCCTGCGCGGCGGCGCCCGTGGTCACCAGAGCAAAGATGCCGGCCATCAAGGTGGAGAGTATTTTATTCATGGGTGCTTCCTTCAAGTGAGTAACGGGAACGGCACAAGCAGCGCCGCCGCCTGAGGTCAAAAACTGAACGCAACGGCTGGCACGCCGGTTGACGCTGAGGTTGCCGAAAATACGCTGCCACCGGCGAATGGCGCTTGCGGAGACCATGCTACCACCATACCACCATCAACCCCGCCTAAGCCGCGCGCTGATAGCGCTGTAACACCACGCGAAACTGGTTGGTCAAAAACGGTCGCACTTTAACTGTCCATGGTGTTACCGCTGCTTCTTTCCACACGTCAGAGGCACAGATTTCCGGGCGCTCCAGCTCATACAAACCAATGCTGTTATGGGTGCCGGAATGCGCAAAAAAATGCCGCGCTGACACGCAGCCCGGCACCGCGCCCAGACGCGGAATGTGTTCCTCGCGGTACCAACGCTTGACCTCGTCGAGCGCATCCAGCGGTATCTGGTTGGCGTTGATCATCAGATAGTTCGTGGTGCCGCGCATCACCTGGTCGCCCGGCACGAGCTGCTCGCCCTCGATGCGCAACAACCGCTTGACCTTCGCCGTCATGCGCTTGCTCCACGGCGACAGATTCTCTCGGCCGATAGCCAGATACGGCGGGGTGTGCAGCACGGCGTGTGATTCCAGATCGTAAGTGGCAACCGAAATCTTTGGATTGTCCACGGCCAGCCAGCGCACGCAGTTGATAAATCCCTCACAGCGCGCCCGCTCCGGCACGTGTTCGGTGTCGTACCAGTCGTTAAATTCTCCAGCGTCGACCATGCTGTAGTCGAAGCCTGCTACGAGTAAGCCCTTGGCCATTTTTCTCTCCTTGTTTGAACTGGGTGAAGCATGCGGCGCGAACATTTCTCGACAAACCGGGGTTACGCCTCACGCACTGCCTAATCCACGCGAATGTTCGCGGATTTCACCACCGGCGCCCATTTGGCAATTTCAGCGCGGATGTGCTCGCCGAACTTTTCGGCCGGGCCGCCCATGGGCTCATAGCCGTTGTCGATCATGCGCTTTTTCATCTCCGGCGTACCGATGATGCGGTTGAACTCGGTGTTGTAGCGCTGCACGATGGCGGCCGGCGTGCCGGCTGGGGCGAGCTGGCCGTTCCACGACGTCACGTCATACCCCTTGATCCCGGTCTCCATCACCGTGGGCAGGTCGGGCATGGCCAGCGCGCGCCTTGCGCTGGTGACCGCAATGGCTTTCATCTTGCCGGCCTTGATGTGCTGGATCACCGTGGCGGGCTCGCCAAAGATCATGGCGATCTCGCCACCCATCAAGGCGATGGCGGCCGGGCCGCCGCCCTTGTACGGTACATGCACGATGGGCGCACCGGTAATCGAGGCGAAGAACGCGCCAGCCGGATGATTGATCGCGCCATTGCCGCTGGAGCCGTAGGTGAACTGATCGGGCTTTGATTTCGCCAGCGCGACAATGTCACGCGGCGCCTTCACCGGCAGTGACGGGTGCACCACCACGACCTGCGGCACCGATGCCGTCCAGATCAGCGGTGCGAAGTCGCTCTCCTTGAACGGCATCTTGCGATAGATATGCGGGTTGATGGAGTGCGTGCCCGAATACGCAAACACGATGGTGTAGCCATCGGGTGGCGACTTTGCCGCCAGCTCCGCGCCGATGTTGCCGGCCGCGCCACCGCGGTTATCCACCACGACTTGTTGGCCCAACGCTTCCGACAACGACGGCTGCAAAATGCGTGCGAGGACATCCGCGCCGCCGCCCGGCGGCCACGGAATGATCCAGCGCACGGTTTTGGCGGGCCACTGCTGCGCGTGCGTGTTGCCCAGCACCAGCAGCGCCGCGAAAATTATATAAGTAATTGTTTTCATTGAATTTTTTCTTTCTCGTTCACGTGGCGCCGTGAAGCCGGCGCATACACTGCCACGTCGTCGGGCACCGTGGGCACATTGTGCCTGCTGACCACGGCGATGCCGCGATACGACGTCGAACGGTCGATGCCCGCCACCGCAAGCCAGGTCATGTTGAGCGCGGCATTGGGTGCACTGCGATCGGCCACGAGCAGCACCTGATCGTTGTTGACGATTGGCGCCACCGCCAGCCCGTCAAACAGGTTGCGTCTATACCAGCGCCTGTCAATCAGTGGCAGCCACTCGCCCATGCCGCGCACGGACAGGTAATACTCGCCCTTGAACACGTCGGCGTTCGCCACACCGTACATGGCCAGCGAGCGCGGATGCCCCACATGCGTGGTGAGAAAACGCTGCGCCGAAAACACGCCAGGCACTGTGGCCATGATGCGCAGGTGTTCTTCATACCATTCGGCCCACGCAGGCTCGCGCGTGGGGTCTGTGATGGCGCTTTGGCTGTTGAAGATCATACGCTGTGCTTTCCCTGCACCCATCCCAGTCTTCCCCCGCCCCAGGGCGGGGGAAGGACCACGACTAAGCCGACCGCAGCTTCTTGCCCGCTTTTTTCTGCGCACCCGGCTCCGACAGTTTGCGCAACAGGCTGCCGCAATTCATGATCTGCGGGTCCACATTCATCGCCTCGAATGCCTGCCAGGCCGACGCCTGCACTGCCGAGTACACCGGCTTGCCCAGATCACGCTCCAGCTGATCGAGCACTTCCAGCGCGCGCAACTGCGTGCAGGCCACGAACACCGCTTCGGACTTGGGCGTGGTGATTTCCTTCACCTTGCGGTAAATCTCTTCCGGCTGGATCTTGGCGTGATCGAACATGTCGAGCATGTCGAAAGTGCCGAGCTTCACCACGTTGATGCCGTGCGCTTTCAGAAAGTGTTTCAGGCGCTCGTTGGTCAATTCGACATACGGCGTCACCACATCCACCTTCTTGAAACCGCCAGCCATCAGGCAGGCCGCCATGCCGCCGGCGGTGGTAACCGTTGGCGCCTTGGTGATGGCGCTCAACTGCTCGGAAATCTTCTTGTTCCAGGTCGGGCCTTCAAAAAAGCTGCCACTGGTGCAGCCATAGACCACTACATCCGGCTCGATCATCGCCACATCGGCGGCGGCCACCTTGCTGGAATCTTCCATGTGGCGGAGCGTCTCCGGCGTGCCCTCGCGCCCGCCGGAAATACGCGCCGTGTGCACGGACACGCCCGGCGGCGCAATGCGCCAGAACTCCGACTCCATGGTGGTGTTGATCGAAGGAACCAGCAATCCAATGCGTCCGCGCCATCCGTACATGTGAACCTCCTGAGTAAAGTCAATAACGTCAAATCACAACGGCCGCTGCGCCCGTAGAAGCGTATATGAAAAAACGCTCTGTGTTCGCCGTAACCGCCGTGGCAAAAAGTTGGTGTTGGAAGGTTATAAATCCCGCCATATCCACTGTCAAACCCGCATCGTGAGAACAACCTTACCCAGCACCTTGCGGTCCTGCACCATGTGCATGGCCTTGACGTAGTCGGCCATCGGATACTCAGCCATTACATGGGGCTTTAACTTGCCTTCCTCGTAGAGGGCAAACAGCTGGTTGTAGGCGTCGCGCACCACCTGCGGCGTGCGCTCGCGATAATCGCTGCTTTGCAGGCCAATCAACGAGATGTTCTTGACCAGCAAATAACCCGCCTTCACTTCCGGGATGCGCCCGCCGGCGAAGCCAATGATCACTAGCCGGCCACACCACGCCATGGTGCGCAGGCTCGCATCGAAAACATCGCCACCGACGTTTTCCAGCACGAGGTCGATGCCTTTTTTCCCGACGGCATCAAATACCTGTTTGCGGAACGACTCACGCAAATCCGGCACATCGGTGCGCACCACGTGATCCGCGCCATTGGCCCGCACCAGCGCGGCCTTTTCCTCCGAACTCACCGCGGCCACCACCACCGCGCCCAGTGCCTTGGCCAGTTGCACGCAGGCAAAGCCGACACCGCCCGCAGCGCCCGTCACCAGCACCGTTTCACCGGGCTGCATGTGTGCGCGTTCGACGATGGCGTTGTGTGCAGTGAGATACGTGAGGCCCATCGCCGCACCCTCGGCGTGGCCCATCGTCGCCGGCATTTTGAAGCACAGCACCTCGCGCACCACCGCTTGCTCGGCAAATGCCCCATGCTCGATCTGCGCGACGATACGATCGCCCGGCTTCACGCTTGACACGCCCTCGCCCACCGCGCCCACCACGCCCGAAAGATCCTTGCCCGGCACAAAGGGCCGTTTGGGCAGATTCTGGTAGGTGCCGCCAACGACCAGCAGGTCGGGGAAATTGATGCTTGCCGCGTGCACGTGGACCAGCACCTCCCCTTTGCCGGGTTTGGGGTCGGCAAATTCTCCCAGCGCCAGTGATTCCACCGGGCCGTGCTCATAAACAATCAGTGCTTTCATGTGAATAGGTAAATAATTGTTTTTGTTATGTTTTCAGCATTGCATTATCACCACCCAGCGACGGGTACTGCGCACTCGCGCCGCCCGCGCGAAACGCATCCACCACCGGCACCGGCAGCGCAATAATGCTGCGGCCGTTGGCCGTCAGCGTTCGGCTGAACACACCACGTGCCTTGAAGTGCGGGTCTTCGAGCGCCTCCTGCATGGTCGCCACCACGCAACAGCACAAATCCTTTCCGGCAAAGATAGCTTGCCATTCTGCAGCCGACTTCTGCCGCAAGCGGTCAGCAACCGCGCGCTTCGTAGCCTTCACATCCTTCGCATCATCGCGGTATTGCACGTCCAGCGCGATGGCCTCGCAGAAGTTCTCCCAGAATTTCTGTTCCAGCGGTGCTGCCGCAATAAACCGATCGTCCTTCGTGCGGTAGATGTAAAAGCGTGGCGAGCCACCGGTAACCAGGTCCCCGCCCGGCGTGGGCCACTCGCCCGCGGCGAGGCCATTGCCCATGGCCCAATACAGGAACGTAAACAGGTTGTCGCCCATGGCAATGTCGAGCTTGCAACCCTTGCCCGTCGCGTCGCGCGCGCGCAACGCCAGCAGAATATTGATCACCGCCGGGTAGGTGCCGCCACCGATATCGGCAATCAACGCCGGCGGCACGATGGGCGCGCCGTCCTCGCCTGCCGCCAGCGACAACATGCCGGACTCGGCCACGTAGTTGATGTCATGCGCGGCGGTTTGTGCGCGCGGGCCAGTCTGCCCGTAGCCGGTGATCGCGCAATAAATAATGCGCGGGTTGATCTTCGCCAACGCGTCGTAACCTAGGCCCAGGCGATCCATCACGCCAGGGCGAAACTGCTCCATCACCACATCTGCCTCGCGCAGCAACGGCATCAGCGCCTCGCGCGCGGCGGCATCCTTCAAGTCAATGGCGATGCTCTTCTTGCCGCGATTAAGCATGGCAAAGTTCACGCTGTCCGCACCGAACTTCGGCACATACGAGCGCATCTCGTCACCGCGGCCGGGCCGTTCGATCTTGATTACTTCCGCGCCAGCCTCGGCGAGGATCAGGGTTGCCAGTGGGCCCGGAAGCAAGGTGCTGAAATCCAGAACCTTTAAACCTTTGAGCGGTTGCATCAACGCCTCTCTTCTTACTTCTTCAAAAAACTGCGTCCGATCAACTGCCGGTGTATCTGGTTGGTGCCCTCCCAGATTTGCGTGATCTTGGCGTCGCGCATCAACCGCTCGGCGCGGAAATCCTTGATGTATCCGTAACCACCATGCAATTGCACCGCATCCGTGGTGATGCGCATGGCCACATCGGAGGCACGCATTTTCAGCATGGAGGACTCCACACCAAAGTCCTGCGCGCCGGCATCCACCATGCGCGCCACATGCCACAGCCACGACTCCGTGAGTGCAAGTTCCGCTGCCATATCCGCCAGCATGAACTGTATGCCCTGAAACTCGACGATTCGGCGGCCCGACTGCTTGCGCGCGTTGATGTAATCCACCGCTTCCTCGAACGCCGCACGCGCGATGCCCAGCGCATGCGCCGCCACGCTGGGACGCGACTTGTTAAGTGAAGCCAGCAAAATCTTCAGGCCATCACCAGGTTTGCACAGCAAGTTCGCACGCGGAACCCTGCAATTGTCGAACGCCAGCGTGGCCGTGCTGGAGGCGCGCAAGCCCATCTTGTCTTCCTCGCGCACGACCTTCAGTCCGGGTGTGCCTTTCTCCATGATCAGCACGGAGATGGACGACTTGCTGTCCGCAATTTCGCTCCATTTGCCAAACACCAGCAGCAAGTCCGCATGGGCGCCGTTGGTAATGAAAGTCTTGGAGCCATTGACAACAATCTCGTCGCCATCCGGCGTGAAAGAAGTCTTCATGCCCGTGGCGTCCGAGCCCGCCGACGGCTCGGTAATCACCAGCGAGGCCAGTGCGCCTTCGGCCAGCCGTGGCAACAGGCGCCTTTTCTGCTCCTCGTTGCCCCAATCGACCAGCGGCTTCATCGCATGAAAATTGGTTGCCCAGATAATGCCTGTCGACGCGCACGCCTTGCTGATTTCGCGCACGCATTCGAGATATGCCGCATAGGACATCTGCGCGCCGCCATAAGCTTCGGGCACAAACATCGCGTTCAAGCCCAGCGCGTTGATGGCCTTGACGTTGTCCCACGGAAAATCACCGGATTTGTCGTACGCCGTCGCACGCGGAGCAATCTTGTCGCGCGCGAGTACACGTACGGAATCGATCAACTGGCGTTCTTCGGACGCGAAATTGACGCTGGCGTCGAGGCGATCAAATATTTTCACAAAAATAGCAATAAAATTATATGGTTACGAATGCTGTCGCTAATGCGCCATGCCCTGCCCGCCGTCAATGTAGATGGTTTCGCCTGTCAAAAACGGAATGTCCTCGGCGAAGATCGCGGCCACAAGTTTTGCGATGTCTTCGGGCGTGCCATGTTTGCCACCGGGAATGCGCCTGGCGAGAAATTCGCGCAGTGGCCCCTTGAAGGCATCACGATTCAAATCAGTTTCTATATAGCCCGGCGCGACATCGAGCACCTGAATGTTTTTCGGCGCCCACTCCACGGCCAGACAGCGCGTTATGGCACCCACTGCCGCCTTGGAGGCGCAATAGGCGACATTGCGCTTCACACCCACCTTGTCAAAGAACGAGCCGATATTGATGATGATGCCGCCGCCAGCCTTGGTGAGATGCGGAAAGACCTCCCGGCACGCCGCGAACACCGCCGTGGCATTGGTTGCCATCACCTGGTTGTAAATGTCGAGCGGGAGTTTGTCGCTGGGGCCATCGAGGTGGATGCCAGCGTTATTGACCAGGCCGTGAATGGCGCCAGCTTTTGCTGCAATTTCCGCCAGTGCCTGTTTGATGCTGGCTTCATCGGTGACATCGCAACGCGCGTTGACGAAACGCGCACTCAACTCCGATGGAATCGCCACCTCTGGCCCCGTGACATTGCGCGTCAAACATGCCACCGTAAACCCACGACGCGCCAACTCCAGCGCAATAGTTGCGCCGATGCCACGGCTAGCCCCGGTTACCGCGATGACCGCCTCACGCCTCACGCCTCCCCCCTCACGCGTTATTTGTCTTTAAACACCGGCTTGCGCTTTTCAGCAAACGCCGTCATGCCCTCGTGCGCGTCGGCAGTCTGGAAGGCGAGCGTGGCGAGATCGGTTTCGATCTTCAGTCCTTCGTTGATCGGCGTATCGCCCGCGCGCTTCACCGCATCGCGCGCAAATTGCAGCACAGGCAGGCTGTAGCAAGTGAACTCCCGCGCAAAAGCCATGCCGCCGGCCAGTGCTTCACCTTCGACGATGCGATTGACGAGCCCAATGCGATACGCTTCATCGGCATCCACCGTACGCCCGGTCATCACCATCTCCAGCGCGCGCGCCTCGCCCACCACGCGCGGCAGGCGCTGCGTGCCGCCGTAGCCGGGAATGAGCCCCAGTTTGATCTCCGGCGTGCCCATCTTGGCATTCTTTGTGGCCAAGCGGAAAGTGCACGCCAGTGCCAGCTCCATGCCGCCGCCAAACGCATAGCCGTTGATGACGGCCACCGACGGCATCGGCAGCGTATCGAGTTTGGCAAACGTCGCCTGCCCGTAATCACCGCCCTGTTTCTGCTGCATCAGCGTGCGGCCAAACAGCTCTTTGATATCAGCGCCGGCGCAAAACGCCTTGCTGCCTGCGCCGGTGATGATGAGCGCACGCGCGTCGCTCTTCGCCACTTCGTCGAACTTGGCATTGAGGTCGCATATCAGTTCAAACGACAATGCGTTGAGCGTATCAGGGCGGTTCAAAGTCAAAACCGCAAATTCATCCACCCGCGTCAGTTCATTCGCCATCAGACATTGCTCCTCACGCCCCAGCCTTCCACCGCACCGACGCCGGTGTGATCTTTCCGGCCTTGGTCCATTCCACCAGTTCACGCTTCAAAATCTTGCCGCTGGCGGTGAGCGGAAAGGCATTCATTGCGATAAAAAACTCCGGCATGTCGTACTTCGACAACCCCGCCTGATCTAGATGCGCGAGCAGCGCGTCTCCGGCGACACTGACACCTTCACGCTGAATAATCGCCAGGCACACGCGCTCACCCAGACGCTGATCGGCCACCGGAAACGCTGCCGCCTTCAACACCGCCGGGTGCTTCAACGCGAGATTCTCGATGCGCGACGGATGAATATTGTGCCCGCCGCGGATGATGAGGTCTTTCTTGCGTCCGACGATCTGCAAATTGCCATGCGCATCCACCCGCCCCAGATCGCCACTCATGAACCATCCACCGGCGTTGAAGGAATTTTCCGTGGCACTCTGGTTGTTGAAGTAGCCCAGCATCAGCAAGGCACCACGCGTGCCGATTTCGCCTATATCACCAGGCTTCGTGACTTCAATGTCCGGGTTTTCCTGATCCCACAGACGGGTCTCATAGCCGTGACACGCACGTCCGCAGGTGGTCGTGATAATTTCCACCGTGTCATCAGGCATGGTGTATTGGTGCGAGCCGTTCTCCGTCATGCCGTAGATGTTCTGCGGCTTGATGCCCCAGTCGAGAAACGCGCGCGCGGTTTCCGGCGGGATCACCGAGCCCGCCATGTAAAAGAGATTGACCTTGCCCAAATCTTGGCGCCCGCGCGCCTTGGCGTCCGCAAGGATGTCGATGGCGTGCGTGGGCACGCCCATCACATAAGTCGCATTGGTTTCAATCAGGCCGTCGAGCGGCTTTTGGCCAGACTTGAGGTCGTTCACTACCAGCTCAAACCCGGCGGCGAGACTTTGCGCGATGGCCACCGTGGCGATATGGTGCGACAGCGGGCTCATCGAATAGAGCACCGTTTTGTCGTCGTGATGCCAGTCGTGCACCATGGCGCGGCCGTTGGCAAGCAGGGTGTTGTCGGAATGCAGCACGCCTTTCGGCATGCCGGTGGTACCGGAAGTGAACGCGAGATAGACGATCTTGTCGGGGTCGTCGTCCACGGGTGGCGCATTGGTCGACGAGGCATCCATCGCCGGAAACGCGCCATCGTCCATGCGATACACACGCTTCAAGCCCGCCAGCGGCTTGACCGCCTCAAACACATCCACCTTGGTGGCGTCCGCGGCGTAACCCGCTTGGGCAAACAGCGCGGCGCTCTGGATGCGTTCCATCAACGTAACGATTTCGCCCACCGTATAGTTCTGGTGCAGCGACGGGTTGCATACATAGCCGTTGCGCGAACACGCCAGAAACACGATCACAGCTTCCACGCGATTGGGTAGCCACACCGAAACCCGTTGGCCTTTGCGCACACCGGCGGCATGTAAATCAGCGGCCAGTGCATCGACCCAGCGCACCAACTGCGCCCACGTCAGCCGATGGCGGCTATCGCGCAGCGCGGGGGCATTGGGCCGCACATGCGCATGATGCGCGGCAAGTGCGTACATGGTTTCCGCGCGCCACCAGCCTGCATCGTAGTAACGCCTGGCGGTGCGGGGATTGTGAAGGGTTAGCAGCGTGGACATCAGTGCCCAAACTTGGAGCTATCCGGCTTGCGCTTCGCGCGGAACGATTCGCCAAGTTCCGTATGCTCATCGCTATCCAGATACAAACGCAACAACAAATCATGCGAAACGCGCGCCAACCCAGTGACACCGGTATGCCGCGCGGTAAACGCCGCTTTCAATGACGCAAGCGCGAAGGCGCCGCGGTCGGCGATTTCCAGGGCCATCTTGCGGGTCTCGTCCTTCAACTGGTCGTCAGGTACGACCTTGTTTATGAGGCCGATTTCCAGCGCCTCTTTCGCGCTGAGGCGCGGATTGGCAAACCACATTTCCTTGGCCTTCTTCTTGCCCACGAGGTCTTCGAGGTACCAAGTGCCGTAGCCCGCGTCGAAGCTGCCCATCATCGGGCCGACCTGACGGAAAACCGCGCTTTCCTTGGCCACCGTGATGTCGCACATCACCTGCAGCACCTGGCCGCCGCCGACGGCATAGCCATTGACCATGGCGATTACGGGCTTTTGCAGCTTTTCGATGGATTCGTAGATCTCCAGCGTGGGCAGCATGCCGGCGTAGAGCGTTGTGTCTTCCATGCCGTCTTTGCGTCCGCCGATACAGAAAAATTTATCACCTGACCCGGTGATGACGATCACGCGCGTGCGCGTTTCGCGGCGGATGTCGTTGATGCAATCGCGTATCTCGTGACACATCTGCGGCGTGAACATGTTGCCATCGTCAGGGCGGTTCAGCGTCAGCCAGCCGATGGGGCCGTCTTCTTCGTACAGAATGGTTTGAAAAGCCATGATTTTAAGTATTTGAATTTAAATGATTTTTTGTGACTTTAGTTGGGCAATGCGTGCCGCATCGTAACCCAACAATCCAGACAACACCGCATCGTTGTGCTCACCCAGCAGCGGCGGCGCACTGCGGTACGTGACATTGCTGTCGTTCACCGCAATGCCCAAGCCCACTTGCGGGATTTTTCGGGCACCGTGAGTCGCGGTATAAAACAGGCCGCGCGCCATCAGTTCCGGGTCACGCGCCACTTCTTCTGCGCTGTTGACAGGCCCCGCAGGCACATTGTGCTCGACGCATTTCTTGAGCCAGTATTCACGCGTTTGCGTTTTGAGCACGGCCTGAATCCTGGCAACAATTTCCTCGCGCACCGCTACGCGTGCGGCATTGGTGGCGTAGCGCGGATCATCCGCTACTGCGGGTTGCCCCGCCGCCTGCCAGAAGCGCTTGAAAATGCCATCGTTGCCCAAGCCTAGCGTGATCGGCCGGTCCGCCGTGTCAAACACCTGATAAACGGAAATCACGCTGTCGCGCGCGCCGGTTCGCTTGGGCAGCGGCCCGCCGCCCAGATACGGCACGATGCGTGGCGACATAAACCGCGTCATGCTGTCGATCATGCTGATGTCGATTTTGTGGCCTTTCTTGTGTTCACCGCCGGTTCGCTGGCGGTCGAACAGCGCAGCCAGCGTGGCGTAGGCTGCGTCCATGCCGGCAATCAGGTCGGCCGCCGGCGTGCCGACCTTTTGTGGCGGGCTGTCGGCCTCGCCGGTCAAATCCATCACGCCGCTGTAACCCTCGGCGATCAGGTCGTAGCACGGAAAATCGCGGCGTGCGCCGGTCAACCCAAAGCCCGACAGCGACACGTGAATGATGTCCGCACGCACTGCCGACAACGCCGCGTAATCCACACCCAGTTTTTTCTGCACGCGACCCGTCAGATTGACAATCACCACGTCCGATTTCTTGACCAGATCATGCAACACGGCGCGGCCTGCGTCGTTGGTGTAGTCCAGCGTGACGCTTTGCTTGTTGCGGTTACAACTCATGAACCACAGCGATTCGCCATCCAGCCATGGCGGCCCCCACGCGCGGCAATCGTCACCCTTGCCCGGACGTTCGATCTTGATGACCTCCGCGCCCATGTCACCCAACTGCATCGCGGCATAGGGGCCGGCGATTGAAGTCGTGAGGTCGAGGACGGTGATACCTTTTAACAGTGCGAGCGGTGCACCGGCAGGCGGCGGCGGAAGATTATCCAATGGCAACACAGTGGCAGTCCGAATAAGATTGAGCGAGGAACTTGCGAACGGAGAGGCTGTATATTACTTCAACGCCTCTTCATACCGCTTGCGCGCCGCGGCCTCGTTGAACCGCGCCGTTTCCCGCGCTTTCAAAGCCTTGTCGAGTTCCGCCTTCAGCCCATCGGCACGCTCGCGCGCGGCGTTGTAGGCGTCCTGCAGATTCAGCACGTCCTGCTCGGCCAATTTGGATTCGAAGGCGGCCTGCGTCACGTCACGGTAGCTCGCTGAAGCGCGTTGCTGCTGCAATTGTTGCGGCGAAGCCGCGGTGCCGGAACGTTCCTCCACCGGCGCGGGCTTCTGCGTTTGCGCAAGCGCGAGCGGCGGCAAATACGCCGCTCCCATTGCACACACCAGCCACGCCACCGCGCGCATCAGGGCAGCAGCACCGTCGAACCGGTGGTCTTGCGGCCTTCCAGATCACGGTGCGCCTGCGCGGCCTCGATCAGCGGATAGGTCTGGTTAATCGCGATTTTGACCGCGCCCTTTTTGACCACCGAGAACAGATCGCGTGCGGCGGTCTCCAGATCTTCACGCGTGGCGGTGTAACTGCCCAGCGTCGGGCGCGTCAGGAAAAGCGAACCTTTCTGCGCGAGGATGCCAATGTTAAACGGCGGCACCGGGCCGGAGGCGTTGCCGTAACTCGCCATCACGCCCAGTGGCGCCAGGCAGTCCAGCGAATCCATGAAAGTCTCCTTGCCGGTGCCGTCGTATACCACTGGTACGCCCTTGCCTTTGGTGATTTCACGCACGCGCTTGGAAACCACTTCACGCTCGGCGACGATCACGTGCTTCGCGCCGGCTTTTTTTGCAGCAGCCACCTTACCTTCACTGCCCACAGTGCCGATGACGGTTGCGCCGAGGTGCTTGCCCCACTGACACAGAATCTGCCCCACGCCGCCCGCGGCCGCGTGCACCAGTATCGTGTCGCCCTTTTTTACTTTATACGTGCGGCGCAGCAGGTACCAAGCCGTCATGCCCTTGAGCATCATCGCGGCGGCAGTTTGATCGCTGACACCAGCGGGAATCTTTACCAACTTGTCCGCGGGGCGCAGCAGCACTTCGGCGTACGCTCCGATCGGATTGGCATACGCCACTCGGTCGCCCACCTTCAAACCCTTCACCTTGGGACCGATGGCTTCAACTACGCCCGCGCCCTCTGAACCACACGTAAATGGCAGCGGCATCGGATACAAACCCGAGCGCTGATAAGTGTCGATAAAATTCAACCCAATGGCAGTGTTGCGCACGCGCACTTCACCCGGGCCGGGGTCGGCCACGGTTACTTCCTCCCAGCGCAACACTTCGGGGCCACCATGCTGGTGGATGCGTATAGCGTGAGCCATTACGTAACTCCTTGTTTTATTTGAATAAATATTTTCGTGCCAGCCACCATGGAAATCCCATAAGCGGCCGCCAATGACAACAGCGCAGGCGCATTGTATAGAAAAATTTTGCGCACGGGCGACCGCCAAACCCGGGCACGACGAGCGCTAGCGGACGATGCCGTTAAAGCGGATGGTTACCGACTCACCCGGTTTCAACTCTCCGGCCGCGTAGCCGGCTTCCGTGGGCAGCGCCTTGGGCGCGCCGGGCGTATCCCCAAAGGTAAGCGTGATGGACGTGCCCGTTATACCCATGGCGTCATCGCCAGGATTGCTGCTGAAATAGATGGGTGTCGTACAGGCACGCGTACCACCAGTACATGTGAGCACAAAACCCTTACCCGCCGCGCTTTCCGGGGGCGACGCCGCACATGCCGTAGCGGACCCCGTGCGCAAATCCACATCAAAACTCAGATTCGGATCGAGCGCATCGATGATGGTGGTGAGGTTTGCCGAGTTGACGGCGCCCGCAGCATTGGAGATCGTAAACGTGTACTGCATGTACGCGCCTGGAATCGCCTTCGGGAAAATAGTTGTTCCATTGCCCGCAAAATTTTGCGGATCGCAAATGGTTCTGACCGACTTGGTAAAGTTGAGCGCCACACCGGTGTTCACTGTCAGAGTCGCCATGGCGTTGTTGGTCATGCCCACGGATACGCCGGTCACATTGGCGGGCGTGTTGTTATACGTGCCCCCCACGCCGGATTTGACGGGCACCACGATCGTACAACTGGCAAGACCCGACGCCATGGCGCCGCCGCTGAACGTGATCGTACCAAGCCCAACGGGCGCCGAGACCGTGCCACCGCACTGCGTGGCAGACGGCGCCGACGCAACCACGACATTGGTGGGCAACGTTTCGGTAAAAGCCAAGCCACCTTGTTGCGGCGCACCCGCGCCGTTAATAATGGTGAACGTCAGATCAGACGATTGGCCGATCACCACCGTCGACGGACCGAAGGCCTTGGTCAGCGTGGTACCCACCACCACCAAGGTATCGTTGATACTGGGCGCCGTGAGCCCCCCCTGCAGCGAGCCGGACGGAATATTGCTGGTGGCGGCCGTGGGCGAAGTGCTGGAGTTCAGATACGAGCCTGGCGTGGCGCTCGACACCGTAATGACAATGGTGCACGAGGCGCTGCCAGCCAGATCAATGCCCAACGCCTTGATACCAGTGCTGGTGCCGGCCACCAACGCCGCCCCGGCTGCGTTTGCAGCGCCCGTTTGATCGGTCAGTGAAAACGCGGTTCCGCTGCTGCTGGTGCAGCTGGTACTGGTCGTGCCCCGATACACCACGCCGGACGGGAAGGTATCCGTAAAACCCATGTCGGTGGTGGCGGTAGTTTTATTATTGATCGTGAACGTCATCGTCGAGAGCTGGTTAACACCCACCGGATTTGGACTGGTAATCTTCGATAGCACCGGCGAGCCGGGCGCGGTCACGGTCAGTGTCGCGGTGCGCGCGGCAGCGGTAGTATTGCCCGTGCCGCTGTTGGTGGTGCTGACATTGCCCACGGTATTGGAGTTCGTTCCCACGGTGGTGCTGCTGACATTGACCTGTATCGTGCAACTGCTTGACGCGGGAATCGTGCCACCGGTGAGAGAAACCAGCGTATCGCCCTGTGAATTGCCGGATACAACCGTAAAGGTGCCGCAATTTGAAGTCGTGAAGTTGGGTGTGGCGGTTACCGACATGCCGGAGGGAAAGGGGTCGATCACGGCCACGCCAGTGATCGCGTAAGTCGCCGGGTTGTTGATGGTGATTGTGAGCTGGGAGGTCACACCGGCTTGCACACTGGTCGGCGAAAATGCCTTGGTGACCGTGGGCGTGACACCAAGCTACCCTTGTTTGCATCGCAGCGTAGCGCAGGATTCACAGCTAACTCGCTTACGCAAGTTGTAAACGGAATTTACAAGAAGGCTGGATTTGATCAATGCTCCAGCCATTCAGGGCGACGCAGCTTTGCAACCCGCGCCAGCTCTAAGGGCATCAGTATGCGTGTGCTGCAAAAACTCCTTGGGCACAAGAATATTCAGACAACGAGTATCTACATCTACGCTAGCGATGACATG
>OMIN01000102.1 GCA_900299145.1 Betaproteobacteria bacterium | reverse complement strand
TTACGTGCGGGTGTAGTTCAATGGTAGAACGGCAGCTTCCCAAGCTGCATACGAGGGTTCGATTCCCTTCACCCGCTCCAGTTGCCTGGGGTTGCCTGGTGTTGATTGGGTTGATGTGCTGGATGTTGTTCCCGATGGTCGTCCAACGGGCGCGACATCGCGCCGGCTCTCCCGTTACGCGATTGTGAATTGTTGGCGCGCGCTATTGCCCGGCGCATCCGGCGCGCCGTAGAATCATCGCGCTGCTTTTTCATCCGTACGCCATCCGTTCCACTGCCGGGGGAAGTGCATGAAAATTCTCAAATACGTGTTGCTGGCGTTTGCCGGCGTGGGCGTGCTGTTTGGTGCGGTTGCCGCTTACGTCGCCGCCACCTTTGACCCCAACACCTACAAGCCGCAGGTGATCCAGCTCGTCAAGGAAAAGAAGCAGCGTACGCTAAAACTCGACGGCGACATCAAGCTCAAATTCTGGCCGAGCATCGGCGCGGATCTTGGCAAGCTCGCGCTGTCGGAGTTCAAAAGCGAAGCCGAGTTCGCGGCAGTAGAAAGCGCCCGCGTGTCGTTGAAGCTGATGCCGCTGTTGTCAAAAAAAGTGGTGGTCGATGAAATCGAAATCAGCGGTGTACGCGCCACGGTCATCAAGTACAAGGATGGCCGCATGAACATCGATGACCTGCTGACCAAGGACGACGACAAGAAAAAGGAACAGGTCGAATTCGACATCGATCACGTAAAAATCGAGAAGGCTACGCTAGCCTATCGCGATGAAGCACAGCGCGCGTCCTATGCGTTGTCGAATCTGAATCTCACCACCGGCCGCATCGCGCCCAATGTGCCGGGCAAGATTGATCTGTCGGTGACGGTGCAGGGTGACAAGCCCAAGGTGAATCTTGCCGTTTCGCTGAAAACAAAGTTGCAGTTTGATCTGGAAAATCAGGTGTTCGCGCTCGACAACATGGGATTGGAGGCGAAGGGCCAGGCCGCCGATTTGTCGAACCTCAATCTCAAGGCCTCCGGCGCCGTCGAGGCCAAACTCAAGGCGGGCGAACTGCGCACCAACGCGCTTGCGCTCGCGATGACGGCGGTCAGCGGCAAGGACAATCTGGATGTCAAATTCGATGCGCCCAAGCTTCTGATTACCAAGGATAAAGCGTCGGGCGATAAAGTCACGGTAGCGGTGAAAATCACCAACGCACAAGGGGCGACGGTAGCCAACATCGTGCTCCCCGGCATCGAGGGCACGGCACAGGCGTTCAAGGCTGCGGGCATGACACTCGATCTGGACATGAAGCAGGGCGCGCAGGCGGTTAAGGCGCGTGTCACCTCGCCATTGTCGGGGAATTTTCAGACGCAACAGATCAGCCTGCCGCAGCTTGCAGTCAACATCACTGCGAGCGGGCCGAATCTGCCGGGCAGTAGCATCAGCGGCAATCTTGCAGGCAGCGCCAGCGTCAATGGTGCAAAGCAGCAGGCGCAGGCGAATCTGGCCGGCAAGGTCGCCGACAGCACCATCAAGGCGCAACTTGGTGTGAACGGCTTTCCGCCACCGGGACTGACATTCGACATCGATATTGATCAACTGGATGTCGACAAATACGCACCATCAACCGGCGGCAAGCCGGCCGCGGGCAGTGGCGGTGGCGACAAGCCGATAGATGTCAGCGGCCTGCGCAATTTGAACGCCAGCGGCAAGATCCACATCGGTACGCTGAAGACGTCCAACATCAAGGCCAGCAACGTGCGGCTAGAAATTAAGGCGGCGGGCGGGCAGGTCAACGTCAATCCGTGGAGCGCGAACTTATATGGGGGCTCGATGACGGGTGCGGCCACGGTGAGCGCCGCGCAGGCAACGCCGTCTTTCGCGTTCAGGCAGAATCTCACCGTGGTGATGATTGGCCCGTTGCTGAAAGATCTCGCCAACAAGGACTCGATTGAGGGTAAAGGCTCGGTGAGCGTTGACGTGCGTGCGGCGGGCGGCAGCGTCAACGCGCTGAAACGGGCGCTGAATGGCAATGCGGCGGTGAATCTGCGTGACGGCGCCATCAAGGGCATTGACATTGCCGGGACCATACGCGACGCCAAGGCGAAGCTTGGCACGTTGAAAGGCCAGCAAACCCAGCAGGCCGACGCCAGCAAGAAAACCGAGTTCTCGGAGTTGAGCGGCACCTTCGCTATTGCCAGCGGCGTGGCGCGCAACAACGATCTGACGTTGAAATCGCCGTTGCTGCGCGTGGGCGGCGAGGGCGATATCGACATCGGCAACGACACCATTAACTATCTGGTGAAGGCTGCGGTCGTGGGTACGCTCACCGGGCAGGATGGCCGCCCGGTCAATGAATTGAAAGGCGTCACCGTGCCGGTGCGGGCCACCGGGCCGCTCACCGCGCCGTCGTTTGGACTGGATTTCAACGCGCTGTTGACCGACACGGTGAAGCAGAAGGCCGAAGATATGGTGAAGGGCAAACTCGAAGACGCTATTTTCGGCAAGAAGCCTGCTGCGCCGGCCACTCCTGGGGCTACGCCTACTCCGGCGCCATCCGCTCCATCGGGGCGTGATGCCGCCAAAGACGTGCTGAAAGGTATTTTTGGCCGCTAAGCCCGTCGCAAAAGCCGCGGATAAGGCTGCCACGAAAGCCGAGGCACGGCACACGCCGCCGAATTTCGCCGCACGCCTCATCGCCTGGCACAAACGTCATGGCCGTCATGATTTGCCGTGGCAGTGCCGAGACCCCTACGCGGTCTGGCTTTCCGAAATCATGTTGCAACAGACGCAGGTCGGCACGGTCATTCCGTACTACCGGCGCTTTCTTGAACGCTTTCCCACGGTGCAGAAGCTGGCCGCAGCGCCGCTGGATGACGTGCTGACGCTGTGGAGCGGGCTGGGTTACTACTCGCGTGCGCGCAATCTGCACAAGGCGGCGCAGCAGCTCGTGGCAAATCACGGCGGGGGGATGCCGGCTGATCCCGACGTCGTGCAGACGTTGCCGGGCATTGGCCGCTCCACGGCGGCGGCAATTTGCGTGTTTGCACACGGCGGGCGGCACGCCATTCTGGACGGCAACGTCAAGCGCGTACTGGCGCGATACTGTGGCGTGCACGGCTATCCGGGCGAGACGCGCGTACACGAAAGGTTGTGGATGCTGGCCGAAGCGCTGCTGCCGCCGTCAGATAAGAATGTCCGCAAGACAACCGCGGCCGCCACGATGATCGCTTACACGCAGGGCCTGATGGACCTTGGCGCGAGTCTGTGTTCGCGCAGCAAGCCGCAGTGCGAGCGCTGTCCACTCAACACGGATTGCGTGGCTCACCAGCGTGGTTTGACGCACCTGCTGCCCGGCAAGAAGCCGCGCGCAGCCTTGCCGCAACGCGAAACTGTGATGCTGGTAATGCGCAACGCCGGTGAGATTCTGCTGGAAAGGCGCCCCGCCAGCGGCATCTGGGGTGGCTTGTGGTCGCTGCCGGAAGTGGCGCACGAACGCGATGCCGCCAGTACCGCGAAACGCCATGGCGTGAGCGTCGTGGTTAGCAAAGCGCTGCCGCTGATCGCACACGGCTTCACGCATTACAAACTGAACATCACGCCCCTGTTATTGGAGGTCAAAAAATCTCGCTCGCATGCGCCCGGCGTGCCAGGTACCGTGTGGCTTTCAGCAGAGGATGCGGCACGAGCCGCGATTCCAACGCCTGTGCGCATCATAATTGTAAGTATCTGATTTTATTGATTATTTTTATTATCGATTTCCGGCGACAACTGAAAGCGCACATCGCCAGGTTCATTGACCGCCAGCTTTAGCGTGTAGCCGTGCTGCGTGGCGAGCCGCGCCGCATGATACAGCCCCACCCCCAGCCCCGCGCTGGAACTCACTGGCGAAGTAAACAGCTGCGCGGCGAGCGCGCGGGGCACCGCTTCACCGCCGTCGCGCACTATGAGGATGAGGCGCCGGGCGTCAAAAGTGACCTGCACCTCGGCTGCCTTGCGCAGCGCGTTTTCAATCAGATTGTCGGCAATGCTGTCAAAGGCTTCGGCGGGCACCGTCTCCCCGGCTCCCCCGCTTCCAACACTCAGGCCTTCTCCGCTCTGTAACGTGAAATGCACGTTGCGATAGGCATACCGCTGGCGCAGCGTGGCCCACCAAGCGTGTGCGGCCATCTGCCGCGACTCGGTTTGCGCGGGCGCGCCAAGTTTATCGAGGGTGACGGACAGCCGCTGCGTGATCTGTGGCAACTGCCGTTGCATCAGCGCGAGCAGCGCGGCGGACTGCCCCGGCGTGTTGTCCTGTGCGGCGGCGCACAGCGCGTGCAGCGACTGCAGCAGGTTTTTGACATCGTGCGTCAGGCGCGAGCCGGTTTCGTGGATCGCCTGCGTGTAGGCGTCGCGCCGCTGTAGCTGTTCGCGCAACTTGGCGGCGTAAAAGTGGCCGATCATCTGTGCCAGCAGTTTCACGTGCAGCAGCATCGCCGGCGACAGCGCCCAGCGTGTGTGGATGTTGAGCTTCAGTTCATCCACCACGAACTCCGCGTAATGTTCGTTCAGCCGCCCATAGTGCCCGGACCCCAGCGGGGTTTCCCAGCGCAAGCCAATCACCCACGGCAGCGCCAGTATGTGTTCCAGTGCCGCGTCGAGAAACCGCCTCGGTTCGCTTTCATGCTCGGCGATTTGGGCGAGACGTTGCACCCATTGCTCGAACGGCAGGCCCACGCTCATCAAATAGCGTGACAGCAATTGATTGAAACCCGCAAAGCCGGCGGTCGGGCTCATCAGCCACGACAGCGCCACCAGCGCGGCGGCGATCAAAATCAGTGTTTCCGCCAGCGCCAGCAGGTACTGGCCCTGATTCGCGCTTTGCAGCACCAGACTGCCCAGCACCAGCGCCGCCACCAGCAGGAACAGCATCAGGCTGTAAAACACGTCCACCGCGATGGGCGTTGCCGAACGCGCGGGCGCGGCGCGCACGAACAGAATGGCGGCTGCGACCAGCGGCAAGCCATACCGTACCAGCGCCACCAGCGTGGTGTTGGCAGGCGGCTCGCCCGCCAGTTGCGGCACTACCCAGATCAGCAGCAGCGCCAGCAGGTAGAGCGCCGCGAGCAGCGAGGCGAGCCGCTGGCCGCGTTGTGTCAGGCCCGGCACGCCGCCGCCAGTGAGCGAAATCAGCGCTGCCAGCCACACCGCGATGGCCCACCAGTTATTCAGCGTGGCAAGCAGCATGCCCAGTGCAATGACGAGCAGGGCTTGGGCGGGACGCAATTCGCCATCGCCCTGCCACAGGGGTTGCCACAGCAGAAAGAGGCCGAAGTGCGCGAGGAGCAGTGCCGAGGCCCACACCGTGCCCATGCCCCACGCCGTGGCCGCGTGCAGCGTCAGCAGCATCAAACCCAGCCACAGGTGGCCGTGGCGCGCGACGAAGCTGCCGCGCGTGGGCGGGAGGGGACGGTCGGAGCGGGGCGGAAGCGTGGATTCGGCGGGCATGTCGTGTCGGGGTGGAATCGTGCGCTGAGTCAGTACCGCTTTTGCCAATCGCCTATCGTCAATTGCGCTATCGTTCTGTCGTTCTACGTTCTATATACTTCGCTCGTCATGCAACAAATACTGGCCATTGCACGTTATACGCTGCTCGAGGCGCGCCGCACACGCCTGCCCTTGCTGCTGGCCGCAGCACTTGCGGTGATGCTGGCACTGGCGTTTTTCATTTCCGAACTGGCGGTGATCGAAAGCGCGCGCCTGCAGACGAGTTTCTATGCCGCTGGCGCGCGTCTTGCCGCCGTATTCATTGTCTCGGCGCACGTGCTCGGCAGCATCACCCGCGAATTCAACGACAAGGGCATTGATGCCCTGCTCGCGCTCGACCTGCCGCGTTCGCATTATATCCTCGGCAAACTCGGCGGGTTTCTGGCGATAGCCGCGCTGGTGGCGCTGGTTACCGCTTTGCCGCTGTCGTTGCAGGCATCCGCGGTGGCGTTGGTGCAATGGAGCGCGGCGCTGGTGCTGG
>OMIN01000101.1 GCA_900299145.1 Betaproteobacteria bacterium | reverse complement strand
CGCGAATCATGCCGAGACAACCAGCCCGTTTGTGATGGTGGAAAAACCAGATGTTTGCACAGACCGCTCCGCGCAACGTGTTTTATTCACGTTACGCGACGCGCTAGCCTTTTAATATAAGCTAGTTAACCTAAGTATTTATACTTATCGCACAAACAATTGGACTTTCAAGCTACCGAGACTGATAAAGGCAATTGACCAACAAATAATCCAACTTGTTGATTTTAAATATTACTTTATCGAAGACTTGCTAGCACCTTTCCCCACTTTGCATCCGGCCTGTGCAGCATTTTGCTGCCCGCCGCATGTAACGCCGCCCAGGTCGTCGACAGGATATTGAGCAGCACGGGCTTGCCAAACTCCGCTTCCAGTATCGGCACGGCGTGAATTGCGAACCACAGGCCGCCGGGCATCAGCAATGCCTGCGCGCCGGGTGCGGCTTGCAACACTTCGCGGCCAAGGCGCAGCGCCAATTCATGGTCCTCCATGGCATCGGAGTACTTGTTCGCTTCAAGCGTGCGAGCGAACGAGCGGCAGGCCAGCACTTCGATGCCGGCCTCGGCGAGATACTGGGTCAGCATGTGGTTCACTGCGTCGGGCCAGCGCGTGGCGAGCGCGATTTTGCTGGCACCGAAATGCTGGAGTGTCGCGATATGCGCTTCAAGATCGGTGTCACACGGCAGGCCCGTGCGTTGCTCGGCATCACTTAGAATTTCGCGCATCTTTTTGCGGCCCAGCGCGGATGCCACGGGCACGCCGGAGAGCGAAATCCGGTCCACCTTCTTTTTCGCCATCAAGTCGAAACGATCTCGCAACGTCGGCAGATTCTCCTCAACGGCGGCAAGACTGTATTCGCGCAGGTTCAGACCGCAGGTGACGAGCATCATGCCTTCCGGCGCGACGCGGTAAAACTGGTACGCGTCCTGATCGGTATACAGATGCGGAATAATGTAGGCAAGCTGATACCAAGGGGCGATGATGCTCATAGGGCAATCCTGTGTTTGTTATGTCTTGATCCGGATGACGGGGTGGCACGGTTATTATAGTATGCGCTTCAATTTTCCTTCTGCGTCAACGCTCTGAAGGCCCGCCATCATGAATGCACCTGCCATCCCCTCTGCCCGCTCTGATTCCCACTTTCAATACTTTCCCGGCAACTACCGCTGGTCGGCCGAGATGCTGGTAGTGCTGTCCACGGCGCCTTTCGGCGGTTGCGAAGTCTCCGAAGTCATGCGCATCGGCGCCCGGCTGCAAGGCAAGGTCGGCGACGACGAGGCCTGGTTCGACGAATGGGTGAAGGGCGCGGATTTGCGCATGCAAACTGCGCAGGAGGCCGAAGCCAAAGGCCACAAATTCACTGCCGCGCAAAATTATCTGCGCGCGTGCTTTTACTATCAGATCGGCGATCACTCACGCCAGCCGAAAGACGATATCGCGATGGCGGCGTATAAAAAATCTCTGGAGTGCTTTCGCCGATTCGCCGCGTTGACCGACCGCCCGTGCATCGAAGTCGTCGAGCTGCCGTCCAAACATGGCTCCTTCCCGGCGTATTTCATCCACGCCGAAAACGCCACAGCCAAGCGCGCGCCTTGTGTGGTGCGCTTTGGCGGCTTTGATACGCAAAAAGAGATTCAGTATCTTCGCGGCGTGCCCGATCTGGTGCGGCGCGGCTTTTCGTGCCTGCTGGTCGATGGGCCGGGACAGGGCGAAGCAATCCGTTTTCGCGGCATGCACATGCGATACGACTTTGATGTCGCCGGTACTGCCGCTCTGGATTATCTGGAGAAGCGCGACGACGTGGACATGAAAAAGGTTGCGATCCTCGCCATGAGTCTCGGCGGCTACTACGCGCCACGTTGTGCGGCAATGGATAGCCGTTACAGCGCATGCATCGCGTGGGGGCCAATCTGGGATTACTACGCCACCTGGGACAAGCGCATCAAGGCGTTGAAAGAAGCCGCGCTGCCGGTGCCCGCCGAACATCTGCTTTGGGCGACCGGCACCGAAACCTACGAACAGGCACTCTCCAAACTCGAAGGCTTCAAAAGCGGCGACGTCGCCGGCAAAGTCACCGTGCCGTTTTTGCTGATGCACGGCGAGGAAGATGCGCAAGTGTCGCGCGCCGATGCCGACAAATTGTTTGCAGCGATTGCGTCGAAGGACAAAACCATGCGTGTGTTCACGGCGGCGGAGGGCGGCGCGCAGCATTGTCAGCGCGATTATTTGACGCTGGCGTGCGATACGGTGGCGGATTGGCTGCTGGATCGGCTTGGAAAATAGTCAATTGAAACAAATACTTACACAATATTCTGTTACCAGGCAAAAGCAACACTACCCCTGTCATTCCCGCGAAAGCGGGAATCCATAACACACGTGCCATTTGAACCTACTTATAGATTCCCGCTTTCGCGGGAATGACAAGGAGAGTTTTTCGTCCAATGCAAAAGCTACGAGCAAGTCACGAATAAGTCACTCACGAGCCCCCCATGATCGAAATCAAAGAAAAATCCGTCACCGGCAAAACCATCCGCCTGCACGACGCCGACAACGTGGTGATCGCGCGCATTGACCTTGCACTCGGCACCAAGCTCGACGACGGCCTGACGTGCCGTGGCCAAGTACAAGCCGGTCACAAAATCGCCTCGCACGCCATCAAACAGGGCGAGCCGATCCTCAAATACAACGTGGTGATCGGCTTTGCCTCGGTGGACATTCCCGCCGGCAGCTATGTGCATGCGCACAATATGCAGTTCCGCGAATTCGACCGAGACTATGCCTACGCCGAGGAATTCAAACCCGTGCAGATGGTGCCCGATGCGGAGCGCGCCAGTTTTATGGGCATCGTGCGTGCCAATGGGCAAGTCGCCACACGCAACTATGTTGGCGTGCTGTCGACGGTGAATTGCTCTGCCACGGTGGCGCACAAAATCGCGGAATACTTCACGCCGGAACGTCTCTCCGATTACCCGAACATCGACGGCGTGGCGGCGTTCTCACACGACACCGGCTGCGGCATGGAAATGACCGGCGAACCAATGGATTTGCTGCGGCGGACGATGGCGGGTTACGCGCGCCACGCCAATCTCGCCGGATCGATGATCGTCGGCCTGGGCTGCGAACGCAATCAGATCAAGGGCTTGATGAAGGAACAAAAGCTCGATGTGAGCGACCGGCTGCACCTGTTCACCATGCAGGACACCGGCGGCTCGCGCAAAACCATCGAAGCCGGTATCGCGGCAGTCAAAGCCATGCTGCCGGAAGCGAACAAGGTCAAGCGCACCCGTGTGCCCGCCAGCCACCTGATGATCGGCCTGCAATGCGGCGGCTCGGATGGTTTTTCGTCCATCACCGCCAACCCCGCGCTGGGCGCGGCAATGGATGTGCTGTGCCAACATGGCGGCACGGCAATCCTGTCCGAGACGCCGGAAATCTACGGCGTCGAACATACCCTCACCCGCCGCGCGCGCAACCGCGAAGTCGGCGAAAAGCTGATTGAGCGCATCCGCTGGTGGAAAGATGTTTATACGGTGGGCCGCGACACGCAAATCAATGGCGTGGTCAGCCCCGGCAATCAACACGGCGGCCTCGCAAATATTCTGGAGAAGTCTCTCGGCTCATCAATGAAAGGCGGCACCGGCCCACTGATGGAAGTCTACCGTTACGCCGAGCCGGTCACCCAAAACGGCTTCGTGTTCATGGATACACCGGGCTTCGACCCCTGCTCCGCCACCGGGCAAATAGCAGGCGGCGCCAACATGATCATGTTCACGACAGGCCGCGGCTCCATGTTCGGCGCCAAGCCCGTACCCTCCATCAAACTCGCCACCAACACCCCGATGTTCCGCAAACTCGAAGAAGACATGGACATCAACTGCGGCGAAATTCTCGATGGCACGTCAACCCTGCGCGAAATGGGGCAGAAGATTTTTGAATTGATGCTGCGCACGGCGTCGGGTGAGAAAACCAAGAGTGAATTGCTGGGGCTTGGGGATCATGAGTTTGTGCCTTGGAATATTGGGGTTGTGGGTTAGCTGTTCCATCGACAATTAATTTGCCCAAACAAGCAACAATAGCTTTGAGCAAGAAAGATGACCTTTGAACACTTAGGTCAAACAGCAGCAATGGGACCGTTGCTTCAAATTGAAGTAGAAACCCAATTGCTCAAAGATTTGTCGGCCTACGGCATCAACTCCAAGGGACTTTCTATCGATTGGTCAGATGCGTGCCAAGAGGGACACTGCACCTCCGCAATCGATGGCAATCTGGAAGAGCTATCGGGTGTGGCAGTTATCGACTCGAATGGCGTACCAGACGCGGAGGGCTGGATCGACTTTGTGCACGGTGGCGGGAATCAACCGCTATTTGTTTTCTGGCTTTTCCTTAGTATCGTGCGCGACGATAAGTGGATAAAGATCAAGGACAAACCCAACATTCCGCATCATCTGTGGCCAGCAATTCCAGATTCAACGAAGCATGCATGCACAACAGCAACGACATATGACGCACGATGGAGTAACGATCCATTGGTCGTAGAATGGAAACGGGCCCAGCGCCCATAATCCATCTCCCGTGATTTCACATGGATAAGATTGCCATACTTATTTTGGCGATGTGTGCAGCAGCACCAGCACTGTCTCTTATACACATCTGACGCTGCCGACGAAGGCTTAGGT